>DIPH01000043.1 GCA_002424045.1 Firmicutes bacterium UBA5493 | reverse complement strand
ACTCAAAATTCTTTGTGAAAGATCCTTAATGTTAATGACTCCAAATTGAGAACTAAACCTGCGCTCAATAATCAAATCGCGAATGAAAAAAGCAGGGATGTTGTTGATTCTGGTCTCTGTGGCTAAAATATCCTGAGCTTTTCCTTCCGAAACAAGAATCCAGTTGGTTTCACGAAATTCATAATCTCGCATTAGCATGTCAAGATGATCTTTAAGACCCCTTTTCGCAAGTTCTTCCCCAAAAATCATGACTTGGTTATGGGGAAAGAACAACTTACGGGGAGAAACATGGGTCATTGTTCTGATGGCTTCAAATACTGTGGTGCCCTGACTCGTCGCAATCCAAAACGGCGGTTCGTTTCCACCTCCACCGCTCCGGGGCGTTCTCACATTTGTCGGATCAACAATTTGCGCGCTAATTAAGATTTTCTCCTCCTGGGGACCGCTATCAAAGCCCATTCCAACTACGATGGCTCGCTTGCTTAGACTAACACGGTCCCAGCAGCCCATAGTGAATAATGATTGAAGAAGTAAGATAACAAATACCATTATTCTATAGCGCTTCTTGACCTTAGGCATCTGTAAGCCTCCTCCCGAATATGTCTACTTTGCCTCTATGACCCGTTCTATATCAGTCCCTGCTTAGCTTGTCTTGATCAAGGCGGAAGGATTCGCGCTCGGGATCCAATTCTGGAATGACCGGTCGTCGGATCGAGAGGAGACTTAGTGGTGCGCGGATAAGACTATCCCTTATATGTGCCCACGAAATCGGAGCAATAGGCGATAAATAGGTTACGCCAAAGGAACGGAGCGAGCAAAGATGAAACAATAGAGCTATTATCCCAACGCCCAGGCCATATATCCCAAGTAACCCCGCCATAATGGTTAGACCAAAGCGCAAAAGAGTCACCGCATCGGTATGGGACATCACCAAAAACGACGATACCGCCGTAATTGCAACGACAATGACCATAGGGGCTCCAATTAATCCCGCGTTTACCGCGGCATCGCCAATGATCAAGGCCCCTACGATGCTTAGTGCAGGACCGATGGTGGCCGGAAGGCGAATACCGCCTTCTCTGAGTAATTCAAAGACAGTTATCATGAGTAATGCTTCTACAGCTGCGGGAAAAGGGGTACCTTCTACGGCTGAAGCCATTGTGAGCACTAGTGGAGTAGGAATCAATTCAGGGTGAAAGCTCTCTAACGCAACATATATGCCTGGTGCTAACAGGGTAATACCAAAGGAAATGAACCGAATTATCCGAACAAAACTCGCGTAATAGGGACGGGAGTAATAATCCTCTGATGCCTGAAAGCCTTCGATAAAGAGTGAGGGAACGGTAAGGACAAAGGGGGTGCCATCCACCAGGATGGCCACGCGCCCTTCTAGCATGCGAGCAGCCACCCGGTCGGGCTTTTCACTGTTTCCAACGGTGGCGAACGGCGAGTAGTGGGCATCTTCTATGAACTGCTCAATATACCCAGACTCGAGAATGTCATCAGTCTTGATGAGTGTGAGGCGACGTTTCACTTCTTCAACCAAGGCGGGAGGAGCTGTACCATTGACGTAAGCAAGGCAGACCAGTGTATGAGTACGTTTACCCAGTACCATTTGCTCGAAAACCAGGTTTGGGCTTTGAATCTTTCTGCGTAGCATGGCCATATTAGTGCACAGTGTCTCAGTAAAGCCTTCCCTTGGCCCGCGCACTGTCTGCTCCACTTTAGGTTCATTAATCGCACGAGTTTTCCAACCTTTAGCATTTATCTCCAGGCAATGATCACTACCCTCCAGCATAAAAATGGCGTTTCCATATAACAAAGATTCAAGAACCTCACTGAATATCGTCTTTTCACTAGCATCGCCTACCGCGAGGAAAGACCGCAAGATGACTTTGATATTACTTTCGTCTAAGGCCCGGTTTCTGATCAAATGGGTATCATAGATTAATGGCCTTACAATGCTTTCGTTAATCACTCTTTTGTCTACTAGACCATCAATAAAAACAAGAGCGGCGTGAACCTGGCTTTTGCTCCCAAAGTTAAACTCGCGCATGGTGATATCGCAGCTGTTGCCGAATAACACTTGGATAGTCTCTAAATTATTCTTAAGATGGGGACTCAGTTTTTCACGTAGCTTTAGGTCATCTTCATCTTCTTGTTCCGCTTTGCCTTGCATTGACAGCAAAAACTTCAGCTTTCTCAGTAGATACCTCAAATTTCATACTCGCTTTCCATTGTTTGTCATTGAGCTTAGTATCTAACAAACGTTGGGCTGCTATTCACTTTCTCTCGAGACAAACAATACTGAACCGTGCAGTATATTGTACAGATGCCCAAAATAGATCTTCACTGCCACCTTGATGGTTCTATACCCACCAACACAATCCGCAGATTAGCGAAAAGGGCCCAAATCTCGCCCCGATCTAGAGGCCCTGTTTCGCAATGCTGCCAATCTCTCCTTCGCTGACGACCGGCAGAAACAAAAGATGCACGCAGCCTTCGATGAGTTCAAGAAGAAAACTGTTTAGATCCCTAGAAACCTGTATATATAAGACGACGCTGCACGATTCTCGTCATGCAGCGTCTGTATGGACTTTTCTAAGGCAATGCGCCTACAGCGATGTTGCTTTCCGTGCAGTCCAACACGTCACGTCAGCCCTCCCGATTGGGGATTTCGGATCTGTATATCCTTTCAACCTTCCGGCTTTCAGCCACTACCTTGCTGTCTAAGCTTAAAGATAAAAGCATCACCGATGTTCTATGAATAATCCTTCAATATGCCCTTACTTTGCTAGGGTCAGAATCCTGCCCTGTGCCTTTAGCCATGCCACCGTATCTTCCACAGTCTCTTGAAAGGACCTGACCTTATACGCCAACTCCCTGCTGGCTTTTTCGTGAGTGAAACGTGCATTGCTGGACAATGTGTATAAGGAATAAGCGGTGTACAATGAAGGTTGCTTAAGCAGAGCACAATACAGTTCTGACACGGGCGCAGTGAGTTTCGCAACCCATAAGGGAAGGTAGCAGCTTGTCTTGGATTGCCTCGTGATCCCATGTAGCAGATCCATGAATTCGGGGATGGGAACAAACCTATTGGAGAGAATGTAGCAACCGCCTGGCCGGCCTAACCTTGAGGCTGCAATGGTGCCACTGGCTACATCACGAACATCCACGAAGTCATAACCTCCTTTAATACCAACACGT
This sequence comes from Firmicutes bacterium UBA5493, assembly GCA_002424045.1. GTDB lineage: Bacteria > Bacillota > Limnochordia > Darwinibacteriales > Darwinibacteriaceae > UBA5420. Next base: position 15,872 of record DIPH01000043.1, on the reverse strand, counting down.
AGGCGCCCTGAGCAATAGTCTAGAATCAGCTGAGTGGTGTGTCCGCGGCCATAGTCATAGGGACCAACAATCCCCGAGGGATGAACGACGCTCACGTCTAGCCCATCCGAGGTAGCTTCCAAGGCTAGCGCAGTGGCTTCAGCCTTTGTTTTGGCATAGGGACCAGTCACTAGATCGGGATGAAAACGTTCTACTTCTGAAATCGTCTCTCCATGGGGCAACTCGGGAATTGCGTGCACGGAACTGACATAAACGAGCTTCTGCACTTGGTATTCCTTGCAGAGCGCGATGATGTTTTGAGTTCCGCCCACATTGGTGTCATGCACCTTCTTTTGAGCCTTGGAGGCTATGGAGACGATTCCTGCGCAGTGAATGACCACTACAGGTGCACTATCAGATGTAGTGAAAAAGGGCCGGAGAGATTCGCGATGGGTAATGTCTCCAGCAAACAGCTCCACGCCATCAAGAGACTTGCCCTCCGTTTGTTCCCTTGGCAGCACCAGACCGCGCACTTTCTCACCTTGCTCCAACAGTTGGCGGACAATAGCGTTCCCTAGGTGTCCTGCGACCCCCGTCACCAAGTACATAGCATTCATCTTCCTCCAGCCCCCTTTTGCTGAGATTTCAACCTTAGGATCATTATATCACAAAGTGATGGTTATTCCTTTCCTTCTGCGCAAAGGAAAAAGACCAAGAAACCCGGTACATACAGCCTAGGCCGGACAACCACCGTGGTGTTTTCCGAGCCACTCTCTATGATGCCACGCGGCTAGTGTTTCCTAAATCCCACAACAGGGTAGGGAACCGCCACTTCAGTTTCCACGGCTATTCCCTGTAGCTAAGCCAGTATTGGGCCTTGGGCCTGTGCGCAGATGGTCCGCTGGGACTGGTTCACCTTGTACCAGTTCTTCCCCTAGGCTACTCCAATCCCATACACCCATCTAGGGAATAGTCACGCAATAAAGGTCGGGATAGGAAGCAGCTTGATAGACAGCCGAATATCCCCCATAGGAATGCCCCATGATGCCGATTCGAGAGGGATCGGCAATGCCCATTTCTATAGCCCACAAGACGGCAGCATGAAGATCCCTTTGTGGAAGTAATGTATCATTTTTTCCCGCATCAAGATAGACAGTTCCATAGTCTAACGAAAAACGGAAGTTAACAGACAAAACCGCAATACCCAAATCAACCGCTAGAATAGCTTGAGGATTCGGGGTCCAGGCAAAACGCAATTCGGGACCACCGTGGGCGTTGATCAGTTGCATTCTGTGCAAACCATACTTGTACCAAATAGATTCCCTTGTCCTGTTTTTTCTGCAGTAGCAAACGTTATTGCCGTTTTCGTTCGTAAAAACATCTTGATCAGTAAATCCGGCCTGTTGGTAGATGCTTTGTGCCGCCTGTCCTCTTAGGTCTGGCTGCAAACCATGAAATGCGATTATTTGATCTGGAAAATGCGATAACCCCAAGGCACTGGCCGGTCATTCTGTCTATAGCGATAAGTGCCACAAATTTGCTAATCTTTCGGGCAGTATAGTCGCGAAAGGATCCGTCCGCGGGCATCGTAGGGCTGTCAAAGAGCTCAGCGACAGCTCTTGCTAGTTGCATCCATGCCGGCTTATCTTCAGTTGATACCCACCTAATGAGCATAGCTGCTTAATTTCCAACCATGCTAGCATGCTGTCACAACGTTACAGTAACTGCTCCCCAAAAATCAAAGTTTCCTTAATATTCTAGTAATAGTGAGGTTTTGGTTATTCTTGAATGGCGATCTCGTTTGAAGACCTGCGTTCAAAATGCAGGGTCAACTTCTCATTCCTATCGATTTCTAGGTACACCTTGTTGTTCTTGCTATCATACCATCGCGCTGGGTCATATCCTTCCAGTCTAGGCAGAGTGCCAGTCCATCTGTGTAGCACAAAACCTTCCTCTATTTCGAGGGAAAACGCAGCCCCAACAAATCCGCGCCCCTTCCTGTAGACGATATTAGAGATCCTAGCTGCTCCCTCCGGCTCGATTCTCACATCCAAGGTATAGCTTGTCTTCTTGCGATGATAAAAGACGGCAACCACGGCCACCAGCAACATTGCTAATGATACCATGTCCCTCACCTCCCCTTCCATGATTACCCTGGGTCCTTATTGAGTGTTTCTACCCCAAGTAAGAGGATTCCTGCGAACGTTGGAGCGGGGTGTCTTGGTTGGGTTGACAGGACTTATCTATTTAGCCCCTAATAGGTTTCTTAATCTTCCTTGGGCCTAGCTCCATGCGTCCCAGGGTTCGGATTTCAAACCATTAATATGCATAATCCTCTGCAGCACCCTAGGAACGTTGGAGGAGCTACCGGAGTCGATTGCGGTGGAAACGTCTCCCATTTCAGTTTGTGAGCTGGAACTCTCAGCTCAATTGTCACTGAGAGAATTGAGATAGTGTAGATGATCTTCTAGCGCTTCTTGATCGCTGGGATCGGGACAGTTCTTTAGTCCTAGTTCCAGGACCTTTCGCGCCTCATCTTTTGAGATTGTCTGTAGATGACTGCTCCACTCGACGTAGAGAGCGAGGCTCCCCGAATATATCTTGCTCAACCTCTCGTACTCCTGATCGGCTTCTTCGCTACGGCCGAGGCTCGAGAGTGCCGCTGCTCTAGCGAGTTCGATCTGCTCCTTCAACTCTGGCCCTATTCCCTTGCCGTTTTTCAGCATGCTGTCACAGTATTGCAGTAACTGCTCCCCACAACCTGCGTCTCCTCTGATCTTATTTTGCAAGACCATCGGATACTCGATGAACCAATTGGCCATAAACTCGTGGCTCGGCACATGGGCATCGAAATCTTTAAGAGGAGTACTAAGTAATTCGTCTTTGACATAGTCATCCCAGAGCGGTTGCCAGTATTGCAAGGCCTCTTCTTCTTTTCCGCTATAGAAACATCCGTAGCCTTGCTCCAAGTTCGTTTTTGCCTGAAGCGTTTGATCGTCCATGACTGTAACTGTTCCATCTGCCTTGCTGACCAGAGGTTTATCAATACAACACTTCTTGTACTTCTTACCTGACCCACATGGGCAAGGATCGTTGCGCCCTATTCTCGCCACTTTCGTATCCTCCCTACTCTTGTTCTCCGGCGATCAGCCCCACATCCTACAATGGTACTCCTGCTCTAGCTAGAAGATGTACTCCCGGATCTTGTCCTCTTTTTGCATAGCCACATACATTCTCTGTAATGACTCCCGGGGCGTAACTCCCCTTTTCATCGCCTCGTTATACTCTCTTATCCAGTAGTCTTGAACCTCATATTCTCCTAGTAGGTCCAATAATACGTACAAGGTGACTTCCTGATCTTGTTCGATATAACTGCGTTTAAAATAACTGATGGCCTTTTCATACTCACGTAAGTCCATTTGTATTCTAAAAACCATTTCCACAAGGTTATTGAGCTTTCTTTCCTGTTCATATTGGTAGTAACCCCGGTTCCTCTTCTTGGATGAAGCGGTTTTTGCCTTCTCCAGTTCCTTTTTCAACTCTACACACTGCTCAATGGCACTTTCTCTAGCATCTGGAGTTTTTAGATTATCAACCAGTACAGAAATTAAGCATGAATCGAGTGTTTCCCGATCAACCCTGCTGTTTATGGCCAGGGCAATCGCTGACTTTAAGGATTCCTTGCTTAGACCACTTGCCAGCTTCCGGGAGATGGCCAGATCAAGCAATGTAACTTGCTTTGTTCCAACGGATCCAAAGGGGCTATCTGTCGAGAAAATGTAGTAACCGCAAGCATAGCTCAGCATTTCATAGAGCTTATGCAGCAAGTCTGTAGCAATTTTTCCCTCTTCACTATCCGCCGGAAAAGTCTGTAAATCCTTGATAAACGCTCGTACCTGAAATCTCCACTTCGGCCTGTCTTTTTTGTGCACATAGCTATTAGGGGCATAGTAATACTGGTTATAAGCATACTCCACAAACTGGTCAATCCTAAATTTTAAGCTTTCTAGGTCTATCTGTCGCTCCTGGGCCTTTGGTGCTTTTCTGGCACTCATGTATCCATGGACATCCTGGAGCAACATGTCGATCTCCTTATCTTCCTTCAGTTTTTTGGGCATAGCCTTGTACATTTCCACCAAGAGTAACCGCAAATCTTCCTCTTGATACTTCTTCAGAACGTCTCGAACTTCTGATACCAACATCTCTAAACACCCCTCGCTGCAAGCTCTGAGTAATTCGGAAGCATCTTCATGTATGCTGTTTCCCCACTTTTCCTCATGATTCCTGCCCGAAGTGCGGTAAGAGAAGACCGAAAACTGGCTTTTCCCCGCAACTGTCAGTAGCCAAGTCAAGGGGTATGACTGAAATGCAACAGGATGCTTTTCCACCGAAAAAAGCTTCCTGTCCTACTTAGGCTTTTTCTTGTAAACTCACGCTAACACGACAATCCCGTATGTTTCAAACGATCCTATTGAAGTATTCCTCGGTTACACCAAATTGCTTTTCAAGATCTCTTTCCAAAGATAGTAACGAACCTCTCCTGAGCCTTTCGAAATCTTCGTGCGTCGAATCGTTCCGTCCGCTTCCACTTTTCGGAAGTAGTAGTGATCTGTATCGCCTTAGTTCTTTCCAATTCGGCATTGGGCACGCTCCTCAACGTTTAAAATGCGCAGTTGCCCAGCATTATCCGTATACCCCGCTTAGGCTTTGACCTACAATGGTGGGCAAGGCTTCTTGTTGCTCCTGTGCCAAAAGATCCGGATCAAAGGGAAGTCTTGCTCCATCGTTTAGTTCCACCACCTGAGGAAGCCCAGCTGCGTCAAAAACCAGCTTTGTTTCGTCCGCGGAAAACTTAAAGGTAGACGAAGTGAGATAACAATCGGCGGCACGAATAGGTTCTTGCGATGATTCGGACTCCAAGATCGAATACCAAGCCAATCTTTCCCTGGCAAGTAGTTCACCTGCCTGGGCTGTTGAAACCGTCTGTTTAGGATGAAAAGGATAATCAATGTTCTCTAGGCTCTGGGCCCCATCAGCTTCTGCTCCAATTAGCTTAAGCACAAAGTCTATAGCCTCTCTATAGGTAATTTGTTCCGACATATCACCCGTGGGCAAATAACCATGTTTTTTGGCAATTGCTAAGGGAACATCAGCCTTCTCAAATGTAAGAAACCTTACTGAAGCACAAACAAAAGTCTCCCATGTTATTGATGTATCGGGAAGATACTGCCCCAACTCGGTTACAGCTAGTTCTTGCCACATACCATCTTCCGTACTAACCAATGCTTGTAGGGGTAGTCCAAAACTGACTATACATGTGACCACAACGAATAAATGCCGTATACCTTTCCAATACCGCACCAAAAATCCCCCCATACGATCTGTAGGAGGGTTCGCCACATTTAGAATTCTCACCTTACCTGATCATGTAAAGTCTTCCATTATACCAAGTCAGCCTAGTCAATCGTAACAGAAAACCGGGTACCGGGGACATCGCCTATGAAGACAATTTTCCCTTCTGCAGGAAGTATAACCGGCCGATTACCTGATACGGTAGAGAAGTACATGCACTCTGAGCTGTCATATACTGCAAATGCGCCCCTCGTGGGTAGCTTGACAGTCATCCTTTTGCCTGCATCCTCTTTTCTAATAGAATACCAGCGGGCATAGCCACTTTGCCCTATTGTGCAAGTGACATCTTCACCTGCCTCCATCTCCGGAATGTTCTTTCCGCTGAGCCAGATCGAGCTGGTATTGGCTAGATACTCCTCACCATCTTCAATTTTGAAGCACAGTAGGTCATTATCTCGGCCATCCATGACAGGTATGCGGGCATCTTGAATTGCGTGATTCAGATCATCGATTTTGTATGGCCCGAAGTAACCAGGCAAACGCTCATTGGTGGACAATTCCATAGTGCATGCGGCTAAACTGTAGTAGCACTGGCTGGTTCTGATTTCGTTGACTATATGGTATGTGCCGCTACGGTCATCCCAGGCTTGCTGGACGTTTAGGTCTACTGGATTAGGTAACGTTTTTACAGAATCATAGACGGTGATTATGGCCCGCTGCTCCAGACCCGGCAGGGATACTTACTATACGTAGATACGTTTCGCCATTTTCTTCCTCGACAAACGTCAGCCTTTTGCTTTTGTCTTCATTAACAAATTCCCCTGATGACTGGTAGATGAAAGTTTCGTCAGGGAGATCTTGCTGTGTTACTGCAATAAGCGACAGCGTGCCGTTCTGATCGATTCTTATTTCTCTGATGAGGCTATTGTTTTTGTAAAGACCAGCGTAAGAAGTCAACTCAGACGGCATGGGAGCACCTTCGAACGTCGCTTCCTCCTTCGGTAGAAGAATACTATCGATTTCTCCGGTGGCAAGAAGGACTTGCTGTAGCAAAGATAACCCCATCATTTCGCCATATATGGAGGAACCCCCTGACATTGCTACGGCAAAAGCCATGTTCTGTTCTGGTAGCACAATTAGGCAGCTGTGATACAGGTTGGTGTCTCCACCTTTAGCAAGGCCTTGGATTCCATGGCGGTTAAATGGATAGAGATCAACGGAGTCCCAGCCCAACCCATAACCGAATAGACTGTCTTTTTGAGCAGGCCACATCCCTTGCAGGTATTCCTTTTGCGCAAGAGCCTCCTTTGTGGCCAGAGACAAAAGACCCTGTGCCACGCTGTTACCTGGGGTATCCATAAAAGCCTGACCGAATACACAAAGGTCTCTTGCTGTTGAATAGATGCCACCCGAACCGATCAAATTGAGCGTTTCTCGTGGCGTTTCATCGCCTCGAAGGAAGGTTCTGGCCATCAATCCTCGGTCAAAATCGTCCTGCGGAGTAAAGGTATGACTCAGTCCTAAAGGTTTCGCAATGTTTTCCCTGACAAATTCGGAGAAGTTCAAGCCGCTGACCCTTTCAACAATCTGCTCTGCCAGGCTGAATCCGTCGTTACAATAGACGGAGTATGCTCCTGGATTGGCTTTAAGTCTTTGTCCTGCTAGCGCCATCAACAGAGTATCGTGGTTAAAAGTGTTAGGGTCATCAAAAAGACCGCCATTAGTGTACCTAGAGCCCATCAGTCCCGAGGAATGGTTGAGCAGCATGCGAACGGTAATTTCTTTATACCGCGCATCCAACATGACAAAGTCGGGCAGGTAGAACGTGACGGGTTTATCCAAATCCAGCTTACCCTGATCCACAAGCAGCATCACCGCAACGGTTGTAAACATTTTGCTGGTAGAACCAATTCCGTAGATGGAAGCCTCCGTGACAGGCAGGGAGTCGTTTTTATTAAATCTGCCAGTGGTGCCCGAGACGATGTTCTCATTATCATAAAGCAGGTTGTACTGCAAGCTATCCACACCATAATCACTCACGAACAGTTTGGCTATGCTTGCAGCCGATTCCCTTATGCCTGCATACGGACTGGCATTAGCCATCGCCGATCCGGGAAATAGCAGGACGAAAATGCAGGTAAGAGTGGCCAATCGTTTGAGAGTTCTTTTTTCGGCCACACCCGACATAGGTTCTCCCCCTCTCCACGAGTTCAGACGGCCTAATGTTATAGATTAGGGTTATGGCCTGTGTGTAGGAACGAATACGCTGCCTGATTCACCGATAAAACCCACATGGCTTCCGCCCTCCACATAGACCGCCTTCTCGCCTTTAGTCAAGCTATCGTAGGCAAGCTCGCCCATGGACGAAAACACCAGTAGCCTTCCTCCGATAGGGATCTTGGTATTTAACACATGGTCTGTTTCCACCAGGCGCCATTCATTATAACCATCGGTTCCGATGAAAACCTCTTCATAGGGATCAAACGGTATGATCTTTGAAGCATCGGAAAATAAATGACCACCGGCTTCGAGCCACAGCTCTCCATCGCGTTCAGTTATCACCGGTTCAACGAGATCTCTTGCGTGCGAGAGGGCCATAGCCGCTGAGTATTCGTCAACTAGGGCATAGGGCACATTATCCAGGTGGATATAGCCGGGTAGCTCCGGCAAAGTCCCAGAAGTCATCACGAATGGGACAAATTCGAAGGATGTGAGATTGCGAGGAAGCCAAACCTTATCTTCAAATGCGCTGCCAGCTAGGGCCGAATTCCCCTGTGGGATCTCTTGGGCGAATACTACTTCCCCTATAGAATTGCCCACGTGAACTACGATAAATCTCGTTCCACCTGCGTCCTCCTCAAAGGTAAGTCTCTGTACCCCGTCTAGATGGAAGCCATCTTCCAGATAGGGGAATTGGGCAGCAAGAACAAATGCGCCATTGTCATACTTAAAGTACTTCATGGCGTTGGTGCCGATGTCGAATTCCACTTTGATCAGGCCTTGGTAGTTGCCATAATAGCCTGCGTAGCTTAGTAGTTCCCGGGGCATATCCGTCGCCTTGGGCGTTGGTTTTCCCTGCGATTCTGCCTTCTCAAGAATGCCTTTGCTTTCCATCACTGCTTGCAGGATTCTTGTGCAGATGGTGGCAGGGTCTGCAGGACCGGCAAAAACTAGGGCTACCGACAACTTTTCATCGGGCGCTACATAGAGCTCCGAGTTGAACTGTATGGTTCCGCCGGATTTCGCCAAAACCTTGACGCCTTGCTCTACGAACTCCTCCAATTCTACACTGTCCCAGCCCAGCCCGTAGCGATAAAATGGTACACCGCCGGGAACTGTCAGCGGACCATACTGCGGCAGCATGAACTCTTCTAGGGTTGCCCCTTCGAGCAGAGGGTTTGCCCACAACGTCTGCGAGAAGCGACATAGATCTTCTGCAGTAGAAGATATCCCGCCGGATCCCATAATGTTGACGTATTCTTTTGGTAACACCCTACCGGTTGCGGGGTCGTACTGGTAAGCAATGTTCGGGTTGTCATCAAAGAAATAGCAACTGGAATTCGTCATGCCGACCGGCGCGAACACTCGCGTTCTTAAAAAATCGGCGTAACTAATCCCTGATATCTTTTCAATGAGAGCTTGAGCTACAGTGAATCCGTCATTACAGTAGACGCTGACCTCACCGGGGTTGTGTTTTAGGTTCCCTTTTGCCAGCTCCTCTAAGGTCTCCTTAACGTAGCTACTGTTTTTCTGTGTACCAAATCCTGTACTCATGCGAGTACCCGCGATCCCGGAAGAATGGTTAAGCAGCATTCGCACCGTAATCTCCTTGTACCGCGAATCCTCCATTGAAAACTCGGGCAAGTAAGTAGTGACTGGCTTATCAAGCTCCACCCGACCGTCATCACATAGAAGTAGTACCCCTAATGCGGTGAACACCTTGCTGATGGATCCGATGTTGAATTGGGTACTCGTGTCAACGCCGATGGACTCTTCTCTGTTTCGCATTCCGAAACCCTCAGAGTATACAATCGTGTTGTCGTCCATGATAGCGACGGTAGCTGCAGATGCCCCATTCGACAAAGCTTTCCAAATCTCCAGGCGTGCTGTGGTAATGGCTTCACCGTACAAGATTTCGCCGTCTGCGAAGGTCCTAGGAGTTGCTGTGAGCAACTGAGCTAGGATCATCAAAATAGTCAAAACATAGAAGCGCCTTTTCGTGGTAATCCTCTCCCTCTGTATGCGTCGGACGTGGTGACACAGACATAACCTAATGACAATAATTGTAAAAGCTTGGCTAACGGGTGAGCATTCTACGTTTTTGCGTGATAATCCTTCTAGAGTTGTGAGTTTCTCGGACCCCGTTCGCGGCTTCTGGCGACAGCAAGGTAGGGCTTTCTGTCGTTACCGAAGTCGTGCAGGGACTTTTCTGTCACATGGCGAATGTTGAATCCCAGCGAAGAAGCATTAGGGAGAGATAGACATGGGAATGGGCAGTGGCCATAACGATTAGCTCTGTTCTTACAGGCACTTGTGTGGCCTCCTGGGGTTTCTTTCTGCAGCATAGTACGCCGAGACTGGAACGAATCAAGGCCGTTGCTGGCTGCTTCTATGGTCTTATGAAAATGGCTACGGACTTTTTAAGCACTTCAACAGTATCCTTTGCATCCGAAAGCTCTTTCTTGAGTTACTTGTTTTGAGCTTCAAGTTCAGCAAATCGTTGGCGAATCCTCTGGCTCGTAGCTTAACTTCACCCATCTTCTAAAGGCTGGCTCGGAAACATCTAGATCCTTGGCAACTGCGCCTATGGGTCGCCCTTTCTCTACCACCATGCTGACAGCATGGGACTTGAACACATCATCGTACCTGTTACTTGTTTTACCCACAATCGACATCCTCTCGTGATTTAATACGATCACGATCTGGTGTCCGTCAAAGTGGGAATGACTCACTTCGCCCAGTTCCCTGCGATCGATACGTTTTTTCAGTAAGCAAGGATCGTGGTTTTGCAGTCAGCCCTAATTTTTCGTTCATCCCCCGTTCCGGCAATTTACCCAACTTTTACTTCGAAAGTACCTCATGGATCCCGGTAGCAACGTCAAAGTTAACTCCAAGGGCCTCAAAGTGGGCCCTGCCACAATCAATCTTCTTGTTCTCAGATTCTCTCCGTTCATCTCTATAGCGAGTGTCCTTGGTTTCACGTACCAAGTAAAGCTTAGCATCATCTTCGGTAACCACTGCCCAATCAGGGTTGTAATCACCTAAAGGGGTTGGCACCACAAACCAGTTCGGGAGTTTACAGAAAAACTTCACTTTCTCGTCAGCGTCAAGACCCTCGGCAATATGAAGCTCTACATCGGAATCATAGGGTACATAGTCATAAGGGGTGGCATCGTAATTGTATTGAACCTCGTACAACTTAGAAAGGTAGGTCTCGATCTCGTGTTCCTCGAATAATCTCATCTCGTAGCACTCTCCGTCTATCTGTTCGTACTTGATTCCATCTACCACTAACTCACGGAGAGCCCGATTGATCAACTTAGCGGTATCGGTCATGAAGGTCTGGGGATTCAGGCCGAACTCTTGTAGCCGCCCCGACCGTTTGAGGATCTCCACCAGGGTCCAGCGAGTTAACTCTGTTTCACGTTGTAAGTAAGCCAAAATGTCCGGTAGACTACTATGGGGCTTAACATGAATGGTACGGCTATCACTCACCCGTCCTTGTTCCACACCTGCTTCAGTGATATCCAAGTCAGCTTTGTCGACAAAAATCCGAACGGGTCTTATTTTCTCCATCTTATGGATCTTGTCCACGGCTCTTTGAATCAAATCTTCCGTCTCAAACTCCACAGAATAGCGCGTTTTCTTGTTGATTTGCTCCCAAAGGATCTTGAACTCTTCATTCAGCTCGATCCGTTTGTTGAACTTTAGCGTTCTACGCTCCCTTGAGTTCACCACACGGTTTTTGAATATAAATCTCTTCATCTCATCGGTAATGCCAAAACGGAGAGGAACCATCTCTTCAGGTAATTGCAGCTCAAACCCCGCTGTTTCTGGTGTAAACTTCGGGGTAATGTTTCCTTCGTCGTCTAGGTAACCCTCTACCTTAAGTGCATTCCAGATCCATTCCGATCGTTCTTGCCCAATGGGCTGATCTGTTTTTTCATCAAGAAGTCTAGCAAAGGCGATTTTCGGAATACGCCCGAACTTGAATCCGCCACCGATATCTGCTTCCATCTCTGACTGTAGGCCCTTGGCATATTCTTCAAATGATTCACTGGCAATCACGGTAAGCCTGTTAATACTCTCATCATAGATTCTTTCTCCATCAGAGCCAACCGGCAAACGTAGGCCACGACCAATTGTCTGTCTACGTTCTTTTTCTGTACCCATTTCCCTTAAAGAACAGATTTGAAAGACATTCGGGTTGTCCCAACCTTCCCTTAGGGCTGAATGACTAAAAATGAAACGCAATGGTGTGCTGGGGGATAGAAGCGTCTCCTTATCCTGCATGATCAGCTTGTAAGCATCTTGATCGGCCAGTGTCTTGCCACTGGTATCCTTTAGACCAACGACTTTACCACGTTTCTTGTCTTCGGAAAAATAGCCATCGTGAAGTTCTGATACGTCGTAGGGTAGTAATCCCTTGTAATTGGGATGCTGCGCAAGCTCTAAAAAGCTCTCTTCGAACCAAGTCGCGATTTTTCCGTTTTGTGGGTTACCTTCTTCATCATACCAGCGATAATGGGCCACCCTATCAACAAAAAAGAGAGAGAGTACTTTGATACCACGGTCTTTAAGAACCTTTTCTTTCTTGAGGTGTTCTTCGATAGTCTGTCGGATCTGAACCTTCATAATCTCATCGGCCATGCCGCCCTCTTCGGCAGCTACTTTCAAGAACTTACCGTTTGCGAATTCAACTTGTTCTAACCCAGGTTCCGCACAGACATTTGTCACAATATAGCTATCATAGCCGGAGCGACTAGTTAATGCGCTTAGATCTGTACCGTGTTTAAGGATAACACTCTTTTCTCTAGGCCCGTTCGGTGTATCAACATGAATGGTCGCTTTCGCGTGGGGGGGTTTTAGCTCCTTTAGCGTAGCCAATGCTATCAATTCTGATGAAATTCTCATTGAAGTTCTCCTCTGCCCGAATGGAAGCCACCTCAATTTGCTTAACCAGCTTAAGATCATAGGCCCGAATGGGGTCTAGACTATACAGGATGTTGTAAGGCTCCACATGGGTGGCAGAATAGCGAAATGCTGTCAAGGGATTCAAAGTGCTAATGACCCTCTTGGCCTTGGGGGTAGTATCTACACTTTGGGGTTCATCAATGATTAAAATGGGCTTAGTGGCCTGAATAAATTCAATGGGCCTTCTACCGGACATTCTATCCTGTTCTCGGTGGATGATGTTCAATTTCTTCTCTTCTTCTGGGCTGAGCTTGGCATAGTCCTGAACATCACCTACGTCACGCTGAAAGGCCTGAATGTTAATGATCATAATTTGAATCTCATTGTTGGTGGCAAACTGCCTTACCTTTGATAAATCCTTAGAATCATAGACGAAGTAATCAAAGGGGACATTGTTGTAAAGGGCCATAAAATGGTCCCGCATTAGTTTAATGGAGGATAACACACCCTCTCGAATAGCGATGGAGGGGACCACAATGATGAACTTCTTGAGCCCGTATTTCTGGTTAAGCTCGAAGATAGAGCGTAGGTAGACGTAGGTCTTACCAGTACCTGTTTCCATCTCAATGGAGAAGTTGGGAAAGTCATAACCACCTTGATACTCCAAAAGACTATCAGATTTAGGTACATTATTGCGTTCTTGAATGGCATGGAGATTTTCTAGTAACAAATCAGCATCAAGGCTTAGATTGTTGGCAAGGCCTAGCTCGGTCAGTGCCAAAGCACCATTTGCGAGCGAAATCTCTCCACCTTGTTCGTCGTAAGGCATACCTTCAAAGAGATCGGTAATAGCCGCAAGTGCATCCAATTGAAAGTCCAGCGTTGCGTCAAATTTCAGTTTTAGTTTAGGTTTCAACCCGATCCCCCCCTACACCGTTCTAAAGACAATTTGCTCCCCTTTATCTTTTCCTTCGTTCTGGGCAGCAAAAGTGTGCATGGCGTTCGCTTTCAGCTGATCATTGCCGTTAAAACTCTGGTCCAGACAGATTACCTGTTTCGGTTCAGCCTTGGCTAGTTCACCGATGAGTTCTTTCGTGATCTCATCGTCAAGACAAATGAGTAAAGAGCCATCGGCAATGGAGTAGACAGTCTTACCCACCATGGTCCTTTGGGTCACCTTTTCGGATGGCATATAACCAGCCTTTAAAAGTAGCTCATAGAGAATATCTTCCGGACTAGAATTAGGATCAATATGGTTAATGTGTAGTTGAAGCTGCTTGACCAGTTCTTCCTCCGAGGCATCCGGATCCGAGCCATCCCAAATCTTGAAGTTAGACTTGTCCAGTTTAAACACTTTAAACCCTAGATCAAGTTCTCTAACTTCCTCACCAAGACCGGGCAGGGCACCAGCAGCCTTGTTCCTTGCTTCCTTTTGCTCTTGTTCAATCTGCTTAATCACGCGTCGAATACGTTCTTTACCGATGTCGGCGATTGTTTTGTAACCTGCCTGATAGGCCTCTGTATTTTCTTCGCACGGTTCTGGTAGTTGAACCATGATGAATTTGCGATTCCCACCATCTTCTTTGTTAAGATCCAAGACAGCATGGGCTGTGGTGGCGGAGCCGGCGAAGAAATCGAGAACAATATCTTCCGAATCAACTTTTGAACCGAGATGAATGATTCGCTTCATTAACTGAACAGGCTTTGGGTAATCAAAAAAACTATTGTCATCAAATAGGGCCTTCAATGCTTTTGTAGCATCTTGCGAATGGCCAACCTCTGCGTAAGGCCAGAGAGTCATTGGCGTAACACCTTGGCTAACCTCACTAAGGAACATTTTTGGCGCCCACACACTATCTCCATCCTTACCAAAATAGATCCGATTGTCCAAAACCAATTCCTCAAACCTTTTCTTACTATAAAGCCAGCTTCGTCCCTTAGGAGGGAGAACAACCCTCCCTGAAGGCAATGTTACTTCATAAATATTCTGTGGCACAGCAGGCCCTACCGAAGGGTTCCCAGCCTTCCATGGACCACGAGGATCGTCATCGATATTTTTGTAGTCCGAGTTTTGCTTCTCGGAACGTGGTAACTTAGTTAAGTCGTAGCTTTCTTTCAATTTCGCATAAACAAGAATGTAGTCATGATTAGGCGAAAAATGTTTATTTAGATTAACTGGAGCATAAGCACGTTGCCATACCACAGAAGCGATAAAATTCTCCTCTCCAAACACCTCATCACACAGTTTTCTTAGGTTTACAACCTCGTTATCGTCTATAGAGATGAAGATAACTCCATCATCCCGAAGTAGGTTTTTCGCCAAATAAAGCCTAGGGTACATCATGTTCAGCCACTTGGTGTGATAACGACCCTCGTTCTGCGTATTTGTGGCAAATTTTCTACCTTGATCATCAGCCAATCCAGCGTAAGCCAAGTACGTATCCAACGACTCGGAGTAATTGTCGGGGTAAATGAATTCATTCCCAGTGTTATAGGGCGGGTCAATATAGATCATCTTGATTTTGCCATAATAGGCTTTTTGTAGGAGTTTTAAAACCTCAAGGTTGTCACCCTCAATGAACAAGTTCTCTGTTTCATCGAAATTGACCGACTCAGTCTCATCGCGATACGGTTTTAATGTGGCAATAGAGGGCTGCTGAATGATCTTAAGAACATCCTTTTTGCCTGGCCAGTCAAGACCATAACGTTCTCGCCGGTTATCAAAGAGATCACTGAAAGTGCCTAGCTCCGCCTTTAGCTCATCAAAATCTATCGTTTCTATAAGTTCTCCCCTATCGTTAAGCGTTTCAACAAATACCGAAGGGAATAACTGCTTGAGTTTCTCCCGATTCTGATCTGCCAGATCCATGCTCTGCAGGGACATCTTCTCAATTTCCATGTGTCGATCCCTCCGTTGTAGTTGTATATTGACTCTTAATCACTTTCTGTAATTAATTGGACAGATCAAGCCAAAACCCTGCCTGGAGCCTGTAAAACGGTCTAGTGCAAAAAAAGAAAGGCTACGGTTTTACCCCGTTACCCCCCTTTTTATCTCTAATACTCCCTAGCAAAGAGCATGGTGCAGTATTCCTCCGAGTCAATCACATAGACTTTTTCTGTAATGGGCTTTTCGACTGTGATGGCATGAGTTCTTAGATACTCCGGTTGTTCTGTGCGGTGGATCACCAATCGGTTAGCTCTCACCTCTGGGTCTGTCTCACCATCAGATTCTAATTTCAAGGCATCAACCCTAGACCATAAGAAGATGATTAGCTCCATGGGAAGCTCCTGGTTAATGCCCCTTGTAATGTAGCGATTACTACCAAACATCGTCATTCCCCTTCCTACATTAACCCCTGTTCCCGGAAGCTGGTATACCGCTGCCGGGTCTATGTTACAATTCCGGA
>DIPH01000042.1:68212-118972 GCA_002424045.1 Firmicutes bacterium UBA5493 | reverse complement strand
GGTGTGTTCACTTTAACGCTTACCATCCCACCGCCTGCTTAATCTGCCTAGCAACTAAGTCGGGATCCTTTGGCCCCAAAACCGCATAGTCATTAAAGGGGGGGATTGTGTACTCGCAGGGCCCATCAATGGCTCTTGCCTTCGGACCGCAAATGCGATAAAAGAGTCCTTTGATGCCTAAAAGCTTGCCAATAGCAGCCACGATGCTCGCAAAAATAATCTTAAGGGCCCCCACCTCCCGAATAGCTAATTCCATCGTTTGGGGCATACCAAGACCGATCCCATGGGGAGACTTGTGAACAAATCTGCTCAAAAAGACCGCAAGTCTCGAGGGCTTAATCTCATTGATTCGGAAAGCCCTTCCCTGCGTGATGGCCACAACTTTCTCGCTCACCACGATGAGATCGCCACTTTGAACAAGGCCTTCCGTATGCATGTTTACCACCTGCACAATATCATCGGTAGCCACAATGAGTTCTGTTTGCACTGGAACACGTAGGTACTTCTTTCCCTCGATCTCTAACTCTAGCTCTTTACCAGGATTCGCCTGCATCGCTATTCCACCATTCCTTCGATTCTGCGGAAAAACTTCCACAGCTCATCTTCCACATGGGCCATGATGGCCTGTCTCTCTCCTGCTTTTCGAACTAAGACTGGGTGGTCGCCCTCGGTTATCTTTCCTACGACAAAAGCTGGGACCTTGATGTCGCCTAGTCTATCTACTAGGTCCTGTCCACTAGGAGTGACAATGAGCATGGAACCAGAGGACAAGAGACCTAAGGGATCCAGTTTAAAATGTTCGCAAATAGCTTTGGTGAGCTGGGGTATGGCAACATCTACCTCTTTTATCTCAGCTCCCACTCTAGAAGCCTGGCAAATCTCCCTGACTGCTCCCAGTAAACCACCTTCGGTAATATCATGCATGGCATGGACCCCGTATTCAGCCGCTAAAAGGCCCTCGGGTACAACGGAGAGCTGTTTGGTGAACCTCCGGATCTCCTGGTCTGAAACTTCAAAAGGGAGAAGGTGCCCGAAATCTCTAGCCAAAATGGCGGTGGCTTCAATACCTGCACCCTTGGTAATCAAGATATCATCCCCGGGCTTTGCCCCTTTTGAGGTGACATAACGTCCCTTGGGTGCCCTCCCGATGGCGGTGATGGAAACAACTGGATCCATAACTTTACTGGTAATTTCGGTGTGACCTCCCAGAACTTCCACCTCTAGGCTGGCCGCCGTCACCTGGATATCCTCCATAATCTGGTGAATCTCTTCTTCCCTGGTATGCTCGGGCATCAATAGTACGATTTGGACCCCTACGGGAGTCCCTCCATTGGCAGCCAGATCATTGCAGGCCACATGGACGGCCAGCTCTCCCACGCCTTCCGCGGCCCCCGTAATTGGATCGCTCGTCACCAAGCACACCTCATCACCAAAGTCGATGACCGCACAATCTTCACCAAGTCCGGCATGGACTAATACATCCTTACGTAGAAATTGGATGGTTGATAAAACCATCCGTTCCAGCATATCCTCTGATAATTTCCCTATTTTCAAAAGTCCTCAACCTTTCGCACCTGCAACATGTTTGTTGTCCCTGGTACCCCCACCGATAAACCGGTAATTATGGTAACCACATCACCAGGTGCAAGCAAATCACGCTTGATTGCTTTGTCTATAGCCTTATTGATGGAAACCTCAACGTCACTGTCTCTTTCCTGAAACACGGCAAAAACTCCCCAGGACATGGCCAGTTGCCTGACCACATGCTCGTTTTGGGAAATGGCGAAAATGATAGCTTTGGGACGTTTTTGGGACAAAGAACGTGCTGTAGCCCCCGAAAAGGTGGAGCAGATAATTAGGCCCAAATTCAGATCATGGGTGACTTGGCAGGCCGCCAAGGTCACTGCTTGATCGATTGCAGTGCGCCCCTCCTCCGCTTTCTCCCTTAGCACGGCTCCATAATCGATAACCTGTTCCATGCGGCGGGCGATACTGTCCATGACCTGGACTGCCTTAATGGGATACCTGCCCGTAGCCGTTTCTCCAGAGAGCATCACACAGTCTGTGCCTTCGAAAATAGCGTTGGAGACATCCGTCACTTCAGCCCTCGTAGGCCTGGGATTCCGAATCATGGAATCTAGCATTTGAGTTGCAGTAATCACCGGTTTCCCCGCCCGGTTACACTTGCGAATCAACATTCTTTGCGCTAAAGGAACCTCTTCGGCAGCGATTTCCACCCCGAGATCGCCCCTAGCCACCATAATGCCATCGGCGGCAGCCACAATCTCGTCAATATTCCGCAAACCAGCATTGCTTTCAATCTTTGCTATGATATGTTGGCTTCCCCCCGCATCATGAACGATGCGGCGCACCGCTTCCACATGTTCCCCCCTGCGCACAAAGGAAGCGGCGATAAAATCTACCCCGTGCTTCACACCGAAGCGAATATGTTCTGCATCTTCTTTTGTTATGGGCGGCAAATCCACATCCACACCCGGTAAAGAGAGACCTTTACGTGAATTCAGCTCTCCACCAACCACCACATGGCAAACCACATCGGGACCCTTAATTTCTTGGACTCGTAGTTCCAAGAGACCATCGTCGATATAGATCACCGAACCAGGACGAAGATCCCGGTTTAGATAGGGGTAGTCCACATGGATCTTGGCTTCGTCACCTTCGTAAGGTTCAACCGTTAAAGTGTATTCCTGGCCAGGAATCAGCTCAATCGGACCATTTTTGAGACGGCCTACCCTGATTTTTGGTCCTTGGATATCAAGGAGCAGGGCTACATTTGCCCCCAGTTCGGCCGTAGCCTCTCTGAGGTTCTTGATCCGTAGCAGGTGCTCATCTAAGGTACCATGGGAAAAATTCAGCCTCGCCACGTTCATTCCCGCCCTAATCAATGCCCTGATGATCTCGGGACCCTCGCTAGCTGGCCCAATCGTGCACACGATTTTGGTCTTACGCATATTCGACCTCCTCTTCTAGATCGACGACAGTATGTTCGACAGATGGTAATAATCAAGGTTCAACTGCTTTTCCTGTGCTAGTACATACGAAAGGTCAAAGGATTTTACAAGCTGATCCACTTCGCCGAGCATCTTACCACTTTTTCCTTGATAGACCAACTCTATGGCATGGTAGCTTAGGCGACTGGCCAGAAGACGGTCACGAACAGTCGGTGCTCCGCCCCTTTGAATATGTCCTAAGATAATAATGCGCGTGTCAAAACCAGCCTGTTCTTGAATGTAGCGACCTATCTCCAGAGAAGGGCTCTCGTCCCCCTTCTTGCCAGAAATCGGCCTCACACCCTCAGCTACAACCACAATATTGTAAGTCTTGCCCATGCTATTGGCCCTTTGTATCTGCTGGCAAACTTGCTCTAAATCATAGGGAACCTCTGGAATCAAAATCACATCGGCCCCGCCTGCCAGCCCAGAATAAAGAGCGATGTAACCAGAAGCGCGGCCCATCACTTCGACTACATAAACCCGCTCATGGCTACTGGCTGTGTCGCGAATCTTGTTCACAGCATCCATCACATTGTTTACCGCTGTATCAAAACCAATGGAATAGTCGGTGCAAGCAATATCGTTGTCGATGGTTGCCGGAATGCAGATCACCTTTACACCGAGCTCTTCTAAACTCAGGGCTCCCCTAAATGAGCCGTCACCACCAATTACAATTAAAGAATCAATGCCGTGTTTATCGAGCATGTCCACTGCTTTGGCGCGGCCCTCAGGGGTCCGGAACTGATCGGAACGGGCACTCTTTAAAATCGTTCCACCCCTTTGAATAATACCTGACACCGTCCTACTATCCATGGGTTCTATTTCCCCGCGAATCAGTCCATGGTAGCCGCGATACACGGCCCAAGGCTCCAGATTATAATGCAGAGCTGCACGTACAATCGTACGCACCGCAGCATTCATGCCCGGGGCATCCCCTCCGCTGGTCAAAACTCCTATTCTCCGCCCCATATCTATCTCCCCTTCCTTTCGTACAGCAACTGTGCACCTACAACTCGGCTAGCGATTTTTCGTTAAACGTTCCAATTTGGCGGAAGCGAGCCAGTCGTTCCTCAATCAATTGGTCTATCGGTTTTTTCATAATCGTGGCCAAGTAACGCCGCATAAAGGAACGTATCTGCAGGCCTGTGGTGACATGATCCCTATGGGCTCCGCCCAAAGGTTCAGTGATGACATCATCAATAATCCCAAATTTCAACAGATCTGTTGGTGTTAAGCGCAAGAGATCTGCCGCTTCTGCCGCTCTGGACGAATCACGCCACAAAATCGCAGCACACATCTCAGGGGAAATAACGGAGTACCATGCGTTCTCCAACATCAAAATGCGGTCGCCTACGCCAAGTGCCAAGGCTCCCCCAGAACCTCCTTCTCCAGTAATAATAGAGAGAATAGGGGTCTTTAGAAAGGACATCTCTTCAATACACTGGGCGATCACCAAACCTTGCCCCCGTTCCTCAGCTTCAATACCCGGATAGGCACCCACAACATCAATGAGAGTGATGATCGGACGACCAAATTTCTCCGCCTGCTTCATCAAGCGGAGGGCCTTGCGGTAACCCTCAGGGTGGGGAAGGCCAAAATTCCTGGCGATGTTATCCTTTGTATCCCGTCCCTTCTGGGGTCCGACAACTGTGACAGGACGTCCTTCAAAAAGGGCCACTCCCCCCACAATGGCCTGATCATCTCTGTAACTACGATCTCCATGAAACTCTACGAACTCATCAAAAAGAAGACTGATGTAATCCAACGTCGTGGGGCGTTTAGGGTGGCGGGCCATCGTCACTCTCTGGAAGGGGGTCAGATTCTCATAGATCTCCTTGCGAAGCGTTGCCGCCTTGCGCTCTAAGGTCTTAATCTCTTGACTGAAATCCATCTCTTCACTATGGATGAATTGTTTTAGCTCACCAATGCGGGCTTCGAGCTCCAAAACAGGTTTTTCCCATTCAAATGCTTGCATTACTCTCACCTACCTATGCCACGCCAAAAGGCGCCCCACATAACTCAACATTTGTGATCGCGACACAATAGCGTCGATCATGCCATGCTTGAGGGCGTATTCTGCCGTTTGGAAGCCAGCAGGAAGCTTTTGTCGCGTCGTTTCTTCCACGATTCTCGGACCGGCAAAACCGATAAGGGCACCCGGCTCGGCCAGGATAATGTCTCCTAGGGAGGCAAAGCTCGCGTAAATCCCTCCCATGGTGGGATGGGTTAACACAGAGACAAACAAGAGGCCGGCACGACTATGCTTTCCTACAGCTTGGGCTGTTTTAGCCATCTGCATTAGGCTAAAAATGCCCTCGTGCATGCGCGCCCCCCCTCCGCCTCCTGAGAAAATCACCACAGGGAGCTCCTCCTGAAGAGCCTTTTCAAAACCTCGCACCAATTGCTCTCCCATTACAGAGCCCATACTTCCCCCGATAAACGAAAAATCAATGATTCCTAAGATGCAACATGAGCCTTGAATTGTCGCCTTACCAATAAGAACTGCATCGTCTAAGCCCGTCTGTTCTTGCGCTTGTTTGATTTTCTCAGTATAACCTGGAAAACCAATGGGGTCCGCAGCCACCAGGGGAGGAAAGGCCTCAAAATTAGCAGTTTCTGTCAGCATGGCCAGTCGTTTCCTGGCACTGATTCTGAAATGGTGACCACAACTAGCGCACAAAAACGCTTCCTTTTCCAACTCTTTGGTAAAAATCATCTTTCCACAGGAATCGCAGCGCGTCCACAAATTATCGGGAAAATCCTTGCGCTCCGGTTCTTCCTGGGGTCTTACCGTCACATATTTCGGTTTACCTCTAAACACATTGAGCATATTACCCCACCTTAGCCAAAGGAAGCAGCGATGATCTCATTGGCCTCTTCTACTTCAGATTCTGGAACTAATATTTCAACACTAGCGGAATCACCCAAATGGGGAGCACCTATGGGTCGTAACATAGGTAAGATCCCACCGCCCTCCAAAAGTCCTTTCAACATTTCTGCTATAGGGCGATTAGGAGCAATGTAAACCACCGTCCACATCATATCGCGCCCTCCTTTTGTAATCACTCACATTCCTATTACGCTAGACTTATTTCTTTAGTGGAGAAAAAATCCCTTCTGCTAAACGTTTTCTTTCCAAGGATCCAACCATGTATACACAATGTGCTCCTCTTGGAGACGCCTTTGGATTTCGTCTGCATCCTTCACCCAAAACTGCCTGGGTAAGAGATGATAGGCCTCACCGAATAGCAAAATTGTGGGTTTGGAGCCAAATTGATTCTCCAACACATTCTTGATGGTCTCTAAATTGTTGGGGGTAGGAGTAATCAAGAGCGTCGGTCCTAGGGGTAAAGCCCAATTCACTTTCCTATCCCCAAAGAGGGCGAGGCGCGAGCCCGCAGCCAAACTTAAACCCGCAAAACTCTCCTTATGGCCCTCGAAGAAATACGATCCTACAGGAGTATCGAGCACTCCTTGCCGCATATTTCCAGTAGCCCTAATCTCCAGTATTTCTCCTGCCACCACATCTAATTCACCCTTCAGATTGTGGACTAAGGGTAAAAACGGGCGGCAAGGGTGATCACTTCCGTATATCCCCAGACACTCCTTTTCTAAGAGGAGAAGTTCTAATTCACTCTTCGCCTCGAGCCCCAGTTCTTGAAGGTGTTTATTACGTCCGCCTAGATCGTCGAAGGCCCCACAGAGCACCAGTTTTTCTAAGGAAGCTGCGTCAAGACGAGTGTACTGCCTGACCTGGGCCAAGCTTGCCCACTTCCCCTTTCCCCGGACGACCGCCTCTGCACTCTGGGGGGGGATGTGTCGATTGATAGAAAGACCTAGACGAAGCTTATCCCCTTCCAACGCGGCCTGGACTTCAGAATGAACGACGCTAGGAGGTAGTACCTCAAGACCCGAACGCAGGGCATCCAAAAGATACACACGGCGCTCCTTGCCGGCACTTCCCTGGTTAAGAAGGGTCGCAAAAAACTCTCCGGGGTAGTGGGTCTTCATGTAAGCGGCCTGCCATGTGATTCGCGCGTAGCTTACACTGTGGGCTTTGTTAAAAGCATATCCACTAAACTGGCTAATCTCCGTAAAGAGCCTTTTTGCCGCACTCCTTGATAGTCCAGAGAATGTTTGGGCCCCAGACACAAAACGCTCCCTCCACACATTCGTAGCCCCGGGGTCACTTTTCGCAAGGGCCGTGCGGAGCAAGTCAGCCTCCCCGAGGGAAAGACCACCTATTCTACTGGCGATCAGCATAACTTGCTCCTGATAAAGAATCAAACCATAGGTTTCCCCTAGAATCTCGGCCAAGGCAGGGTGGGGATAGTCTATTTTCCCCTGTCTATCACGCCTAGACACATATTCAGGAAACATAGTCAAGGGTCCTGGCCTACCGAGGGCCAAAAGAGCGATGATATCCCTGAAGTTTCTTGGTTTAAGCTTTCGAAGCAAGTCCCTAAAGAGGTCACTTTCCAGTTGAAAGATCCCCAGGCTCCTCCCTTCACTGAGCAACGCTAAGGTTGGCTCATCATGGGAGGGAATGTCTCGCAAGGAAAAACTTTCATCTCTCTTTTTCACCAAATCCTCCATGCGCTGAAGTAAGGTAAGGGTACGCAGCCCAAGAAGATCGATTTTGAGCACTCCCAATTCCTCCAGGGCATACATGTCTAGGTGCGTTACGGGAATCTCCTTATCAAGATACACCGCACTAATGTCCAAAGTGGGCTTGGCGGTAATAATTACTCCTGCCGCGTGCGTGGACCGATGCCTTTTCAGACCTTGGATTTCCTTTGCCACTACAGCATTGTCTTCTCCCAGAACCCGCTTAACCTCCTGAGCAGCTGCTTTCGGACCAAAGGTGCCATAGGTTCCGATTTGGGCCACATGATCCCGTCCGAAGCGTTCTACGACATAAGAGAGTACTTCTCCGCGCCTTTCATAACAAAAATCTAAATCAATATCTGGTCGCTTGTTCCTTTCCGCATTTAGGAAACGCTCAAACAGAAGTCCCCATGAAAGGGAATCTACCTCGGTGATCCCGAGACAATAGGCCACTAGACTACTCGCAGCACTACCTCTCCCAGGACCCACCGCTATCTGTGCCCCTTTGGAAAACCGCACAATGTCAGCTACGATCAGAAAATAGTCCTCATAACCGAGCTCCTGGATGATAGACAATTCTTGGTTCAAGCGCTCACAGATCGCTCCACTGGGTTCTCCAAAACGTTCCCTGACACCTTTCCATACCAAGTCTTCTAGACTATCCCCACCCTGATGGGGGGGTAGCATCTGCTCCCTCGGCAATTGTACATTACAGCGCTCTGCGAGATCTAGTGTTGCTTCAAGGGCCACCTTGGGACCTTTAAACTCCTCACAGAGCTCTTCCCAGCTCAAGAGGGGATAGGCAGGCAAAGTGGTGGCCTCTTTCCCCTTAATCTTGCCCAAAACCTGAAGCGTTACTAGAGAACTCTTCTCAAGATAGCGCACATCTTGACATACGATAAACTTGTGGTCAGGAAAGACTCCAAAAAGGTCCCGATTTCCTCCAAGTTCATGACGAATATAGTAGTTTTCTCCAAATTCCTTTTCGAGCCAGTCATGAGACGCTTCCGCGAGGTGGGTTCCTGCCAAGATAGCCACACCTGTCTTGCAGGTGGCCAACTCCTCCCGGGAAACAGGCTCGGGCTGTGACGTTAGGTGCAAGATGTTCTTGTATCCATCGTTCGTTAAGGCCAAGAGTACCGCTCCTTGACCAAAGCCTAGATTCAACTCCACCCCAAAGATGGGTTTGATGCCCCTTTGCTTGCAGTGATGTTCAAATTCTCCGTGTCCGGCCGTGGTACCTAGATCCGTGAGGGCCAGGGCTTGAATGCCAAGTTTGGCAGCCTGGCCCACTAAGTTCTCTACCCTGCAGACGGACTCTAGCAATGAATAATCACTATGGGTATATAATTGCACAGACAGCTCCTCACCCCCGATCTTGCCCTAGACTTCTGCTACCCTTCGGGAAAATCCTGTATAGCCAGGCAACAAAAAAGGGCCTCAGCCCTTTTTTGGTCCATTCGTCTCTTCTCGATAGATTGTAGCCCCAAGTTTTTTCAGTTTGTCTTCAAAGTACTCATATCCCCGGTCCAAAATTTCTACACCATAGAGCTCTGTTCGGCCTTCCGCCGCTAACGCAGCTATGGCTAGAGCTGCACCCGCCCTAAGATCTGTGATTTCCACAGGAGCACCTGTGAGCTGGGGAACACCTCGAATAATAGCTGTTCCCTGCTCAATTTTGATATCTGCACCCATCCTGCGAAGCTCGTCTACGTAGCGGAAGCGATCGAAAATCGTCTCCCTAACTACGCTAGTTCCCTCGGCTAAACACATGGAGGCCACAAGGGGTTGCTGTAAGTCCGTGGGGAAACCAGGATAGGGCAAGGTCTCCACATCCACTGGTTTTAGACGATTGGGGGCTGTAACATGGAGTTCATTATCTCCCCGGACAATCGTTACTCCCGCTTCTTCCAACTTTACAATAGGTACCCTTAAGTGTTCGGCCACAACGCTTTTTATGAGTATTTCGCCACCGGTAATGGCGGCCGCAAAGAGAAACGTCCCAGCCTCAATGCGATCAGGGATAATGGAGTATTCAATTCCTCGTAGACTCTCCACCCCTTCGATCCGAATGCTTTCCGTTCCCGCACCACGAACCTTAGCCCCCATGCCATTGAGGAAGATGGCTAAATCTACAACTTCCGGTTCTTTTGCAGCATTCTCTAACGTAGTAGTTCCCTGAGTCAAGGAGGCGGCAATCATTAGGTTAATGGTCGTCCCTACACTCGCTCTGTTCACATAAATTTGCGCGCCGTGGAGTTTACTGGCCTCTGCCTTCATATAACCATGTTCAATGGAGACATCTGCACCCATCTGGCTAAACCCTTTGATATGGTAATCAACGGGCCGTGAGCCAATGGCACAGCCACCCGGTAGGGGCACTTCGGCCTTACCCATGCGGGCTAATAACAGGCCTGCACTATAAAATGAAGCACGCATTTTTCGCACTAAATCATAGGATGCCTGATGCTTGTTGAGGGTTGACCCCCGAATATGTAAGCGTTCTTGGTCATCAAACCAGACCCCCACTCCTAGATCCTGAAGGATCAGGCAGATGGTGCCAATATCACTTCCTTGAGGGATATTATCAAGTACACATTCACCCTCTGTGGCCAATGCAGCAGCCACAATAATGGCAAGTGCACTATTTTTAGCGCCACTGATTTCCACCAACCCGCGGAGAGGCTTTCCGCCTTCAATAACCAACCGAGCCATAGACTACCCCTCCCTATGCTAAACCTTTGAAATAATCTGCCACGATTTCTTCTAAAAGATCATTCCGTTCGATGGATTGAATGAGACGTCTTGCATCGCCATGGGCCGTAATATACGAAGGATCCCCGGAGACAAGATAACCCACAATTTGGTCTAAAGGTTGGTACCCCTTTTCTTTTAGGGCCGCCCACACTCTCGATAAAATCTCTTTGGTATCAACGCTATCCTTGTCAATAGCCGAAAACAAACGCGTCTGATCCGATACTCCCATTTAACACCCTCCCCTTGTACAATAACCTCTTACCGCCTAAATCATTCGCTCCAAGACAGGTAGCTCTGACCGCATGGCCTCTATTTAGAAAACGCAAGATCCGCTACAGCCTCAGCAATGTTATGGGCGTGGTCTGCAACCCGCTCTAGGTTACTCACTGCATCTAAAAACAATACACCCACGTCTGGGCGGCAAAGCCCCTGGTTTAGGCGTTCAATATGGTTACAACGATAGCGCTTTTCTAGATCATCCACCTTGTCATCTTCACCAATTAAGCAGGTTGCCTTCTCCACATCCCGATCCCCTAGGGCCTCCAAAACAGCGCGAGAGATACGGTCTACCTCACCAAACATCTTCTGCAAGTCATCCCGAGCAGCCTCGCTCAACTCATGTTTACCCGTTGTCCTAACATCGGCTAACTCCGCGATATTGATGGCGTGGTCGGCCATGCGCTCTATATCGTTAACAATGTGCATCAGGTTAACGATTTCCCTAGCCTCATTCTCATTCATGGAGTGTTGATTTGCCTTAGCCAAATATGACGTAATAGCCGTTTCTAATGAATTAACGACCTCTTCCCGCTGTTCAATTTCGTGAAGATGATCAATCTCGCCCTCCACAAAGGCTAACACCGCCTGTTCCACCATATCTACGGCCAAAGTACCCATGCGGAGAGCTTCTTTTTGGGCGCTGATTAGGGCACCTGGAGTATGAATCAAGCGGTCATCTAAGAATTTCGGTTTGACTTCGAGGACTGCTTGATCACCAGGAACGATGGCGGTCACAAGCTTCACGAACGTAGGCAAGAGCGGAAAGGTGATTAAAGTCGCAAGCACATTGAACAAGGTGTGGGCATTGGCAATTTGCCTGGCCACTGTACCCCCTGTCATCAAGATCAAACTCGTGAAGGGTCTGCGAAAGACGAGATACAAAATCACACCAGCAAGATTGAAAAGTACATGGCTGAGAGCAGCCCGTTTTGCCGTAACGGGGGAATTAAGAGACGCCAAGACAACTGTAATACAAGTTCCAAGGTTAGCGCCGACGATGAGGGCTAGACCCGCGGGTAGACTTAGAATTCCCTGCCAGGAGAAGGCGATGACCAAACCCGTTGTGGCACTGGAACTCTGAACAACGGCTGTAAATAGAGCGCCAGCCAAAATACCCAAGATCGGACGGTCACCTATGGTAACTAAGAGCTGCAAGAATGGTTCATACTCCCTCACGGGGCTGACGGAGGTACTCATAGTCGAAAGTCCTAGAAGCAATAAACCAAAGCCCAAGATTCCCATGCCGCCATAGCGTTTCATCTTCTTCTTGGAAAAGTAGTAGAATAAAGCGCCCAAGGCGATCAGCGGATAGGCTAAGCTATAGATGTTAAAGGAGACAATTTGAGCTGTGATGGTGGTACCAATGTTAGCCCCCATAATGGTGCCCACTGCTTGGGTCAGCGTCATGAGTCCCGAATTAACAAAACCGACAATCATCACCGTAGTTGTGGAGCTTGACTGTAGGAGAGCTGTAACTGCAGCCCCCGTTAAGACAGCTTTAAGTGGCTTAGATGTAAAGAGCTCTAAAATACGCCGCATACGTTCTCCGGCCGCTTTCTGCAATCCATCGGCCAACATTTGAATCCCCAGTAGAAAAAGACCCAAACCTCCAAAAAGACCAATAACAATCGTAATACCTGTGCTCACAACCACACCCCTCAGTCAATCAGATTCTAAGTACTCTTTCTTCATCGTGGCATAAAGTATGTATGTAGTATGGAACGAAGGAGGATTGTCCATGAAAGTGCTATTTCTCTCTGATTTCTTCTTAAGTGGTCAAACCACCCATGTCCTAGAACTGACCAAACAACTGCAAATTCTAGGAATTGAGGTACACATAGCCTTCGGAACAATCCACAGCAAGCTATTTTGGAGTCACTATACCCGTTATTTGCATCAGCACAACATCTCTTTTTCTGAGGGAGCAGACCTTGTGACACTCGTCAGCCAGTGCCGCACCTTAAAGCCTGATCTCATTCATAGCCAGAGTTCTACACTGTTCCAGAGAGCTCAGCTATTATCTTCTCGCTTGGGCATCCCTTATATTCTCACCTGTCACGGTCTAGGTTTTAACCAGATCCGTTATCGCCACTTGCTGCTCATGGCCCGTGCAATCATTGCCATCGGACCCAATGTGGCCGGGGAAATCGCAGACTTTAGCCAAAACGTAGTCACCATTCCCAACGGTGTTGACACGGAAGTTTTCGCTCCGCCTGAAGTAAGCATGGGCCCCCGAAAAACCATCATTTACATTGGACGGCTAGAAAAAAACGGATTGAAGCTCTAAGACACTTAGCCATAGCCCATGAAGCGGTAGTCAAAGGTCCCCTTCGCATCATCTCAAACTGGAACCCCGGTATACCTGGGACAATCTTTAAGCCTTGGCAGCCAGACCTTGTCCCCCACTTCCAAAACGCAGGAATCGTGGCCGCCTGCGGACGCACCGCACGAGAAGCTATGAGCTGCGGCAATGCCGTCCTGTTGATGCAGCAAACCTATGACGGTATCATCTCACCACAACTCGTAACGCGACACGACTTTGATTTCAGTGGAAATCTTGGCCGTTTTCCCTATGCGAACCTGAAAAGCGACCTAGGAGGCCTTCTACGCTCCTCCCACAGGCTGAAGAAACTGCAAAATTGGAGCCGCAGGTACTCCTTAGTTCATCTTTCTAGTGAACAGATGGCAAAAAGGACAGCAGAAGTCTATGTGAACGCCTTGAAATTCCCCTAAAAAAGCCCCATCTGGATCGATGGGGCCAAGGCAACATGTTGGCTGGGGGACTAGGATTCGAACCTAGACTAGATGAGTCAGAGTCATCCGTCCTGCCATTAGACGATCCCCCATTACTGTTACCGAATATACCACATCCGCCAAGAAAAAGCAAGGGCGCTCAGTGCATTTTTACTTGACAGGACTTGCAGGTTGGTCGAGAACGCCTACCTTGTGATTCACAAAGCGGGCGGCACAGAACAAATAATCACTAAGCCTGTTCAAAAAGGGCAGGATATTCTCGTCTCCAAGATCAATGCCCTGGCTGACACTTGTAACCCTCCGTTCGGCGCGGCGGCAGACACTTCTTGCCACGTGGAGGAGGCTTGCCTCCCGAGTGCCCCCTGGCAAAATAAAGTCATGTAAGGGCGGCAGTTGGATGCTAAGCTTATCAATGATCCCCTCTAGAAACCTCACGTCGTCCATGGTCACTTCCCCTGGGCCACCGGCTAGGATAGAACCTACTACAAAGAGCCGCCTTTGCACCCACAAAAGATCATCGGCCACATCAGCACCTGAGATCTCGCTCACTGCCAAACCAAGAAAACTCGTTAGCTCGTCTACTGTACCGTAGGCTTCCACCAGCTCGTGGCTTTTGGGCACGGTAACACCACTACCAAGCTTGGTCAGGCCCCGGTCTCCAGCTTTCGTGTAAATTTTCATCACATATTCCTACTCTTTGATCTCAACCGTCCAGCCGATCTCGGCTGTCTTGTTCACCATTCCCGCCACAGAAC
Source organism: Firmicutes bacterium UBA5493 (assembly GCA_002424045.1). Lineage (GTDB taxonomy): Bacteria > Bacillota > Limnochordia > Darwinibacteriales > Darwinibacteriaceae > UBA5420. The sequence goes on along the minus strand of DIPH01000042.1, from coordinate 104,805 downwards.
AATACTTATCAAGGGAGAGACGCACCGCATCTTCCAAGGCTTTACGACTGAGATCTTCGCCCTCGAACACAAAGGTCATATCCACTTTAGTGAACACTTGGGGGTGCTCATCAGCCCGCTCGCCATGGACAAAAATCTCAAAATCCCGTACATTTAGACGCTTTTTCTTCACAATGAGGGCCACATCGATACCAGAACATCCCGCCAAACCCAACAAGACCATTTCCATAGGGCTTGCTGCAGCTCCGTCCCCCCCGTTTTCTTTGGAAACATCCATGACAACCGCATGGTTCGTTCCAGAAATACCAACAAAACCGAGCTTACCGTTCCATCTAACTTTAGCTTGCATTAGATCAACTCCTTTTCTCTAAGCATGACAAGTGTCCGCTCAATACGGGCTAAAACTCGCTCTTTCCCCAATAGTTCCAAAACATCATAGATACCTGGACTGACATTGGTTCCGGTCAAAGCTACACGGATCGGTTGAATCAGCCCTCCCATTTTGATGCCAAATTTCTCCAATCCAACCTGGAACTGTGGTTTTAGATACTCTTCATCCAGCTTCGGAGCATCTTTGATCACGCCATGGACGTAGTTCATGATATCCTCTGTCTGTGGCTTGGTCAGTATCTTTTGAACGATTTCCTCCTGATAGGGGTAGTCATCAACAAAGAAGTACTGAGCCAAATCCACTGCATCAGCCACAAGCTTGAGACGAGTTTGCAGCTCTTTAAGAATCTTCAAAGCATATTCCTTGACCTCGGCGGAAACCTCCTCAGGAAGGAACCCCGCTTTTTGCCAATAAGGCAACGCCGCTTCATAGAGTTCGTCCAAGGACAGCTCACGAATATAGACGCCATTCATCCATTCTAGTTTTTGAATGTCAAAAACAGCAGGATTTTTGGATACCCGCCCTATACTAAACTTTTCAATCAACTCAGAGATGGAAAAAATGGTTTGAGAATCATCATAACCCCAACCCAATAAAGAGAGGTAGTTCACCATGGCTGAAGCCAAGTAACCTTCGTCCTGAAATTGCGTTACGGAGGTAGCACCGTGGCGTTTGCTCAACAAAGACTTGTCTGGTCCTAGAATCATGGGGATATGTGCAAACTTGGGAGGTTCAAAACCTAGGGCCTCATAGATTTGAATCTGTTTTGGGGTGTTGGACAAGTGATCCTCGCCACGAATAACATGGGTTATTTTCATGAGAGCATCGTCCACCACTACGGCGAAGTTGTACGTAGGCATGCCATCAGACTTAAAAATGACGAAATCGTCCACCTGGGTGATATTGTCGAATGTCACAGTACCCCGGACCAAATCCTCAACTAGGGTCTCGCCCTCCTCTAAGGATGCAAAACGAATGACAGGTACGCGGCCCTGGGCCTTTAAAGCCTGCCTTTCTTCCTCACTCAAATGCCTGCAGCGTCCATCATAGCGCGTGTCTCTTCCCTGCTTCATCTGTTCTTGCCTTCTTTGGTCGAGCTCTTCTGGAGTACAGTAGCATTCATACGCCCTACCCCGCTCAATCAACGTGGCAGCATATTCTTTATATAGATTTAGCCGTTGGCTTTGATAATAAGGACCATAGTCTCCTCCCCTACCTGGACCTTCATCCCAATCTAACCCTAGGTACTCCAGGGCATCCAAAATTACCTGTGTAGCCGCCTCGGTGGAACGAGCCGCATCTGTATCTTCAATACGTAGAACAAACACACCAGAATGATGCCTGGCAAAAAGCCAGTTAAACAGGGCTGTCCTTGCTCCACCCACATGAAGATAACCCGTTGGACTCGGTGCGAAACGCACTCTTACTGAACTCATGAAAAAACCTTCCTCCCACATACCTAAATTCTTTTTTTCGTCTTAACTAACTCCCGCGCCAATTCTCGATAAGCAAGTGCACCAGGTACCTGGATCTTAGCCTCAAAAACTGGGGCCCGGGCCTTGGTACTCTCGGCAAAGCGAATGCTTCGAGCAACGGTATGGGGAAATAAATAGAGCTGAGGAAACTCTGTACGTAGGAGGTCTAGAATCTCCCTGCCATGCCGCGTACGAGTATCAAACATCGTGGGCAAAAGCCCCGCAATCTCCAGCTTACTACTTAGAGACCCCTTCACCTTCGCAATCAATTTCAAGAGAGCACGTGTACCTCGGATACTCAAAAACTCGCAGGACACTGGAATAATGACTTCGTCAGCTGCCGCTAGGGCATTGATTGTTAAAAGCCCCAAAGACGGTTGACTGTCAATCAACACATAGTCATAGTCGTCTCGAACCTCATTGACAATGCGAGTAATCCTCCGTTCCCTAGCAGGGGCATTCACAAGTTGAAACTCGGCAAGGGACAGATCAATGTTAGCCGGCAGCAAATCGATGCCATAGTCGTTGGAGATCAAAATCTCCTTAGGCGGCAGATCCCGTACCAGACAATGATAAATAGTCTTCCCTAGATCCTCTGGTTCAAATCCTGCGTAATAGGTTAAGCCGCCTTGCGGATCGAGATCCAAAAGCAGCACCCTTTGGCCCATATCGGCCAGAGCAACTCCTAGATTATAAGTGGAAGTGGTTTTTCCTACTCCACCCTTCTGGTTGGCAAGTACGAAGACTTGGGCCACGTATGCTCACTCTCCTCGATTACTAGGATAATATTTCAACGGGCATGCACCTAAACCCTGCCTGATTACGCGTAACTCTTTTTTCAGTGAAAAGGATCTCCAAGGGACACCAAGAATACTACTTACGTGAAAGGAAGTGAGTGCATGTACAATGTGTTTGTGACTCGAAAACTACCAGGACATGCTTTAAACGAGCTACGTTCCGTGTGTAATGTAACGGTGAATCCCAAGGACCGTAATATGACGAAAGAAGAACTGATCGAAGCGGTATCAAACCAGGACGCCTTGATCTCTATGCTGTCGGATCCGATGGACTCAGAAGTAATTCGAGCGGGGAGTAAGCTCAAAGTCATTGCGAACTATGCTGTAGGTTTTAATAACATCGATATTGCCGCGGCAAGTAGGCGCAATATCCTGGTCTGCAATACCCCCGATGTTTTAACAAACGCCAGTGCTGATTTTGCCTGGGCCCTGTTAATGAGCACGGCGCGCAGGGTAATCGAAGGGGATACTATGACCCGGAGTGGCCAGTTTACCGGCTGGGGTCCTGAACTTCTTTTAGGTGTAGAAGTATACGGGAAGACCTTAGGACTAATCGGTGCGGGTCGCATCGGGCAGGCCGTAGCCAAAAGAGCCTTGGGCTTTGATATGCGCACTCTTTATCATAATCGCAACAGGCTTCCTCATACTGTAGAAAGAGAGTATAATATGGAATATGTTGATCTTGAGACATTACTTAGGGAATCGGATTATGTGTCGCTCCATTGTCCACTGACTCCCGAGACCAAACACCTCATTGGTCGACGGGAACTGGAGAACATGAAATCCACCGCTATCCTCATTAATACGGCTAGGGGTCCCGTGGTGGACGAAACCGCTTTGGTTCAAGCCTTGCAACAGAAAGTAATCTATGGAGCAGGTCTGGATGTTTTTGAAGATGAACCGGCTCTCAAACCTGGTCTCGCACAGTTGTCCAATGTAGTCCTGGCCCCTCATATTGCCAGTGCTGGGGTGGAAACCCGCTCCAAAATGGTTGAGATGGTGGTCCGTGATGTGTTAGCTGCCCTAGAAGGGCGGAGGCCACAAAATGTTGTAAACCAAGAAATTCTCTAGAGGAGGACAGACAAACATGCCAAAACGGATCTATCGTTCAAGGGAGAAGAAACTTGGTGGCGTGTGCGGAGGTATCGCAGAATATCTCAATGTGGACCCCACCATTATACGCTTGATTTGGGTCATTTTTGCCCTAGTCTATGGCACTGGGCTGCTGGCCTATTTAATCTGTTGGGTAGTAATCCCAGACGGCATTTAACAATTAACCAGCACCCTTATTTCATGCTCCTAAGCCCTTTAGAACAACACATCTAAAGGGCTTAGTCTGATCGTGAATTGGAGAAAGCGACCAGGTTTACCTGATCGCCTTCAAGATGGCTCCCCGGGTTGGACTCGAACCAACAACCCTTCGGTTAACAGCCGAATGCTCTGCCATTGAGCTACCGAGGACCATTAACATCACTTTAGCACAGCTTTTTCCCGAAGTCAAGAGTAACACATCCTCCTTTCATCTCATATGTTGAAATGAACCGTAAACGAGGATTATGTAGACCATAGTCCTTGCGGTATTGATTCGTAAAGGAGGATTCACTTTGGAAAAAGACGGTCAACTTCATAATGATAAGGAACAGCAGCCAGAGATTCAAGCCGATGTTGAACCGGCTCAGGTTTGTGGACCCAATACAACCCCTTATGTTGTGCGGCCAGGGGATACATTCTTTAGTATCGCCCGCCAATTTGGCGTCAGTCTAGATGCTCTCGTCCAAGCCAACCCACAGACTCCTGATCCAAGCCAGATACGCCCTGGACAGATTGTATGCATTCCCAGGGTAACCTGTCCCACAGGAACATTCGCATACATTGTACAACCGGGAGATACCATGTTCAGCATAGCCCGAAGGTTTGGGGTACCTCTCCAAGAACTCATAGACGCCAACCCACAAATTCCTGATCCATCGAGACTCGTTCCAGGTCAAACAGTCTGCGTACCCATTTCAGCACCGCCGGGTCCATGCCCACCAGGGACATTTCCCTACACGGTGCAACCTGGAGATTCGATGTGGAGCATTGCCAATAAGTTCGGCGTCTCCCTCGATGCCCTAATTGCTGCAAATCCACAAATTCCTAATCCCGCCTTGATTTTCCCGGGGCAAATTGTCTGCGTGCCACGAACCACACCACCGGGTCCATGCCCTCCGGGAACCTTCGCCTACACGGTACAGCCGGGAGATAGTATGTGGAGTATTGCAAGAAAGTTTGGCGTCTCCCTCGATGCCCTAATTGCTGCAAATCCACAGATTCCAAATCCTAGTCTGATCTTCCCGGGGCAAATTGTCTGTGTACCTGGGAGCAAACCACCTCCAGGTCCATGCCCGCCGGGAACCTTCGCCTACACTGTAAGGCCAGGTGATAGTATGTGGAGTATTGCAAGAAAGTTTGGCGTTTCCCTCGATGCGTTGATTAGAGCCAATCCGCAGATCCCAAATCCCAACGAAATTTTCCCTGGGCAAACAGTCTGCGTACCGAACCGTTAAGCGAGTGAAGCCTACACCTTCTGAGCATACTAGTCTCAGGAGGTGTAGGTTTCTATGATCAAAGTACAAGTTTCTTTGTATCCTGTGGGGCAAGAAAAAATCGCCAACTTACAGGGGCTATCCACACAATTCTTGGACGAGCATGCCCTAGATTACGATCTTCAACTTGGTAATACATCGCTAAATACAACCATAGCAGGAGAGTCCGATGAAGTGTGGACCGCCCTGAGGCACCTTTTTCAAAAGAACCTCTCAGAAGGCCACGATGTGGTCATGGTCACAACTATGACGTACTGGGAAACCGTCTCTGAGTAAATATTTAAAGAGGGTGAAACGGCTTGACGGCTTGTCCGCGACGCTTTAGATAAAGCACTTACGAAGTAGTGTCACCAACATGCCCGCCAAAAAAGCACTCAGCAAAGGCCGAGTGCTTTTTGCGTTTGGACTACTAGAATCCCATAATATTGTAGCCTGTGTCCACATAGATGACTTCCCCCGTGATGCCGCTGGCCAGATCACTTGCTAAGAATGTGGCGGTATCCCCCACTTCTCTTCCTTCCACAGTACGCTTGAGGGGAGCCCTTTCTTCATGTACTTCTAAGATATCTAAGAATCCAGATACACCCCGAGCAGAAACGGTGTTAATGGGCCCCGCAGAGATGGCATTCACCCTCACTCCCGCAGGTCCGAGATCATGGGCTAGGTATCGAACACTTGCCTCCAAAGCGGCCTTGGCTACACCCATCACGTTGTAGCTAGGCATTACCTTTTCGGCCCCTAAGTACGTCAACGTGGTAATGCTGGCCTTGTCACTGAAAACCGGGGTTAACGCCCTAGCTAAAGCCACAAGTGAGTAGGTGCTGATTTCTAGGGCCGATAAGAAGTGCTCCCTTTCTGTAAAAAGATAGGCATTTTGCAGAGACTCCCTTGGCGCAAAGGCTAGAGAATGGACCAGCCCGTGAATGGTACCGGCCCGTTCTCGAATGCTATCTTGCACCTGTTCGATCTGCTCGGGAAAAGACACATCGCAGGGCAAAATGGCCGCAGGTTCCGATGTCAACTCCTTAGACAGCTCTTTAACTGCAGATCTCGTGCGCTCATTTTGGTAGCCCAAAATGAGAATGGCCCCCTGGGCATCCATGGACTTGGCAATGGACCACGCAATACTGCGTTTATTGGCGACGTTAAAAATAGCTATACGCTTTCCTCGTAGTAACACACAAACACCTCTTCAACTTGTTCTTGTAAGGATATTATGCACTATTTTCAACATCTCCTGCCAACCAGTTTTATGATCTGGTCATAATTCACGCTTGTTCTTGTCCCAGGTTTTGCTCATTCAAACGAAAAACAAGGCGCAGTAGACTATCGGTGAGATGCATATCCTCCACAATTACCTCATCAGGAACATTGAGGTGGGTTGGGGAAAAATTCCAGATGCTACCTACACCACCTTCTACAAGCAAGTCACACACAGACTGTCCTGCATCCTTGGGAGTGGCAATGATTCCAATATCCGTAGGATTCTCTGCAAGGTACGCGGTCAGTTCATCTAAGGGGCGAATGATACATCCTACATGGTAGTTTCCGATCAAGTGGGGATCGATGTCGAAAATGGCTTTAATTTGAAAGCCCTCATCACGAAACCACTCATAACTTCCAATAGCCTTTCCCAGATTGCCTGCACCAACCAAAACAATGGAATAATCCCTTGTGATTCCTAAAATTTGCTTTACTTGATCGAGAAGATCTGTCACATTATAACCATACCCCTGCTGGCCAAAGGAGCCAAAATAGCTCAGGTCAGAACGGATTTGGGCGGCGGTAAAGTCCAATGCTTCTCCTAATTGGGCAGAAGAGATTCTCTCAGCACCTGCTGCCTCCAATTCTGCCAGATAGCGAAAGTACACGGGTAAGCGAACTACAACTCCTTGAGGAACTGTTTCCCCCTTCTTCCTCCCTCGTAACGTCATCGTACTCCTCCTTGAAAATAGGTTTACTTGATCTTGTTAGTATTCGACAAAAAGACCTTGTATCCTTTTTCACAAGACAAATTATCGTACCGTAATTTCCCTTTTTTCCTCTAGAGACAGCTCGGCGACCCCATCCCGTACCGTAATCACTGTCACATAACTACCTCTCGGCGCCCACCAGGGAATGTCTACATAGATGTAAAACCACGTGCTCTCTGGCGGCTCTAGATAGTATTCTTCCAATTCCAGCACATCCTTCTCATAAAAGAGCCGTAGTCCATTCTTGGTTTCTAGAGCCACATCCACATCGAGCTGCAAGAAAAACAACTGATCACGTTCCCCTATGCCAAAATCGGCTATCTCCAAATAGGCATATCCCCTCTCGCCCCTGGCAAACTCACCTGTGGGGTTGGGATCATAGTCACCCTCACCCCACACTTCGTAGGCCCATTCAGCCACTGTAAAGTGCATAGAAGGTGCCTCTGCCGCCTCCACCACGGCATAATTCGAGCAATTCGACCCTAAAAAGATACATAGGATTAACACTACCAACATATCCACACCCCGATTCTAACTAGGATTTGGCGCTCAAATGTGTAATACTTACAGTGGGAAAGGATGAGGCCATTGCTAAAAGAGTTAACCCAGGGCACTTGGAGTAGACCCACTGATAAGTCTGCCGTATATCTGGAAATCGCCCCTGGTGACCAATGGGGAATTCGGGTGACACTCATCGATGATTACGCCAAAGTAGAAGCCGTTGACGGCCCTAAAGGCGTCTGGTATAAAGCACCTGAGCGTTATAGTTCTACCCTCCACCCGCCGGGATTTTTGGAACGGATGGCAGGCGTGACCCTAGAAGAGAAAATCATGGCTGAGGTGGAGAAAAAACGCCTTGTAGCCCGGGAAGAAAACGCACGTCTTGCAGAGAAGTCTTGAAGAAACCCTTTGGAGAACTGTACCTGCCTTTGATTGGGGATGTGGGGGGATCTAGTTTGAAATTTTTGATTGTTGGTGACACGGTTGATCCACAATTATATGACCATTTCCGACGTGACCGCTTTCCTGATTCCATTGATGCAATTCTCTCAGCAGGTGATTTGCCCACTTGGTACCTAACCTACCTTACGTCGGTATTTAATGCCCCACTCTATTATGTAAGGGGTAACCATGATGACAAGCACGATGGTGATCCACCGGAGTGCGCACGGAACATCCATGGCCAAGTCATCAACTTTAGAGGCCTCACCATTATAGGCTTTGAAGGGGCCATGTTCCACCAGCACCAGTCCGCTATTCAATATACAGAGCGTCAAATGAAGGCGATTTGGAGAAAAATGGCATGGAGATTCTTGCTAGGGCGCAAAATCGACATTGTCCTTACTCACGCGCCCCCGTTTGGCGTCCACGATGCCGAAGATCAATGTCACAAAGGGTTCTTAACCTTCTCCAGGATCATTCATAAGTACAAACCCCGCTATTTCATTCATGGTCATACCCATCTAAGCTACGGCCTTAAGCAAAACCGGATCGACATTGTCAACGACACCACAGTGATCAATGGCTATGGATTTCACATCTTAGAAATTGACCAGCACACATGAGGTGAAACTGGATGTTAGAAGTACTATCCCTATTACAATCAATGTACCCTGAGGCTGTCACGGCACTTAATCATGAAAATCCCTTCGAGCTTCTCGTAGCCACCATCCTCTCGGCACAATGTACAGACGAAAGGGTCAATATAATCACCCAAGACCTCTTTCCCGCTTTCCCCACGGCCTTAGACTTGGCCAACGCATCTTTCGATGACGTTGCTACCCTTGTCAAGAGTGCGGGTCTGTGGCAGACGAAGACCCGCAATCTAATTAACACAGCCAAAATCCTGGTAGAAAAGCATGGCGGTGAAGTCCCCCGAACCAGAGAAGAGCTAGAAGCTCTCCCTGGTGTGGGCCGCAAAACCGCAAGCGTCGTCTTGGCGAACGCTTTTCAAATCCCCGCCATTGCAGTGGACACCCATGTGTTTAGGGTGGCCAACCGCATTGGACTCGCCCATGCATTAAATCCTTATCAGACGGAGCTACAGCTCATGGAAGCCATACCCGAAAAGTACTGGATCGATGCGCATCACTGGCTTATCCTACACGGGCGTGCCCTATGCAAAGCTCGTAAACCCCTGTGCGATCAGTGTCCACTTCGACCCCACTGCTCCTATTTTCAAGACAGCTCGTCCTAAAGTCCCCCAAATAAGGTCGCGGCCGTTACTTCGGAAAGATTGAGTAGAACGTTCACGGGCAGGAGATCAAACAGAACTGTAGCCACTGCTAGAATCACGACCGGAACTAACATCCCATAAGACGGCTCTTTGATCTTGGAAAAATCATGTTCTTCCTTCTTAAAGAAGGCGTTGATGATAATTGGCAAGTAGTAGACGGCATTTAGCAAGCTGGAAATTAAAAGGACGATGGCACAGAGCGGCCGATTCACCTCTAGAGCACCCAACCCCAAATACCACTTACTTAAGAACCCATTAAAGGGCGGAATTCCAATCATGGACAAAGAAGCCATAGTGAAACAGATCATGGAGATTGGCATCCTCTTCCCGATCCCCTTAAAGTCATCGATTTCCGTTTTCCCCGTCAACATGATCAAGGTTCCAGATATTAAGAACAGACAGGACTTCATGATAGCATGGGTGAAAATGTGGAAAATATCTCCCACAAGGGCCTGCTCAGAGAGGAGTGCCATACCCAGGAGAATATAGCCCATTTGGGCCACACTAGAGTATGCCAAGCGGCGTTTTAGATTGGTTTGCATAATGGCAAAAACCGAACCCAGTAGGATGGTCAGAACTGCTCCCACCAGAAGCATGTTGATCCAACCCGCTTCTCTCAAAAAGTGGAACTCATAGATATTGAAAATCACACGCAAGAGGCCAAAGGCACCGATTTTCAACATGATCCCGGAAAGCAGCGCACTCGAAGGCGAAGGCGCCACGGGGTGGGCCTCTGGAAGCCACACATGCAGAGGAAACATCCCAGCCTTTACACCAAATCCGATCAAAAAGCCAATAAAGGAAACCAGGGATAAGGTAGAATTCGACGCTAAGAAACCACCCGCCGTGAAGACGACTGTTCCTGTGATGGTATAAACCCCTAGAATTCCAAAAAGCAGGGCGAGACCTCCGCCGATGGTCATGATTAAATAAAGGAAACCAGCTCTAAGTGCTTTGGCATCGCCTTCTTGAATCACCAATACATAGGAAGCAAAGCTCATGAGCTCAAAGAACAAGAAGAGCGTCAATAAATCGCCTGCAAGCAGTGTACCTAAGGTCGCCCCAAAGGTAATGAGCGTAAAGGTATGATAGCGTTTGACGTTGTGCATCGTCTTGGCATAATCAAAGGAATAGATGGTAACCAAGAGCCAGATGCTACAAGCAATCGTCACCAAAACGGCACTGAGCCAGTCTATGCGAAACGATACTCCAAAGGGATGCAGTATCTTAGAATACTCTAAAAGCACAACACCCGTATCTTGTAGATACGAATACAAAGACAAGCCCAAGAGTCCCGTAAGTGCCGTAACGGCCAAGACAAAGCCATCCCTAACACGGTCACTCATGTTCGCAATATAAACCACCAAGCCACCGATGATAGGAATAAAGATAATCAAAAACGGAAGCATATGCCCACTCCTTGTTCTTTAAACTTCCTATTTCCTATTCGCTTTCTTGGTGTTTTCTCCTCCTGCACTAAGCTCCGTAGGGATTGGGCTGTTCTGTACTGACCTGACTGTCGTCAGTATCCGTATAAATATAAACCAAACTGCCTTCATCAACCCTAGCCTCAGGAGCGGGTACCTGACCAATAATTCTAGTTCCGGGGCCCACAACCTCAACGTGAAAGCCCGCCCTCTTCAGGAGCAGGGTTCCCTGTTCAACGCTTAAGTTACCAACATCCGGTACGACCGCCTGCCTATTGCCACTACTTACCGTAGCCTTTGGCTCCACTCCTAGGTAGGGCAGCACCTTTTGGGCCAGACGGGCAAAAACGGGTGAAGCAATAATCCCGCCATAGAAAGCACCTTGGGGTTCCCAGAGCACGAGGAGTGCAGCCATCTGGGGATCATCCTTAGGGGCAAAACCAGCAAAGGATGTCACCATTTTGGAATGGGAATAACGTCCGTTCTCAACTAACTGCGCTGTTCCCGTCTTTCCCGCTACATCATAACCGGGTACTTCAGCCCGTTTCCCTGAACCAACTTCCACCGCCGAGCGCAACACATACGCTGTGATATCTGCTGCTTCAATACCTACAATCTGTCTCTGTTCTGGAATATCGGGGGGGAACGCGCCCTCCACCGTCACCAGTTTTTTCACATAGTGGGGAACAGAATAAATCCCATCATTGGCAATCGCACCGAAGCTGGCGATAAGCTGAATGGGGGTGATAGTCAAACCTTGCCCAAAGCCGATATTGGCCCAAGTCACCAAGGGTACATTGGGAGAAGGAGCTCGCAAAGTCCCACCCATCTCTCCCGGAAAATCCACCCCCGTCTTATAACCTAGATTAAAGTCCGTCAGTCCAGCATAGAATCTCTCAGCCCCTAGATCAAGGGCCAACTTGGCGTAGTAGGGGTTACAGGAATTCTGCATGGTTTGAGCAAAGCTCTGGGAACCATGGCCTCCCCTATTCCAGCAGCGAATAGTCCAACCTGATACTCGAATATAGCCGGGATCAAAAAAGCCCGAATGGAGGGACGCCACGCCTTCATTCACTGCAATGGCCGCGGTCACCGCCTTGAAGGTAGAACCTGGTTCGTAGGTATCGGTCACAGCAATGTTGCGGCGATTGGCCACGGGGTACTTTGCAAACTCTTCGATATCATAGGTAGGATAAACGGCATTCGCCAAAATCTCGCCACTTTTCGGGTCGGTGATCAAAACCAACCCCAAGCGAGAGCCTGTCTCCTGTGTAGCCCGCCGCACCTCTTCTTCAGCTATTCGCTGCAGGAAGATATCTAGGGTTAAGAACAAATCTCCTCCTCTTGTCCCGGGAAGATAGCCTCGCACCCCATCTTCTAAGGCACGCCCGTGGGCATCCCGTTCAAACACTGTCTGACCCGGGGTACCCCTCAAAAAGTCATCATAATAGAGCTCTAATCCCTCTAGGCCCTGGTTATCAATGCCTACGAAGCCAAGAACCTGTGGAGCCACAGAGCCATAGGGGTAAATTCGGGTAGAAGTGGGAACGATCCCGATTCCAGGGAGTCCTAGGGTAATGATCTGCCTGGCCTCTTCCTCACCTACCTTTTTCTTCAGCCACTCTGTGGCAGACCGCTTGGAGAGGCGCTGTAAAATGAAATCTTCATCTAGCCCTAAAATCCCAGCTAAGGTCTTGGCTGTCCCCTCAGGATCCTCCACTTCGGCGGGGATGGCATAGACGGTATGGGCACTTACGCTCAACGCCAGTGGTACCCCATTACGGTCATAAATCGCTCCCCGTAAGCCTTCAACTGGAATTCTCTGTATGCGCTGCTCCAATGCCTTGGTCTGGAAGAATTCATTTTGCCACAACTGTAAATAACCAAGGCGCGCGGCCAAAAAGCCACTGGCTACAAGCATGATCAAAAGCAACAGTAGAATTCGCCTTTGAATTAATCTATCGGAGACTTTCGTCATCTCTTCACTCACCCATTCCCGCGGAAAATCCGTGTAAGACTGTTGAAAATTCGCCGTAGCCATGTGGCCAATCCTGTACTTTGCTGCGCTACCAAATCCAACCTGACAAACTCCTCTCCGCCGCGGTTCACGACCAATTCTCCTACCTTATCACCCCGATCAACAGGCGCCCTAAGACTAGGCAGGATTTCAATGTCCGTCCCATACTTTAAGTCTGCTTCTGTTGCCGCCACCACCGCAAACTCACTTGCCAAAACCGCATTGACCTGATGTTCAACGCCATCGGGGATCACAACTGGAGTTAGAACCTCTTCGTTAGAAATTAAGGTGCGCAGGTTACCAAAGGCCCACTCCAGGAGCTTTTCATTTTCGTCATTGCGCACTTCCCTGCTCCGGGCACCTAGAACCACAATAATCAAGCGTTTCTCATGTCGCACACAGGAAGTGATCAACGTATGTCCCGCAGGAGTTGTGGCCCCCGTCTTACCCCCTTCAACCCCCGGGACATCTAAGAGGGGATGCGAATTCTTGATTCTACGATCCTGGGATTGGAGTAGGTAATCTGGGGCCCCTAGAATGGAGCGCAGTAACTCATGGTCTAGGGCTTCCCGCAATAATCTTACTTGATCGAAGGCTGTAGAAAAGTTGTTGCTAAAAATGGAGAGTAATCCCGTACAATCCACATAATGGGTATCCGCAAGGCCAAGGGCCTCAGCCTTGTTGTTCATGAGCTTGATGAAATCTTCCTCGGTACCTGCCACATATTCCGCTAGAGCCACAGCTGCATCATTCGCGGACTGAAGTGCCGTGGCATACAAAAGTTCCTCTACAGTCACTATGTCTCCAGTTTTAAGATTAATCTGGGTACCTTCCCGGCTTGCCGCCCTGGCGCTGGCTGTTACTTTAGCGTCTAAGGAGAGCTTACCCTCTTCCACAAGCTCTGTGGCAACAAGCAGGGTCATGACTTTGGTAATGCTGGCGATCGAACGCCGCTGGTACGCGTTTTTCTCCAAAACTACGTATCCATAATCTGCGTCATACACTGCGTAAGCTATGGAACTCAGCTCTGGCGGTGCCTCTAGGGCATTGGCTACCCCCGAAAACGTTACAGTCAAAACGAGGATGGTAACTATGCCCCAGGGCACGATCCTTAATACTCGCATGGGTCTCCTCCTTTCGCTTTCTAAGAATAAATACGCGACAGTTGTAGTAATTAGTACATATACTGAGAGAGGTGTTGAAAGGAGAAGGATTGTGGAAACCAAGCTCTTATGGGAAAAGGAAGATGTCTTTGACCTTTTTGTGGCCAGTCACCCAAGGGGCGATGTCCTGCAGACAACCAAGTGGGGAAAACTAAAGGCCCATTCGGGATGGACCTATTGGCCGCTCGCGGCCACGAAAAATGGGATCATTCAGGGGGTTGCCCTGATTCTCACGAAGAAACTACCCCTCGGAGCAACACTTGGCTACTCGCCCCGGGGTCCCCTCTTCTCGTCTAGAGAGGTTCTGGAAGTTCTGCTTTTGGCAGGGGCCAGACTCTTGAAAAAAGAGAACGCCCTTGTATGGAAAATGGATCCGCCTATCTTGGATGGAGACGAACTGTGGACCGATTGTGTTCAGAAAAGCAGACTCCGCTTTGTTGACACGGGACTGGACTTTGCAGGCGTTCAACCTCGCTGTGTAATGACATTAAACCTGAGCACGTCTACCGATACTCTACTTAAGAATATGAAGAACAAGACCCGCTACAATATCGGTTATGCCCAGCGCAAAGGCGTCCAAATTATCCGTGCCAGGGAGAGAAAACTCCTCAACGTCTTTTATTTCTTGTTGCAAGAAACTGCCATCCGGGACGGTTTCATCATTCGACCCCTCGATTATTATGAGGCTATGTGGGATCACCTCGTAGAAAACAACCTAGCCCAGCTCTTTCTAGCCTACCACGATAACACACCCCTGGCAGGGGCCATCTGTTTTCGCCTCCCCCACAGGGTCTGGTATGTGTATGGCGCCTCCAGTAACGAGAAACGCAACTTGCAGGCCTCCCACCTCATCCAATGGGAGATGATTAGGTGGGCCAAGAGCCTTGGCTCTCGTGTGTATGATTTTCGGGGAGTATCGGGAGACCTGGAGGAAGACAATCCCCTCTATGGGCTCTATCGATTTAAGGAAGGTTTCGGAGCGAAACTTGAGATCTATGTTGGAGAATTTGATCTTCCCATTCAGCAAGGAGGATATGTGCTATGGCAAGGAGGTCTGGCCATTCACAATTGGATGCGGAGGCGTGCTCGTCCTGGATCCAAGTAGACCTAAGCGCGCTAGAACACAATATCAAGTTAATCCAGCTTCACAGCGAAGTTCCTCTCTTGCCTATTCTCAAAGGCGATGCCTACGGCCATGGGGCGCCGATAGTGGCCGCTTTCCTAAGGAGCAGAGGGTTTTCTCTTTTTGGGGTGAGCAGTCTAGAAGAAGCATTGGATATCTTGCAGATCACCCCCGTCTCTCTCCTGGTCCTATCCCCACCACTCCCTGCCCAGTTACCCCTTTTTCTAAGACATCCTCTCTTGCCAACCATAACCTCCCCCTCACTTATGACCGATCTAGAGCAACTGGCCAGAGAGAAGCGGCAAAAGATAACTGTCCATGTCAAAGTCGATACCGGATTTGGTCGCCTCGGTATGGCCCCTCGGGAACTAGTTCCTCTGGTTAAGCAACTAAAAGAGACCCCCTACGTACAGCTAGGAGGCGTTTTCACCCACTTTTCCGCAGCCTTTAAAGACACCTCCTTTACCAAGAGACAGATCCGGTCTTTCCTCAAACTGAAGGAAGAGGTTAGGGCCTTAGGAGGGTATGACCATGTGCTGTGGCATGCAGCCAACAGTGCTGCTTTTTTGACAACACCCTCTAGTCACTTAGACTTGGTGCGGATCGGAACTCTGCTCTATGGTCAATTACCTGTGCCGCAGAATCCTCCCTGGGATTTGGCGGAGACCTGGCAATTCAAGACCCGCATCATCCATATTCGCACCCTACCGAAAGGACATTCCGTGGGCTACGGCCGCATGTACCATACAAGAAAACCTACCAGAATTGGAGTTATCCCGATAGGTTACAGCCACGGCCTTGAATTGGAGCCCCGCACAACACCCTGGCGCCAAATCAAGCATGCCCTAGGTCAGGGGCTAAAGAGGCAACACTTTATACACCATCCCCAAGGGCCCCTTCCCATTTTGGGGCGCGTCGGAATGGGCTTAACATCCGTGGATTTGAGCCAGATCCCAGAGGCTCATGTAGGCGATTGTGTTACTGTGTCCATGCGCAGGGTAACAGCAAGTGCACACGTGCCGCGCATCTATTACCTCGAAGGTGAGATGAAGTGCATGTTCTGGAACCACACGATCTTTAGTCAAGGGGGTCAGAAAATTGGCGCAAGGGGCGTTTTCTAAAAAGGATCTCTTCCTCCGTATGGGTTCGAGCCCTTTGAACATAGCCATTTTGATCAATGATACTTGACTGCCCCTCAAACTCCATGTCCCAGAAACTTCCGACCAGCATTGGATTTACTGCTAGGCGAAACTCTTTGTTGTGAGCCACTGCGTGAAAACTGCTCCTTAGCCAATCTTCCTGTTGCCATTCGTTCCAGGGTCCATTATTTGCTGAAGGCTGAACGAGAATGTCAGCACCTAAATCACTGAGGCGCTTTCTTACCTCTAAATCGAAAGCATCAAGACAGATGGCAACCCCAAGATTGCCAAAGGGGCTTTGCACGGCGCTTATGTAATTCAGAGGGGCTGGTTCTAGCGCAAGTCCTGCCTTACCTTCCATGTCAACCAAATTCACTTTATGCTGGCGATACAAAACCTGTCCTGTGGGGGTAATCACCGGGGCTGTATTGAAAATGCGACTCGTCTGGCCCCATCGAAGCGTTGCAGAACCAGCAACGATCCAGGCCTCATAGGTTCTAGCCGCCTTGATAAAGGCAGTGAGGTAGATGCGTTCTAGCTCTTTTGAGCGAGCTAGAAAGAGGGCCCGCACTGGCGAAACACGATGTACAAGCATCTGATGGGTAACCTTCGGGGCATGGTGTATGAGTAGTGCTATGCTTGCTTTGACAAAGGATGATTGGGACCACACCCGCTCCGGAGCATTGCATAACAGACAAAATGTCCCGATATGCTCCGGAAAAACAATGAAGAGTTGTCCATCTCCACTTTGCTTACGAATCCGGGCACAGATGTCCATTATTCTAGCTTCAAAACTCTGCTCACTGCGGTAGTCTTCTGTACGCAGCTTCATCTGCACACAAGCTATCATATCCCATCACCTCGTATGTATCTTTCGCCTCCATCAGTCTTTTTCCTTGCACAAAGTAGCACACTTTGTGTAGCAGTTGACAACAGAAGGCAAGACCAAGTATGATCAGGATTGAAGGAGGATCAAGGTGGACCATGGAGAAAGCAAAATTGATTCAGCGTCTAAAGCGAATCGAAGGACAGGTGCGAGGTTTGCAGCGCATGATTGAGGAAGAGCATTCCTGTGGCGAAATCCTTACGCAGGTGGCAGCGGTGCGGGCAGCGTTAGCTGGAGTTGCCCGTGGGATTTTTGAAACACATTCCAAAGCCTGCATCGAGCAAGCCCTCATGGATGAAGATGGAGGCGCAGAAGCAGTAGAAGACCTTCTTCAGTCTCTCGCTCGTCTCATTAAGTAACAAGTTCTAAGGTAACCACTCTAGGGGATCCACAGTCTGGTCCCCTATTTTGATCCGAAAATCCAAATGGGGTCCTGTAGCCAACCCGGTGCGACCTACAAGGGCGATCGTCTGTCCTTGCTTTACACTATCTCCAAGGCGCACGAGGACCTTAGAAGTATGGCCATACCAAGTGGTTACACCACCTGTATGTTCTAATACCACGGCCAAACCATAGTTCCCCCGATTTCCGACGCCGACGACCGTGCCTGAGGCGGCAGCCTTCACCTGTGTTCCTTCGGGGGCTGCTATGTCAATGCCCCCATGGAAATGCCGTGCCTTCAAAACGGGATGTATGCGATAACCGTACCCGGAACTAATGCGGCCCTTCACAGGCCACTGCATGCGAAGCCTTGTGGTCAGGGAGCGACTGAGGATGGCAATGCTATCTGTGGGAATGTACAATACCTGACCAGGCAGTAGACGATCGGGATTCTGCAATCCATTATAGGACGAAATGTTGGTCACAGTGGTATCATAACGATTGGCTAGTTTCGTTAGATTGTCCCCCTGCTGCACTGTGTAAGAAACAATGCTCGCCCTGAGATGGTTTAGTTTCTCTATGGTTTTTTCTCCAACGAGGCCATCGGGCGTAAGGCCTACCGCCCTTTGTATGTCCTTGATTAGCTTCTCGGTTTCCGAACCGAAGACACCATCCACCACAAGGTCATACCCTAATTCCATCAATAATTCTTGGAGAGCGTAAACCTCGTTTCCCTGCATACCGCGTCTTAACACACGAGCCTCCCCCGGTAGTACTACGATGAGGGCCAATAGAAAACAGGGCACGAGCGTTCGTTTCAGGATAGAGCGCAAAAAAATCCCTCCCACAGCCTTTTAGACTTAGTATCGGCTGGAGAGGGAAAAAATATCCTAGACAGTAACAGTAATCAAAGTGTTTCCAGGTACTCGTAGGCATGCAAGCCGGCTGCGGCGCCATCGCTTGCCGCTGTAACAATCTGTCTCAGCGATGTTGCCCGCACATCACCGGCGGCAAAAACGCCTGGAATGGTTGTGGCCATATCTGAACCGGCGAGAATATAACCTTTTTCATCGAGAATGGGGCTGCCTTGGAGAAAGCTCGTAACTGGATCCACCCCAACATAGATGAACACACCACTTGCAGCAAGCATCTGGGTAGAATCGTCTTTCACATTGCGAATGACGACGCCACTTACTCGCGCATTGCCTTCCACTCTTTCCACAACGGAATCCCACACGAATTTAATCTTGGGATTAGCAAAGGCCCTATCCCGCAAAATTCCTGCGGCCCGCAGGGCGTCTCTGCGATGAACAACTGTAACAGACTGAGCATAACGGGTCAAGAGTAGTGCTTCTTTAATCGCGGAATCGCCTCCACCAACCACAATCACATCGGCACCTTTGAAAAGGGCACCATCACAGGTAGCGCAATAGGACAGGCCGCGACCGGTAAATTCAGCTTCACCGGGAACTCCTAGCGGGCGGGGCTTAGCCCCACTGGCGATGATGACACTCCTGGCTTCCAAAATGCCATCTCCCAACTGGAGGGTCTTAGGCTGGCCTTCTAGATCAACGCCGCTGACATCTCCATACTTCCACTCCACGCCAACCTTCAGAGCTTGGTTGTACATAAGCTCTGACAAGGACGGTCCCTCTATAGTATCAAAACCAGGATAATTCTCAATGTCTAGAGTGTTTTGCATTTGACCGCCATGCAGGCCTCGCTCTATAATTACTGTTTTCAAATTAGCTCGGGCTGCATAAATTCCAGCAGATAAACCCGCGGGTCCTCCGCCAATAATCGCCACGTCATACATGAGATCTTCCCCTTTCACTACTGAGTTACCACCTGAGCTAAACCTGGCGAAATCCAGGTGTCGGTGGAACTCACGATAATTGCTTCCACATCGGGCAATTTCTCCACTAAAGTACGCCCTTCTTCTAATCCTAACACAAAAACAGCAGTGGATAAAGCATCGCAGGTAGCAGAGTTTTCTCCGACAATGGTCACGCTAGTTAGTTGTCTAGCTGGGAAGCCTGTTCTAGGATCTATGATATGATGGTAACGTACATCGTCAACCGTAAAATAACGCTGATAATCCCCCGATGTAACCACACTCTCATCGTCCAAAGGCAGAATCCAGCGAATTTCTGCCGGGTTTTCGGGATTCTGTACACCAACGCGCCAAGGCAAATTATCTGGGCGGCGACCGATGGCAGAAATGTCGCCACCCGCGTTAATTATGGACCGCTCTACGTCCGCCTCACGCAAAATGTTTGTCCCAATATCTATGATGTATCCCTTGGCAATGCCGCCTACATCTAATACAGTCCCTAAAGGTATACGAACCTGGCCCTGGGCTTTGTCGACTTCCACCTTTGTATAGTCTACGCTGGCGAGGACGGTCGCTATTTCTTCGTCACTTGGTACGTAGTACTGACTACTTCCAAAACCCCACAAATCCAGCACTGCACCGATGGTGATATCAAAAACGCCGCCTGTCAGGTCCCCCATCTTCAGACCTAACTCGATGACCTCAAGGGTAATAGGGCTGACCTTCACCCATTGGCCAGCCCTACGATTAATCTCTGAAATCTCACTGTCACTGATGAATCGAGACAGAAGTCCCTCCAAATCGTCCATGACAGTGAACACTCTTTCAACCAGTTCTTCGGAATCTCCTCCGTCCACCCGGACATCTACTACGGTGTCCATGAGTATCATCGTTCTCTGCGTACTTGTAGGCTCCGCTTCGAAATATGGTACATAAATGAAGTAATAACCTAGAAACGTAGCTAGACCCAGGCCTAGAAGGACCAAAAATACTACTAGAGAGTGTCGTTTGCGAACGCCATTCGCACTCACTTGAATCCTCCCCTAGCCAACAGCAACTTTTTCAAGCAATGCCTTCCCTTCTTGCCAGTCAATGGTGTTCATTGGACATACGGCCACACATTCACGGCAGTTGATACATTTATCATAGTCAATGCGTGCCAGGTTATCTTCCATATAAATGGCTCCTGTTGGGCACACTTTGACACAACGTTGACAGGCAATACAACCAACGCTACAAACCTGTCTGACAAAACGACCTGTCAACAAAGAGCGACAGCGAATGTGAACCCCTTGCTCCTCATCGACTAGCACAATAATGTCCCGGGGGCAAGCGTCCACGCACTTACCACAAGCCGTACAGTTTTCTTCGATGACTACGGGCAAGCCATTTTCGTCCATATACATGGCATTAAATTCACAGGAAGCCACGCAAGAACCATAGCCTAAACAACCATAAGAACAAGCCTTGTCTCCACCTTGAGTAGCATGAGCAATCCGGCAATCCTTCGGTCCATCATACCCGCCCCGTTGCTTCGCTTCAGCATGGCCACCCTTACACAAAACCTGCGCAACCCTGCGCTTAGGACCATCGGCCTCCACTCCCATAATGGAAGCAACCATTTTAGCTACACTCAAACCTCCAACAGGACAACCATTAACAGGTGCCTTACCTGAAGCTACTCCTTCGGCAAAGTTGTTACATCCTGCGAAACCACAGGCTCCACAGTTAACACCTGGTAGCACTGATTCTATTTCCTCAACCCTCGGATCGGTTTCCACAGCAAACTTCTTGGAGGCCACAGCCAGACCAAGGGCAAATAAGGCGGCCATGGAGCCCATACTGACGAGGGAAATTATTGTAGTATTCAATCGAAACCCCTCCCTAAATATTACACTAGTCCGGCAAATCCCCCAAAGGCTAGAGACAATAGACCGGCAAGGATGAAGGCAATACCGGCTCCCCTAAGAGGCTTGGGAATATCCGCGAACTGCAACTCCTCGCGGATGCCTGCTAGCAAAATCAAAGCTAGCGTGAATCCCAGCCCGCCACCGAGCCCAAAGACAACTGTCTCAATAAAGGTGTATGAGTTTTGGACGCCCATGATGGCCAGACCCAAAATAGCGCAGTTGGTGGTGATCAGTGGCAGGAAAATTCCCATGGCCCGGTACAAAGAAGGACTTGTCTTATGCAAAAACATTTCCACCAATTGCACCATAGAAGCGATGACCAAGATAAACGACATATTCTGCAAAAATGGAAGACCAAAGGGTTCCAAAATAAACCACTGAATTAACCATGTTGCAGCAGCAGCGACCACCATAACGAAGGTAGTGGCTAGCCCCATTCCAATAGCTGAATCAACCTGTTTGGAAACGCCCATAAAGGGACAGATTCCCAAGAAACGAACTAACACAAAGTTATTTACTAACAGTGCGCTGAGTAAAATGGTGAACAAACTCATGGATGCCCCTCCTAACTAGTCTTCTTTTTTTGCCTAGCTGCAATCATGTTCATCACGGCCAAAAGAATACCGAGAGTGATGAAGGCACCAGGTGGTAACGCCATAATTCCTAGGGTTGTGGCACCTTCAGCCACAAAGGAATAACCGAAAATAGACCCCGCACCAAAAACCTCCCTAATGGCACCTAAAAGCGTTAATGCCCAGGTGAAACCCAATCCCATTCCTAAACCATCAAAAGCTGATGCAATGACTGAGTTCTTGGAAGCAAACGCCTCTGCTCGCCCAAGCACAATACAATTTACCACGATGAGGGGAATAAAGAGTCCCAATACCTGGTGTAAGTCGGGCATATAAGCGTTCATAACAAGATCTACAATTGTCACAAACGTGGCGATCACAATTATATAGGCTGGAATACGAACCTTCGCAGGAATAACATTCTTCAAAAGACTAATTAAAGCGCTTGAACACAGCAACACAAATGCTGTTGCCAAGCCCATGGACATACCATTGATGGCACTGGTGGTGACGGCCAGGGTCGGACAAAGACCAATCAACAGGCGAAATGTCGGATTTTCTCCCCACAGACCCCGGACAAAGTCTTTCCAAAGGCGCATGCTTACTCCCCTCCCCTGTAAAGTGAAGACGTCTCAACAAAACCTTTGCGAACCGCATCTGCCACTGCACGAGAAGAGACAGTTGCGCCGGAAATGTTATCGATGTCCTGGTTAATGGCAATAGGATCCTCAATTGTCTTTCCTACAAACCGATTGCGGAAACTTTCATCTTCGATCCGAGAGCCTAGACCGGGAGTCTCTGTATGCTCCAGTACTTTGATGTTCAGAATTTGGTCAGAAGCTTCGTCAACACCCACCAAAACTCGAATCACACCGCCGTAGCCGTTGGCCTCGCCCACAAAGGCGTAACCAATAACTTGATCCTGCTCATTGATACCCTGATAGATCAAAGTAGTTCTTTGTTCCTGTTCCCGCATTTCTTTGGGATCATCTACGCCGTGCTCATCGGGGCTACGCCGAATAATATCCACCCTTGTTGCGCTAGGCAAGACGTCATAGACAGAACTCTCCAAGGCGCGGGCTGCATTCTCTTCAATTATAACACTTGTTGTCCCATAAACTACAGATAAGATGCCGGCCGAGACCATGGCAATAACTGCTAGGACAACGACCATCCTAAGGGACTCATTCACTCGTCTTCACCCCTTGTCCATAGATTCGAGGACGCGTCCAGCGATTAATCAGGGGGGTTACTGCATTCATTAATAAGATAGCATAGGCTACACCTTCTGGATAGCTTCCCCACGTCCGAATCAGCATAACAATCAGACCAACACCAAAACCAAAAATCCATCGTCCCCCCTTGGTTACAGGCGTTGTGACCGGATCTACGGCCATGAAAATAGCACCAAAGAGCAAGCTTCCCGCTAAAAGGTGGAAGATGACACTTTGTCCAGTGATTAGAGACATCACTATTACGGAGGCGAAAATCCCTACAGGAATCCGGTAATCGAGATACCCCCTATAAAAAAGGTAAATGCCTCCGAGTAAAATGGCTAGAGCCGACGTCTCACCTAAAGAACCTGCCACCGAGCCGAAAAATAAGTCGGGAATTCTGCCGCTTACTTCACCAAGGGCTAGGGGAGTTGCTGCCGTGATGGCATCAAAAGGGGTCCTCCAGGTCGTCATTGCTGTAGCGAAAGAAGCAGTTAAAATTGCCCTTCCAACCAAAGCCGGGTTAAAGGGATTTTGGCCCAATCCGCCAAAAACCTGTTTACCAATAGCAATGGCAAAGACTGCACCCAAAATAACCATCCAGCTAGGAAGGCTAGGTGGCACAATCAAACCCAACAACACTCCTGTCACAAGAGCACTTCCGTCTCCTACCCGAATCGGTTGTTTGCGCAAACGCTGAAAGATAGCCTCTGTAGCTACGGCCGCCGCTCCCGATAAGAGCACCAGGCGCAATGCATCCAATCCAAAGAAGTAAACAGATGCTGCTACAACAGGCAATAGAGCTATTAGCGTGGCAAACATACTTTTCTCTGTAGTATCTGTGTCCCGAATATGGGGAGACGGCGCAACAATCAACTTCAAATCATCCATTGCCCCACCCTCCTTTAACTTGGTTTTTTGTCTCTAGCAATAATCTCCATTTTGGCAAAACGGATATACTGTAATAGTGGTCGCTTTGCAGGGCAAATGAAGTCGCATGCTCCACATTCAATGCAATCCAAAGCCCCAAATTCACGAGCATCGTCAAAGCGTTCGTTCATCCCAAAAGCTTCTAATTTCAAAGGTAGCAATTGAGCAGGACACACGTCAACACAACGGGCACATTTAATGCAAGGTGTTGCATCCGGCGTGCGGCTTTCGGCCTCGCTAAATGCTAGCACACATGTTGTGGTCTTGATAACAGGTGTCTGCAGATCAAACTGAGCTCCGCCCATCATAGCACCACCCATAACCACCTTGCCTGGCCTTTGACTAAATCCTCCCGTAGCTTGAATCAAATCCTCAAGGCTCGCTCCCATTGGCACCATTAGGTTTTGGGGCTGGGCAACAGATCCCCCAGTTACGGTGACAACGCGAGAGATTGAGGGTTCACCATCTCTCAAAGCTCGAGCCACCGTCCACGCGGTCGCTACGTTCTGCACAAGAGCTCCCACTTGATGGGGCATGCCGCCACTTGGAACCTCGCGACCTGTGACACATTGAATGACCTGTTTTTCTCCGCCTCCAGGATACTTACTCGGCATAGTCACAATCTCGATGGACCCGGCCTTCTCCTTTAGAGCAGCATAAGCCTCGGATGCGGTTTCCGCAAGGGCAATCACAATCTTGCGAGCTCCCGATGCCTTGGCCATAAGCTGTGCTCCAAGGATAATATCCTCGGGATATTCAATCAGAAGTCGAGCGTCGGAGGTGGAATAAGGGTCACATTCACAACCGTTAATAATCAAATAATCTAGAGTAATGCCCTTTGGTGGTACTAGTTTAAGGGCTGTGGGGAAACCCGCCCCGCCCATACCTACGACTCCAGCTTCGCTGATACGCTCAATAATGGTCTTGGCGTCTAGCTGAATCGGATCTGAATGACCATTTCGTTCCACCCAGGCGTCGTTACCATCGTTTTCTATTACAATGGCTGTAATAGAGTGCCCCGACTGATGGGCCCTTGGCTCAATAGCTAGTACTTTTCCTGATACTGGCGAGTGTACTGGAGCGCTAATAGCACCGTGAGCTTCAGCAATCACCTGCCCTTTCAACACTTCATCGCCCTTGGCCACTACAGGTTTTGCTTCTAGCCCGGCATGCTGTAGAAGCGGCACCACTAGAGTCTCTGGCGCCGAAAGGTGCTGAATGGGAGTGCTTGAAGAACTTTTTTTGGCGTCCTTCGGATGAATACCTCCGAAAAACGATCGTACTCGTCGCATGTATCAAATCACCTCACACTCTCTTATTTTACTTGTTACCCACCGTAAAACATGCAAGACTTCCGGGCAAATAGTACCCCGTGCTATGCCATGTGTGGTATCGCACGAGGACCCGTAAGTCAAGCATCTTATACGCTTCTATGTATTCTGGTCTGGCAAGTCGAATCCTGCCTAAAATGAATTTTTCACATCACAAAAATCCAACTGCCGCCAAGCCTCATAGACAATGATAGCTACTGTATTTGACAAATTAAGAGACCGCACATTCCTCTGGGGAAGCGTCACGGTAAAGTCTTCATAAGTCTTTAGTAACTCTGGAGCCAATCCCCTAGTTTCGCTACCGAAAACCAGGTAATCTCCTGCCTGGTAGTTCATCTCCGAATACAGGTGAGCTCCTCCAGTCTCGACCAGAAATAGCCTCTGGGGCTCGGCTGCCTCTAAGAAATCCTCAAACGAATCGTGAACGTAGAGTTCCAAATGCTCCCAATAATCAAGCCCCGCTCTCTTCAATTTGGGATCGCTGAGGAAAAAACCAAGGGGTCGGATCAAATGGAGGGACGATCCCACAGCCACACAAAGGCGCGCTATATTTCCAGTATTGGCGGGGATCTCTGGTTCAACTAAGACGACATGCATGACATTCCACTCCTCATTGACGCGATCAGTGAGGGCGCATAAGGCACCCCCACTGGGATAGATCTAGAATTGGTATCGAACGAAGGCCTGTATCTGGTCTTGCGTCATTCCCACGCCTAAAGTCATGGGTAGCTCTGTCATGGAGAAGAGTACGTGAAAGCTCACTCCTTCATTAACCAGCATGACATCTAACATGACTTTCTCCGTAGGTTCAGAATACGACATACCCAGACCGAAAGCACTGCCGAGGGAGAGGGAAAACCGCCAAATACCCTGCCTAGTAAACTGAATATAAGGACTAATGCTGTACTCAAATTGCCCCAGCTCCGTTACAAACAGCTGGGCTGTACCAGCCAAACCGTGCCCCACATGCCCGTACATACGGTTAACCTCGCCATATGCCCCCACGTGGGGATCAACGGAGGTCATGAAGGTCGATAAAATGGGTCTCCTGGTGTTTCCCGCAAAAAGCTCTAAGGTATAGCCAACATTGCCCATAAATACTTGCTTATGCCCACCAAACCAGCTTGCAGGCTCCTCTGTTCCATCTGGGTGGGTCAGAAAACCCCCAATGCCTGTTTTTTCGTACCCAAACAGACCAAGGGATCGAATGGTTTCCTGGCTCAGTCCCAAGCCTGCCTGCCATCCCTGTGAACCGAATCCAAAGGGCAGATCCTCAGCATCAAAGGCCCATGCACTTGTGGCAAGGCCTAGAGCTATGATCCCTATTGTGCAAATAATGACTAGAATACGGGATCTAGCACCCAATGATCACCCCTCCTTTACATCCGTACTTCCTTGGCTCTGGGTAAATTGGACAGCTCTTCCGCGGTGAGTTCTGGGTCGAATACGACATTGGATATGGCCATTGTCCCAGGGGCATCCCCTTCGACAACGCATATTTCATGGGGAAACCATGTGTCACTATTCACACTCACATGCAAAACCTCGTCCACAGCCTCTACCTGCAGTAAGTACGTGCTGATGCCCTCTTTTTCTACCACTTCCAAGACTTCGACCGTATACTCGGAAAAGTCAAAGAAAGTACTGATGTCGGCTACGCTCAACGTGGAGAGTACTTCTTTGCTAGCATCCTCCAGTCCCCGCACGGCAATTTGGTTGTTGACGGGCGAATAGACGCGGACTTCCATCAGCTCTTGATCTGCTACCAAAATCTGTCCCCGCATTGCACTGGGTTCAAGAATTTCAACACGCGCTATTCCATGCTCCATGCTGGCTAAGAGGTGGACAAATGCCCTTTCGATGCGTTTCCCGCGGATCTCTGTGACATCCACATCCATGGTGACACTCTTCACACCTTCCACGGTCTTCTTGATGTTCTCCACGACTTTTGCAGCCTCATCAGAGATGGAGATTTCTCTCATGACTTCATTATACTTCTCTAAAATGGGATCGTCATCCTTCGTTTCACCCTGGGGCGGCTCGCTCAAATCCAATTGAAGGGTCCCAGATAGGCTTTCTGGCAGGGCCATGCCTGGAAAAGCAACCATAATCACAACAAAAACCAGTATAATTGTATTAATCCATGTAAAATCACGTTTCATTTTGCCGACTCCTCACTCAAAATTGCCCTAATCAGGTTGCACTCAATTCCCACAAGTTGTACAATGGTCATTAGATGTCTGAAAGGAGGGGTGCCCCATGCCCATCTATGAATATAAATGTTCCAATTGTGGTCACTTTGAGCAAAAGCAAGGTATTAAGGATAAGCCTCTTACCCAGTGTCCAACTTGTGACGGCCCGGTTCAGCGTCTAATCAGTAAAACCGTGGGCATTATATTCAAAGGGTCTGGTTTTTACATTAATGACAGTAAAAGCGATACAGGTCCATCTAAAGAAACACCGGCCTCTTAACGCTAGCGCCTTCTTCGGAAGGTGCTTTTCTATTTCGGTCCTAGTATCCGAGAGTATGACTAACCACATTAATCCTGGGGATACCTGTCTCGATAAAATGTTCCCAGTTTTCAAAGAAGATCTGCAGTGCCCGCCTTTTCAAAAAAGCTGTATACCCACTATTATGCGGGGTGATAATGACGTTAGGCATCGTCCACAGCGGATTATCCCTGGGCAACGGTTCGGGAGATGTAACATCTAAAGCCACTCCGGCGATCCACTTTTCCTCTAGCGCCTGGATCAGATCCTCGGTTGGAATCAAACTCCCCCTCCCCACATTGACAACAATGGCATGTCTCGGGAGCCTCTGCAAGCGACTCCCATCTAGGAACCCAACGGTCTTGTCTGTTTCAGGAAGTGCACATACTAGATAATCGAAGGCACCAAGAAACTCATCAAAGCGATCCATTCCATAAATGGCTTCAGCGTCACCTTGTCTATTGACGGTTGATTGGGGATGCTGACGAAACCCCAGAACCTTACAGTCAAATCCGGCAAGCCTTTTTGCTACATGGCTTCCAATGTCACCGAAACCCAAAATACCTACGGTTGAACCCGTCAGTTCTCGAAAGGGAATGGGTAAACGCGGTTCCCAGATTCTTTGGTTTTGGTTATCCCGGGCTAGATGCAGCCCCCTGTTAAAACTAAGAATGAGTCCCACAACTTGCTCACTGATGTTCGGTCCAAAAGTACCCCGGCCATTGGTGAGTATCATGTGGGGATTTCCCCAATGAAGTGCCAAAATACCCTCTACTCCAGCAAAGGGAGTTTGCATCCAGCGACAGTTCACAGCTACAGAAAGCATAGGGGATGATACAAAACCACCTAGAATTACATCCGCGTCCGCAGCCCACTTCACCGCTTCTTCTTCCGTAAATCCTTTCAGGACGGTGGCTTTGGTTTCGTTTTCAATTCGCCGCAAATCTTCGTCATTGAGATCCTTCCAGGTGACCAATAGCCGCATGTATACTCCCCTTTATGGTATAGTCAAAGACGGTCTGGTCAAGCGGATGGTATTTCCTTCTTTGATCACCGTCGGCGACAGAATCCTTTGCCGCTGCAAGACCTGGGGCACGGGATTTCGTATGGTAACAGGTGAAACCTTTGGCGCGGAAGTATGATACCACATGTCTCCATGAGCAAAATACAGTCCCGTATCTAGCCAGATACTGCTCTCGCCTGTGAAGTCGCCGCCCACCTGAAGCAGAACATCCGCTTCGAGATAGGTTACCATCACTTCAGAACCCATTGGTCCATCTACAAGTATGGCTAGCTGGTTTCCCTGCGGTGACCAGCTCATCTCGGTAATTGCCTGACCAGAGAGACCCACGCTTTTTGTCTTTTTTCCCCAGCGATCGCCAATCCACAACTGCCTCTGGGATCCTTCATTGACAATCAGCGCTATGTACTGTCCTTGAGGAGACCAGGCAAAATCATGCACCTTGGTGTTTTCGAACCATGTTACGTACTGTCTTACTTGCTGATCAAAGACGTGTAAACCCGCTCCTTCGTCTGGTACGATAACGACGTATCGACCACCTGGATCATTTCGCCTAGCCTGCTTAGAATTCCTGCTCGCATTCAATCTTTCTACGACATCTCTATCCTCTACCACGACGGGCGTAGACCAAAACGATACCAGTGCAGCTTCAAGGCGATCCCTTCTAATTCTCGTATCGGGATGTGTGCGAAAAATCTTCATAGGTAAATCCTCCGAACCTACAGTGAAAACATCGTCTAAAAGGCTCACGGCCCCGACTCCGTCAAAACCTGCCTTCACTGCCAAGGCCTGTCCAGATAAATCCGCTTCATATTCAGCCTCGCGCCCCCAGCCCAAGCTGACCAACTGTAATAATGTGGCACTAGCTACCCTGAGTAGATCAGCGGAAGCCAAGTCCAGCGTCATGACACCAACCTCTAAGAGCACTGCCAGTCCCATTTGGCGCAAGACCGCATTAACGCCATGTTTTCTTTCAATATGGGTGATCTCATGCCCTAAGACAGCTGCCAATTCAGCCTCATCTCGGCCGATTGCACTGATCAAACCTCGAGTGATGAAAACATACCCTCCGGGCAAAGCAAAGGCGTTCAGCTCAGAAGAATTCAGTATTGTTAGAGTGTAGTCCACATCTTCTCGCTCGGTCACTTCCACCAAACGTCGAAAGATCTCTTCCACCCACATGCGCTGTCCGATGGGTAAAACATGCTCCCCCCCATATTGCTTCAAAATCTCAGGCACTGCGCTTCCACCTAACGTACGTTCAAAACGCTCCCCTAAGGATGCAGCCTGCACCGAACCTGAGAGTAGCACGAAAAACAGAAGCACCACTGTCCAGGGTCCAAACCATCTTTGCAACCTACTAGTTTTCACAATAACCACCGCCAGTTAGCCAGAATATCCTCAAGGAGTGGAGGGTTTTCCCTCACCCAGGGTTTGTCGCTACTTAGAGCTATGGAAAACCCCTGATTACCTGGGAGCAACAAGAAAACCCGATATTCCCACAGCGTATTACCGCGCGCATCCTCATAGGTGTAAACGCAGGAGAGTCCCGACTGTCCCGCCACATCCATGGTTTTGAGGGGCGTCTCCAGCTGAAAACTCTCAAGACCGCCAGGATCTCCATAGAGCTCTATAGAACGCTCGGCCAGCAGATCCACAGAGTCATCGGCGACGGTGCCTAGGGATTCAAAATAGAGCAGGTCATAATTCCCTTCACCGTAAAAGACTGTGATTTGAGCAGTGCTGTGGTGGGCCTGGTACACCCACTGATCCCAAATAGTAGTACTATAAAGTCCTGTGGGATCGGTGAAAACGAAGGCCTGACATGCACCCACTACACTCAAGGTGATGAGCACAACTAGGATTATGCTACTACCAAGCTTGAACTTCGCCACAGGCACCGCCCTCCTCTATGCAGAATCCCTCACCACCAGGCTCGCAGGAAGCATTTGATGGTGATGGTATACACCCGAGCCGTAAATCTGAGCCGTTAACATCTGCACTGCGATTTGTCCCAGTTCATAAATTGGTACATGGACACTGGTCAAAGCAGGTTGCACGCATGCGCCTAAGATCGTGTCATTAAACCCAACCACCGCAACGTCGCTCCCCACTTTAATGCCCCGTTCTTGCAGGGCCCGCATGGCACCAATGGCCACCACATCATCAACGGCAAAGAGCGCGCTAAAGGGCTCCTGACGAGCCAGGAGTCTATGGGTAGCCTGATACCCACCTTCTACCGAAAACTCGGAATGTTCCACCAAGTTCGAAGGCACCTCTAGATTGTGATCCAGAAAAGCCCTTTCGTAGCCCAAGAGCCGATCAGCACTCACAACATACCTAGGATCCCCATCCAGACATGCTATCTGGGTGTGACCCTTGTTCAGCAAATACCGCACAGCCGTCTTTGCATCTTCAAAATTATCGTTATTTACCCAGTTGATTTCCTCTGAACCCTCATAACGTCCGATCAACACGAAGGGAAAACCATCTTGGGTCAAACGTGGTATAAGTTGGTCGTCCCGATGAGAAGCTAAGAGTATCACCCCGTCTACCCGTCGCTGCCTGAGGAGACTTAGGCATTCTTCATCTTCCTGTTGAAATGTCTTACCCGTGGAGAGAACCAAACTGAGCTTATGTTTATGGGCCACAGAGGAGATGCCTTGAATGACCGCGGGAAAAAAGGGATTGGCAAAATTCTCCTCGGTCAAACGGGAACGAACCAGCCCAATGCTATTGCTGGTCTGATTCACCAGGCTACGGGCAATGGCATTGGGATAATAACCCAATTCGCTCATAATAGCCCGCACCTTTTCTTTGGTTTCGGGACTAATTCGCGGATGATCCGCAATCACCCGGCTCACCGTGGAGGGTGACACCCCTGCACGCTTGGCCACATCCTTAATTGTCACATTCACACTCGCCACTGACACCACTACCCTCTAAAGCACAATTGTCGCTACCTTATTACTACAAGACTAGACTGGATTCCTTCCCCATCACTTTTCACTGGAGGTGTTCTTCTGGCAAAGTTATCATCAAAATTATTCGTGGGAACACTCGGCCTTGTGGGTGGACTTTGGGGATTGCGTTTCATCATCACCGGAGTGAGTCGCTTTATGCTCAAGACAATGATGACGGATCCATACGTAGAAAACCTAACAGAGCTCGTCACTGCAACCAAACGCACCGGAGCGCAAAACATTCTGGAAACGAATCTCCGCAGCGAAAAGGCAGAAGTACTGCAGCGTCCCTTGGGCAGTCCCCGCAAGTTCCTTGACTTCGAGGGACTCATGTTTGTCTCGTCCCATTTAGACCGCCAGCCCCTTCCCGATACGATCCCCATCCATACAGGAGTTGTGATTGGTCCAAAGGCCCCTCGGCCACTTCGTATCGACACCCCACTGATGATTTCAGGAATGGCTTACAGAACGGCATTAACAGATCGGATGAAATATGCCTTTGCCTTAGGAAGTAGCCTAGCCAAAACCTCCACCAATACGGGGGAGGGCCCCTTTTTACCCCAGGAGCGCGCCCTTGCGGAGCGACTCATCGTTCAATACCCTAGAATACCTCTTTATCGTACTTTAGACATGTTGGAGCAGGCCGATGCCCTAGAGCTGCAATTGGGCCAGGGAGCAAGTGCAGGGGCGGCTCAAGCTCCCTATCCCCATCTTATCCGCACGGAGCTACCCGCTCTCAGGAAACCGGAGGATCTTCCCAAAGTCGTACGTTTCCTAAAAGAAGCGGGTCAAGGGGTGCCGGTGGGAGTGAAATTCTCCTTTACCAACAATCTTGAACGGGAAATTGATCTCTGCCTAGAAGCAAACGTAGACTTTCTCGCCCTAGAAGGTGCCCAGGCAGCTACAATTAAATCCGCTCCAATCTTACAGGATGACTTTGGACTACCTACCATCATGGGCCTTAGCCGGGCCGTGAAACATCTCAAGCTGAGAGGAGTGCAAGATGCGGTGAGTCTTATTGTCTCCGGCGGCTTTCACTCACCGGGTCAGTGCCTAAAGGCCCTGGCTCTAGGGGCCAATGCCATATACCTCGGGACGGTAGTCCTCTTTGCTGCAAGTCACACCCAAAGCCTCAAGGCTGCCCCGTGGGAACCACCAACGCAACTTACAGTTCAAGGAGGCAAAGCCAGCAAGAAATTCAACTGGAAACTCGGTGGTCAGCATTTGGGCAACTACCTGGTCTCCTCTACAGAAGAAATCAAAGAAGGAGTGCGAGCTTTAGGTAAACACGCACTCCATCAAGTGAATTCTTTTGATCTAGTATCCCTCGATGAGCAGACCTATCAAATAACGGGAGTACCACTAGCTTACTGGGCTCATGGTCATGGCTCGGATCTAGGAGCCTACTCCAAGCGAAACGTCCGAGCGGTCGTGCGTTCTGAGGGGAAATAAAAGAGTACCTGCTCTGTGCCTTTTTGAAAGTGAAGTGTCTCCACAAAAATTCTACGTCCCATTTCTCTAGGCCCTAAGCCTTCAAGTTCGGGCAAGATCTTTAAAATGCGGCCGGATTGGATCAAGTGGTTTTCCAAACTACGGTCCTGTCGACCCCCCATCCATGCGGGGGTCATTTTTCGCGGCTCGTTGAGGCGAAAATCATGGCAAAGCCAGGGTAAAAGGTCAGGGTGTTCTAGTTCTGTACCGAACAGATCCCACAAGATGCGATAAAGACCTGCGAGGGAATGGTTAAGCCAATGATAACCTGCCTTCTCCCACCTTTCCGCCAAATCATTGAAGAAGTGGAAAGGCGATCCATCTTTGCACAGATACTCCAGAGAACCAGAAAAACGTAGACCATAGAACTTATCCACCAAATCCTCGATTAGCTTAAGACGGGAAAGCTCCGCAAAGGAGAGATCCTTGGTACCCAATACTTCATAGGGAGCCTCGTCTGTATACACACAACCAAAACTCTCGGCGTCCTCCCGGAGCCGTGATCCCCGTAATAGCTTTAGAAAGCCAAGATGAATCCGATCGGGCTTCAAGGAGTAGACAAAATCAAAGGACTGGCCAAAGCGCCAGAAGCCCTCCTCGGGAAGACCCGCAATCAGATCTAAGAGCACCCGGACGGTGGTCTTTTCCTTCAAGAATTGCACAACCTCAGCAAGGCGCTTTAGGTTTGTGCGTCGGGAGACAGCATCTAGAGTATCCCCATGGGTGGATTGAACTCCGATCTCAAATTGAAAACGATTTTCCGGCGCAGTCCTTAAAAGCTCCAGAATTTCAGTAGTGAGAAGATCGCCACTCACTTCCAGTTGAAACCGGGTGGGAGTATGGAGCTCAATCATGAACTTCAAGAGCTCATAAGCCCGCTTAGCATCATAGTTGAAAGTGCGATCCACAAAACGGACCTGTTCGACTCCTGCTTCCGCCAGACGTCGCAATTCCTCTAGAGATCGTTCTCTTGGAAACTTACGCACGCCGCCCATGACAGACGAAAGACAATACGCGCAGGAGTAGGGACAGCCACGAGTTGTTTCGTAATATACAATTTTATTCCGCAAATCCCCCAGATCGCCGCCATAAAGCGGTGGAATGGAAGCCAAATCCAACTGCTCTTGAGGGTTTTCTATGACCTTGTCACCCTGCCGATAGACAAGGCCGCAAATCCTTTTTAGTTGGCTTGGAGTAAGGGAACCCTGTGCTTGGCCATACTCCTCGAGAAAGCTCCGCAGAGCCTCTTCCCCTTCCCCCGCAATCAGATAATCGATATCAGGGTAGCGCCTTAACCAATACTCGGTGTCAAAGGAGACCTCTGGACCCCCTAGGATAATTGTGGTCTTCGGACACACCTTCCGCAAGTTACTGACCAAGGGCAAAATCAACTCAATGTTCCAAATGTAACAGGAAAACCCAACTACATCCGGATTTCTGCGGGCCAGGTCCCCGAGTATGGCCTTGGGATCTTGGTTTATATTAAATTCCAAGGTATCTAGATCAAGGTGCCCAGACTCAAGATAATGCTTTAGGTAGCGCAAAGCTAGGGAGCTATGGCTGTATTTCGCATTGAGAGCAACCAACACAACCTTCGTAGAATGTCTACTCAAAGCAGGACCCACCTATGAACTCCTGTAGGAGAGAGTTGCGGGGTATATCAGACCAGTCTTCCACCGCTACAAAGTGGCTCAAGAACCGCAGCATGCGTCTGGCTTCTGAATACTGGGGTTCGGCTGGTGTAATGTCTTCAAGAAGGTTCATGGCCAAGGGCTTTAAGACCGCCATCTCATAGATCAAGGTGGAGTTAAACATGACATCAGCATCCTCCTGGAAGGGGAAGATGTGGCGCTGTTCACCCCTAGTTACAAGGGGCCAGCGTTCAATCGTCGCCCTGGCGTCATGACCGCGGAACTGGTTATCTCGAATCATACGCCTAAGCATGCGTACATCGGTGGTGGGAATCCTGGTATGAAAATCCAGGTTCAGATTGGTTAAGGCTGAGATATAGATCTTGAACTTACGACCTTTGGGAATGGATGCAGTCAACTTATCATTAAGCCCGTGAATGCCCTCAATGATGATGGGTTGATCCCGGCGGACCTGAAGCTTCTTATTATGGTTCCACTGCCTGGTTCCCGTTGGAAAGTGGAAGGTGGGAAGTTGCACTTCTTCCCCTTGAATCAGTTTGGTCAGATGCTCGTTAAAGAGCTCCACATCGATAGCTTCCAAGGCCTCAAAGTCTGCATTACCGTCTTCATCCAAGGGCGTTAGATGTCTGTCCACAAAGTAGTCATCGAGGCCAATAGCCACCGGCCACAAGCCTTCCACCCTCAACTGAACGGTGAGCCTCTGTGCGAAGGTGGTCTTGCCTGAACTAGATGGACCAGCAATTAAAATGATGCGCAAGCGATCTCGCTCCCGGGAAATCTGCTGAGCGATGTCTCGGATCTGATTTTCATGGTATGCTTCGGAAATGCGTACCAAGTCACCAAACCCTCCCTGACGTATATAGTCATTTAGAGCAGGCACTGTGGGGATGGAGATGTTGTCCTGCCATCGTTCTGCCTTGAAAAATTCGTTAAAGAGCTTACCCTGTTCCACATAGTCTCGAATCTGCGTTGGGTGGGCCCTGCGGGGATACTCTAGGATAAAACCAGGAAGGTAATACCGGAGTTTAAAATACTTCAAATACCCGCTACTGGGCACCAAGATCGCTCGCAGGGAGTCATGGAACCAACCAAAATTGTACAACACCACATCATCCATGGAATTTTGGCTTAAGAGGCGTAGTTTGTCTTCAAACCCTTGCTCAGAGTAAATCCTTTTGGCGTCTTCCACTGGCACAAGGCGCCGCTCAAAGGGAATGTCTTCTTCCACCAAGGCCCTCATGCGGTCTTCGATGGCGCGGATATCCTTTTCGATCACGGGCTGGGTATGGGTGATCTCCCCGTAAAGACCATTGCTTAGGGCATGCTTAATGTGAACGGTGCACCCTGGAATGACCTCTAAGGCAGCTCTCACAAATAGAAAAACCAATCCAGCCCGGTAGGCCCGCATGCCGTCTTCGGAGTCCGTGCGCAAGAACTCTATCTGGCAGTCTTCCGTCAAAGGGAACTGGAAGCCCACAGTATCATTGTTGACCCGGGCAACCACCGCTCCTTTGGATTCGGGGATCATAGCCGCCACCTCGCCCACTAGAGTACCTATTGGAACCTGCAACTGTCTACCATCAAACCTTATT
>DIPH01000042.1:0-68081 GCA_002424045.1 Firmicutes bacterium UBA5493 | reverse complement strand
ACCATCAAACCTTATTACAATCTGTCCGTTTCCCACAAAATTACCTCCTCACATGCTTGGCCCGTGAATAAAGCCGAAAAATGGAACTGGCAATGATAATTCCTGCCGCCACTGCACCAGCTAAGAGCACTGTAGTTACAAGTAATACCAGAGCTTCCCCGTAGTCATCTTGCAAGAAACTCAGCATGGTCAAGTAGGCCTTACCCCCCGGAACTAAAGGAATGACGCCAGGAATAAGAAAGACCAGAACTGGTTGCCTGCGCCTGCGGGCCAACATCTCGCTACAAATGGCAACGGCAGTGGCAGCCGCAAAGACCCCGCCGATTTCACCCCAGAGTTCCCTGGTAATTAGGCAGATAGTCCACCCTAGGGATCCTACGAGTCCAGCATAAAACAACTGCTTAGTGGGGACTCGATAAATATGGGCGAAGGTAATGGCCCCCATAAAACCTATCAAAGCTTGGACCAACATCCTATCGTCCCCCCAAACGTATCACCATGGCCACGCCTGTGGCAATGGCAACGAAGACAGATAACGCTTCGGCGCTTCTACTCAGCCCCGAGAGGAGCTCGCCACTTAAAAGATCGCGAATGGCCGTCGTCATGGCCACGCCAGGCGTCATCACCATAACCGCGCCGAGGGTAGTCAGATCGGGATGGATCGGTAAAACGTTAGATATCCCCATTATCAAGGCGGTAGCAAATGCAGCACCTGTGGCTGCCTGAAGCACCTTAGGCACCGGATAGCGGTCGAGCCAAGTAACCAAGACCAAGACAATTGCACCAACTATTCCAGCAATGAAACCTTCAAACCAATTACCGCCGAAAATCAGGGTGAAGGCCATAGCGCCTCCGCCTCCAATGAGCTGCCTAGTAAGACTTTCCGGAGCACCTTCTTGGCGTAATCGCTCGAGCTCTACTCTCACCTCATCCACCGTCAGCGTTCCCTCAGAGAAGGCTCGACTCAAGGAGTTCACCTCTGCAATGGTAGACAAGTTGTTATGGGATCGACGAATACGCCTAACCCTTGTATAGACGCGTCCGTTCGGGGCATGCAAAGAGATGAACAGGCCCGTGGGAGTGGCGAATCCTTCTACTTGAACAAAACCTGCAGCTCGGCCCATTCTCTCTATGGTTTCCTCAACCCTGTACATTTCAGCCCCGCAGGTCAATAATAATTCCCCCGCTAGTAAGACAAGACCTACCAATTGCTCCATGTGTATCATTCCGTTTCGTATTCTCTGTTGGAAGGAAATTCATAAACCTTGTTGAAAACCACAGTTAGAGGGAGGTTGATAGTATGGAAATAAATCAACAACGGTTAGTAGACGAATTTTTGGAACTCGTGAAAATTGACAGTGCTTCCAAGGACGAGCGACTTATGGCTGACGCCCTGATAGCCAAAATGGGGGCCCTTGGTTTTGCCGTCACCGAAGACGATGCTGGTGAAAAAATCGGCGGTACGTCGGGCAATGTCATCGGCATTTTAGAGGGTCAAAAAGAGGCACCAGCATTACTCTTCTGTGCCCATATGGACCGGGTCCATCCTGGCCTAGGCATCAAACCCCAACTCAAAGACGGCGTATTCACAAGTGACGGTACCACCATCTTAGCTGCTGACGATGTGGCTGGTATTGTAGCCATCTTAGAAGCCATTCGCATTATCCAAGAACAGAGGATTCCCCACGGACGTCTGGAAATCCTCTTTACCGTAGCTGAAGAAGGGGGCCTTTTTGGAGCGAAATCGGTGGACGCTAGCCAATTCCAGGCCAAAGCCGGATTTTTCATGGATGCTGGAGGTCCTGTGGGCACTATCGTGACAGCTGCCCCAGCCCAAAAGGGACTGCAGGTTACCATCCACGGAAAGGCCTCCCACGCCGGAGTGGCCCCCGAGGAGGGTATTAGCGCCATCTTAGTGGCAGCAGAGGCCATTACGAAAATGAAGCTCGGCCGAATTGACCCAGAGACAACGTCCAATATCGGAGTGATCAAAGGCGGCGAAGCCACGAATATTATACCCGACAAAGTGGAGTTAAGGGGCGAGGCCCGTTCCCTTGATAATGATAAACTTGACGTTCAGGTCAATCACATGGTCGAAGCGATCAACAGCACCTGCCATGACCACGGCGCTTGGGCTGACATTCAGGTGGACCATAGTTATAGCGCCTTTGGTCTAGGCGAAGATGATGTTGCTGTCAAGCTGGCCTTAAAAGCCGCCCAGGCCATCGGGCTTGAGCCTAGCCTGGAGAGGACCGGAGGCGGAAGCGACGCCAACATCATTAATGGCTACGGAATACCCTCTGTGGTGCTGGGCATGGGCTACACCAATGTCCATACCACATCAGAGGCCATTTCAGTCGAGCAATTAGTTGCAGCGGCCAAGTACGTCCTCAGTATCATCACCACAAGTTAAGAAGTAGGTCACAAAGGGGTCTAGCTAGACCCCTTTGTATTTACATTATACTGGTCTGAAGTATTTTGGTTAACTCTTCTACCGAGGGATCCCCTAGTGAGTTTTTGATATTATTCGTTAGCATGGCTTTCTTGACATAGTTTTCGATGGTATCTGGGTTCAACCTCAGTTTTCCAACATAGTCTGCAAACAAGTCCTCCATCAGCTCACCGAATGCTTCAACTGACGTAAGCTCTAGAAGCTCCAAAACGGTCTCTACACGCTCTGGTGCCACCGACTTCGTATACTCCAAGTATGCTCTCATACAGACAGCGTTCGCCCTGCCATGGGGGAACCCATCATAGTAGGTTAAGGAGTAACCCAAGGCATGGACCAGTGCCGTGCCTGTCTGGGCAATGGCAATACCGCCTAAGCTTGAGGCTAAAAGGAGCGCATCCCTGGCTTTTAAATCAACGTCTCCTTTGCGCAAGGCTGGTATGGCTGTTCCCCACAGGGCCATTCCCTGCAAGGCCACCAAGTCACTGGCACTTGTGGCACGCTTGCATAAGTAACTCTCGACTAAGTGGGATAAAGCGTCAACAGCCGTATCAATAGTCACATCTAGAGACAATGACTCCGTATACTTTGGATCTAAGTAGGCCACTTCGGGGAACAAATCAGGTCCGCTCAGGCCTTTTTTTGTTTCCTCTTCTTCTACGGTCAAAACAGCGTACTGGGTCACTTCACTTCCAGTACCTGCCGTTGTGGGAATGGCCACAATGGGTAGAGCCCGCTTGTTCCAGCCCCCTTTATAGAGTTCTAAGGGATGGGCTTCGTTTACCGCCAGGACAGCCATGACCTTAGCTGCATCCAAGGGTGAGCCCCCGCCAATGGCAAGGACGTAGTCACAACCCTCCGCTTTCGCCAAGGCCCCGCCCTGAATCACAGTTTCCACAGAAGGATTATTCTCCACCTGATCAAAGATCACATACTCACCAGGAAGCACAGATAACACATCGTCTAGCGCCCCACTTAAGCGGGCCGATGACTTCCCAGTTACAATCAGTGCTTTCTTCCCCAGGGCCAGACTCTCTCCCGCGCCCTTTACCACTCCTTGTCCATACACCATCCTTGTGGGCATGAAATAGTTAAATCTGTTCATTCATAAGCACTCCTTCCTTAGACTTTCAACGCCTTCCATTCACCTCTATTGAATCGCCTCTGAATGAGAAAACCTCGTACGAAAAGGTCGACAACCATTGCGACCCAAGCCCCAACCAGGCCAAAGCCCAGATGGATGGCTAAAAGATAGGCCAAGCCTACCCTGACTAAGACAAAACCTACAATGACGATCTTCAAGATCGCCCGGGTATCCCCTGCACCGCGCAGACCACCAGCTAAGGTCATCCAGGTTGCCAATGCCGGCTGGGAAATGGCCACTAAACGCAAACAAACGGTAGCCAGTTGGATTACCTCAGGGTCGCTGGAAAAAATCCTGACAATGGGTTCTGGGACTAAAACGAAGACCACACCCATAATGGACATCACGAGAATTCCCAAATTACGGGCCACATGGCCCGATTGCTCCGCCTCGTTGGGACAACCAGCTCCAAGATTTTGCCCCACCATGGTGGTGGAGGCCGTGGCAAATCCAGCTCCTGGCATAAAGGATAGGGATTCAGCATTAAGCGCAACCTGATGAGCCGCGTAGGATACTGTACCCAAGGATGAAACGATCATGGTATAAACCAGCTGGGCCAGGCGCATCATGCCCTGTTCAGCCCCTGCGGGGATACCAATATTGGCAATACGTCGAATGACTGTCCGATCCGGCTTAAAGGAATCGGTCATCCGCACTCTGAGCACTGGGTGTCGAAAAAGCACCCGTAAGGCCATCACACCACCGGAAGCCTGGGCTATCGCGGTACCTATGGCAGCGCCGCTCACACCAAGGGCAGGGACAGGACCTATTCCATAGATAAAGATAGTATTGCCAATGATATTAATCGCATTCACTAAAGCCGTGATACGCATGGGAGTCTTTGTATCTCCTGCACCCCGCAAAATAGCATTAATCACTATCAAGAAGTAATTTAAAACCATTGCCAAAGTTACAATGCGCACGTAGATCGAAGCCATGTTCAATACATCCGCTTCGGAACGGCTAAAGAGCACTCCCAAAAGTCCCCGAGCTGTTAAAAGAAATGTAATCATGACAGTACCAGAAACAAAAAGACCAAGCACCAAAGATTGCCGAGCGACGTCACTGGCCTTAGAAGATTCATTTGCGCCAATATGACGAGCCACCAAGGCCGTACTCCCCGTTGCCAGGGCCGAGAAAACCGTGAGGCCGAGCATGGAAATTTGATTTCCCAAGCCTGCAGCGGCTAAAGACGCTGCTCCCAATCGTCCGACCATAGCAGTATCTACAATACCCACCATCGTGTGTAAGAGATTCTCCACAATGGCAGGCCAAGCCAAATGAAGAATCTTGCGGCGAGTATCAACTTGACCCGCCACCAACCCAGGCTCTAATCCCAAAACCCTCTCCCCTTTCCTCCTTCGGAAGGAATGTAACTTCATTCATCGAAGTAACTTTCATTATACAACGAAAGAGGGATTTTTTGTGCAACAATCCATGTATAAATCACCACTTGGAACTCTTTTTATGTGGTTTGAAGACGATAAGCTCGTCTACAGCACATTTCACGAAGACAGCGCGAAAAACTGGCTGGACAAACACTTCCCCCATGCTGATTGGATCATAAAGCCACTACAGGCTCATTACAAAGAAGATCTAGCCGTCTATTTTCGGGGCAGAAAAATCGATTTTGACTGGCCCCTCCAGTTAGTTGGTACCGACTTTCAACAAAAGGTGTGGCAGGAAATTCGAAAGGTTCCCCATGGCGGGGTGACGACCTATAAGAGAATTGGAGAACGCCTTAATACAAAGGCCTACCGGGCCGTTGGTCAAGCCGTAGGGGCCAACCCTGTGAGTCTTATCGTCCCTTGCCATCGCGTACTGGGCACACGCTCCCTAGGTGGCTATGGCGGTGGGATCAACTTGAAACGTTTGCTCCTAGAGCTAGAAAATGTTACACTAGGACCAAATTTGCTTGCTTGAAGGAGGCGAAGACCATTTCAACGTCTGTTTTTGGCTTTGATATTGATGGAGTACTCACCCATGACGATGATGGAGAGTACAGCATTTGGATTCGGGAGGCGAGCGACTATTTCGGCGTTCCCCTACCAAAAAAACGCGCCTACTATATAGAAGACGCCTTTGGAAAGAGCAAAGGCGAAGTCCAGGAATTCTTTAAAGCCCGCATTACTACCATTTTCGATCAGGTACCCATTAGGGAACATGCAGCGGAGACTCTCCAAACTCTCAGGGACCACAACCATACCATCCATCTGATTACAGCCCGGGATGAGCGTTTTCGCTCCGTGACAGAAAGCTGGCTCAAGCGCAACAACGTTCCTTATCACACTCTTTTCATGAGTCCGTCGTCCAAACAGTCCTACTCAAAGGGAGCCCTTTGCAAAGAGCTACGTGTCGGGTTTTTCGTCGATGACAAGGTGGAAAACGTCGAAGATACGGCACGCAACGGTGTTTACACCCTTCTCTTTCATGCCTCCCACAACCTTGATTACAAAACCTCCCTGCCCCTTGTGAAGGACTGGCTTGAGGTACAAGGACATATTGCCTCATTCTTAGGAAACGCTCCGTTCTAATTCACCCTTGCAGAGCTCGTAAAAATTACACCATGGACAAAGCCCTCTAGAATCCGTTAAGACAAAGGCTTTTTTGGACTTGGGAATATTCTCTGCGGGATCGATTAAGAGGTCCCGCATCTTCTTCATGCTAGCTCTAGCCTTTTCCTCCACCACCATAAGGTCCTCTGGTGTAAAGGTCAATTGTCTTTGCGTCTGCAGACTAAGATATTCTAGGCGTGCGATGATCTTCTCTGCCGGTACTTTATGCTTATTCTGGACATACAGGGCATAAAGGGCCACTTGGTCTTGATTGTCCCCTACCTCATCACCTGTCTTCCAATCCACAATCGTCCAGCTACCTTCGGAGCTTCTATACAATAGATCAGGAACAGCAAAAACTGGGGTCCCATCAATTGTGAAGGTATCAAATTGCTCGCAAGAAATCAACTCCACACCACGTGCGCCCAGCTCGCCCCAGACAGTTGAAGCCACAATGGCCCTTGACACCTGCTTAATCCTCTCGTTAATCTTGGCTAATGTCTCCTCGCTGACCTCCATTTGGTAGTAAAACTCTTGAAGCATATCGACCCGATTCGGACGCCGTAGAAATAAATCCCTATCATCCCGTGAGGACTTCCATACCTTCCTAAGCTGCCTCCG
This sequence comes from Firmicutes bacterium UBA5493, assembly GCA_002424045.1. Classification (GTDB taxonomy): domain Bacteria; phylum Bacillota; class Limnochordia; order Darwinibacteriales; family Darwinibacteriaceae; genus UBA5420. The sequence continues at coordinate 61,312 of DIPH01000042.1, read as the reverse complement.
AATCTCTTCTTCTACGAAGTCGGCCCCTGGAAGCACTTTTCCTGCTAGCACCCGTTCCACCATATAGTAGGCACTCTTATGTAGGGCATCGCCTAAGACAAGGTACAAATTACTGAGTTTTTTCAAACGATAGGCTAGGGCAGCTTCAGCCGTAGCACCCGACTCCCAGCCATTATGGGACCCATAATAGTTGTAATAATAGCGCCGCAGGCAGCTTGTTAGCGTCTGCTGCCGCGAGAAGGACCAAGACCACTGGGGATACTCTCGTCTCACATAGTCTGCCATTTTACAAACTCCTTTCCCGCACAAGCCTAGCCAGGTCATGACCCCCAGGAGCTTGGAACACCCTAAGATCAAATTCGGACACAATAGCTAAGACATGGTCGAAGACATCCGCAGCCACACCTTCGTGGTTCACCCATCCCACATCTTTCGTAAAGGCATAAATCTCCATGGGCAGCCCATTGGGAGTAGGAGCCAATTGACGAACAATCATGATCAGGTTTTGGTTAATGGCTGGATGGGCCCGCAAGTAAGCTACTAGGTATGCTCGGAAGGTCCCCAAATTGGTTAGATGACGTCCATTGACCACAGAGGCTTGGATGTTATGTACCCTGTTATATTCTGCGATTTCCTTCATCTTGCTGCTTAGATAATCCTGGAGCAGCTCAATATCGCTCAGATGTTCAAAGAGTTCCTGGTCTAAAAACCGGACACTGGTCTGATCAATGAGAATAGACCGTTTGATGCGTCGGCCTCCTCCCTCAAACATGCCCCGCCAGTTGACAAAGGAGTCTTGGGCCAATTTGTGGGTGGGAATGGTGGTAATGGAGCGGTCCCAGTTTCGCACCTTTACATAGTGTAAAGCCACTTCTACCACATCACCATCGGCCCCAAACTTGGGTGCCTCAATCCAATCACCCACTCGCACCTGATCATTGAGAGTGAGTTGGATTCCGGCAAAAAAGGATAAGATCGTATCTTGGAAGACTAAGATCAATACAGCACTCAAAGCACCAAGTCCACCAAGGAGGGCCCAGGGCGATTGTCCTAAGAGCAAAGAGAAGATGGCTGTTCCGGCAAAGACCCACATGGCGATTTGTAAAATCTGCACAAATCCTTTGATAGGCATACGATCCGATATGCGAAAGGTGCCGTAAATTTTGAGCCCCGCCTTCATGAGGCGGTCCAAAGTTACAGCCAGCACAAAGATGACAAGAACCTTAAGCAGCTGATTGACAGGGTCTGCTATGACCTGTAAGAAGGGAGTCGCTCGAAACATGATGATCCCGGGGATGACCATAGCAAAGGTTTTGAACACTCCCGCCTCTATAACAAAGTCATCCCACTTGGTAGGCGTCTTACGAAACAGGCGATACAACCACTCCAGCAAATACGTCCTCACGAGTCGAAAAGCAACGGCACTGATGGCGAGGGCAAAGACGAGAATCAGAATATCTCGAACAATGGGGATTTCTAGGAACTCCATAACAAACCTCCTAAATCTTAGTCCAGAGTCTCGGAGCGACACGTGTGACCAAGAGCCGGGCTAGGCCAGCAAAGAGCGCTGTGACAAAACCAAGTTCAAGGGGGATCAGCCATAGGGTACCGGTCTGCCTATTGAAGAAGAATAGTAGACCCAAAAGAAAACCTAGAGCAAGGGAGCCAAAGGTACCAATGATAGCATTAAGGTTCGACTTGACCGCCTTAACCGGGTTCACCCAATCCAGCATGGGACGGCTGAGGTCCAGAAGCGCCAACAGGAAAGCTACTACACTGGCCAAGAGAATCCCAAAGACGGTTCCAAAGACCACCTCCAGTACTCCCCATCCAAAGAAATAGGCAATGGGGACTAGCCCCAAGAGACAACCGATGGTATTCACCACTTGAGCTGCAACCACTCTCGCACCGATAATCTGGCTTATGGACAAGGGTAAGCTGCGAATGATCCACAAATACCTGCCTTCCCTGGAGAAGGTGGTGGAAGGTATCATAGAAAAGGAGGTCATGATCATGAAGAAGAGGGCTATACCGCCGATAATTAAGAGTGAATTGATCTCCCCTAAGTTCAGTGTGGCAAAGGGGTTTTTCTCCAAATTCTGACCAAACAAAGGAAGAAGCGCCATAACAGGCAGGAGCACATAACCCACAAGGCCGTTTAAGGCAAAGTTCGGATCTCGCAAAAAGAGTTTCCTCTCGATGCTCACCAGGGTCACAAACAGATTTCCTGCTTCTTGGTTTGCACCTAGTCTTTTGCGTTTCCCGGTTCCCCGGCTTCCCTCTAAGCCAGCGATAACCCCCTGCATAAACACCTTTTCGCCCAGGAGGTACAAGATCGCCAGACCCAAAATGCCACAGAGCACCAAGTAGAGAAGGTTGAGCCAACCCTGGGGGTTGTGCCCGTAAGCCATGGCTTGAGCTGCCCATACACTCGGCGGGAAGACTCTACCCACAGCCACAATCAAACCATCTGCCTGACTTAAGAGCTGTTCCATAAGGGCAGTAGGGTCATCAGTGCCGAAGCTTTCCTGCATCCAATACGTCGAACCAAGAACGACAACGAGCAGAAGAATACCGCCGATTAAGGTGAGCTTATCCTTGTAACGGCTCAAATTGACAAAACGCATCAGCAAGACCGCCAGAATGCTAGCGATAACTAAGGGAATGACGGGCAAGACAAGAAAAACCACGATCGCGCTAAGTACATAACCAAGACCTGTTTGGGCCAACAAGCCATAGCGGATCCCCATGGGAAGCAAGAAAAGTGCATTTAAGACATATTGCCCTGTTAAAATGACCCCCAGTTTAGCCACGAGGATTTCCCAGGAGCGAAGAGGCAGAGGTAGCAACAGCGGCAAATCGTTGCCGAAATAAAAAGCAGAGAGCACATAAAAAAACCCGAAAAAAAGGCTTAGGATGGAAACCATAAGAGTCCCAGTCACCAATGCTAAATGGGGTTGCCCAAAGGCCAGTCCCCCCAAGAAGAGTTGTTCGGTCAAGGCCCACATAAACCACACAGCCATGACCAAGGTGGGGCCAATGGATGCTGCAATTATGATCGGCTCCCAGATGCGCTGCCTCTTTTTGATATAATAGTACTTCCCCGCGGACCACCCATAATTAACATTAAGTAGCGACAGGTAGAGGCTCCACAGACTATTCTTCATAAAAACCACCCTCATCGGTCAACTCTAAAAAGAGCTTCTCCAGGCTTGAACCGGCATGCCCAGGACTTCTCCGTAGTTCCTCCATGCTTCCACAGGCAATCAGTTTACCCTGATTAATAATGCCCACCCGGTTGCAGAGTTGTTCGGCTACCTCCAATACATGGGTAGAAAAGAAGACTGTATTGCCTTGCTTCACGTGCTCACGCATGATCTCTTTAAATAGATGGGAGGATTTAGGATCTAAACCCACCATGGGTTCATCAAGAATGAAAAGAGCTGGAGCGTGGAGCAAAGCGCTGGTCAGCGCCAGTTTTTGCTGCATACCCCGGGAGTAACTCTGGATTAAGTCACCTACCACTGCACCCAACTGAAACATATCTAAATAGTGGTCTAGACGTCTTGTTCGTGTTGGTCCATCAACACCATAGACATCCCCAATGAGGTTTAGGTACTCAAGACCTGTTAGGCGGGGGTACAAATCGGGCTTGTCAGGCACAAACCCCATGGAGTGTTTTGCTGCAATGGGATCCATAGCCAGATCGTGGCCATTAACTGAAACCTGACCTCTATCAGGCTTCAAAAGGCCTACAATCATCTTGATCGTCGTAGTCTTACCGGCCCCATTGGGACCAAGAAACCCAAAGATTTCCCCTGGTCTGACCTCTAGATCCAGATCTTGTACAGCGAAGGTGCTCGCACCCCTGTAACGCTTTGACACACCCTTAAGTCGAATCATCGCGGCATCCCCTTTGCGTAATCTGAAAACCGTTTAATCTATACTTTATTCTCGCTTCAGTACATCTTCCCTCCTGAAAATCCAGGTATCTCCTAAAAGGTTAAATCCAAGGACAGTCACCGCGATGAAAAGACCTGGAGCTAACACGCCCCAGGGGGCCAAGGACGCATAGCCTTGCGCTTCCCGAAGCATCCGCCCCCAACTTGCCGCCGGCGGCTGAATGCCGACGCCCAAGTAGCTTAGGGAGGCTTCTACCAAGATTGCCCCTGCCAAGCTCACAGTGAACTGAATCAAGAGGGCGTCCTTAAGGTTCGGGATAATATGGCGTAGCATAATGCCCCGATCCCTCGCTCCAAGGGCCCGGGCTGCTTCCACATAGGGTCGCTTTCTAATACTCAGCACTTGATTTCTGGTCAAGCGCAGAAAATAGGGGATATTGCCAAAGGTGATGGACCACAACACCACCTGCACTCCCGGTTCCCAGATCGTGGCAAAAAGTAGGGCAAGAAGAATACTGGGGAAGGCCTGCAGGGCGGTGCTCGTCCTCATCAAAAACTCCTCCCACAAACCGCCACGAAAGCCAGCAAGAAGGCCTAAAAGAGTACCTACGGCAGATCCCAAGGCTACAGCCGCGATGCCAATGAGAAGGGAGATGCGACCCCCAACCAAAATCCTGCTCAGGACATCCCGGCCAAAATGATCGGTGCCCAGAAGGTGATCCCGCCCAGGGGACTCAAACCTCTCCATCACGCGTACTTCGTTTGGATCGTAGGGAGTATAGATGTAACCTAAAATCGTTAGAGCAACAATCAGACCAATCAAGATCATACCCCATCTGCGAGTATCCATGGGTCACCCCCTATTCATAACGTATTCTTGGATCCAAAACGCCAAGACCCAGATCAAAGGCAAGGTCAAAAAGGAGAATTAAAAACACAATAACCATGACTACCGCTTGGACCACGGGTAGATCCCTCTGAAAGACTCCATTCAAAAGGAGTTGCCCAACACCGGGAAGGCCAAAGACCTGCTCAACTACTATTGTCCCCGCTAGGAGCTGGGCAAACTGTAAACCCGCCACTGTGAAGGCAGCCAATGAGCCGTTGCGCAGGGCATGTTTGAAGAATAAGGTACCCTCGGCAACCCCCTTGGCTTTAGCCGTGCGAATGTAGTCCTGCTTGAGTGCATCTGCCATACCCACCCGCATAAAGCGGCTTAAAATGGCCGCCCTCGGTATTGCCAGGGTCAGTGTAGGGAGAAGGAGGCTCACCGGAGACGAGCCCCCACCTGCAGGCAACAGTCCGAGGCTAACTGCAAAGACCTGGATCAGTAAAAGGCCCACCCAAAACTGGGGAAGGCCTAATCCTACCAGGGTTGTCACGGACATAAACCGGGCCGCGAAGCTCCTGGGCTTAGCTGCCATAAACATGCCTGCAGGAGTGGCCACAAGCAAAGCCACTCCCACGGCCAAAAAAGCAAGACTTAAGGACAAAGGAAAAGCCCGTGCTACCAGCCCCCGAACGGGCATGGAATAGCGCCAGGAGTTTCCCCACTGACCTTGAAGAAAACTCAAAAGCCAACGCAGATAGCGTTCTAAAAGAGGTCTTTCCAGGCCCATCTCATTTCGTAACCTGGCATACACCTCAGGTGTCCCTTCCGTTCCCAACATTAGGAGGGCTGGATCGCCCGGCAAGACCTGTACAATGAAAAATGTTAAGATACTTACCAAAACCAGAGTGATCAAGAAACCTCCCGTTTTCTGCAGCAGATAACGCTTCATGCCACCATCAAACCCCTTTTACTTGTATAGACTGGCCACATCCACTACATAGGTCGGATAGTTTTTGAAGCCCTGGACTCCCCTGGTCATGGCCGCAATCTGAGGAGGATCCATGATGAATACTCCAGGAAGTTCCTGGGCCAAGATCTCTTGAGCCTCTAGATAAACCTCGCGACGCTCGCTACCCACCGTTTTGAGGCCGAGCCGAATCAGCTCATCATACCGCGTGTTAGAGAAGTTAAAGAAATTGCGACTATTACCCGTTGTATAACGCACCAAGATGGCATGGGGATCCAAGCGACCAGCAAGTCCAATGACGGAGACATCATAATCACGCTGTGTATAAACCCTTTCTAACCAGGTGCCCCATTCGACGATCTGCAAGTCCACTTGAATTCCTAGGGCCTTCCACTGTTCAGCCACAAGTTCGCCCGCCTGCACATGGAGTGGATAGTTGGCCGGTAGGGTTAGGACCAACTGCAAATCTTCCTGCCCCGCTTCTTCCAGCAATTCTTTGGCTCTCTGGGGATCGTAGGGGTACACCTCATGGAGACTATCATTGTAAAAGCTCGCCATACTAGGGCTTAGGGCACTGTCCAGTAGTGTTCCGCGACCCCAAGCGGCTCCGTGGAGAATCTCCTCACGATTAGTGCCAAGGGCCAAAGCCTTACGCACCCTGAGATCATCAAAGGGTGGTCTGGCATTGTTGATGGAAAAAACCTGCACAAGGTTCATGGGTGATGATAAAATCACAAGGTTTGGATCGTTTTCCACTTGATGGAGCACTGCTACTTCCAAGCGAGGTATGAGATTCACCCGACCCGCTTTGAGATTGAGGACCATACTGTTTTCGTCAGGGATGATCATGAAGTTTGCCTGTTCAAAGTAGGGTATCTTGCCAGACCAATGCTGATCAAATCTGCGAAGCTCCAACCCTTGATTTGGCACCCATTCCTGCAGTTGGTAAGGACCAGTTCCCACAGGCCTGCGGGCCAAATCAAGGGCGTGGGCAGGATAGATAGAGGCATATACCTCTGCGAGAGTGTAAATAAAGGCTCCGTTTGGTTCATGGAGTTCGATTTGCACCCCGGTTTCTATGGGATGTACATCCTTAATCATACTTAACTCACCGGCCCGCACCGCAATTTTCGGATCCCGGGCCCTATTTAGGGCAGAAACCACATCATCCAAGGTCACTGGGGTTCCGTCATGAAAGAAGGCCTCCCTGAGATAAAAGGTATAGACCGTGCCCGTATCATTAATGGTCCAGTGGGTTGCTAAGGCTCCTTCAACCTCGCCTTGTGGCGTCGCCTTCACTAATCCTTCGTAGATATTAAATGCTACTTCACCGGTGGCAGCTGCCACTGTCTTTACTGGATCAAAGCTATCGGGATCCTGAGGAATAGCAATATTGAGCACCTGCGCCAAACCAGGACCCCCCACCAACAAGATCGTGATCATAGCCACTACTACGGAAAACAGCATACGCTTGTACATCACACTTCCTCCCTTCGAGTCGTTAAGCCGAGACGTAAGACATCCAGCACTTTCTTAAGAAACTGGGCACTCTGTCCCTGATCAAAGTGGTCAACGAGTTCCTTGCCCACAGCATGGTAAACAAAAAACACCGCTTCTGGGTCAAGGGCTTTGTTCACCTTCCCTTGGGTCATGGCATCGTCCAAAAACTGAGCGAAGTCATGAGACCTACTTAAGCGTCCCTTTTCTAATTCTGATTGTAGTGCCTCTGCTTTACTATCCCAGAACTTGTTGGCCACCTGATGAAAGAGGGGGTGATCTCGGGCAAAACTGTACGACTCTAGGTAGTACTCCTCCAAGACAGAGAAGATGTCTCCCCCTTTTTCAAACGCTTTCCTCACATAATCTCTTTTCTGTTCATACGCTAGATCAACAACATATAAGTACAAATCACGCTTGTCTTCAAAGTACTGGTACATGCTCCCTTTGGCAATTCCGCACTTTTCGACAATCTTGGTCAAAGAAGCCTGTTCAAATGGTAATTGGGCAAACTCTTCCACAGCAGCTTTGATTATGGCCTGACGCCTTTCTAGCTCTAAGTTGAAGAATGTTTGCTTCGGCACGTCTCCACCCCCCAAAATGTGACCACCTAGTCACCTTTTCGGAAATAGTATACCACGTAGATCCTAGATGTGCCAGATCTTCCGTGGTACTATTTCTACGATTATTTATAGAAAAACCAACAAACCCACAAGGGCTGCGCCGATTATAACCCTAATGGGATTCCACTTTTTGAAAGCCACACCATAAAAGGTTACGCCGGCCAAGACAGTAGTCCAAAGCTGATGACTGAAGGAATCTAAAACGTCGAAGGTGGCGGTCCCCACCATGAAGGCGGCCGCCCCAACCAAGCCTACCACAACAGGCCTAATTCCGGCAAACATAGATTGAATCGTTTGGGAGTTTTTATACTTCTGCCAGGCGCGACTGACAATGATCACGCTAATTAAAGACGGCAAGACAACTGCTGATGTTGCCACTAAAGCTCCCTTTATACCTGCGGAACGGAAACCCACAAAGGTGGCGGCATTGACAGCAATTGGGCCTGGAGTCACCTCCGCAATCCCCACTATGTCCACAAATTCCTGGGGGGTGATCCAATTGTAGCGGACAATTTCCTGTTTGATCAAAGCTAACATGGCGTATCCGCCACCTAGGGTAAAAAGGCCAATTTTGAAGAAGCCACCGAATAATTGCAGGAGGATCACCTAATTTCCCCCTTTCGTTTGTAGTACAAGATGCCACCGCAGCCTCCAAGAATGATCACCCAAACTACGGGGATGACTCCAGAAACGCTCAGGACAAATGCTACAGCAGCCACCACAAGACCGAAACGGTCGATGATGGCTCCGCGCCCTGCGCGGAGGGCTGCAGCTGCAATCAAGCCCACAACAGCCGCCTTCACACCAGAAAAGGCTCGGGACAAATGTAAATTTGATTGAAACTGGGAAAACAACTGTGCTATGATGAGAATGATTGCAATGGACGGAGTGATCACACCGAAAAGTGCCGCAAGGCCTCCCCAGAATCCGTGCAGCCTGAGCCCGATAAAGACCGCGGTGTTGACCGCGATAGCACCCGGAACGGACTGGGCCAAGGCAAAGATATCTAGAATCTCCTCCCTCTCGGCCCAACCGTGGACATCAACTATCTCATTTTCAATTAATGGCAGCATGGCAAAGCCACCGCCAAATGTAAATAGACCGATGCGAAAAAAAACAATAAACAGCTTCCAATAACCATGCAATTTTTGGATCATGTTGATACTCCCCTGTTTCTATGGAATGATTCTTAACTGAGGTGAATGTATTGATACGGATTGAAGCAGATCTAATCTCCACCCTCGCTAGTTTCTCCCGGGCTGCCGACCTAAACAACTTAACCTTTTTGGCCCATGCCGAAAGAGTAGCGCATACTTCCTTTCGCCTGGGCAAAGCACTAACACTCGGCCAGGGAGAACTTACTGAGCTTGTGTTAAGCGCCCTCCTTCATGATATTGGTGTCATGACCGATGCAGAACAGTTGTGGTTAGCTGATCTTGAGCCGAAGGCCAGCAAAATCTCCCCCCATTGCCGAAAAGGTCATAGTCTCTTGCAATCTACGCAGACCTTTGGCTCCTTCGCCCTCAATGTGCTAGAACACCATGATTATTACTCATCTGACTTGAGAATCATACCGGCCATCATCCATGTGGCGGACCGTGTCGACATGCTATTGAACAAGAAACTTTACTCCCTCGCCCAAGTAGAGAGTCTACTCCAGTATTTTAAGCGTAAAGCCCGACGCATTTTTAGTCCTGACGTCGTTGATGCATTGCATGGCTTAGCTCAGATCCCCAGTTTTTGGCTGGATCTGGAATACGGCCGATATCACTTCTTTGATGACGGCGAGGACTTCAAACGGGTGCTCAGCCTCGAAGAACTAGAAGAGCTTGCCCAACTGATGACCATTTTAGTTGACTCCAAGTCTCCATTCACCGGCCATCATTCCCAAGGCGTGACCAACGTGGTGGGTTTATTGGCGACCAAGTTACATATGCCTGAAGAGAAGGTGCGGATGATAAAAATAGCAGGGTTGCTCCATGACATTGGGAAACTAGCTATCCCCGATGAAATCCTCATGTATCCAGGACCCCTCAGCAAGCAGCAAAGAACTGTAATGAAACAACATACCTACCACACTTACCACTTGATTAAAGGTATCGGACCAGATGCGAAGGGCCTAGCCGGCTGGGCAGCGTTCCACCATGAAAGACTCAACGGAACAGGCTATCCCTTTGGGCTAAGCGCTCCAGATTTGGAACTAGAAGCTCGTCTCATGGCTGTCGCAGACATTACCGCGTCCTTGCTGGAAACCAGGCCCTATCGTGAAGGCATGTCCCAAGATAAGGTGCGTCAGATCCTTCACAATAATGTGAACGCAGGGCACATTGACGCTGAGCTCACTGACGTAGCCATAGCCCACTTAGATGAGATCATAGAGCTTGTGAACACATGCAACCAATCTGTGTAAAAAAGGTACCCACCTATGGGTACCTCTTGTTTTAAGCTTCTAAGCCAGAGCGCACCAGGTCATGGAAGGTTTCTTTGATTGCCAGAAGCTTTTCTTGTGCTTCTAGGCGGTCTTCACCCCGCACTTCCAAGTACAACTTCATCTTAGGTTCGGTACCCGAAGGTCTGAGCGTCACTTTGCTCCCCCCTTCAGTAATCCACTGCAATACCCCTTCCTTGGGCAGCAAAATCACACTCTCCTCTTGCGTACGCAGATCAAGATGAATACTGGTGCCGTAATTCAATATTTCTACTACACGCTCGGGTCCTATCATCGTGATGGGCTCTGTTTGTAGCTGCCGAATAAACTCCCGGGAACGCTCTGCCTCTAGACTGGTGGCAAAGGAATAGGAGACTAGGTCCTGGAGATAGTAGCCATATTCGGCCAAGAGCTCCTCTAAACGGTCCACCAAAGTCAAACCTTTCCCCTGGTAAAAAGCTGCTACTTGGGCAATAAGGAGGCTCGCCAAAACAGCATCTTTATCCCTTACAGCGGTCCCTGCTAGGTAGCCATAGCTTTCTTCAAAGCCAAAGACAAACTCCTTGTTCTCCGCTGGCAAACGATCCATGAGGGCTCCGATATACTTAAATCCAGTGAGGGTATCCCTCACTTCAGCCCCATATTTCTTGGCAATAGATCGTACCATGTCCGTTGTTACAATCGTCTTAATGATCACAGATCGACCTAATTGCTCAGGCTCTAAGTGGGCCAAAAGGAAGTCTGTGAGCAAAACCCCCACTTGGTTTCCGTTCAGAAGTACCCACTTCCCCCCTTGATCCACAGCTACCCCCATGCGGTCCGCATCTGGATCCGTTGCGATAATCAGATCACAGGGTTCCCCGCCTGCTTGAGTAAATGCCAGTTTGAAAGCGCTGGGGTCTTCTGGATTGGGGTACTCCACGGTGGGGAAATTGCCATCGGGCATCAGCTGTTGCTCCACCGTAGATAGTTGCTTAAAACCTGCCATGTGCAGAATTTCTGGAACAAAGCGTCCGCCGGTACCATGTAGTGGGGTATATAGAACCCGCAGGCTCCCTGTGTTGCCTATCTGGGGCGCAATCTCGAGCAACTCTCTGTAGTAGGCCTGAATGACTTCTTCTCCGAGCCACTGCCAGAGAGGGTTCTCCTTAGGATTTGGCTCAACTACAACACTATCTAAGCCGAGCTTCCCCATTTGGGAGCTAATGCTCAGTGCTTCGTCTGTCAGCATTTGATTGCCATGCTCATTATAGACCTTGTACCCATTATACGCAGGAGGATTATGACTGGCTGTTACTACAATCCCAGCTGATGCCTTACAATAGCGGACTGCATAGGATAACAAGGGTGTAGGAGCGACCTCGGGAAATATATGAACGCCAATCCCATTCGCCACTAGTACACTGGCCGCAGCCTCGGTGAACTCCTTGGACATGCGTCTTGAATCATGGGCTATAGCTACTCCACCTTCGGCCTTTCCTTGATCCTTGAGATAATTCGCAAGCGCCTGGGTCACAAGGCGTACGGTGTAGATATTCATCCTGTTGGACCCAGCACCCAGTTTACCGCGTAAGCCTCCTGTTCCAAATCCCAGCCACTTAAAAAAACGATCCTCTATTTCACCTGGATGGTTGGCTAAATTACGCAGCTCATCCTTGGTATCCCCATCGACCATTGGATCCTGAAGCCAAGCCTCATAGCGTTGTCGTGCTTCCATACCCGTCTCCTCCCTGCATTCATCCGTGTTGAATACTTCTAGATACCACTTGGCTTCCCTGCTTTGTTTTTGCGCTCCTTAGACATTCTGATCTCAGCTACGATCCACATTACCAAAGGTAGGGCAACTTGCACCACAACGTCAGTAAACCCTACGATCTTCGTGGCGCTTTGTTCCATCTCCATTATCGATTTAGCAAACCATTGAGAACCTGGGATAATGCTCAAAACAAGTGGCGTAACCAAGAAGCGATAATCGGAAAATCCTAGGGTATGTGCCAAGGTCTTGCTTGCCACCAAGAGGCACACGGAAATTTTCAAAAAGGTCCCTATGGCAAAGGTCACACCCACAACCGCTTCTAAGCGAGTTAAAAAAAGGGCTATATCGATGCGGGCTGTGGACATAAAGACAGGGAAATAGCTGGTCATATACGCTTCTTCACCAAGAATCGCCACACTGGCGCTGGCGAATAGCATAAGAAAGAAAGCCGCAAGGAGAAATCCTGGTATAAGTACCTTGTAGGCCGACCTTTTCTTGGTCGTTAAAGCGTTTGCCAACCCTATGAAAAGGACGGTTTCTAAGAGGGGGAAGTCCAAGATCTGAAAGGCTCCTTGAAGAACGGGCCAAAAACCATCATACATGATTGGTAAGAACTCCTGCAAGTTTACTTCCGTCATTGCCAAGCCCAAAGCTGTCAACAAGATGAGTAGTACAACGATGATCATCACAGAACTAAAACGCGCCAGCACCTCTATACCTTCTTTAACAGCCCAGAGAACAAGTATGGCATAACCAAAGGCCATCACAACCTGAGGGGTGTCGGGCAAGGACACCGCTTGCACAAAGTTAGTAATATCACCTGTAACAAAACAGCCCAGACGCCAGGCATAAGCGCTGTAAGTCAGGGCCACTAAGCGCGAAGGCCACTTACCCAAGAGTCGAGGCAATGCTTCACTAAAGGGCTGTCCATGCATGAGGCTACCCAAACGTCCATAGACCAGAATCAGGGGTGAGGCCAAAACGATGGCGACCAAAAAGGAGAGCCAGAGGTCCCGACCAGCCCAACGGGCTAGCCCAAAGACAAAGGAGTCGCCCACAATGAATAGGAACACAAGAGCGATACCCTGCCTCTCAGGCACAGATTCATTCATCACAATAACCGATCACCTCACTGCCAAAGCTTTTGCAGCCAATTCCTGAGAGTGCCCAGCGGCTCAGGGACCGGTAGTCGCACATCTATTGCCAATAGCACCGAAAACGTGGCTGCCGCCGAAAGCAATAGGAGATAGACCAAGACTTTCTGCCATGGGCGCTCTTTCCAGAGGAGTAGCTCCACTCCTCCCACCACAACATAGCCAAAGATTATGAGAATTACCATCTTAGTTCCTCATCTTGATGGGTTGAGCGCGAAAGCCCGTAAAGGCAATCCTACAATCCACTTCAACGTCCACTGGAAGGCCTCGAAAAACTGCATCCCAGTCACTTTCAATCTTCCGCCATGTTGCTGGTTCCCGCCTCCATAAAAGTCGCCCAAAGCCCAAGATATCACTATTATAGTCCTCTTGAATCAACCGCAAAAAATCCCTTATGCGCCGTGTAAAGTACCTAGCCACCTGTTCCTCCACGCCTCTTACAACTGCGGGATCAGAAAAGTCAACGTCTGCACCCCTTGTACCCGCAACACCAAGCTGCAAACTTAAGCTCACTTTCATCTCTACCCTCTCACCGTCAACGATTGGCTTGGTTTTCAGTTGGCTACCGCGAAACTCGTAGGTTATGGCTGTCGTATTGCCCTTTATCTCGGTGTCCATGACAAAAAAACCCCCCTCACTCTCACCTTTAAGGAGGGCAAGGATCTGCGTTTCTTCCTTTGAAAGCCATCCTATCATGCGGTCAAGCTTGAAGACGGCAGCCCCCCTAACCACAGGCATTAGATTCCCTCCTTCATGTACAAGCTCTACGGCTGGAAGTGTTGCAGAAATGCCGGGAGCAGCCAAATCACCGGTAAATTGCCATAGTTGCTGGGGTACAAAGTCAGCACTAATAGCGGATAAGCGAATAATGCTCGTTAGGTGCTGGCTCACCCCGGTCAATAAGGGCGGTTTGCTCTTAAAGACTTCCTCCACTGTGCAGTCTTTAGCCACTAGGAGATACATCGTACTTCGTAGGTCTCTAGCACGAATGATGGGCTCCAAAATGGTGAGCATCCCTCCCTGGGCCACCTCTTCAGAAACGAGAAACACCTGAGCATGGGCCCAGAAGATCTCCATTCCCGACGGATTCGCTAGATTGTGAGCCCCGCTGGTTAAGCTCCTGGCCTCTGTAGTAAGTACTACGGGTCGAAATTCGGCTTCTTGCCCGGTTCCTGTGGACTTGGCCATCTCGGTAATCACGATGACCTTCGGCTCCACCGCATCCACTCCAGCTCCTACCACAAAATCCCGCAATTCGATTTCAGTATAGTCCCAACAACCCGTCGTTAGAAGAGTTACGGCACACAGGAAGAAAACTCGCGCTAAGTCCTTCTTCATTTCGTTTTACTCCTTGATTGACGATGTAAACGCTCCCTATTCTTAGGTGCAAGATGCCTGGGACGCAGAACCATCCGCCACCATGGTAGCCGGATGACGGTATCTTTCGAACCCTGAATGGTCAGTGACGTAAGTGACGATAGATAGGGAATGCCAAAGGATTCCATGGACGCCAATTGAACCATAATACCCATAATGCCAAAAAGGAAGCCATAGAGACCCAATACAGCGGAGGTGAATACCAGTAGAATGCGGATCAAAACGGCCGTGTCATTGAGTTTCGAAACCACAAAACCTGCCACCCCCGTAACCCCAACTACAATGATCATAGGAGCACTGACTAAGCTAGCACCTACCGCAGCTTCTCCTAAGACAATAGCCCCCACAATACTAATGGCTTGGCCCACAGGTTTCGGCAATCGCACACCACCCTCTCTCAAAATTTCGAAGACCAAGCCCATGGCGATCACTTCCACCATGGCAGGAAAGGGCACATTTTTCCGGGCTGCCGCGATGCTAATCGAAAGGCTCATGGGTATCAACTGAGGATGGTGGGTAACCAGAGCCAGGTACAGCCCTGGCGTACTTGTTGTCAAGAAAAAGCTGATATAACGTAACGTCCGGTGGAAACTCGCTACCATCCAATGATGAAAATAATCTTCATTGGCTTGGAAGGCTTCCACAAAAAGAAAAGGCATCGTCAGTGCAAAGGGTGTTCCATCCACTAAGACTGCCACCCGCCCCTCTAAGATCTTGCCCGCGACCCTATCAGGTCTTTCCGTATGTCCAATGGTGGGAAAAGGACAGTTAGGGCTGTCTCGTATAAACTCTTCTATGTATCCCGATTCCAAAATAGCATCGGTCTCAATGCGTTCAATCCTTTGGAACACCTCATCCACCAGTTCCTTGGGGGCAATCCCTTCGACATACATAATGGCCACCTTAGTCCTAGTTTGCAGACCCACATCCATCATTCTCACTTTTAACTCGGGGCTTAGGATCTTACGGCGCACTAGGCTTACGTTTACCCCTAAGTCTTCTGTAAACCCTTGTCTGGGTCCCCGCACTACACTTTCTGTCTGCGGCTCCGTCACCGACCGCTTTTCCCATCCCTGAGCATCAACGGAAATGCCCAGGTTGCATCCTTCCACTAAGACAGCCCCAGCCCCAGCCACCACACCTTCGGCCAGCTTCTCATAGCTACTAAAGACGGTTGCACCATCGGACTGGATCACCTGTTCTGTGATGTGCTGAATCAGTCTTTGACCATGGAGTTCCCTGGGCAAGGAGCTGATCATGAGGGGTCTGACGATATAGTCACTTAAGAATTCATGCTTGGTCATGTTATTAGCATGAATCAAGACACATTGTCGCGTTGGTTCTTTGGTCTTGAAGCGGCGATAAACGATGGTGTCGTCATCGGCAAAAAGGTTGCTTCTCAACCACTTTAGATTGGTCTCAAGGGAGGTGCTGAGGCGGTCTAAATCCCTTGTTTTCGGCTGTTCTCCCTTAGCACGCTTCCAAAAGAACATAACCCCATAACTCCCTTCCACTTTTGCCTAGTATAACCAAAATGAAGGAGAATATAAAAAAGCCGACCCTTCGGTCGACTCTTCTACCCTTCGCCTAGACTACTTGTTCTGGGCCTTTTTCAGATTAATGAGGCCAGCTCTGACGCTTTCTTCCGGTGAAATTCTGTACTCCTCTGTCTCTAAGATCAGCCACTCCACCTCTGCATCTAAGGCAGCCTCAAGCACATTCTCTACATTCAACACCCCACAGCCTACATCGGTTTGCTTGTTGTTTTGATCAAAGTCCTTGATATGAACGAGAGGACAGTGACCAGCCATCTTGCGCAGATAATTCGCGGGATCCTCTCCCCCATGGAGCACCCAGCCTAGGTCAAGTTGGGCAAACACATAGCGAGAATCAGCGGCTTCAAAGAGAAGATCGAGGGCATAGGCGTCGCTGAAGATCTCAAACTCCCAGCTATGATTATGATAACCCAGCCTAAAACCTTGATCAGATGCCTGTTTCCCCATGGTAGTGAGTTCACGGGCAAAATCGCGCCAGTTTTCGGCGTTTCTTATAAAACCTGGTGGTGGCGCGGGACACACTAAGGTGTCATTCCCAAATTCGCGATTGTAGGCGATTTCTTCCTCCAGATGATTCTTGAGACGTTCAAACGACACGTGGCTACTTACAGCCTGAAGACCCAAACGCTGGAGGTGTTCTTTCATCTCACCGCTGGACAATCCGCCATAACCCGCAAACTCCACCCCTTCATATCCGAGCTGGGACGTTAACTCTAATACGTCCACAAAACTCACCCTTGCCAAATCCCGCAAAGAATAGAGCTGCAGAGCAATGGGATGTCTGTTCATGTTCATAGCTATGCCTCCTAATGCAATTTCCAGATCCTTTGATTATATTCTTCAATGGTACGGTCACTAGAAAAATAGCCCGCATTGCCAATATTGATAATCGCCTTCTTCCACCATAATTCCGGCTGTTGGTATTGGTGATTAATGTCCTCATGGACCCTCCGATAGGATGCAAAGTCCGCCAGGACAAAGTAAGGGTCGGCCATCCCACCCCAGCCATGGAGTAAGCTGTGATGGAGATCCTGGTAAAGAGCGAGATGTTGGGCGTTTATGAAGCCGTTCACCAGTTGATCCAAAACCTCCTTCAGGTAGGGATCAGCCTGATAAACCTCGTAGGGGCGATAGGTTCCATCGAGATAATATTGGTTGGTTTCCGCAGCAGTCAGACCAAAGATGAAGATGTTGTCCCGCCCTACGGCTTGGTCAATTTCTACATTGGCTCCATCTAGAGTTCCAATGGTGAGAGCACCGTTAAGCATAAACTTCATATTACCTGTTCCCGAGGCTTCTTTACCTGCTGTGGAGATTTGCTCACTCACATCGGAAGCTGGAATAATAACTTCTGCCAGCGATACGCGATAGTTCTCCAAGAACACGACCTTGAGTTTGTCCTCGATATTGCGATCATTGTTGATTCTCTCACCGACGTCATGAATGAGCTTAATGATAAGTTTGGCCATACCATAACCTGGCGCAGCTTTTGCACCGAAAATGAAGGTGCGAGGGTGCATGGCAAAGTCCGGGTCTTCTAGGAGGCGATTGTACAAATAAAGAACATGCAAGATGTTTAGAAGCTGACGTTTATACTCATGGAGCCTTTTAATCTGCACATCAAAAATGGAGTTTGGATCAACTCGCACATGATTATGGTCATAGATGTACTTGGCTAGAGCTACTTTGTTACTGTGGCGAATATGGGCTAAGACCTCCTGTGCCCCTCTATCGTCTTGGTAGGCTAGGAACTTCTTCAATTCCTCTGGCTTTTTGATCCAACCGGTGCCGATGCGATCGGCCAAGAGCTCCGATAACCCTTTATTTGCTTTCAGCAAAAAGCGCCTAAAGGTCACCCCATTGGTGACATTGGTAAACTTCTCTGGGTAAAATTCAGCAAATTCAGCAAACACCTGTTCCTTGAGGATCTGGCTGTGGAGCTGGGCCACACCATTGATGGAGAAGGATCCGACGATACACAAGTGAGCCATCTTCACTTCATGATGGGCAATAATGGACATGCGGGATATTTTATCCCAGTCACCTGGATAACGGTCCCAGAGAGAGGCGCAAAAGCGCTCGTTGATTTCGTAGACAATGTCCCAAAGCCGGGGCAGAAGGTCTCTAAATAAACCTTCGGGCCACCGTTCCAAGGCTTCTTCCAAAATCGTGTGGTTGGTATAGGCAAAGGTGCTCTTTGTGATCTTCCAGGCTTGATCCCAATCTAAGCCCTCTTCATCCAAAAGAATACGCATAAGCTCTGGAATGGCTAAAGCGGGATGGGTGTCATTGATGTGGACTACAACATGCTCGGGAAACTCAGCAAAATCCGCTCCATACTGATTTCGATACTTGCGCACAATGCTCTGGATGCTAGCGGAAACGAAAAAGTACTGCTGTTTGAGGCGAAGGGCCTTGCCTTCGGGATGGTTGTCATCGGGATAAAGGACCTTGGAAATCACTTCAGCCAGTTCCTTTTCTTCCAGGGCATCGAGGTACTTACCCTGACCGAAGAGGCTCATATCCAAATGCTTCGTGGCCCGGGCAGCCCACAAGCGCAGTGAATTCACCACATCGGAGTCATAGCCCAAAATGGGCATTTCGTAGGGCACAGCCCGTACAGATTGATATCCTTTGTGTTCATAGACGAGTCGCCCATCGCCTTCAGTGACTTCCACAAAGCCTCCAAACTTGACGATTTCTGTCTCTTCTGGCAGGGCTATCTCCCAGCTGGATCCATTTTCCAACCAAGGATCCGATACCTCCACCTGATAGCCATCGATGATCTTTTGCTGGAACAAACCATACTCGTAGCGAATACCACATCCTGTGGCCTTGTAACCCAAGCTAGCCAAGGAATCCATAAAACAGGCCGCTAGACGCCCTAAACCACCATTACCTAGCCCTGGGTCTGGCTCACTCTCCTGAAGTTCTCCCAGCTCGAGCCCAAGCTCAACGCAGACTTCTGCAACCAAATCCTCTAACCCTAAATTAATCAGGTTGTTGCCAAGTGCCCGACCCATCAGAAACTCCATGGACAGGTAGTAGAGCTCCTTACCATGGTGGCCCCGCATCAATTCTCGCGAATAGGCTCTCTGCTCTTTCACCAGATCCGAAACAACCTGGGAAATAGCTTGGAAAATCTGGTCGTCGGAAGCACCTCTTATGCTACGCCCGAACATTCTCTGGACCTTCGTCTCTAAGGCCACGCGGAACATCTTTTTTTGTTCGGCTTTATTGTTCAATCTATCCTCACCCACTTTTACCGCTTTTTCGTCCCCAGCCTCGCAGGATTTCTTCCCTAGTTGGGGAAAGTAATCCCAAAAGGAGGGATATGCTTATGAGTACTATGTTCGAAAGCGGCGAATACTTTGTACGAATTCAAAATAAAGGCGGGCATCTGAAAGTGACTATTTGGGATAGTCGAGGTGACAAACTCTTGAGCGACTTTTTAGGTCCGGATCCTGCCTCACAATTCTGGACTAGAGTGGAGTCCTTAACCGATGCCAACGTTGTTGCTGACTTGAAGAAATGGATTGTATCGTAGAAAGAGCACCAAAAACATAGAAAAAGGCGTCCTCAAAACACAGACGGACGTCTTTTTTCAGTAACATCATGATGTTTGGGCATCATTCCCCTTAAGTCCATCCAATGCTTTGAAAATCTCGGAATAGACTTGGGCTAGGTATGCCGTATCAATCTCTGAGGCCCGGGTAAAGGCATCTCCTTTGTGCGTTGTGGTGTACGCGGGTTTCAGGCCGTTGAGGGCTCCAGACATCAACCGACTTAGATCATCACGATCGAGATGCACCTTCTGGTTGGATAGAACCTCACCAACTGCAAGGCGCAGAATGCGTTCTGTAGTGTTATGCAGTTCGGACCGATCATCACTATGCCGGGGGTTCTCCTTCACCCGTATCAACGCCTTATAGCACTCCACCATAATCTTGTTAAAAAGGTCTGTCGCTAGGTCCTCCAACATGATAGACTGCCGTCTAGGTTCCCCAGAAATAAGGGGATGGTAGAAAGGTGGTACCTTGTTAAGGATTTGGGATTTCACATCGTCCCGGCAGTCGGGGCAATCGCAGGCTGTGCGGTCTTCTGAAAGGACCTGTTCAATCGCCTGATCTGCCATATCTTCCATGGCATTATGGATCGCGTAATCCTCTAATCTTATCCTCATAGACATCCCCCTCACTTATAGGCCACAATCAAACACTCTTCCCCACCATCATATTCCTGCAAAGAGGAGTTGTTATACACTCCCTCTGGTTCGAAACCTATCGTAACAAGCAACTCAGTGATCCTCTCGGGAAACACGACAGCTTCCTTGCTAGAGTAAACGCTAATTTGTGGTAACTTTGGCTCTTTGGGATACACATAGTTTATCTGATTGAGCAAGCGTAAATCCGTTGCCAAGCCTTTGATCTGAACCACACTTAAAAAGATTTCTTCCGTCAAGGGATGTATCCCCTGTAGAGCTAACTTTGGCCACCCCTCACCTAACTCGACGGACCCAGCCAAAAAGTCAAACACGAGGTAACCATCGCGTTTAAGGTGATCATAACAGCTCTGCAATACGGCCAAGCGGTCTCCGTCTGAATGCATGTACATAAAGGAACAGTACGGTATTATGATTGTGTCAAAAAGTTCTGTAAAGGAAAAAAAGCGCATATCGCCCTCCACCAACGTGGCCCTCGAGGCTTCGGGACCAAGGCGGGCTTTAGCCCTCTCCAGCATCGGAACGGACAAGTCTAAACCGGTCACCTCAAGTCCTGCCTCTATCAAAGGTGGGATCAAGCGCCCCGACCCACAGGCCAGGTCAAGCACCTTACCTCCCCGCTCCTTGGCGAATTGCACATAAAAGTGATCATCACTTCCTGTTCTTACCAATAGATCATACAATTCAGCACTAGCATAGGGATCCCCTTTTTTTGCCCGTCCTTTATTCACCAATTCTTCTGCAAACCCAAAAAAGTCTGCCATACGCCCACGACCTAACGACGTTTATCTATAAAGGAACCTTCTGCGCTGCGAACACGCCCGATGTACGCTCGGTTTGATTGCTTACCACTTTGCAGCTTCCTTGTCTCTTCACGCAGTTGTTCCAAACTTCTCTTGACCACAGTTTCTACAGCTTCATTATGCCCTTGAAGTTTAATCATTTCTTCTTGTAGAGCGCACTTTAACATCTCAACCTCCTGAACGGCCCCTTCTTCTTCATGGGACTGAATCTGTTTGGTCAGCTCATCAATTTGCCCTATGATCACAGTCCGCTCATCAAGGAGTTTGAAAAAGTCCTCCCCAACTTCATCGTCGGCGATGAGCTGATCAGGGGCAAACTCAGCCATAGACGCACTGAGTTTGCCTAACTGTCTAAACAGATCGAGTTTTCGCTGATAAAGATCGATGAGCACCTTCACCATCACCCTTGCATACTCATGAGCTGTTGGGTTAGCCAATCTCCTTGAGAATAGAGCTGACCGAGTACCCTCTCCATAGCCGTGAACTTCCGCCATTGACTCTCCTCATAGCGAAGAAGGCGTTCTTCCATGGCACTTAAGCGCGACTCATAGTCGCGAATTTGGTTACCCAAAAAACTCTGATCGTAGGATATGCTTGCTTTACCAGCAGTCTGTGTAAGGCGCTCCATACCCTTATCTAATGCTGCAGATAATCGCCTGGCTATTCCCGTTTCAGCTGCGTTATCACTCTTGTTAGTAAACAGATGCTGCACAGCGTCGGGATTTTCCTCTACCGTAGCCCGCAATTTCTCTTCGTTGATATTCAAACGACCATATTCATACCAAGAGCCTGTGGTAATCCCAATTTGTGCAAGCGTCGTACTACCATCCACTCCCTGAACTGCCCCACCTAGTGCCACTCGCATTTCACTGAGTATCCCACTGAGCATAGAATCGGAACGTAGTAACCCACTCCTTGCTTTTTCTTCCCAGAGCTCAATCTCCTTATCGGAGAGGTCTGCCCTTTGGGCATCAGTCAGAGGTGGGAAATCTCTGAAGACTTCTTCCCGTGTAGCCAGATTAAACTCATCAACCAGTTCGTTATAAAGATCTACGAATTCCTTGATCTTGTCAACCACCGCATCCACGTCTTGGCGAACCTCAATGCGCACTGCCGCTTCGCTTTCCTCCAGCAAATTGACGGCAATGCCGTTGAAATCAAAGGTGTTGCTTTTTTGATGCGTTGTTAGGCCGTTAATTTCTACGATGGCGTCTTGGCCCTCTGTATATTTGGCGACAGCGTCCTCTTCAGACGGATCTCCGAAAAGGGCGTAAAACTGTTCGTTGCCTTCGATTTGAGCATCCGCACCAGTAGCTTTTGTGGTAAAGGAGATCTGATCACCATGGGCGAAAGCACTGATGCCTAGACTCTTGTTGGAGTTGATGTCAGCAGCAATCTTCTCAAGACTGGCGCCCTGAGCATATTCGATCTTTTCCATCTCCCCATCGAGACCTCGAATTTCAAAGGACCCTGCTTCTGCAAACAGCCCATCATCATCAAGAGTGACCTTCTTAGAAACAAACTGGGCAGACTTGGCCAGTTGTGTGACCTTCAGATCATATGTTCCCGCCTGGGCCCCTCCTGTGGCGTTGGCGGTTAAAATATCCGTCCGCGATGAAGTAGCGACGTTTCGTTGAAACGTACCTTGTAATGTCATATCAAAGACAAAACTATCGAAGCGGTATAACTTCGTATTTACATCGCGATAGGCGTCGCGTTTCCATTCAGCCTTGACCTTTTGCTGAAAGACTCTGTCCACCGGAATCCTCTGAGCGGTCATAATATCTTTGATCAATTGCTCCGTATCCATTCCCGAATTCAGGCCAGATATTCTCATCATTCTCACCTCATCCTTAAGGTTCTCGACTCTATTATCGACAAGCTTCCTCATGATCTTTAGTTCTTGGGCATAATTCCCAATTCAACTGACGTAGTAATACTTTCTCCACGACCACGTCTAACCCTGCCGCTACCATAGGAGTTTTTGAGCCAGAAATCAACAGTGTCTTCCATTGTATAGCGGATCAATCCCTTGGAAATAGTAATTGCTGAGCACGAGGTGCGATCGACACAAGTCTGATCAAAGATAGGTGAACAGATGCCAGCATACTTTATTTATCCAATCTACACAGCCGCACTAGCCTTTGCCCTGGTTGCCATAGTGCCTAAAACCCACATTCGCCAAGAGGCTATCTACGCCATTACCTTTGGCGGAGTAGGAAGCGTTGTTATCATATTCATCTACTCTATCATCAACGCTTTTGAGTGGATCAATATGGGACCCTTTGGATACCGCGACATCGCCTTCTTTCCTCCTTTGGCATGGACAATGTATTTCATAATCTACTTCTATCTTCTCCCCCGAGAGAAACTATGGATATATCTGTATGTGATCTTCGCTGCCTGCTACAGCACGCTATTTTCCAATGTGTTGATGAACCTAGAGATTCTCCAATGGAACAAGGGCAGGGTGGTGTTGCCGTTTCTTCTCTACCTTTCTTGGTTTGCTGTTGTAACCTGGATCTATACGAGGATTCACCAAGCAGAACGCGAACAATAGATGCCAGCGACCACGCTCTAGCTATCGGTTCCCCACTTTGTCCCTTTTGGGTCAAAATTGTTTGACAACAATCTACTTCTGTGATAGAGTAAATGCGGTTAAGACTTTAAATGAAGCGAACACACATGGCCTCGAGTTCTACCTTAGAGTGAGCACAAGGTTTTACACGGTTTGCGTAGTTTAGGCTTTTGACTAGAAAACAATCTTTAGGAGGCCATTGAATGACTGGTAGAGTAAAATGGTTTAACGCAGAAAAAGGTTTCGGATTTATTGAGCGCGAAGATGGAGACGACGTATTCGTACACTTCTCCGCAATCCAAGGCACCGGTTTCAAATCCCTTAACGAGGGTGACGAAGTCAGCTTTGATATCGTTGACGGCGACCGCGGCCCACAAGCTGCTAACGTAGTTCGTATCTAAATCCAACCACTGCAGTTGCTTTAACACAGTACGTTAATGAAAAGCCCCATTCGCAAGAATGGGGCTTTTTAGTGCTTCTTGTCTTTACATCACACATCACAACCTATTTTTAACAGAAAATGCAGGGAAAGCCAAGAAATGGGTCTCAAGCTCATTGAAGCAGGCGTTGTCACACATGCCATGAGCACCGGTTGGCCCGACTGGATGTTCGAAACCCAGCTCGCTATGCACGACATAGAATACGCAAATATGGGCAATGGCCGTGATGGCTATCCCACCGAGGTATCCTGGCCAAATCAGTTCACCGATGAACTCATGGCTATCTGGGGTAAAATGGCTGCTGATAATGTGTGGATCTATGGTGGTGCCGAATACAATGCTAATGGCGCCTTCAATAGCGGTGAAATAACATTCTTGATGCAGTCCACTTCCTCCCTAGACGGTGTGCTAAATACCGTTGGAGACGCTTTTGAAGTGCGGACCACCTTCCTACCTCGCCTAAGCAACGAATACCCACGTGGTAATGTACTCATCGGCGGAAACAGCTTGTATGTTTCTAACAGAGTAAGCGATGAAGAGTTGGCCGTAATCTTCGAGTTCTTCAAGTTCCTCTCCGATCCAGATATAGGTACGTATTGGCACAAAAACACCGGATACTTCCCTGCAACTAACGCCGGTATGCAGGCCTTGATGGATGAAGGCTGGTTTGCCCAAAGTCCCAACCATCTCACCGCCTTTTTGCAGATTCTATCTGGGAAGACCGCAGGCAATGCCGCATCGGGAATGCGCTTAGGACCCTTTGCCCAAGCTCGTGAATGGGTACGAGACGCCCTGGAAAAAGTAGCTCGGGGTGAAGATCAACGGGCAGCCCTAGAGTATTCGGCCAAGCAAATCAACCAATTGCTCGCTGACTACAACGAGTTTCTTGATTGAGTCTAGACAGATTTCGTAGTGGATTTGATCACCGGGGGTCCGTCCTCCGGTGATCTCTATCATACGCACTAGGTCAGGAGGGTTTTCTTGAACAGGTTTCCTAATCACCGCATTCTCCCCTATGGACTGCTCCTTCCATCTTTGACAGTCATTGTAGTTTTCTTGATCATCCCGTTTGGACAGGCGGTCTATCAGTCCTTTTTCCGGGTATCCCCCTTCGGGCGACAATTGCGATATGTAGGGTGGCGAAACTACCTCGAAATGTTTCAGTCCTCCGAATATCTTTTTAGTTTCCAAAACACTCTGATATTTTCCATTCTAGTAATCGGTATTGGGCTCACAATCTCTCTTGTCATCGCTCTGCTCACTACACAGAAAATTCGTGGAGCGGGCTTTTACCAGATCGCCTTCATCTGGACCTATGCCATGTCTCCCATCATTGCCGGGGTTATGTGGTCACTGGTTTTCGACCCCTCCATCGGTATCTTGACCCATGCCATTGCTGGTGTCACGGGGTATCGGATCAACTACTTTACCGATACGGTGGCAGCATTCATCTTAGTTACCGTTGCTTCGGTGTGGGTTATGTTAGGCTACAACATTTGTTTCTTTGTAGCCGGTCTTCAAAACGTGCCACACGAGCTTAGAGAAGCGGCTGCCATCGATGGCGCTACCGCTTGGCAGACCTTTTGGGTCGTAACCTTCCCCATGCTGAGCCCGACTACTGCATTTTTGATCTTTGTGAACACCGTATATGCTTTCTTCCAATCCTTCGGCCTCATTGATGTGGTAACGCAGGGCGGACCTAACCGCACTACAGAATTTTTGATCTACAAAATCTATCGGGATGGCTTCGGGCGAATGCAAGAAGGTCAGGCCGCTGCCCAATCCGTAGTCTTGTTTATTCTTGTGGCCATAGTAGGAGCATTTCAAATCTACACATCAACCAAGAAATCAGTCTACAATCGTTAAGGAGGTGCTCTAATGCGAATCAGTCGTAAGAAACTACAACATTTAGGAATTCATGCCATCCTGATTTTGACTTTATTGGCTGTGGCGTTTCCGATTTACTACGCATTTATCATGGCCACACATACTCACCAAGATGCCTATGCCTTTCCCCCGATTCTCACCCCCGGCGATCAGCTGATGCCCAATATCACTGAGGCTTGGAGTCGGGTAGACATGAGTGTGGTCCTCAACAACAGTCTCATCATCGCCGTTATTGTTTCCATAGGGAAAATTGTGTTTTCCATCTTGGCTGCATTTGCTTTCACGCACTTTAAGTTTAGGGGTAGTTGGTTCTTGTTTCCCCTCTGTATGGTCACCCAGATGATGCCACTACCAGTGAGGGTGATCCCCCTTTATCAGACCATGGCCAATCTCGGATGGCTTAACACCTATAGGGCACTGACCATTCCCTACCTAGCCAGCACAACCGGTATTATCCTCTTTCGCCAATTCTACATGACCGTGCCAGAAGAGCTAGCTGATGCTGCGCGGGTTGATGGAGCATCTCCCATGCAGTACTTACGCAATATCTTGATTCCCCTTTCTTGGACCAATATTGCAGCTCTCCTTGTCATTGAATTTGTCTACATGTGGAATGAATATCTCTGGCCGAATATTGTCACCACAGCTTCTGACATGCGGGTCGCCCAGATGGGGCTACGCATGCTGTATACCTCAGAACGGGGAGCAGCAGAATGGAACATTATTATGGCAGGGACTTTGGTGATTATGCTACCGCCACTCATCGTGTTAATCCTATTCCGCAAACAGTTTGCCCAAGGTATTGCCATGCAGACTACGAAATAGACAGCAAAAACGCCGGTTTGAACCAATCTTGCAAAAGTTCGCCGGCGTTTTTTTCTAGCCCGCTTTTCGAGCTTCATGGGTGCCATCTCTATTTGGCTGAGAAGCGGGAATTTTCGTTTGGTCACGGTTTGCAGGAGATTTTTGCTGATCCAAAGGTCGGTATTTTTGTGGTATTCCTTGGCTCTCTTAATCGCAACCTAACCCTCCTCCTTTTCTAGCTTCTCCAACACTAAATTCAGTTCGAAAATCGCCTTTTCCAACGCTTCATAACGGCTCTGATCTGAATAAATGAACGGCTTTAGTCCCACCTGTTCAGACTTGAGAACATTAATACGGTCCCGTATGTGACCGGCTATGGCTAGTTGATTCATAACAAGCCCCTCCCCACAAATTATAGTTCCATTGTAATTCATTGGCTTCGGGACTTCAAGTTCTAGGTTGTCAGGACATTAAGGAGGAATCTTCAAAAGAATAGTCGAAGATCGTTGGGAAAACGTTCCACATTGGAGGTTTTAATAGTGACCTTAAAGATTATCACGGATAGTGCTTGTGACTTGCCTAAAGACCTCATCGAAGAGTATGACATCGACGTCCTGCCCTTCTTGGTGTACATCGATAATGAAGAGTTTAGGGATGGGGAAAACATAACAACCCGACAGGTCTACGACGCCATTCACGCTGGTAAAATTCCCACAACGGGGCAGGTCCCAATAGATGCAATTACTGGAGCTTTAAAACGATATGCTGACCAGGGGCGGCAATGCCTGTACCTAAGCTTTTCTTCAAAATTGTCTGGCACCTACAATACAGTACGTTTAGTGGCCCAAGAAATGAGGAAGAGCTTCAAGGATTTCCAATTGACGGTTGTGGATACACTGAGTGGATCTCTTGGTCAGGGCCTTATTACCCTTGAGGCGGCCCAAATGGCTAAAGCAGGGGCCGATCCTGCTGCCATTATTGAAAGGGCACAAAAACGTTCTATAAACAATGTGGAGCACATTTTTTCCGTGGACGATTTGGGCTACCTCTACCGAGGTGGCAGGGTGAGCTACGCTAGTGCCTTCTTGGGAGGACTTTTGCAGGTGAAGCCTATTTTGCATGTCCAAGATGGGCTCATGATTCCCTTCCAAAAAGTCCGAGGTAAGAAGATGGCCATCAAACGGATTGTGGAATTAGTAAAAGAACGCTCCCTAGGTAATGCCGATCAGATCATTGGTATTACGCATGCCGATGACGCTTCCGTGGCTGAGCAGCTCAAGAGTCTGTTGCGGGATACCCTAGGCTATCAGAAATTCATTGTAAACCTCATTGGGAGTGTCCTAGCATGCCATATAGGAATTGGCGGTGTGGCCGTGTTTGTGGTCAACAGTCAAACCCACGAAGCCAAGCTCGAGCCTGCCTTGGCGGGACGTTGAATTTTTCATATTTTACTTTTCATTAACGTTGAGTTATACTAAATATAAGACAAAATATTAGCAAAGAAATGGAGTGTGGCTAGTGGATTACAAGTATTTGGCTGAACCTTACAAGATTAAAATGGTTGAACCCATTGCTGTTACCACCAGGGAACAAAGGGAAGAAGCAATGGAAAGAGCAGGTTGGAACACATTTCTGCTTACCACAGATGATATCTACATCGACCTTTTAACAGATAGTGGCACCAATGCCATGAGTGATAACCAATGGGCTGGCCTCATGCTCGGCGACGAAGCCTATTCCGGTAGCAGAAACTTTAAGCATCTACAAGAGACTGTACGCGAGCTCTATGGTTTTAAACATGTGGTACCTACCCATCAAGGGCGGGGAGCCGAGAACATTCTTTCGCAAATTATGATTAAGCCCGGTGATTATGTTCCTGGTAATATGTACTTTACAACCACTCGTGCCCATCAAGAGATGAATGGGGCAACCTTTAGAGACATCATTATTGATGAGGCCCACGACTCCCAGAACGAACATCCTTTTAAGGGCAACGTAGATTTGAACAAACTGCAAGCCCTAATTGATGAAGTAGGAGCAGAGCGCATTCCCTACATCTGCCTGGCAGTAACCGTAAACCTCGCAGGTGGTCAGCCTGTGGCCATGAGCAACATTAAGGCTGTCTATGAGCTAGCTCAAACGTACAATATTAAGGTCATGATGGACGCAACTCGCTGCGTTGAGAATGCGTGTTTCATCAAACAGCGTGAACCTGGCTACGAGAACAAGACTATCAAGGAAATCGTGCGTGAAATGTACAGCTATTCCGACGGCTGCACCATGAGCGGTAAGAAAGATGGCATCGTTAACATTGGCGGATTCTTAGCCCTAAACGATGACGAACTCTATCAAAAGGCTACCAGTCTTGTTGTGGTTTATGAAGGTATGCCCTCCTATGGCGGCATGACCGGTCGTGATATGGAAGCATTGGCTCGCGGGCTACGCGAATCCGTCGACTACAATTTTGTGGCCCACCGCTTAGACCAAGTAAAATACTTAGGTGACAAACTCATAGAAGCCGGAATTCCCGTGGTAAAGCCCATCGGCGGCCATGCTGTTTTTCTTGACGCCCGTCAGTTCTATCCACACATCCCTCAAGCTGAGTTCCCAGCACAAATGCTGGCAGCTCAGCTTTATCTTGAATCCGGTGTACGCAGTATGGAGCGGGGTATCATCTCGGCTGGACGCGACAAAAATGGCAATCACCACTATCCGAAATTGGAATTAGTGCGCCTGACCATTCCGCGTCGAGTCTACACCTACTCCCATCTAGATGTTGTCGCAGAGGCCGTAAAAGAACTCTATGAACACAGAGAAAAAGTTAAGGGTCTCCGTTTTGTCTATGAGCCACCTGTACTTCGCTTCTTTACTGCACGTTTTGAACCACTAGCATAGTTGCAGTGAACATCAAACATGCCCTAAGGGTCACCCCTTAGGGCATGTTTCCATATCTCAGCTCGAAATGCTAAAAAGTCTAGGAGTTCTGACTTTTCCACCCTGCTTACTCCGCTATGCTCAATATCAAGGGGTAATCTCCCGTAGGGGTCTGAGCTCCTTGTGCCTAATAATCGGTTTGCGATACGGGTCAAAGCTAGAATCAAGCTCTAGAGCCAATCCAGAGCGTCTAAGAATCCCTTCCACCATATGGGCGATGGCTGGTGATGAAGTTAACCCTGGGGACTGAATACCGGCGACATGAATGAACCCGGGCACCTTGGTCTCTTCGATAATAAAGTCATCTGTGGAACTGCGCGCCCGACCATGGCCACATCGTAGGTTTCACTCCATCACCAATCCTTAAAGAAATACGTCCGCGTAGGCTCCAAACCTATCAAAAAGCATCAAAAGTCCCACCACTACAAGGAGGATGCCCGAAAGAGTCTGGATGACCGTGAGATTGCGTTTGATAAATCCAAAGGTGCATTGCAGTCGATTCCAGAGCAGGGCCGTGAGCAAAAAGGGAACCCCTAGTCCTAAAGAGAAGGTCAAAAGCAGGGCCATACCCTGGTAGAGTGTATCTAGACTCGAGGCCATGATCAGTGCGGTCCCCAAAAAAGCTCCAAGGCAGGGGGTCCAGCCCAGAGAAAAAGCGGCCCCAAAGAGGAGACTCGACCAAAACTTAAGATCCTTGGTATTGGCGCCAAGTGCGCGACTCCGGTTCAGAAGTCCAATCTTCAGCACGCCCAGATAGTTTAGTCCAAAAGCAATGACCACAATTCCACCAAAGCGCTGCAGCAAAATGCGATGCTGCGAGATGAGGTTTCCTAGGACTGAGGCGGTAGCTCCGAGCGCGATAAACACAAGAGAAAAGCCGGCTATAAAACCTAGAGTATTTACGATTAGGCGCCTCGCAGGTTTGTGCTGTCCACCATCGATTCCCCCAAGGTAGAGTAAGTATATGGGGATCATAGGCAAGATACAAGGGGACAGAAACGCAAGGAAACCCTCGGCGAAAATCAAACCAAAAAGAGATAGGGATATCTCCGGTGCCATGGACTGTAACATTATTTAGCGTCCTCCACCATGCGCAAAACTTTTGCTTTTGTCGCTTGGCCTACAACATAGCCAGATAAATACCCCTCGGCATCGATGACGACCGTCGTTGGGAGCCCGGGAATCCCGAAAATCTGCCGTCCAACTGCTCCAAAGTCCAGTAGATTTGTCATGGTCAGATTGTTGACCGCAAGGTACTGGCTTCCCTTTTCCGCGGTTTCTTGGCGTCCATCAATCTGGTTGAGTAAAAACAGCACTGCTTCCCCAGACTCCTCAAAGTCGTCGTGCAACCCTTGAAAGTCAGGCATTTCAGCCCTACATGGCGGACACCAGCTGGCCCAAAAGTTCAAAACTACAACTTGGCCCCTATAATCGCTAAGTCGGAATGTCTCATTGTCAATCGTTAACAAAGCAAAATCCGGTACTAAGACCTTCGCGTCCTCCTGTTCCCCAGGCGATTGCGCCAGGGCTTGATTACTCCATCCCAGAAGCCCAAGCATAATCAGGCAAGACAATACAATTACGCTTACTTTACGCATCAGCCATCCACTCCCTTTTTTCTACTATACCTGAGGCGAGTTGCCATGACAAGAATAGAGATTGTGAGCACCTTCCCCTTGCCTCCTCGTTCTCCTTGACAAAGCACCTCAATTCAGAGAAGATCAACATGAGGCATGCAACACTGCATTGTAGCGAGGTGAACAGTCAGATATGAAAAAAGTCCTCTCCCTACTCTTCCATCGGGTCACCATCATCTCTTTGGCCATTTTAGCACAACTGTTGGCCCTTGTTTTAATGATTGGCAGCTTTGGTGATTACTTCCCTCAGTTTTATGCTTTCTTTACCCTACTTAGTGCTGTTGTTGTCATTTTCATCGCCACCGGACACCAAAAATCTGCTTACAAAATCGCCTGGATTATCCCCATCATCCTTTTCCCCATTTTTGGCGGACTCTTTTATCTTATGTTAGGCAATCCCCGCACCAGCCGGCGGATGAAGCGGAAGATGCACCAACTGAAGGCCCATGGCGAGAACTCCCTAGCTTTCAGTGCCCCAGTACTCCACAGGTTAGTTCATACGAATGAGCATGCAGCAAACCAAGCCCGCTACATTCAAAACTACGCCTCCTATCCTGTTTACCGGCACAGTAGTTCTCACTTTTTTCCTCTTGGAGAATTGGCCTTCGAAGCGATGCTAGAAGAGCTGGCCAAAGCGAAGCGTTACATTTTCCTAGAGTACTTTATTATCGAAGAAGGCATCATGTGGAACCGAATCTTGGACATCTTGATGGATAAGGTACGAGAAGGTGTTGATGTGCGCCTCATCTATGATGATGTGGGTTGTTTATTTAAGCTACCATATAGATACGACAAGAAGCTCGAAGCCTTGGGGATAAAGACGGAGCGTTTTCACCCCTTGACTCCCAGACTCACGGCCACATTGAATTATCGGGATCACCGTAAACTTTTGATCATCGATGGCCACACCGGCTTCACCGGCGGAATCAATCTGGCGGATGAGTACATCAATGCCTATGAAAAATTAGGTCATTGGAAAGACTCTGCCTTCCTAATCAAAGGCGAACCCGTGTGGTCTATAACCATGATGTTTCTGGCCATGTGGGAGTACCTCCGAGATGAAACAGAACCCTTAAGTGATTTTCTCCCATCTGAACTGCCCCAGGCCCAGGAGAGCAGGGGTTTTATTCAACCCTTTGGCGACAATCCACTGGACGGCGAGGCAGTTAGCGAAACAGTCTATCTCAACCTTATTAACAAGGCCAAGGACTATGTCTACATAACCACACCGTATCTGATCTTAGACAACGAAATGCTCACCGCCTTAAGCACGGCAGCGAAGTCCGGAGTAGATGTGCGGATCATTACCCCCCATATACCAGACAAGCCCATCGTTCACGCGGTAACGCGTTCTTATTACCATGTCCTAGTTTCTAGTGGCGTGCGCATCTACGAATACTCACCGGGTTTCATGCATTCCAAAACCATTGTAGCAGACGATGAAGTGGCTGTTGTGGGTTCGATCAATCTAGACTACCGCAGTCTCTACCTTGCCTTTGAAAATGGCGTGTGGCTCTATCAGACAGAAAGCGTCCTGGAAATCCGCGATGACTTCGTAAACTCCCTCGCGCTCTGTGAAGAAATCACGCTCAAAAGGTACGGCAATGTAGGGGCCCTTAAGAGATTTAGCTGGTCCCTTTTGCGACTCTTGGCTCCTCTGTTCTAGATTAAGGCAGGGAATTGCCGTTTTATGTCGAAAATGTGAGGACCAAGCAGTAATGCTTTGAGAAGCACCCACGGAGGGGGAGGTGTCACCATGCCGAAGTGGTCATTCGGGAAAATTCGTCAGCGAGTCTTGGTCCTCTTTGTGATCATTGTGTTTGTGCTCACACTTTTCGTCTTGACCACAACCGGTATGCTGAACCGTTCCTTAGTGCAGGATTTGGTAGAAAAAAGGGCCCTTGATCTAGTACAAGGTCAAAGCCATATCATCAGTCTATGGCTTGATGAACGAGTCCTCGAGCTTAGACAATTAGCCAACTCTTCCATGCTAGAAAGTCTTGATTGGGATGCGATCGAACCCTACCTGCAGCGCCGCATTGCGCAATCCCCTGACTACTTTCTTATCTACTTCGTCGCCACTCCAGATGGTAATTACAACACCACCTCGCAAAGGGAAGCTGGCAATATCAGCGATCGGGACTATTTCCCTAGGGTCATGGCTGGCGAGACAGTTGTCTCTAACCCCATGGTGTCCCGATCCACCAATGAACGGATTATTGTTATGGCCACTCCTATCTGGAGCGAAGATGGCTCTAGCGTCAGGGGTATCTTCGGTCTTTCCGTTGATCTTGTAAAGCTGCTACAAAACTCAGCAGAACTGACCAGAGATAGCTCTGGCATGCGCGTTTACTTATTAGATTCCAAGGGGTATTTCATCCTCCACCACGATCCAGACCAAATTATGCATGGCCGCATGCAAGACACCTATAGCAACTGGGACCTTCTAACTCAGCAAAACTCGGATTCCGTTACCATCACCCAGGATGGTTGGGGATATCGCCTCTTTTTCCAAGAGCTAGGTGGCATCAGCGACTGGAGTGTTGTAGTGGAGGTACCCACTACCTTTTTCAGCCAGCCGGTCAACCGCTTGATTTTTCAGTTAATTCTGGTGACTGTCGTGGGACTTCTACTCGTGCTTTGGCTCGGTTCGTGGTTTGCATCGACCATTGCAGACCCCATCGTTGAGCTGAACCAGATCTTCAAGCAGGGAGCCCAAGGTAATCTCACCGTCCGGGCTGAAGTATCCAGCACCGATGAATTGGGTGAAACAAGGTCCTCATTTAACCAGATGATGAATACAATCGGCACCATGACCTATTACGACCCCTTGACGCGTCTTCCCAACCGCCAGTATTTCCTAGATTCTCTGGAGAAAAACCTCTTAGAGCATGCCTCCGTGATTCTGGCCTTGATCTCCATTCGAGATTTTTCCGAGATCAAGACATTAGTTGGCCCAGAAGTGACAGATGGAATTTTAGTGCGCCTAGCTGAGACCCTAAAAACTGTGAGTGATGACAGTCTCATCATGGGACGAACGGCCGATGCGGAGTTTGGCATGATCATACCATCTAGCATTACCGGGGTACTTCGAACAATTGACCGTTTAGATAATCTCCTGGCTAGCCCCCTGTACTTTGAATCCGATGACCTGAACGTCCATATCTTTGGGGGAATCAGCATTAGTGAAGGTAAAGGCCTCAAGAGCGATTCCTTCTACCAACAAGCCCAGACAGCTCTCTATGAGGCAGAACACAGTGCCAGAGATCAGCTGAAGCTTTATAATCCCAACACCCACCATGCCATGGTAGATCGCCTACGGTTTCAAGCTGAGATTCGAACCGCTTTAGATAAAGGGCAATTCATCCCAGTCTATCAACCCATTGTTGATCTGAATCGAAACATGATTGTGGGCAAAGAAGCGTTGATTCGTTGGAAACATCCCGCACGTGGCTTGTTGCCCCCGGAGCATTTTTTACAGGTGGCCGAACATGGGGGCTTTATTCAAGAGATTGGCGAATATATGCTGCATAGAGTCTGTGAACAGCATCAGGTGTGGCTCGATAAGGGTCTTGATCTAGGATGGGTGGCAGTAAACATCTCGGCCAATCAGTTTCGGTCGCTCCACTTCCCCGCTTTAGTCCAATCGGTACTGCGCACCTACAGGCTTCCTGCCAGTGTCCTACATATTGAGATTACCGAAGATGCTATGTTGTCCCCAACCCAGGAGGTTCTTCAAAACTTTGAAGAGCTTAGAAAAATGGGAGTCCATCTAGCCATTGATGATTTTGGCACAGCCTACTCCACCCTGGAGTACTTGATCCGCTATCCTGTGCAATCGTTGAAGATTGATAGAGCTTTCATCGATCGAGTGGATGTAGACTTCAGGGCCCAAGGATTAGTTAGGTCCATTGTGGGTGTGGGACACAATCTATCCATGGCCGTTGTGGCCGAAGGTGTAGAAAGGGAAAGCCAGTTGCACCTCTTGCGAACGATGGATTGCAACGAAGCACAGGGCTATCTGTTTAGCCGTCCCCTTCCCCCCGATGAGTATCTCCAAACGACTTGGGAGTTAAAGGACCGCTTGAGGGACAATCAACTTGCACATTAAAAAAAGAGCTGGAGGTTCCCACAGGGGGCCTCGAGCTCTTTTACCATTAATGTCAACTACTTCTTACCACTTTTAGCAGGTGCTTGTGGCTTCTTTGGTGCTGCTTTCGGGGCCTGTTTCTTTTGTCCCATGCTAATCCCTCCTCCGCTTCACAATTGAGGAAACATGGAACAACGGGGGGTATGCGATGCCCCAAGCAACACCGTGAATTCCCTTCTCCTCGCCTTCATTCTAGCAACACCCTAGGCGTCTGTCGAAGGCGGAAAACGGGAGATTTCAACCCTTTAGGTTGACGTTAGAAGGTTCGAGCCCTTCTTTACCTTCGGCCTTTCTCAGAAGCGATAAAACGGCTGTTTTCAGTCCTTACCTATTTGCACCAAACTCTCATAGACTTCATGCCAACGAGGAAGGTTTCTGCCCATGGAAACGGGGCGAGAATCCTTGGTACGAACACAAACATGGACCGAGCTTCCCGTAGCACAGAACCGATCACCAACGAAAATCTCATAGGCGTAGGTCACCCTGAGACCATCATAGGCTTTTACCCTTGTCTTAATGGTGACTTCATCTCCATAGCGGACGGGGCTCTTATAGGATACATCAATTTTGATCACAGGTGACACATAACCCTCTTTTTCTAGCTGCACATAATCTAGGCCCATCGTTTCCAACAGAGCGCTCCGACCTAGCTCAAACCAGATCAGATAATTAGCATGATAGACCACACCCATTTGGTCCGTTTCCGCGTAACGGACATCTACCTTTGTTTCGAATACTCGCACTTACAGACCCCTTTCGAGCTTATACAAAGCTCTCTGCAAAGTGATACAAGATCCGTACACCCACACCCGTTCCGCCTTCTGTTAAGTAATCTTGCTCTTTCGACGTATAGGCTGTACCTGCTATATCCAAATGCAGCCACGGTTTCTCTTCGACAAAGGCTTCGATGAAAAGACCGGCAGTAATAGTACCTGCTTCACGCCCACCCGTGTTCTTCAAGTCCGCCCCTGCAGTCTTGTTTTGCTCACGGTATTCTGGGAAGCTCGGCAGTTGCCATACCCTCTCGCCTGATTGTTCGGAGGCGGCCTGAAGTCTCTTGTAAAGTCCATCATCATTAGTGATTACACCTGTTGTGGTGTTGCCTAGGGCTATGAGTGCTGCTCCTGTCAGCGTCGCTACATCAACGACAGTATCAGCCCTCTCCTTTGTCACCGTGTAATAGACAGCGTCCGCTAACGTGAGGCGCCCTTCTGCATCGGTAGATTCAATTTGAATGGTCTTACCGGACATAGACCCAATAATATCGCCTGGACGATAACCCGTTCCTGAGATCAAGTTTTCACAAGCCGCCACAACTGCAACAACATTCAGGCGTAAGTTTTCTCCGGCGATAGCGCTCATGGCCCCAATCACTGCTGCCGCACCACCCATATCGAACTTCATGGCGCCCATACCTTGGGCCGGTTTGATGGATAAGCCACCACTATCAAAGGTTATTCCCTTACCCACGAGACCCAAGATTTGTTCGGAGCTTTCAGGATTACCTAAGTGACGCATAATGATCAGGCGAGGATGATTAGCACTAGCTTTGCCCACCTCAAGAAATGCGGTCATGCCCAGCTCTTCGATGGCATCCTTCTCCAAGACCTCTACCGAAAAGCCGAACTTTTCACCTGCCATCTTGGCTTCCTCTGCTAACTGCTTGGGTGTCATGTAGTTCGCGGGCTCATTCACCAAATTCCGAGCTATATTCGTGGCCTGTCCTAGAGTCTGGCCTACCTTGAGCCCCCGAACGGCATCCACTTCTTGAGAAGCGTCATAGGAAACCTGCAAAGACTTCAAAGAACGCTCCTTTTTCTCTGATAGATAGCGATCAAAACGATAGCTGTATAAAAAGGCAGCCTCCGTCACAGCCCGAATAACATCGACTACAGGTAGAACATCAAGGGCCCAAGGGACCAAAGTCAGGGTTTCCACTTTACGCTTATCGGCCTCTTTCAACGCTTTACCGCAGGCTTTGCGCACCTTTTCCAGGCACAGTTCGGAAGTCTTACCAAGGCCGCTGACGATGGCTTTTCTCGGTCTTTGTGCCCCTTCTTCCAGATAAGCGCAATAGGCGGTTTCACCGAATTTTCCCGAAAAACCTTGACCCTCACATAGCGTTCTTATGGTAGAATTCGGCCATTTGTACTCGTCAATTGCGTCTTCTGCAACCAATAGCATGAGATCTCCTGCGAGATCGGTACTATAGACTAAAGCACGTACATCCATTATCTTCTTCCTTCCTACGTAGATATTCTATATTACTTCCACATTTGCCGACACGTTTCCTTGTTACCTAGTCCTCAACATCCAAGAGTTCAAGCTTGCTCTTAGGGCTAATGACCTTACTGTCCCCATGTTTCACCTGGCTCATGGTGATAAATGCAATGATCATAAAGATGGTTGCATAGGGAAAGAGGGTACCATAGCCAACATGCTCCATGAAGAAACCTGATAGCACCGGCGTTAAAATCTGAGCCGACATGGAGGCTGTATAATAATAACCCGTATACTTACCGATATCTGAGCCCTTCGCCATCTCCACAACCATGGGATACGAATTCACATTAATGGCCGCCCACCCAAAGCCTACAAAGACCAGTAAAACATTGAGGAGAGGCGAAAACGTAGTGAAAAGAGAGGCCAGGGCAAAACACAGGGCTAATACGGCGATTCCAGTTAAGATTGTCCGCTTTCTTCCGATCCTAGCTGCAATCATGCCTGCGGGGACAAAGGCAATGACCGCGGCCACTGTGGCTATCATGAGACTTGAGGCAAATCCTCCCCCTGCAACACCCAGATGACTCTGGATATACTTGGAAAAGGCCGTTGTTACTGCATTATAAGCAAAGAACCAAAAGAATATGGAGGCCAAAATCAGCCAAAAGCTGCGTTTCACCAAGGGGTCCATTTTCCCAGAACCACCCATTACTTCTTCCTTTGCATCCCCTGCGGGATGTTCCAGGGCTTCCATTTCATGGGCGATTCTATTCTCCTTAATGGTAACGAACAAAATCGCTACAGAAATCACCATGAAAGCAGCCACAATGGCAAAGATGACAAAATAATTCGGTACTCCCGTTGCAGGCACCAGAAATGCGATCAGGGCCAAGGAGAATACGGCACCTAACGCTCCCATAAGGTTAATGATGCCATTGGCCTGGGAACGAAGGGGCTTGGGAGTTACATCCGGCATCAAGGCTACTGCAGGAGAGCGATAGGTACTCATCGCTACCAGAGCGACCAGTAGCACCAGAACAAAGAGGGGCAGACTTACTAAATTATCGGCTACAGGGATGAGGACCATAGAAATCACGGCTACTGCAGTACCGCCCAGAATAAAGGGCATCCGCTTACCAATAGCCGTGCTGACCTTGTCGGAAAAAGCTCCAAACAAGGGTAGCATAAACAAAGCCAAGATGTTGTCAATGGCCATGATACCTCCAGCCAAAGTATCCCCGATCTCAAATGTATGCTTCAAGATTAATGGAACAATGCTGTCATAAAGCTGCCAAAAGGCCGAAATGGACATGAAAGCAAGGCCGATGAAAAATGTTCTCCGATAGTTTAGCTTCACACGTAAAACCCCTCTCGTTCAATTTCGTTGGTTGATTGTCCACCATTTCCTCTTTCTCCATATTCCGCCAATTCCCTGCCTTGTCCTTAACAGGGCCGGTAGTCCCTCCTGGGAAAATGGGGCCAGACTCGAACCCTTGAAAAATACCCTAGCTTTTTGTTTACTCTGTTTACCAACTTTGTACAATATTGTTTGGCAAAAAAAGAGGATCTTCGCTAACCATTGGTGAAGATAGGAATCAGTCCTGTTAAACCAAAGGAGGTTCAAAGGCTATGAAAGAGTTTGAAGCCGGCTGTAGTCGTCCTAAGGGCCAAGCAAAGCCTGCTACGACGATTGTGGCTACACCAGAAGTTGAGAGAGGAGAGCAAAAAACAATGATTCAAGTTGGAAAACCAGCACCACAGTTTTCGGCACCAGCCTTTTATCAAGGCAAGTTTGTGGAAATGGATTTGGCAGATTACAAGGGAAAGTGGGTCATGCTTTGTTTCTATCCTGGCGATTTCACCTTCGTCTGAGCAACGGAAGTTTCAGCAGTTGCTGAAAAACATCCTGAGTTCGCAAAATTAGGTGTAGAGGTATTCTCTATCAGTGTGGACAGCGTTTTTGTCCACAAGATTTGGAATGACAACGAGCTCAGCAAAATGTTAGGTGGTAAGGATGTACCCTTCGCCATGCTCTCTGACCAAAACGGCAACATAGGCCGACTCTATGGAGTCTACGATGAAGAAGCTGGTACCGAAACCCGCGGTCGTTTCATTATTGACCCCGACGGTGTTATCCAAGCCTTCGAAGTTATGACCCCACCAGTGGGACGTAATGTGAAAGAAACACTAAGACAAATTCAAGCGTTCCAATATGTGCGCGAAGCCAAGGGCGCTGAAGTAGCACCCGCTGGTTGGAGACCAGGCAAGAACACGCTAAAGCCAGGTCCCCAGTTGGTAGGTAATGTCTGGAAGGAATGGAAAGTGCAAGAAGCCTTTGAAGAATAGGACAACACACTGGTAGTACGAAAAAGCCTGGTCTTAACAGACTAGGCTTTTCTTGATTTTTATGAACTAGGCTAACTGATTTAGGCAGACTTCTTCCCCATCATCTCTAAGAATGCATTGGATATGGCCGGGTCGAATCTGCTGCCAGACCCTTCCTGAATAAGTTCGAGTGCTCGCTCAGGGCTAATACTATGTACTCGATCATAGGTCTCAACGACGGCCAGGATCCTGCCAAAGTAGGGAATTTCATCTTCCTTGAGACCCTTAGGATACCCACGCCCATCCCAGCGCTCATGGTGGGCCAAAACCGCGTCGGCCAAGTCCGCCGTATCCTCAAACGAATTCAACAGGCGGAATCCAACCAGCGGATGGCGCTTCATTTCGTTTTCATCCTCTGGCTTTAAGGGATAGGGTTGGCGAAGAACCTCTGCATCGAGGGCAACTTTACCAATATCATGAAGCAAACCGCACAGCCGGAGTTTTCGAAGCTCGTGGTTGGCAAGTCCCAAGTACCTTCCCAATTCCTCCGCTAGAGAGCTTACCCGTTCGGCATGCTCTTTTTCTGCCACACTCCTACCGTGGAGCTCTTTGACAATTCCATGTAGTGTTTCCTTTTGAAAGCGCGTGTGTTCGACCGTCTTCAACCAATACATTTCTTCCTCGGCTTGCTGCCAAACGGCCCGAATATCCTGACCCGCATGTTCTTTGGTACTACATCCTAGGGGCAAATTCACTGTGATGGGCCCCACAGCCCGGCCTTCTAAAGCGCCCTGGAGGCGCTGACGAATGGCATTGGCCTCATCTTGACCCGTTTTTGGCAAAAGTACGATAAACTCATCACCACCCCAGCGGAAAACCCGGTCTTCTGGGCGACAAACCTCTAAAAAGGCGTGAGAAACAGCAATTAACAGCTCATCCCCCACAGAATGGCCGAAGACATCATTCGTGAGCTTCAGCCCATTGAGATCTCCAACGAGAACGGACAAGGGCCAGCGTGCTGGTTGATCCAGCCTGGGTAATTCTTGTTCAAAGAAGGCCCGGTTATACAGTCCTGTCAGCGAATCGCGAAATGTCAGCTGAGCGAGGCGAGCCTGCTGGGTCTGCCTTCGTGTCATGGCTTTGAAAGTGCAGATTACACCCAAGAGCTGACCATAGTCATGGAGAAGCGGCGACACTCGATCGCTGATGGCAAATTCCTGGCCACCCTTGGACATTAAAAATACCTGGCTGCGGCTCCGGCTCCGACCCTCTAGAGCTTCAGCAATGAGATCGGAATCGGCACCGCGGGTGTTATAAATCTCCCCATAGGCTCTTCCTACTGCTTCTTGCCGTGTCCAGCCTGTCAGTTTTTCTGCTAGGGAATTGAGCATTTCCACTCGTCCCTGGGGATTTATAATCAAGATGGCATCAGAAAAAGCAAGAAGGATCTGCTCGCACTTGCTCCGTTCTTGCTCTGCATCTTTCTTAAGACCATACAACCTAGTACCTAAAACAGCCAGCGCTATACATAATAGTACGCACACAATAAGCACCAACACACCCCCTGACCCCCAAACAGTATTATTCTGCACGTCTGAGACAATCCCTCCTCAGAAACCCAGGCTCAACGGACTTTCATGGGTTTTTTAGTAAAATGGGCAAGGCCGGGAGACACTAGGATCAAAACAGGGGAATGATGAGTATGGGTAAGACAATTCTGATCCTAGGGGGCGGAACGGGTGGAGTGGTAGCCGCGAATATACTGAGGAAGGTCCTGCCCAAAGAACATCGCGTCGCCCTCGTAGACCGCAGAGATAGCCATGTCTTCTTAGCCAGCTTACCCTTGGTCCTGGCCGGTCGGCGCAGGCCAGAGCAGATTACACGAAGCCTGCAAAGACTAGAAGGTCCTAATATCCAGTTTTTTCAGGCTGAGGTAGAACAGTTTAACCCCGACGAAAAGACCATCCGAACCGATCAGGCACTGCTTTCCTACGATACTTTGATCATCGCCCTAGGTGCCCAGCAGCAGGGCATTTCAGGGCAAAGCCAAGCCTTCAACCCCTACAACCTTCACGAAGCAACGCTACTCCACAAGGAGTTGGCTGGCTTTCAAAAAGGACACATCGTGCTCTTTATTTCCAGTCTCCCTTTCCCCGGTGCCATCGCCCCCTATGAAATCGCCTTGCTCCTTGACTCGTACTTTCAAAAACGCGGACTTAGGAGGAACATTCAAATTTCGTTCATCACGCCCGAAACCCGTCTCCTCGAGTTTGCCGACCCCCGCTACAGCGAAAGACTGACCTCGATTATGAAAGGACGGGGTATTAACGTGCTCACAAAGAGAAAGGCACAATCCCTCTCCCAAGGAAACGCTCTAGCCCTAGGGGACGGAGACATTCCAGGGGACATGTTTATCGGGATCCCCCATCACATGGGCCCCGCCCCCTTTCGAGACTCTGTCCTGGCAGGCCCATCTGGCTGGTTAAAAGTAGACCCCGCAAGTCTTGCCACCTGTATTCCCGATGTGTACGCCGTCGGTGATGCCACAGGGATAGAATCTCCTGTAGGAACATGGATTCCAAAAGTGGGATTCTTCGCCCATTATCAAGCTGAAGTCGTGGCCCGTAACCTTGCCTTGAGGTATGCCAATGAAGAACCTCGGTTTAGCTTTGTCGGTGGTGCCTCGGGAGCGTCAATGCTTTCCAGTTTTAGCAGAGGCTGTTTTGCCTCTGTAGACGCTTATGCCTCCCCTCCACGTATGACCCTATCTTCCCCCACTAGACTGGCTTATCTTACCAAAATGCTCTTTGAGAAGTATTGGCTGCGATCATGGTTTTAGTGCGTGTATAACTTGTGGCCGAATCATACACTCTAAGAAAGGGTTAAGATACTACAAACACAGATTGGAGATAGTCATGTCAAGAAAGCTCGATGAACAGGGTAAAAGCAAGAAGAACCTTCAGCAGCAGATTCGTCACACCAAGGATCGTCTGCAAGATGCAGAGTTCGCCGTAGAACACGAGCAGATGTCGGAAGAGCGTCGCAAAGAACTGGAAACTAAAAAT
Organism: Firmicutes bacterium UBA5493; assembly: GCA_002424045.1. GTDB lineage: Bacteria > Bacillota > Limnochordia > Darwinibacteriales > Darwinibacteriaceae > UBA5420. Next base: position 18,152 of record DIPH01000042.1, on the reverse strand, counting down.
GAACACCGCCGCAAGGACATGCATGCTAAAACCAAAGAGCTTGGAGAAGAATAAAACATGCTGCGGACCCTTTTCAGGGTCCGCTAACCTTTTTCGGTTCACTTTTATTTGCGGAAGGACTTGTAGATTCGTTCTCGAAACCAAAAACATCAAGTAAAGTTAGGAGTCATGTCGTGGAACAACTGCTCAAACGTATCAACGAACTCGCCAAGAAGTCAAAAACTACCGGTTTATCCTCCGATGAACAAGACGAACAGTCTCGCTTGAGGCAAGAGTACCTAGCCCGTTTTAGACAAAACTTTGCAGCCGTCCTCGATAACACGGTCATCATGCAGCCCGACGGCACTAAAACGCCAGTAAGGCGCAAGGACAAACCTGTACATTGAATTGTTCAATTTGAGAATGGGAATCACTTGCATTTACTCCGTTTGTATGCTAGACTGGAATCAAATCAATTCCTAACCTTTTCAGTTAGGAATACTGAGGAGATGATTCCATGTTTGAACAAGCAAAATTGACATACGACTTTAACGCACTAGAACCGCATATTGACGAACTCACCATGCAAACCCACTACGGCAAGCACCATGCCGCCTATACCAATAATCTAAACGTAGCTTTAGAAAAACTGCCTAACCTCCAGGGAAAAAACATCGAAGAGATCTTGATGAATCTGGGCTCTATCAGCGATACCTCCCTGCAAACTGCTGTACGCAACAATGGTGGCGGTTTCTACAACCACAACCTCTTCTTTGAAACCCTGAGCCCTAAGGGCGGCGTTGAACCAGTTGGCACCCTTGGGACACAGATCAAAAAAGATTTCGGAAGTTTTGAGGACTTGAAGAAGATGTTAACGACACATGCCACATCGGTATTTGGATCCGGTTGGGCTTGGCTTTCCACAGACCGAGATGGCAGACTCGTTGTAAGCAGCACCCCCAACCAAGACAATCCCCTCATGACCCATGGCGGGAAGCTTATTCCCATATTCGGAATTGATGTCTGGGAGCACGCCTACTACCTCAAGTATAAGAATGTTCGCCCAGATTACGTTAATGCACTCTTTAATGTGGTAGACTGGGAGAAAGTTGCTGAGCTCTACCAAGAAGCCCTATAAGAGACTCACTGAAAGCCTAGGTGCTGGACGCTTAAGTCCAGTACCTTTTTGGTGTGCAAAATAGGAGTCAGCGCCTAATTCCATTCACGCGGACCCGAATACCATAAGACAGAAAGGGGGGTGTTCAATGGGGAATGCATTTTACAGGAAAAACGAAGCAGACCTCTCCCCTGCCCTCGCGGGAGGTATCCCTGTGCTGTCCTCGATCCTCGGGATGCTCGGAAAACCCTCAGGCAATCTCTTGCCTAAGCTAACGAGGTTTCTCGAACAAATGGATCCAGAATTGATTGAATCGCTAGTCAATCAGCTCTCAGCAACGATGCCAGGAAGGAGTGAATAAAATGGGCAGACCCATCTGTTGCGGAATGGACCCAGTTACGGCCATCTTCATTCTGTTCCTGGTTGTGCTTCTCATTATGGGCTTTAGCATATGACAATCTCGGGAGGTGTTGTAATGAAGGAGAAAGACGGTCAGAAAACGGAAACACCCACAAGCTTTGACTCGCTGCTCAAACTACTTCCCGTGCTAGCTGTAAGCTACCCAGGAATCACCTCCTTGCTTGGGCAGCTAACCGGAGACACTTCGGGGAACACAGGTCAATTGCAGGAAACAATACCAAAAATCACCAAAAGGTTGGCGGAGATGGATCAACAGACAAAGGACGACCTTGTAAAACAGTTGTTCAGCTTCTTCCCAGAATTGGAGGAACTAACCAATCGCCAGTAATCTTAAAAAAACATGGTGCCCTAGGGACGTTGATCCTTAGGGCACTTACGCTAGAGATTGAGCAGATGCTCTTGGTATTTCAAGGGGTTTAGGTAGATACGTTGCAGCATTTCTTCATCATGGAGCTGCCAGAACAAGCCCTTGTCCGGTTTGCCATTCACCTCCAAAATCCAAGGCCGTGCTTCTACATCGATGAGAAAATCAACCCCAAGTTCCCCTAAGGTGGCGAGTTTTCCATCAAGGGTTTCCGCCACCACGTGGCTGAGGGCATGCAAAGTGGCAATGAGTTCAGAGGACACTACATCCAAGGGCGATACTATGGCATGGTAGTGATTTGTCAAGAGATTGGACCCTCGGGCTACTCGACTTAACTGGCCGCCCACTTCCCACTGGCCTCTGCTATTTTTCTGCATGACAATGCGAACATCAAATTTACCTTGGTCCTTCTCCATGGTTTTGATATACATTTGTGCAATAAACAAAGAAGGTGGGGCTATCTCTGTCAGAAGAGGAAGATAGAGGTCTTGACCCACCAAAGGAATGGGTAATCCCCACTGAGACATAAAGAGCAGTACATTAGGGGACAAAAGCGTCACTCTAAAGACGCCAGAACCGCCGTGACCTAAGCGAGGCTTCAGAACGAACGAAGAGTGTTTCGTTAGCAGCTCCACCAGATCTTCCTGGTTGTACTTGTAGGTCGGAGGCAGGTATTGCCCCACTTCGCTGACCCTGAGATGCTCGTAAACCTCCCACTTATCAAAATGCGTGCAGTCGTTAAAAACATTATCGTCACCAATCATCTCACGGAGTCTCTCGATGACGCTTTCTGGTTCGGGATAACATCGATTATAAATCGTTTGGGGAAAGGAAAAAAGACCCTGTAGCCAGCGACCCTTGTGGAGAAGCAAGCCCTGTATCCTCCTTGTGTGCCAATCGATACCCCCTGGATCAAAAAACAACAAGTCAGCCCGGTGCTCCCACCACAGCCTGCGGTAGTAGGGAACTCTTTGAACTGTGTTCATGATCAAAGCTCGATCAACTCTCCGATACACAGCGGCACCCCCCATCAATCTAAAATGAGAATTCTGCATTATGGCAGTCCCTTTAGGTTTTCATAGTGTAAGAACAAGAAGGGTAGTAGCTTCTTAATCTCCGCAAAGGAGGTGCACTCCATGAATGACAATCAAGAGACCTTCATCATCTTCGTAGCTTTGATCCTGATTGTGGTGTTAGCTGTGATCTTGCTTGCCTAGTTCTACTCGGGATGGGGGCTAAACCTCCATCCCTCTTTCCACTTTAGATAGTATATGAGAGACCAGAAAAAACGGGAATACATGGCTACAACAATCATCTGAAAGGAGGTGTGGCTATTGGAGATGACAGACAAGAGGCACGATAGATCCACGCAAATTCTGGACACTTTACGGCAAGTATTGGCCCTTCTCATCGTAAGTTACCCAGTGTTCATGCCTTTACTGGAGCAATTCAAAGAAGGTTTCGCGGACGGATTAGATCAAGTAGCAGAAGCCTTGCCTAAAATCACTGAGGCTCTAAGTAAGATAGAAATAGACTCTGAAGGCACAGAAAAACTAACCAGGCAACTCTAGGACGGGAGGCTGTAAGTCACTGTTCCAGTGAATTACAGCCTCCACAGTCTCCAGATTATGTTCCTGACCCATCCCAAGGACTTGAAGCACCGGCCCCAGGTACAAACAAGAGATACTGATAATAATCAGTCGTCACTCCTTTAGAAGGTTGGACTTCTTTGATCTTCCAAAGAATTTCTTGGTCAAAGGGAGAGTCTGCTCCATCAAGCTTGACGAGTAGAAGCTTGCCAGCAGCCAGTTGCCCTATAAGATTGGCTTTTGTCTGGTAGCTACCAAAGGGCAAGACGTCATGACTGAAACTCTTCATAAAATGGCTGTCTTGATACACCAAGACCATACTGAAAACAGCGTCTTGATAACCCACCGTCTTATCTAGGAAAGAAGCAAACCACTCCACACCCATTTGTTCATTCTGGAACACATGGTTTAAACCCCACTGACCAAAATACTTCCCTGTCCCATCTGCACCTGCTTGCTTGAGGAAACTGGCGTACATGGCTTTGTCTCGAGCAGCATTCCACAAGACTCCACCGTTTGGGGTAGGCAGACTAACCGCCTCCAGCAAGCTGGAAAGTACAAGTTCAAAGTCGTCTACTAAAATACCCAGAGAACCTTTCACCACGTCTCCTTCCAATTCATCTAATAGCCCAGTGAGGAAAAGATGCATTTCGTGGCTATAGATGCTTCGCTCTCCCCGTAGCACTCGGGCGATTTCACCTAGCATGGTCTCTGACAAATGATTGTCATCCACTTTGTCCAAGAGATACTGCAGATATTGGAAGGCTAAGATAGGGTAGTGCTCTACATCAACGCCAAGGAGTGCGAACTTTTTCTCCTCTGGTAAGGACCGATACAAGTCGTGGACTCTCCTCCAATGCCTGTAGCTCTCCTGTGTCGAAAAGTATGTGCCTTCAGCGGCAGAAAAAAGAAAATCGAGCAGTTCCTCGTCTCCCGTTTCAAGATAGTCGCGCAAAAAACCAACCACGCTGGGCGGAAGCTCCAAAAGATAATTCTGCACCCCTCCATCTGTCACAAGGAATTCTAATAATGCAGATTCTAATTCTTGATTGATGGACATACCATGGGATTCTCCCACTAGAAAGATTCTATAGTTCTCCACTTCCATTTGAAGCTGTGTGGACATAGTTTGAAGATCATTAATTATCCAGCTGTACTTGATTAGATACTCCCTTAACTCCACAGAATCAACTGCCGTCACAGGTTCTGGATCGAAGCGCAGAGTAGATCGGGCAAGCTCCACCAGCTGCAGATCGTCGGTGAGAACCTCCATGACTTTACGTCCCCTTAAATCCACCTTCTGTGGTGGGTGCATTTGCAGGAATAAACGATAGATCGCTTCAGCCTGTTCCTCTGTTTCGGTGACCACCAAATTGATCTGCAAGTTCCCTTGGGGTGTACTGAGCAGATAGTTGCGTAGAATCTCCACAGGGGCTCCTAGTTGGTTGGAGAAAATCTCCAAATCACCTGGCGGGGCCAGGTAGTCCCCTACGCAAGTCCAGTGCTCTGGTAAGGAGTACAAATCCAAAACAGTTCCTTCACCCTCCCAAGCAAGTGCTGTACCTATGGACAGAAAACAAATCAAAACCACGGCCAATATTGTACGTCTCACTCGTTAGCCTCCTCCATATTGACATTCATAACCATTATACCACCAAAAACAAGATAAATTGATACCATGAAAATGACCATTGACACACAAACTAGTGTTCGTCTATGATAAAAGAAGAAGGGCAGGCGAATGCACATGAGTATCGGTGTAGAAAGTGTCTTAAACAAGATTGAGGGTAATCCTCGTTTTATGAGTAATGTCACCTTCCGGCACACTATACCGGCTGAGCCTGGAATTTACGAGCCGATCCCCGAGTTCTTGCCAGCTCAGCTTGGAGAGTTATTGCAGCGTAAGGGCATCGAAAAGCTCTATAGTCATCAAGCTGCAGCTGTCCGCGAAGTTCAAGACGGCAACGACATTGTGGTAGTCACCCCCACTGCCTCTGGCAAAACCCTCTGTTATAACCTGCCCGTAATCACAACGCTGTTGGAAAATGAAGAAGCACGAGCCCTCTACCTCTTCCCCACGAAGGCCTTGGCCCAAGACCAGGTAGCCGAGCTGATGATATGGAGCGAAGAGCTCGGAGGCAAGATCAAGACATATACCTATGACGGCGATACCCCTGGCGATGCGAGAATTGCCATCCGCTCCGCGGGTAGCATTGTTGTCACCAATCCCGATATGCTCCATTCTGGGATTCTTCCTCATCATACGAAATGGATGCGGCTCTTTGAGAATCTGAAATATGTGGTCATCGATGAACTGCATATCTACCGCGGGGTATTTGGCTCCCATGTGGCCAATGTCCTGCGCAGACTCGAACGCATCTGTAAATTCTATGGTGCCAAACCACAGTTTATCTGCACATCGGCCACCATAGCCAATCCAAAGGAACACGGCACAACGCTGCTTGGACGGCCTGTGACCGTGATCGACAAAAATGGGGCTCCCCGAGGACAAAAAGATATTGTATTTTATAATCCCCCCGTCGTAAACAAACCCTTAGGGATCAGGCGCAGCTCGCTCTTGGAGGCCGAAGCGGTGGCCCACGAACTCATTGCAGCTAAGATCCCCACCATTGTCTTTACCAGGAGTCGCTTAAACACGGAGGTCCTTGTTACCTATCTGCGTAAGTCCTTTCACAAGTTAGGGCAACCCCACGAGACAATTAGGGCCTACCGCGGCGGTTACCTACCGAAACAGCGCAGGCAGATTGAACGGGATCTCCGGGATGGTAAAGTGCTGGGAGTCGTGAGTACCAACGCCTTGGAGCTAGGGATTGATATAGGTACCCTCCAGGCAGCCGTCTTGACTGGCTATCCAGGAACCATCGCCAGCACCTGGCAGCAGCTGGGGCGGGCTGGCCGCAGTAACGAAGCATCTCTCGCGGTCTTGGTGGCCAATTCTAGTCCTTTAAACCAGTTTATGATTCAAAACCCCACCTATTTTATGGACCGGGGAGCTGAGTTTGCCCGCATTAATCCCAATAACCTCTATATCTTAGTCTCCCACCTAAAATGTGCAGCCTTCGAACTACCCTTTGTGGCAGGCGAGAGGTTTGGTGAGGTAGATCCGGCTGAGATTTTGGACTATCTGGCAGATCAGATGATCTTGCGAAAAGCAGAAGAACGCTGGTACTGGATGAGTGAGAACTATCCTGCGGTGGATATTTCCTTGCGTAGTGCGTCTACGGAGAACTTCGCCATCATCGATACCACTGACGGACAAACGAAAGTGATCGGAGAGATCGACCGTTTCAGCGCCCCCATGCTAGTCCACGAGGGAGCCATTTACATCCACGAAAGCGCTCAGTATCACATTGACAAACTAGACTGGGATCGTCAGAAGGCCTATGCCAGAGAAGTTGATGTAGACTACTACACCGACGCTAATTTAGATGTGGAACTAAAGGTGCTGGATGTTTTTGAACATGAAGAATTGCCCCAGGTCAAGCGCAGCTGGGGCGAAGTTATGGTAGTGGCCAAAACCCATATGTACAAGAAAATCAAGTTCCACACCCACGAAAATATTGGCTGGGGTAACATTTCCCTCCCTGAACAGGAGATGCATACAACCGCCTACTGGTTCAGTATCCCGAAAGAAAAGGTGGAAAACCTAGACCGAGGCGCGCTGCAAAGTGCCCTTGTGGGTTCTGCCCATCTCCTCGGGAACATCGCATCTTTAGAGCTCATGTGCGAACCAAGTGATCTTGGAGTTACGGCCCAAATACGCTCACCCTTTACAGGGGATCCCACGGTGTATATCTATGAAAAATATCCTGGTGGCGTGGGCTTTAGCGAAAAGCTCTTTGAATCCCATGAAAGGCTACTCTGGCGTGCGTTATCGATCATTAAAAAATGCCCCTGTCCTTCCGGCTGCCCCTCCTGTGTGGGGCCTGTAGAAGAAGTGGGCGATAACGGCAAAACGCATACGTCCTGGTTTTTGAAGGGGGTTTTGGATCATGGACCTGAGCAGCAAACTACGGAGGTTTTTACCCCAACAGAATGACCCGACACCTCCTGCCGCGGAAAGGGTTTGTGAGCTAGATCCCTTCTTATATGGTCAAGAGGTAAGCACCCCCTTTGGCGCCTGTTATGTCATAGAAGAAGGGTGGCCCCTCTCAAAGCGCCACGGCCATTGGACGCTAAAAGAGGCTCTAAATAGCGACTATAGCAATCTAAGTCTATTTGGGCAGCTGCAGAATTCCTTCGACCCGCGACAAGCACTTTTTCTGGACACCGAGACAACAGGCCTGGCAGGCGGAACCGGCACCTACGCCTTCTTGGTAGGTTTAGGCTTCTTTACCTCTACTCACTTTGTGGTCAAACAACTTCTGATGCGCGATTACAACGAAGAGTTGGCCCTTTTGTATCTCTTAGATCAAGAACTAAAGGGAAAGGACTCCATTGTTTCGTTCAATGGCAAGACCTTTGATCTACCCCTCCTTCAAACTCGCTTTACCATTTCACGCCTAGGCTTTGAAGGCGCAGGCAAGAAGAAACACGTCGACTTACTCCACATGTCCCGGAGACTCTGGAAACATAAATTGGATAGCTGCAGCCTCAGCAGTCTAGAAGCACACATCCTAGGCGTTAGACGAGTCGATGACATTCCAGGCTACGAAATCCCTGCGCGCTATTTTGAATTCTTGCAGACGGGCGATGGCAGCTTACTGCAGAATATTGTGGAGCATAACGTCATAGATATCGTTTCTATGGCCACCCTACTCTACCGCCTACAGACAACCACAGAGCTCAAGCCTGAAGAGTGCGATTGCTCCTTTGAAGCAGAGGCACTAGCCCATTTGTCCCTCGTGGTGAAGAACCAGCCCCTAGCCCTGCACTATCTGGAGGCCGCGAGCCAGCTTGCAGAAGATAACAAGCAATACCTCAGAGTGTTGCGCCAAGCTGCCTCTGTTTTCAAGCGTCTAGAGCAGTATGAGAGGGCTTCTCTCCTCTGGAAGAAGGTTTTGGAGCTCTCCCCCGATGACCTTACTACCTCCGAAGAATTGGCTAAGTACTATGAGCATAGGCTCAAAGATCTGCCTTTAGCAGAGCACATAACCCGCCAGGCCTTAGCCATTGCCTGGCAAAGCAGATCTCCCAAAACATCAGCCCTAGAACACCGACTAAAGCGAATTGAACGGAAGGCGCAAGCTAGTACCAGATAGGTATGTGGTTGGTCATATTGTCAAACCAGGAGAGTACATCCTCCGCCTGGTTTCTCATGGTTTCTATTTCTTTCTCTCCAAAATTCGTGGCCCAGGGGAGTGCAGATAGAGTATTGCTGGCTATATAGAAGGCTAGGAGCTGAAAAAATCGCTCAGGTGGCCTTCCACCAAAGTAACCATCAATCTGCCCCTTGGCAAATTCGGGGCTCGCCTTGGCGCTAAAAACGATGCGGTTGAACTCCTCCCAGGGATCTCCAAAATCAAAACGATTAAAGTCTATGATGGACAAAGTACAGTCTTGGGAAATCACCATATTCCCCACGTGATAATCGCCATGCTGAAAAGACTGGGGTCGATCCTCCAGGAGATGCCTGTTTTCTTCAATGTAATGAAGAACAGGGGTATCACCTGCAAAGGCCAGCTCGCAAGCGTTGTATTGTTCAATTTTGCGGTTGACCTTCTGATTGAAGTACTCTTGCCAAGTCCTACCCCCTTGTGGAGCAGGGATGGAGTGTAGCAAACGCAGAACTTCGCCGGCTCGTATCCCAAGCCCATATTGCTCCTTTTTACTCAGAGCAGGAAGCACCACTTCAGAGTCTTCACCATCACACCAGGTAAAAAGGGAATATACACTTCTCTCCCCATCGCAAAGTCCCACATTCAAAGGCCGAGACATGGGTACGCCAAGAGACCAGGCTTGTTCCATAAGGGCAAACTCCAACTGTTTACGGCCTAGTTCACTGGCATCGGTCACCCGGAGCAACAGTCTTTCTCCCCGCGTAGTCTCGACATAATACTTCTTTTCCCCCGACCAACCTTTTTCAATGCTTTCGATCAGGGTGAACGCATCAGAATATGGAATACTATGCAAACAAGCACCACCTTAGCGTCCTAGGATATAGACTCCAAGTCCTATGGCCATCAGCAAATGCAAGAGAATGCCCTTGGTACTTCCTAAAATGAGCCGCACTGGCAAGAGTAAGAGGCTGGCAAAAAACCAAATCATCATTGTCACCTCCAAGAAAAATTGTACCTTTATCTTTCTGTATGACATGCATAAATCCTGCTTTCGCCTTTTACGTATAGAGTGACAGGTGAAACTATATGAGTCTTAAGAAGGGTTTTCCCTCTCCTTCCACGAAATTGTTCTTCAGAGGAGAGCTTAGGGGGTGTACCGTAATTGGCTAATTTGTTTGATTACCTCAAATGGAGGGGCGATTTGTCCCTGGAACAAACATCCATAAATGATATTGATAGCCTTGTCCTATCGCGCCTGTCCTACCTGCCCTTTGACGGGATCGTACCGGACACATTTTCTAGCGGGGTTACGGTTGCCGAAGCTGCCGCAGGACTCTTGCAACGAGACGATGTTGAAGATGAGGTCATTATGAAGATGGATCTTCCGTTCTTGAAGGAAGTAGCAAATAGCAGGCGTTTCTCAGGGATGGACCTGTGCGGGTATACCAATCAGGTAGATCCCAACGCGGAGAAACAGTTCGCGGCCTTAGCGATTAAAATGACGCCCCAATCCTTTTATATCGCCTATCGTGGGACTGATCTTTCACTAGCAGGTTGGAAAGAAGATTTCAACATGAGTTTTTGCACACCGGTACCCGCTCAGGTCGACGCCGTCCGCTATCTCAATGACGCAGCGCGAGCCTTGCCTGGACAATTCTATGTAGGTGGGCACTCTAAAGGAGGTAATCTCGCGGTTTATGCTTCTGCATTTTGCAGGCCGGAAGTTCAAGACAGGCTCGTCTTTGTACACAATCATGATGGACCTGGCTTTGACTCCTGTGTGTTGGAGTCTGGTGGTTACCGGAGGATTGCGGAGAGAATCAAAACCTTCATCCCCCAGTCCTCAGTGGTGGGCATGCTCTTGCAGCACGAAGAGGATTATTATGTCATACGCAGTACCCAAATCGGTCTTATGCAGCACGATCTTTTCTCTTGGGAAGTGCATCGCGACGAATTTGTCTACCTAGATGAAGTAACAGATCATAGCAAGTTCTTGGATCGCACTTTAAAAACCTGGTTGACGCAATTAAACCCCGAACAGAGGGAACAGTTTGTGGATGCCCTCTTTTCTATTCTGGAGGAAACCAATGCCAGTAGCCTCAAAGAACTGACCCTTAACTGGCACAAAAATGCCCGTATCGTCCTAAAATCTCTCCATGAAATGGATGACGATATGCGCCACAACCTATCTCAAGCCCTAGGCCTCTTGTTCGAGGCTGCCAAACAGACTATGCGTGAGAATGTGCAAAAAACCATCCCGAAGCCAAAGTTACTGCAAAGTAGGACACTAGATCACAACAAAGAACCGTAGAGCCCAAGGACTCTACGGTTTCTCTATGAGAGAGTCTACTTGCTTTGAGCATCCTTTGCGGCAGCCCAGAAAGCAGTCAGATAACCATAGTTATCAGCCAATGTTGCACCGGTCACCATATCAACCATGGCTTCCTTGTCGTTGTTCGTAAGGAGTTCTTCAAGCTCAGCTACTGTCATGCCAACAACGAATTCTTCAAGAGCTTTGAAGTTGTTTGCGATGGTTACGGTAGAACCAGCTTTAGTCATGTTGTTGCTGTAGTACTCACTGTTAACCTTTTTCGAACCGAGTGCTTGCTCAGGATTGGCAAAAGCCTCACCGAAAGCTTTGTCAGAGTTAGGAACACCAGTGGTCTCTGCTCTAGGCAACATCTGGTATTCATCGAGGTAAGCACCGACAATTACGTCGCCTTGCAGAGCTACAACAGCCACCGCAAAGCATCTTGTTCCGTGAGCAGCCCAGTCAGCTTTACCCATAACGATAGGTTCAGCAGCAAAGCTGGTAGCGGCAATACTAAAAATGGACACTAAGACAAGAACCAAAATGAGAGTTTTCTTCATAGTTCGACCTCTTTCTTTTTAGAATTTACACCCGTAAGTGACATGTCAGTTTACGTCCTAATTATAAACAAGCACCGGCATTTCGTCAATTGAAATTGTGGTCATTCTCTCAAGTTGAAAATAACAATACAATAGTCAAACTATTTCTAAACCCTTGTTAATTTTCCCGTTCGTCCATCAGTTCGTGAAGGAGAGCAATCTCCTTTTCTAACTTGCGTTGCTGCCCATGAATAAACCCGGTGTAGCCCAGGAGCAGCAGCCAAATCAGCATGTAACCAACTGCAAAAAACGTCATAGTAATCCCTCTTTCCATCAAGGAGCCTTAGTCTAGCGTAAAAGATCCGCCTTAAGCTGCCTTACCTGTTCCCTAAGAGCAATGGACTTGATCCGTAAAGGCACTAAGTACATGTATAGAAGCGAAAACACTACTAGAGTTAAGAATAACGCCACCCGCATTTTTCCATCCAAACCGATTCCTTCATTGGTTACCACAATAGGGTGAATGGACCGCCACCACCGGGCCGAAAAAAAGACAAGCGGAACATTGACAAAAGCAATGATGCCATAAACAGCCGCCAAACGCTTTCTTGCCTCCGTAGCTCCTCCACTTTGCAAAGCCATGTACGCCACATACATGAACCAGAGGACGACCGTCGTTGTCAACCGAGGATCCCAGGTCCACCACGTATTCCAAATAGGGTAAGCCCATAGAGGACCGGTGAGTAATGTGCCAGTGATAAAAACCGTGCCTATTTCTGCCGAGGCCAGCGCCAGATGGTTTGTGAGATCATCTCTCTTCCACAGGTAGAGAATACTAGCTCCAAAGACCACACAAAACGCCAAAAGTCCAATCCAAGCTGAAGCCACGTGGAAATAAAAGACCTTCTGCACAATACCCATGGTTCTTTCTACCGGAGCGTAGCAAAAAATCACATAGAGATTTATGGGCACAAGAACTGTCAGAACCCAGAAAAGGGGATGCCTTTTTCCATATTTCATGTATTAACCCTCCAAAACGTAATCGAACAATAGCAAGGGGGAAATTGTGAAGATGAGATCAAAGGCCAGGAGCAAGAATATCCACCCCATAACAGACTGAACTTCGCCAAGCATCGCCCCTTGGGTGGTAAGAATGGCTCCCATGAATAATGGTAGCAAGAGAGGGAACATCAGAATGGGGAAAAGCAGACGTGACCCGGGCAGTTGTACCGTCATTCCATTCAACATTGTTCCAATCGCCGCCAAACCCCAACTGCCCAGGGATAAGGAAACCAGAAAGAGCCCCATATGAAGGTTATATCCAGTGACTCCCATGAAGATCCAAAAGAGCGGGACCACAACAGCTTCAAAAATCAACAGAATGGTTAGGCTACAAAGAAACTTCGCAATAAATAGAATCCCCCGATCCCCACTGGCCAAAAGCAATGCATCTAGCGTTCTGTCTTCATACTCCTTGGCAAAGGAGCGTTGCAAAGCAATGGTGGCGGCAAAGTAGACACTTACCCAAAGCACCGCGGGAAAGATACTATCCGTCTCCAAGTGCACCAGTTGAAGGGCATAACTGAAGATAAAAACCAACATGATTCCGAAGACCAAGGTGCCTAGTAAATGACTGAACGTACGAATCTCGTCCTTGAGGTCCTTCTGGTATATCAGAAATACTTTGTTCCAATAGTTAGGCACCATAAGGACCCCCTTGCACCTGGCCATCCTTAAGTCTCAGCTCTCCATAACAAAAACCCTCCATGAGCTGGGGCTCGTGGGTGATTAAAAGCTGAATCGTCTTCGGACGATTTTCCTCCAAAACTCCCCTAAGCAGGCGTTGGCCATCCTGATCCATACTTGTGAAGGGTTCATCGTAGAGAATCATCCGTGGACGAGAGACAAGAGCGCGGGCTAAGGCGAGCCTCTGTTGCATACCCCTGGACAAGATGGCTGCAGGCTCATGGCGGTAGTGCCACAAATCAACAAGCGTTAGTAACTCCCGTTCCCACTCCTTAGAACCTGTCCCATACATACGCCCGAAAAAGCGCAGATTATTATAGACAGAAAGGTTCTCATAAAGCATGGGCTTATGAGCAACATAGCCAATGGCGCCGTGATCCAAGCCATATTCTGAGCCATTCCAAAGAACCTGCCCCCGGCTTTTCGGAATCAACCCCGCCAAAATACGAAGAAGGGTCGTTTTCCCGGAACCGTTAGGACCTGTAATGACCACAAGGTCGCCCGTTCTAGCCTCAAAGGAAATGTCTCTTATTATCCATTTCGCGCCAATTTGTTTGTGGATCTGTTTCACTGTTAGCGCATCTGTCTTGGCCACAGCTTCACCTGCTTACCCTTGACATTGAGCTTCATATCGCCCAACAAAGCTACCAACACACCAAAGTACATGACCCAAGAACCAGCCCAGATCCAGCTAACCAAAGCAAAACGCTGCAGATGCAGCTGGGCCGTGGTATTTTCCCAGCCAGCTAGATTCAGATAGATGTCTTCCTTTAGCGTACTAAGGATCCCCACTCGCGTCGAAGGCTGATCGCGTCCTTCCCAGAAGGTCTTCTCTGATGTGATCTCTCCCCTGCACCTGCCATTTTCCACAATGGCCAAGGTTGTGCCTACTGTATACCGTTCCGATCCATAGCGAACTGTGAGGCCCTCATACTCCAATCGATAGTCACCGAAAACAATCTCTTGACCTGGTTCCACCGACACGAGGACATCGTCCACAAAAATCGAGGAACCTGTTATTCCCACCATGATGATCAAGAGCCCAAGGTGCACAAGGCTTCCTCCCCATCGCCTGCTTGAGTCTGGAGAAAGGAGGACTGGCAAATGGGTTCCAAAACCAAAGGCAGCCAAGGCAAACGCCACACTTGCAGCTAGATGTCCCGTAGACAAGTACGTAAAGACAGCAGCGACTAGGGCCAACAAAACCGGTAGCGCCAACCTTTTGGTCAAAATCTTTATATCTGAAGCCTTCTTATGGAGCAAAGGAGACATACCCATAAGAAAGATAGTCCCCAAGAACAGAGGAACGCTCAGCTGGTTAAAGAAACTGGCATCCAAGACCACTTCACGCGCGGTAAAGACGCGCGTAATGACAGGAAACATGGTACCAAAAAGCACTCCTGCAAACAGCATCAATAAGAGGACCGAGCCGACCACTATAGTCTTTCCGGTTGCTGATAACCCCTGATTCGATAGTGTACTTTCCGTGGGAACCATAGACAGCATCTGACGCTTGTGCCATCCCAAGCCAAAGCAAAAAACTGCCATGACCACTAAAACAGCCAAGAAAATTTGTCCCAGTACACCCCCTGCAAAGGCATGGACGGAATCTAAGACACCGCTACGAGTCAAAAACGTAGCGAAGATCGTCAAGGTATAGGTTAGTACAATAAGGACATAGCTCCACACTCTCTTTAGCCGATGTTTATTTGGCAAGAGCAGAATGTGCAGGAGCGCCGTTGACGTTAGCCACGGGAAAAAGGACGAGTTCTCCACCGGATCCCAGGCCCAATAACCTCCCCAACCCAGTTCTGTATAGGCCCACTGCCCGCCAGTAACGATACCCATGGTCAAGAAAAGCCAAGCAAAAAGCACCCACTTCCCCACATGTCGTAGCCATGTGGCTTGCGTATCATTTGTCCACAATCCAATGACTGCGAAGGCAAAGGGAATGAGAAAACCACTAAAACCCAGAAAAAGAACGGGGGGATGAATCACCATACCCAGACTCTGTAGCATGGGATTAAGACCAGAGCCATCAAAGGGGCGCTCCGCAAGGAGTTCGAAAATCGGCGTAACAAAGAGCAAAAGCAAGATAAACAAGAGCCTCACAAAATTGATGACAATACACAGCCGAATATGAAGATGATTTTGTTGATATTTCCTGTTTTTCTGCACGACCAAGGACAAAAATGAGATAATCAGCAACCACAATAAAAGCGAGCCACTTTGCCCTGCCCAGAAAGCACTAATCTTGTAAATCAGAGGAAGATTACGAGCAGAATGACGCGCCACATAGGCTATGTTAAAGTCATTCGTCAACAAAGCCAAGACCAGACTCAAAGCCGACAAAGTAATACAAAGCGTAGACAGTGCACTTGCCCAGTGTGTGAGTATCCCAAGGGGCTCCTTCTTGTCTTTTAGAGCACGGAAACCTAGGATAATAGACAAAATTGTACCCGCACAAGCAAGATAAAGCGATATTATTCCAACATACGCCACTATTCTTCACCTTCGTACTTTGATGGACATTGTAGCATGAGCTTGCTGACCAGAAGTTCTCCTTGAGAATTAAGTGTACCTTCTATAATAACCTCCTCAGAGTGATTAAAATTGTCCGGAAGCACTCCGCGATACGATGCTTGTATGTGGGCATCTCCATCGGTCAAGGAAAACCCGAGTAAAGGAATGCTGGCATCGTAGATGACACTATCCGGAACCAACTGACCTTTTACCCGAAGTTTTTGCTCCGAAACCCCATTAGCCTGTACCTCTGAGATGGTATAGTAGTAGGCTGCCGAATTCTCGAACGCTCGGAAGGCCAAGAAGCCCAGTAATAGCAGTGGTAACAAAGAAAGTAAGAGGATTTTCAGTTTCTTTCTGCTCATATTCTCAACTCCTCCCAAGACAAAATAGATTGAGGAAAGCGCAGGACGCTTTCCCCAGGAAAATACACATACAAACACGTAATCCCTTGCCACTCAGCTGCTTGATCTAGTGACCTTCGTGGCAAGGTGCGCAATCCATTTTGCCTAAAGTATCATCGGCATAGCCGCCTACATGACAATCAAAGCAAGCTTTGGTTTCTTCAGACATGGGATGTGCTGGTACGAATGTGCCTTCTAACAATTGATTCATATATAGAGCAGCTTGAGCGGCTACATCAGCTGTGAGGGCTTTACAACGAGGTCCTCTGTCGCTGGATTTCTTACCAGTGGCCTTACACCAGTTAGCAATGGAGGCATGACAGAGTGGGATTTTAGCCACGCTACTCTCGGTGGTGTTGAGGGGTAATGCTGTAACACTATACCAAGCCATGAGCTCATTAACAATCACGGCTGTGCCTTGACCACGTCCATATACTAAGGACACCGCGGCCGCAGCTCCATTAAGAGCACCGCACAGTGTTCCCCACGCAACTCCGCCACCTTTGCCAAAGTTCATAAGCTGGGATGGCACATAGCTAAAGGGCTCACCTAGTGTTTCAATGATTGCCCTGAATGCACCTTCGGCACAGCCATTCCCTTCACCATAGTACTGTGCGCCTAACTCCCAAACTTTTTCCACATCTAGAGGCTTGTCAAAGAACTGCTCCCAAGGATACTCTGGAAGTTCAACGGTGGCTCCTTCTGCTTTTGAAGTCAACAATCCTAAACCCGTGCCTGCCAACGCAAGACCAGCTACTGCGCCTCCTGCACTAACCAGAAAATCTCTTCTCGTCAATACTCTCTTCTTTTCCTCCATATTCATTCGCCTCCATGATAATCATATTGCGATAGGGTTCACAAATCCAAATAGAGTCTTCTTGACCCATAAAGGAAATCCTGCCTATTTATTCAAAAATAACGGCTAGTTTTCGTCCTCACCTTTCGCAAACTTCTTACGAAACACAATACGGCATAGCAAAATGCTCAACTCATATAGTAACAGCATGGGAAGTGTCAACAAAACTTGGGAGACGACATCTGGCGGAGTCACGATTGTTGCCACCACAACGATGAGTAAGATAATGTACTTCCTGTATCGCACCAGAGTATCTGGATGTAAAATCCCCACCCCTGCTAGAAGCAGGACAATCAAGGGGAGCTGAAATACCACTCCGAAGGGTATAATAAGCCCGAGAACAAAAGAAACATAGTTGCCAATGGAGATAAGCGGCTCAAGTTGTTCCGTACCAAAACCCATAAAAAACCGATAGGCGATGGGCAAGATAGCTTTATAAGCAAAAACCGTTCCTAAGGCAAACAGCCCCAGAGAAAAGGGTAAACCGATAAACAAAGCGCGAATCTCCCTCTCCAATAGGCCTGGTACCAAAAAACGAATCGCCTGGTACAAAATGATCGGGAGGTCTAACACAATCCCAACAACTAGGGCCACAGTAAGGTGCACAATAAACGCCTCACCGGGGTACAAAAATACAAGTTCACCGGGGATACGCATCAAATACTCTACGATGGACGGCGAGTAGTAAAAACCAACTCCAATACCCACCACTAAAGTCCCGATAATGATCATAATTCTCTTGCGCAATTCTGCAAGATGATCCACCAGACTCATACCCTCTACAGGGGCCTCTCTCTTCTGCCTTGTCTCAACCATAAACATCCACCTAATCCAAGGATGACTCTAGAGCTGCACATCCAACCATTACTTCTCTTCGCTCTTTGCAGTGGCTGCCTCATCGTCTGAGTCTAGCCCTTTCGTGGCATTCTTGAACTCACGCAAGCCCTTACCAAGCGATTTTCCAATGTCAGGTAATTTAGAAGGTCCAAAAATGACAAGAGCAATCACTAGAACTAAGATCAATTCACCGATGCCAATCCTGCCTGTAGACTTGCACATTAAGT
>DIPH01000011.1:3690-4824 GCA_002424045.1 Firmicutes bacterium UBA5493 | reverse complement strand
AGATATTAAAGTGATGCTTTGCAGTCTGATAACTCTAGGCTGTCGTAGTACTTAGCGGGGATGGTGACTTGCCGTTTAGAGGAAATTCTAATACGCCTCTTCTCCATAGTTCCATTCTCCAATCCCTTTTGTAGGTCTAGCATTATTCTATGCTCCTTTCTCATAATCATACGTAAGGAAACTTGGTTCCTTACGTATAGTGTAACGCTGTGGAAGGAAGAAGTCAAATGACGTAGACCATGTCGCTCGTCCCGAATAAGTAATTGTCCATCTAGAAAGTGTAAACCTCTGGGCGATCCTCATTATCCCCAAAGTCAGACTCTCGGTTTTTGAACCACGGCTTTCTCCCTCCACTCTTCTTCCTCATAATTCGCTTTCACCCTCCCCCGATTCCCAATATTCTGATACTTCATCTTAACGTTATTGGAAAGAGACATAAAGCGTGGTCGATCTTTACGTTAGATTGGCTTACAAGGATCTTGTGGTCAGGGTTGTTGTATTCTTAATTCAGCCCGAACCTGGGAGTTAACGTTGTCCACCGACCGGCAATTCCCATATAAGGGTGATGACCTCGTGCGGGCGGATCGGAGAGGCCACCCGTGGCATTTCCCTACTCCTCTGGCTCCCTATGTTCTACATTCTGTTCATCCACCCAATCCTCTTCGGTGAACACCATACCATTCCTGCCCTCTACTTTACGGTTAGAACCTGCTTTGTAGAACTTGCAGTTTCGTGGGCCATAGCAGAAGGTCTCAAAGCGATGCTTCTTCTTACCACGAGGATTCCAGTTATCGATAATGATCTCCACAGGCATCCGGCAACCCCACATACAGGTAGTGCATTTAGTGAAGTACGTCCTAGCGGCAAGCCTGCGGTGACCACGCCATCGATAAGTTTCTAATTCTGGACAGACATCTTCCCACGGCGGCGGCTTAACATTGGCCCGGGTGGTCTCCTGGAGTTTCTTCAGCTTGGACACCTTGTAAAACTCCACCGGCTCTAACCTGTCGTCAGCAACAGAAACGCAGGCACCGCTTATCTCATCATCGATTCTAAACTGATGCTTTTCATGGGCAGCCTTACTAATACCGATGGAGAATTCCCGTTCTTCCTCACCGATACTACCTTGTAGGA
>DIPH01000011.1:0-3602 GCA_002424045.1 Firmicutes bacterium UBA5493 | reverse complement strand
GCATACCCCAAGTAATTATGGCTGGCTTCGTCAAATGAGCGAACCAACCTTATTCTGGGCTGGACGGATATGATGATACCTTTGAAAGTTAACTTATCCATTGGGTGAGTCACCTCGATTTCGTGTTTTACATCCAATATATCAGTCTCTACTCTGGGCTAGTTCCAGTCGGCTCTTCGTTCAGTCACGATTCATCAGAAGCTTGCCCATCAATATTCAAGTATTCAATGAGTGCAGCTTGAAGAATCTTCGAGTAATTCACTCCTCGCTCCTCTGCCATTTCTTTCAACCATGCTGGGATTGTAAGATTCGTTTTAACTGCTCGATTATCCAACTCATTGCGGATAATGCTTGGAAACACTGATATGGGGGTAACTATGCTCCCCGGTGCGGTATCTGGATCCAATTGTGGATTTTTGCTAGGTGCAGGCACCTCTTCGCCATCCTTCTCGATTCCATAGATGTGTAAGCCTAATGCATCCGCTGCCTGACGGCTAGCATCTTCGAAATCAGAGCCTACACTGATGCATCCAGGAAGATCGGGAAAGTAAACGCTATAACCTGTAGCTGTGGGCTCAAAAACGGCGAAATACGTTAGTTTACGCATGAGCTTTCTCCTTAAACACATAACTATTTTAAACCCGCTTGTTTGAGAATACTGTTCAGCGTACCAAGAGCAATATCGCCTCTGTGATAAGGAACAGTTACCTTACTCGGTTGGAAGGGTGCGTGAGTTGGAGGTGTGAACCTTTCGTTCGAGCTTCAGCCTCGCGCCAGCCATCTTTGTGGAGAATATTTAGAATCTCTCTGGTTGTCACTGCTGAACCTCCCAAATTTATTATACGCCTCTTTTGTGCGTACGTCAATTCGCCTAGCTGTAGTCGGGCAGGGTCATTAATTCTGTGTCAAAATTGACTGCGTTAAAACGGAGATAGCAAATGCGCGAAATGACGAAAACGGCCTCATAGAGATAAGCATCGTTGTCCCGTGAAAAGGACACTGTCTTTCCGCCTGTGAGGCAGGTAGCATTGATTGCAAGCTCGATTCGTTTTAGGTCACTGATCTTTAGATCCTCTGGAATTAGCTCCTTCAACTTTCACCGGATTGTGATGTTATCTACAGCGGATGCGAAATTGAGCGGATTCCCCGTCTTCCAATACGAGCGAAGGGCTAAGCCGGCAATTCTCCACAGACTAACCGTGAAAAGATCCCCCAGCTCCCACCAGGTTGACTTGACGGTTTCAGCGGCTTGAATCATGTCTCCCGTTTGTTCATACTCCCAAGCAAAGACGGCGGCGTTGATTGCCCCTATGGATGCACCAGTCATTACGTGAATATCCTTCGTCTTTCTGACAACCGAAGCCAAAGCTCCCGCTTCATAAGCCCCCTTTGCTCCACCCCCACTTAAAACGACAGCAACCTTACGTTTCTCTTGTCTCATAACTGATCTCCCTTCCTTAGGCTAATAATGAGCCGTATTCTCTACCATGCGTCAAAATCCATTTTGTGGAACATGCTTTGAGTACATCCTGTCAAACACCAGTTCGAAAGTCAAAGATTGGGGAACCCCCGTTCGCCCTATTTGCCATTGTCCGTTAGTCATCGACCGTGCTCTAACGCCAAACCGCGCTCCAACACTCACCCACCCCACTACCTCAACCCCCTCAATTTCGACAGTAAAAAACGGACACCGGTTTCCCAAAGGGTGCTGGTTAAACCCCTTTCAAGACACCGAATGACCGTTATAATCAAGTGTTTCTTAGATTTGGGTTTTTGTAATTGGGTTTCCCCGGCTACAATGTCGGCTTTCGGGAATATTTTACGGGTCTCCTTTCCACTAGAGACCACTTTCCCTTCTGGAAGGTTGGTGGGCAGAGCAGACACCCGTTCTGGCCTCAGACGCTCCGAAGGGCTTTCAAAGAGGCTGACCGATTCATTTGTGGTTGTACTTATATGTAAGGGGTTGTTCGTAATTGCACCGCTGGGGTACCCAACTAGCCCATGTCTGGTTCTAGAGATGGTAGCTTCGTATGCTTTAACCCCTTGATGGGTGATGTTTATAGCTCCAAAAGGGTTTTGGGCTTGTAGAAGCCCTTCGCTTTGTAAGTAGTAGAAGGCGTCTTTTGAAGACTGAGGAGAGAGCCCAGTTTGAAGTAGGATCTCATGATGGTTGGCCGTCCGAAGGGGAGATCCCCCCACCATCTTGTATAGGGCCTCTAAGTACCTAAACCTCTTCTCTTTCTTCTCTCTTAGTTCCACTATTGTTCACCTCCAGAATTTTTCCCTAAGGGATGTTGGTTAGGCTTTGAACTTAATGAAAGTCTAGTCTTTTGCCCCCACTTCACAGTGTTTTCCACTCTTGGCTTTGAACATACTGGCCAGAGGAGACTACGGGCATTTGAGATCTCTGGCCACCTACCTGACCCTGGATAAACTTTTAGGTGGAGTCAAGGGAAGGGTCTAAAGCTGTATCTTCCTGAGCATCTGGGTTCAGCCAGGGAAACCGACTGCGATCTTGTTGGGATTCTTTGTACGTAAAATCCTCCCTCGTTATTTTCTCCCTTGGGGGGAGGCGATCCCAGTTCTTCTCTTCTAAGAAGTGCTCATAACCCCGCTTTTCTAGAAACTCTACGAGACGATATTTATGCCTGGCTTTTCTGGCTTTATAGAGTTTGGCATAGGTTGTGATGGTTCCTTGGAGCTCAGAAAGAGAGTGGTCTTCAAGGGCTGCGTCCAGAGCTATTTGCATACGGACTCTGGTGTTTTGTCCTAGGAAGTGGTGTGGGTTTATGCCTGCTTGGTTCCAAAATGCAATTAAATCATCAAGGCGTATCTCTTTCTCCTTTTTTTCTTTTAGATAAGACCATATTTCTAGCTCCATAATCTGGCCTTGGCTCTGGCTTGCCTCTTCTTGTCTTGTGGTGGAGAGATTGATCTTACTTTTGTTTTTGGTAGTACTAAAACCCTGAGTATTACTTGTGTTCATCTGGTGAGAGTCACAGGGATTGGGTTGATCGGATTCTGAGTGACTGTTCTGTTCAGGGTCGCAGTCTTCTGTAGAAGAGATTTCTCCTTCGGAAGGAGTCGTTACATAGGTTTGAAAGATGTAGAGGTTGTTGCCGAAGACTTGTTTGCCTTCTTGAAGAGTCCTCCGGCCTTGTTCTACGCGAAGGAAGCCTGCTTCTTTGAGCTCTTTTAGGTATTTTCCGAAGGTGTTCACTGAGATGTTCATGTCTTTTAGGATCCTTTTTCTACTGGGCCAGGCGTGCAATTTCCCTTCCTTCATTTGATCAGCGTTAACAAAGGTGCTTAAGTAGGCGTAGAGGCCTTTAGCTCCTGGGCTTAGATGGGGATTACGATGGACGAGTGTGGGGGAATAGCCGTAATGCCGAAAGACGAATTCCTTTCCTTCTTGTTCTGGGAAGTTCTTTTGAAGATCTGTCATGTGGGTGCTCCTTTCTGAATACATCCTTTTATCTGAATATATACTATAGTGGGTGCTCTGTCAAGGTCTATTGGTAATGTTCTGATAATTATGTCCAAAGTTAGGGGTAAAGGGCTATGGGGTTGTGGTTGAATGAATGTAATGGACCCCATTGTCA
>DIPH01000052.1 GCA_002424045.1 Firmicutes bacterium UBA5493 | reverse complement strand
CTGACTTAATGTGCAAGTCTACATTTTGGGAAATCTACAGATAGTGCGTTACAAAGGGCCGATTCATAGGCATGACGGTCCATGTTGGCGCGCAAAGCATTGGCCTCAGTAGGCACAGCTAGCTGTATGTAGTGCTCTTTGTCGGTCGTTAACGCGTTGAACAACTGGCCTAAGCATTTTTGAAATAGGGGGATATCTGATTGGCGAATTTGCTTGGGCAAGCTAGGTGTGTACATGAAAATATCAACCACATGGTTGAACGAAGATAGATAGCCCAGGTATTCTTGGGGAAAGCTCTTGTCATTTTGAAGTAGATTGAGAACGACCCTTTTAAGAAAGGCATTGGAACAATGATGTTCATAGGGTGCGATGCCTTTTTTGCCCAAATTATCCCCAAGCAGATCCAAAATGTCCAAATCTGCCTTGTCACCCCAAAAATTCAACAAAACGGAGTCTCCCTCCTTAAAGGGAAGTCCCTCACAGATATTGGGAATAAGGTCTGTAAATTTCATAGCAGTTATTCCTCCTGACAATAGTTTGTTTCGATAGCCATCGAATTGTATTTTAGCATAAAGGCCTTTAGGGCGCAAGCTGTTTTTGTGTATATCGAAATAAATTAGAAAATGTAAGTATATGTGCATTGAAATAAAAATGCCCATGGTATAGAATTGGAATAAAAGAGGGGGCGATGGACATGAAGGACGTGAGCTGGCTGCAAACGAGATACCTGGACTTCTTAGCGCAAAGACAAGACAGTCTCCAAGAAGACATGGTACACTTCTACGAGCAGGAATGCGTTGACGAAGCCAATTTTGAGAAGATCAAGTTCAATGTAGTTGAAATATTTGCTAAGATGTTCAAACTCAGCCTCGATGATGATCCCGATGCTTTAAAGGTGAAATATCTAGGCTTCTTTGAGAAAATAACGCAGCCTTGGCATCTGAATAGGAAGAAGGCCATTGAGTTCGAAAAGGAAGTTGAACGAATTATCGAGGACGTGAAAATCAAGGAAGCAGATTTGTTGAAAACCTGCTTCGAGGAGTACTTCAATCAGATGGATGCTGATCAGAGGTGTGCCAATTGAACCCCATGGAGATTTTCAAATGTCTAGCTGACAATTCTAGGTTGCGAATCGTCAACAGTTTGATGATCGAGCCAATGTATGTTGAACGCTTAGCTGAAAGGCTAGGATTGTCTACATCTACAGTCTCCTTCCACCTGAAAAAACTCATGGATGCGAATATCGTGTCTTCTAGAAAAGAACAATATTACACAGTCTACAGTCTGAATGAAGATATATTCACTGTTTCACTCGGGGAGTTGGTTCAGGATGGGAGAAGCGAAAATGAAATACTGAACCAAAGGGAAGGTGAATATCGAGCGCAGGTCATTGCGTCCTTTTTCAAGTATGACAAGTTGCAGTCTCTACCGGTCCAGAAAATGAAAAGGCGTATTGTACTGGAAAAAATAGTCGAGAGTTTCGAAAAAGATCGAGCCTACACCGAAAAAGAAGTCAACTTGATAATTGCGGACTTTCATGACGATTTTTGCACGATACGAAGGGATTTGGTGGGATTTAGCCTCATGGAAAGAAAAGGCGGGATGTATAGGAGGCTCTAGTGTCTCTGAGTTGCAATAGATATTTTGACATCTAGTATTATTTAAATTATACTAATTTTAAAACCACTGTTCTTGGAAAGGGGCTCTACGTGAAACCGCCACTCCTTAATCTCATTAATATCAATAAATACTTTGGTGATGTTCATGTACTGAAAGATATCTCCTTTACCATAGAGCAAGGAGAATTTCTGACGCTTCTAGGTCCATCAGGCTGTGGTAAGACGACCCTTTTAAGGTGTATTGCAGGCTTAGAGAGTGTTCATTCTGGAGACATTCTGCTAAATGGTAGCTCCATTAAGGGGATAGCTCCGAATAAGCGCAACGTGAACACTGTCTTCCAGAATTACGCCTTGTTTCCCCATCTCAATGTCTATGATAATATCGCCTATGGTCCCCGGGTTAAGAAATCTATGAAGGAGGCCGAGTTAAAGGAAAGAGTTCGAGACGTTTTGGACCTAGTACAGATGCTCGGCTATGAAAAACGCATGCCCCATCAACTATCCGGTGGACAAAGGCAAAGAATCGCCATTGCCAGGGCCCTGATCAATGAGCCCGCTATCTTGCTTTTGGATGAGCCCTTAGGAGCTTTGGATTTGAAGCTCAGGAAGCATATGCAGACAGAATTGGCCCATTTGCAAAAAAAGACGGGGACCACTTTTGTCTATGTTACCCACGATCAAGAGGAAGCGCTGAATATGTCGGACCGCATCGTCGTTATCGATCAGGGTAAGGTGCAACAGCTCGGGAGTCCTAGGGACATCTATAATAACCCTGTCAACCTCTTTGTCACTACTTTTATTGGAGATCGCAATATCATGCAGGTCGAGGTTCTGGAGACCAAGGAGACACACTCCAAGGTTAAACTTGGCGATAATATTGTTAGTATTAGAAATCCAAAACAGCATCGTCTGGAAAGTGGCCAGGCGGCTACCTTGGCCATTCACATGGATAAGATGCGAGTGTCCTGCGATGAGACTCCCAATGCACTAAAGGCTGAAGTGTTGTCCATCCATTATGCCGGGTCACAGATTCGCATGGAGCTAAAAGTTGATGATAAGATGATTACGGTTGTAGAGTACCAAAAAACCGACTGCGAGTGTGAAATAGGAGATTTAGTTTATGTTGTGTGGGAAGACCATGGAGCAATCTTGCTTCCTCTCGAAGATTCTGGGGTAGAAAGAGAGGTTTAGCATGCAGACGTTCAAGCGGAACATTCTGGCCGTGCCAATTCTCGTATGGATCGGCCTATTAGTCGGAATACCTCTTGTTTTTGTATTTGTCCTCAGCTTTTTGTCCAGAGACTCTTTGGGGAATATCATCGTTCAGTTCACACTGGAGAACTACCAGCGGGTGGTGGACCCCATTTACCTAAGGGTGTTTCTCAATTCTCTGCTCCTCGCATTGCTAACAGCTCTAGTGACTCTTGTAATCGGCTATCCGGTGGCCTACATTACAGCAAATCTCGAGCCGAAGAAACGCGCCTTTTCCATCGGCTTGATTATGCTTCCATTTTGGATCTCGAGCCTGCTTAGAACCTACGGGTGGATGATACTTCTGGGCAATGCGGGAATTATTAACAATGTGCTCCTAGCCATAGGAGTGATTGACAGACCAGTGCCTATGATGTATAAATTTAGTACTACTCTCATCGGTACCGCCTATATGTTGGTTCCTTTCATGATAGTAGCTATCTTTAATTCGGTAGATAAGCTCGACAGGTCCTTGCTTGAAGCGTCGTATGATTTAGGGGCCAGTAAACGGCAGACGTTTTTTAATATAACCCTGCCTCTGACCATACCGGGTATCGCCGGGGGATTTACCCTCGTCTTTATTCCTGCTTTGGGCCTGTTCTATGTTTCTGACTTGCTCGGTGGAGGGAACACCATCTTTTTGGGTAATTTAATCAATACGCAGGTGACCAGGGGCAGAAATAGACCACTAGCTGCGGCGTTTTCAATCGCCATGATTATTGTGGCTTTGCTCGTCATCTCTCTATACAGTAAGGTTGCGAAAGACGATAGGGAAGGATTATTTCAATGAGACTGAAGGCTAGAAAATTCGATACCTTCTATCTGTCACTATTTTTTGTGGCATTGTACTTGCCAGTGCTTAGTGTGATCTTGTATTCGTTCAACGCCAGTCCCTCAACGGCCCAGTGGACTGGGTTTACCTTCGATTGGTATCGTATGTTATTTCGAGATCGGGTCATCGTCGAAGCGTTTAAGGTGAGCATGGAAGTCGCTTTGATTACCTCTGTTCTATCGGCGATCCTGGGTACAGCCAGCGCCGTGATTTCCATGTGGGTGACGGACAGAATGAAAAGCGCCATTCAGGGCATGATGATTCTACCCTTACTAATTCCCGAGGTCGCCCTAGGCATAGCACTTCTCATTTTCTTTAATGCTCTACGCCTACCCTTTGGGCACCTAACGCTAGTGTTGTCCCATTCCCTGTTTTGTGTGCCTTATGTGTATATTATGGTGCAACTGAGGCTCAAAGAAATCGATCGTTCCATTCTCGAGTCGGCGAGAGACTTAGGGGCAACGACGTGGCAGACGGTCAGAACGGTTATTCTACCTTTAGTGATTCCTTCGATTATTACCGCATCGCTCCTCGCACTGGCCATGTCTTTGGACGATGTGATAATCTCCACATATATGTCGGGTCCAAAAACTACGACTCTACCCGTGCATATTTTTTCCATGATGCGCGTAGGAGTTACACCAAAGGTCAATGCCCTTTGTACCTTGATCTTGGTAGGAATGTTTATTGTAGTTGGCTTAAGTCAACTATTCAACAAAAAACAACACAAGGAGGATCTTTAAATGAGAACGCAGAGATTCAGACTAATTGTTGGAATTCTTGTTGTCACCATTGCTCTGGGAGTAATCCTGTCTACGAACCAAGTAGTAGAAGCTGCAGGTGAGGTCAACCTCATGACCTGGGGTGGGGACTTTATTCCTAGAGCCATCATTAGTGAATTTGAACAAGAAACCGGCATTAAGGTGAACTACAAAGAAGTTACGTCCAATGAAGATATGCAGTCTTTGCTGGAGGCAAGTCCTGGTCAATACGACCTAGCAGTAGTCACTGACTATATGGTTGATATCCTCAGGCAAAATGACATGCTGGCAGTCTTAGACAAAGATCAGTTGCCTAACTACGCCAATATCAACCCTGTCTACCACGGCGCATACTATGATCCTGACGATCAGTATTCTATCCCCTATGCCATCTCGATTTCCTTCTTGCTGGTGAATCCTGGTGCGGTGGAGGCCTTAGGGGCCGATCCCATTACGAGCTATCACGATTTATGGCAAGAAGAGTTAGCGAACAATGTTGTCCTCATTGACTGGTCTGTGGAAATTATGGGGCTAGTGTTAAAGTCTCTTGGTTATGAATATAATGAAACAGACCCGGCAAAAGTGGCTGAAGCAAGGGAGAAACTCTTTGCCCTCAAACCCAACATCATGCGCTTTGAGACCAACACACCAGAGGATTCCTTGGTTAACGGAGAAGCAGTAGCTGGCTTTATGTATTCCAACCAGGCCGTAAAAGGTGTGCAATCCAGACCTGAACTTGCACCGGTGTTCCCCACAGAAGGGATGCCTATTTATATCGACTCTTGGGTGATGTCGAAGGACGCGCCGAACAAGGATGGAGCTTACCAGTTCTTGAACTTCATCATGAGGCCGGAGATTGCCGCCAGAATTGCTGACCTGACCAAGTTTACAAGTCCTAATAAGGCGGCTGAGGAGTATTTACCGGAGGATTTCAAGAACAACCCCATGCTCAATCTGGCTGACGAAGTTGTTGAAAATACAAGTTTCTATATTGGTGTCGACAGAGTCATGGACGAATATGAGCACATCTACTTGGAATTTAAGCTGAGATAGATCAGAAAAACAGATGAAAAGCAGCCTTCTGCCGTTCCGGTGGAGGCTGCTTTGCTGATCTTAAGTTCCAGAAACGAATAGCTGATTGACAAGAAGGGAGGGGGCTTGAATGAAACCGCCCGATGAACCTCCTGTGGCATATTCGCTACCGACCACAGATACATTGTTCAACATTTCATAATAATTGCCGCCAATGGTGATTTGATTGACCGCTCTTTGAATGGCTCCGTTTTCCACAAGGTAGCCCTTGGCAATGAGGGAAAAATCTCCGGAAACCGAGTTGGCCCCAGCGGAGATGCCGTCACAATCCGTGATTAGAAGTCCGCTTCTCATCTCTTTCATCATCTCTGGTAAAGTGTAGGTGCCACTAGGAACGTAGAGATTGGTTGGACTAACTGCGGGTTGCTCTCTGTACAGGCTCTTAAAGCCATTACCCGTTGATTGCACCTTAAAGGCACGGGCTGTTTCTAGATTGTGCAGAAGCGTGGTGAGTCTTCCTGCTTCAATAATGGCTTTCCCTTGTGTAGGCGTGCCCTCGTCATCAAAACTGCGAGTGACGATGCCGCTCGGGAGATGTGGATCTTCAACTAGGCTAAACAGAGACGAGGTGATTGTCTGCCCGACCTTGTTTGCTAACACACTCATCTTTTTTTGCGCCCGGTCTGCATACAAGCCTGGCACGAAAGCTAGAATCAAGTCACAAACCAAGCTATTTTGCAGGATAATTGCATACTGACCTGTCTTAACAGGTGAGGCCTCCAGCTGGGATACGACCTTTTCCGCTGCTTGATCAGCTAGGGAAAGGAGCGTCTCCTGGTCAATGGACGTTCCCAATCGGCTTTCAAAGGCACTCTGGACCGCAGCCCCATCTCGAGCCACAAGTGACATGCGCACCCGGTCAAATTGGACAGTATCTTCGAGTCGATCCCCCTGGGCACCTAGGAGAGTGACTTTCTCTCGGTGCGTTGTATGGGAAGACACACCGACATTGTCAACCCGCTTATCAAAGCCATAGGCCCTCTGTTCTCCTTGTTTGAGCCACTCTGTAACCTTTTCTATGCTGGGGAGTTCGTGCACGATCCCTTTTGTTCTGGCCTGTGCCGTGAAGGTCGGTCGCGGTTTAAAGGGTTCCTTGTTGTGCTGGGCGATTTGACGAATAACGTTGAGATGTTCGCTGATGCGGGCCGAGCCAATGCTCTCCACAAAGGTCGACCCCTTATAACCCTCGTATTCGCCTTCAATAAAGACCAGAGTCTCGTCGGAGAGGCTGATTCGTTCCACTTCTTGTTTATACACCTGGACTGTTTGTCCCTGACACTCTTTAATGTAGAACTCCAGACGGTCGATTCCCGTTTGATTAGCTTCTTTGGTGAAGGCATCAATAAACCTCTGCAGCATCACTGGGCACCTCCTACAGTCATGGTTGCCACACGGACGGTGGGTTGTCCCGCACCGATAAAGAGCGCTCCCGACCCGGCATAGCAATAACCTTGGCGAATCTCGAGGTTATTGCCGACCATATCGACTTGTTGAAGGATGTTGCCGCCGTTGCCAATCAAGGTCGCACCTCGGACCGGTTTGGTGATCTTTCCGCTCTCAATCAGATAGGCTTCACTCACATTGAAGTTAAAATCGCCTGTGGCAGGATTTACCGAGCCGCCATTTATGTACTTCACAAAAAGCCCCTGATCTGTGCTGGCGATGATCTCCTCTTTGCCATGGGGTCCATTAGCTATATAGGTGTTGGTCATACGCGAGGTAGGGGCGAAGCGATAGGATTGACGCCGGGCTGAACCGGTAGGTTTCATCTGGAGTCTCCGGCCGTTGAGCTTATCAATCATGTAGCTCTTCAGAATTCCATTTTCAATTAAGACATTCTTCTGGGTCGGTTGCCCTTCATCATCAACAGAGAGGGATCCCCACTCATTGGCAATCGTCCCATCATCGATGAGGGTGACCAGGGGAGAGGCAATTTGCTGGCCAACTTTACCAGAGAATTCAGAGGTTCCTTTGGCTACCGAGGACGCTTCTAAACTATGTCCGCATGCTTCGTGGAACATCAGACCCCCGAAACCATTGTCAACCACAACGCTCATCTGCCCGCCAGGACACTTGTCAGCTCCTAGCATGGTCACTGCCACTCTAGCAGCTTCTTTGGCGTACCACTCAATATCTAAATCATCGTAGTACTCGAAACCCCGCATGGCCCCGGGTCCATAGTATCCGTTTTGGATCCCCTTTTCATTTTGGGCGTAGGCGTTAATTAAGATGCGCGTCTTGACCCGGGTGTCTTCAGCATAAACGCCTTCGGAGTTGGCGATGACTACCTCTTGTTCGATGTCAAGGTAGCCCACTGATACCTGGACAATCTCCGGTGCATAGGCCATCCCGGCGGACGTAGCTCTGCGGATAACGTCCATACGTCGATTGTATGTCACATTGTGGGGCATGCATATTATGGAATGGGCGTTGCCGTAGATGGTGCGATCCCCAAGGGGAACCTTCGTCCCCTGGGGACCCGTGAGGCTCTGGGCCATGTTCTCTACCAGCTGTAGCAAATTTTCTTCCGCTTCATCGGTTGTAAAGGCGTATCTTGAGTTCAGACCAGAGAAGATTCGCAGGCCAATGCCGCTTTCTCGCCCACATGAACTGCTTTCTACCCGATCATGGAGAGCGCGAATGTTGTTATGTCTCGTGTCTTCTTGGTAGACCTCGGCAAAGTCGCCTCCTAGTTCTAAGGCGAGGTCAAGGATTTTGTCAATTGTCTGCCTTGTCAGCACTACTTTGCCACCCCCGACGTTCCGGTAAGCTCTTTCCACAGATGGCAGGCCACGAAGTGGCCGGGATTCGCTTCATCCAGTGTAGGGACTTTAGCGGCACAAAGATCAACAGCGTAGGGACACCGTGTTCTAAACTTACAGCCCGAGGGGGGATCCATTGCGCTCGGGACTTCCCCAGGAAGCTTGATGCGCTCCCTTGTTTTTTCGTGCTCCGGATCTGCCGTAGGAATAGCGGAGAGCAAAGCCGTTGTGTATGGATGCAAGGGCTTGCCGAATATTTCTGGACTTGGAGCAACTTCCACTAGGCTACCCAAGTACATTACGCCAATGCGGTCAGAGATGTGTTTGACCATGGACAGATCGTGGGAGATAAACAGGTACGTCAAGTCCCGTTCTCTTTGTAAGCGAATGAGTAGGTTGACAATTTGGGCTTGAATGGATACATCTAGAGCAGAGATGGGTTCATCACAGACAATAAAGTCTGGATCCACGGCCAAAGCCCGAGCGATACCCACGCGTTGGCGCTGTCCACCAGAAAGTTCATGGGCAAATCGATTGGCGAACTCTTCAGTGAGCCCTACCGCGGCCAGGAGCTCTGTAACCTTGTCATGTTTTTGTTTGCTGGAATACATAAAATGCACGTCGATACCTTCTCCCACAATTTCTGCAATAGTCATGCGTGGATCGAGGGAGGAATAAGGATCTTGGAAGATCACTTGTGCACTCTTTTTAAAGGCTTTTAGATCCTTGCGGGACATTTGCCCGGTAACGTCTTTGCCGTTATAGATGATTTGGCCAGATGTGGCTGGGTAGAGCTTAAGAAGGGTCCGTCCGCATGTGGTTTTTCCACAGCCAGATTCGCCTACCAGCCCAAGTGTTTCGCCGCGGGGGATATAGAAGGACACGTCATCTACCGCTTTTACTGCGCTACGGCGTTGATAGAAAAACTTCGAGAGGTTTTTAACCTCCACAAGATTAGTTCGTTGCGAT
This sequence comes from Firmicutes bacterium UBA5493, assembly GCA_002424045.1. Lineage (GTDB taxonomy): Bacteria > Bacillota > Limnochordia > Darwinibacteriales > Darwinibacteriaceae > UBA5420. The sequence goes on along the minus strand of DIPH01000052.1, from coordinate 145 downwards.
CTGCTTGTCATGCTGCGAAACCTCCCTTCTGTAAAACGGCTCAACTTCTGGTGCCAACGGGTGTTGGAGCCAGCATGATACCTTATGCGAGTCGCTTTTTTGGGTCTCTTCTGGCATTGCTTGGCTGTAGACTTGCACATTAAGT
>DIPH01000005.1 GCA_002424045.1 Firmicutes bacterium UBA5493 | reverse complement strand
TTTACATTTGTGTTGCTGGTGAATTCCAGTGAATCGTTTAGGGCATCAAAGAATATCTCTGCATCGTGCTTATCAAGGTAATATCGGGCGTCTAGAGTAGAGCGTAAAACCGTATCTCCATCTGCAATGGCCCCAGCTTTCCCTTGGCCGTCCTCGCCGTCTGTATCGGCTGCTGCTACGACAATATTGGACCGTCCAGCTATTTCAATGGCTGAACTCAAAACAAATTCGCGGTTAGGGCCAAAAACGTCTCGGTCTTCCCAGTTGAACGTGACAATCATCTCGCCCCCCATAATGAGTGCCACAGGTGGAGACAGCGGGTTCTCTGAATCCTGGATCTCTTTAGCGATACCCATCACACATTTGGCAACGACCTTGGCTTCCCCACTGTTCTGACTGGTTAAGATCATGGTTGACAATCCTGCTTGTTCTGCAACAGCCTGGGCAGCTTGCAACGCTTTCATGTTATTGCCAATGAGATAGTTATGAACTCTTGGAGGTACCTCCCGAACTTGCTCCCTGTCTAGGGATTCTACACCACTTATCAGGTAGTTTTGGATAGACTCGGGAACTTCGTCCCAGATTTTGTACCGGTTCAAAAGGTCGACAGCCTCTTGAACAGTGGTGTTATCTTTATAGGTTGGTCCTGAAGCAATAACGCTCAAATCATCGCCCACAACATCTGACAAGATGAGGGATACCAACGTAGCACCCCGATCGGAGACGAGTTTGCCAAACCTACCACCCTTGGCCCTGCTAACATGCTTACGAATGGTGTTAATGTGGTGAATTGGCGTTGAACAGTTCATCTCCAGTGGAACAAACATCAGCCAACCTCTTCTGTTCTGTCTACACGACTTCGAATAATTCTATTATCTTTTTAAGATCATCGCTCTGTGAGGTGTTTACAATCAGATCTCCGTCCATATCTTCCCAGTCTGTATATTGTCTCTCCAACATTTTCTCAACCGGTTGCGGCAATCTGCCATTCATTCTATGTGAAAAACGTTCTTTTACTGTCTCAAGCGGGGCAGTAAATCGTATCCTGCATGCATTTTCAATATCTGCAATTCTCATCAACTCTTCTTTTTCTGTTATCAAGTATATAATTGAGTCTTTCGCCGAATCCTCGGCTGAAGATGCAGCGACTAGCAATTTGTCATAGAATAACTGCCAGGCTTCGTTTTCGTCCTTTGCCATTCTTAGATAATCCTTACCAGTAAATACTTCAACATCCAATATTTCCTTTATTCTCTTGACTGCCGTTGATTTACCAGTGCAACTTGGTCCCATAAATATGTATAACATTTCGCACACTCCTTCTTAATCGGTAACCGATTTCGGATTCTCCTTGTGATTAAACACCCATAGGGCCAAAGCCATATTTGAAACCATCAATGAGTACAAATTTACGCGTTCCACTAGACCCACATATTCGGGATAAATGTTTGCGACGATTACAGTGAGCAATCCTGAGGTTATGAATACGATACTAAACAGGCCCATAAATCTTGTCATGGCGGGGTATTTCCTTGTTTTAGCCAATCCTGTTGTAAGTAGCGGGGCCAAAACAATATAGCTAAGCACAACAACTCCCGTTATAGCATAGTGCATGTTGTTCTGAAAACTGCTAGTCCAATCTGTGTCAGCCAAAGGAAACAGCTTGTAGCCAACGGTAGATAGCACTTCTGCAACGGCTTTAAGAACTAAGCCCGCATAAAAAGTACGATTTAGTTTCGTGACCTGCCTGAAATATACTAAAAGTACAAGACAAAAAAGAAGATTAAAGAAGTCGTACCCATAGAGAATCATGCTGGCAAGCTCTTGACTAATTGCGGAAGTGGCGGTTAAATCACTAATTGGCTGGGCTAGGGGATTATAGTTTGACCAAACTATCCTACCAGCTACAACGTGGGCCACATAAAAAAGGGACGCCACTACGCCAGAGAGTGCCAAGATATTCAGGGTTCCCCTGCTCTTAAAATCGATTTTCACTGTTACCTATCCTCCGGTTCTGTTTTCAATACAATTGGTTGTGTTGACGAACATGTCTTTTCAACTCTTCAATAGCCTGCGCCTCATCCTGGGTCCTCCAACATACAGGCATTTGATTAAAGTGGCCAGACTCCTTGAGTCTTTCTCATTGATTCGCAATTGCGACAGAACTTTGTGTTACTAGTGAATCACCTGGGGCATCAAAGAAGATATATCGTGCTTGTCTAGGTAATATTAGACCGACGTTTAGGGCCTGCTTTTGCCCCCTTTTTATGTACTTTCGGGGTAAAGACTTTTTCTCCCTTTCAAAGACCACTTGTTTGCTGACAGCGCAAATGGCTCTTGGCGAGTGCAAATGAGTTCAAATTTCGCTAATAAAAAGTATACGCTCGTGATTCTTCACCATACTTGTCATATAACCACAATCCAGCATGATCATTCGTGTTCACATAGAGACTCGCCCTTTCTCCTCCCTTAGGATTATATAACGATAAGGAGCCACCATCGTAGGCGTTGAGATTAGCCATCAGCTTTCCACCCCTATCATTCACAGAAAGCGACCCGTCGCCACCAAAGGAATCCAGTGAAACAACAAAAGCACCTTGTTCGTTATACACATCAAGGGAGCCGCCTCCCCTAAAGCTATCCAGAGAAACAACTCGTGTGTTTTTCTCATTATATACATCGATTCGGCCGAAACCACGAATTGAGTTGATAGTAACAGCAGAATGGCCCTCAGCATTTTTCATGTGAATGGAGTCTTCAGTTAACTGAAGTTCGGTTTCATCAAAGCCACTCTTCAGCGATATAAGGCCTATTTCGGAAGTACTCAAGTCAATTCGATCGGGAGTGTACTCACTCAACAGAGTCATGCCACCTCCGCCTGAGAAAGCCCCAAAGCTCGCTGTGTCCTTACCATTATCACTATATAATTTTAGTATAGAACCATTCTCTTGAATCCCCCCTTCGGGGTTTGTTTCCTTTCTCAAAGTAGCTATTGCGTTTCCTTGGTCATCAATAACCACCAATTCTCTAGTAACTACCCTGTCCAAAACTTCCTGACTGGCCTTGAGAATATTAACACCCGTGAGAGAGCAAAATAGTGATACGAAGAGCAACGGATAAATGATGAATCTTTCAAGTTTAGACATTCTTCCACTCCCTACAAATTCATTTAGTTACTTGTTAAACCTCCGAAAACACCCATTCAAATCCCATATCAGTACCTTACTTTGTTCCTTTAAACACACTACGAGCCTTATACGTTGTCCTAGGCGGACTACGAAGGAGTGTGGCTCAAGCTTAGCGAAACCCCGCTGCGTTGATGCTTTTATGTGATGTATGTAGATGCCCCTGTAACTTGGAAGCGATCCAGGGGCAGTGGCCCTTGAAGATCTCGTTCAGAGTCATACCTAAAGGGCTATCCAATAACGTTGGACAGTCTTGTCATTTTCTTGCACTTCATTTTCCAATACTGCACCATTCTTCGTCATCGTCTTAACAGATCCAGTATTACTCTTATTGCAAGTTATCAATACCCTATCCATACCTCTATCCCTACAAATGTCAAGCGCCATTTCTAGCATTCTGGTAGCATAACCCTTCTTGCGCTCGGATGGCCTAATTCCATATCCAACGTGACCTCCGTAGCTGAGTAAATAGTCCGTCAGTGAATAGCGGATGTTTATGGCACCTAGGATGCGAGTATCTTCACCGTTAACCAAAAAATAGGTGTCTGCTTGAACCATCCCATTTAGGTTGACCCCGTTAGATACATCTCTAGTTATTCTTAAATACTCCGTGTAATCATTAGCAGATGCTTTTAACGAGTACGGCGTCATCTTTTCTCCTGCGTCTTCAACTTCTTTCACGATGCTATGCCACTCATCTTCGTAAATCTCTGTGGGGAAAACTAGTTTCAAGTTCATTCATGTCACCCCTCGCAGTATAGTCTAGTGATCACCCCAACGAATGAAGTGCGGTAATGGCCTATTTCATATGTTCTAGTGTTCCAGGGATCGCTAGGCATGCCCGGGCTCTCTAGCAATGTCGGGAGCACGTTGTCAGAGGAACTATTCACTATCAAGTACCTTCTCCAAAAAAACAATGTCATGCTTATGTCCCTGATCGTCTGTCCAAAAATCTTTTACTCTTTTGGTTTCCAGAAATCCAAGCTTTTTGTACAGATTATACGCCCTAAGATTATCGTGGATTGTATCGATTTCTATTTTGCTCAGACCTAACTCGGCGGCTAGATAACCAATGAAAAGAGACAAGGATTCCTCTCCTAGTCCTTTTCCCTGATAATCGATTTCTGCAATCTTAACTGCAATTCTACATTTCTTGTTTTGCAGATCCAGTTCCCCATATTGTAGCTCGCCTATTTCTTGACCGGTGTTTCGATCTGTTATGATAAACATTCTACTATCCAATATCGTTGTATCATCGGCCTCAAGTTGTTTTTTGAATCTTGAAAGAAGGCTTGACTCAGTAATACCCATACCATTTTCAAAGCCCATATCTTTCATTACCGCACCATCGTTCCACCATTTGATTATAGTTGGAATGTCCGAATAGTTCAACATTCGAACTCTTAAGCGATCAGACTCGAAGACTATACCCTTCATAGCTACCTCCTACTTTTCCCAAAAATATGACAAACAATTGCTCTAACAATCATTTCCTACAACGTCGAAGCATTTTCGAAGTTCACTTGCAAAAACCAATCTCGATTGACCCAAAATAGGCATCTGAAAGGTCATGGGCCGACCGGATACGGTGAAGCTTAACTGTAGCTAGCCATGCTCTCTGACCGCAATTGCGCCACACTTTTTGTCCAGAAAGGGCAAGAAATCTTGCCCCCCAGTCTCAACTGGCAAACTCACTTCGATCACTTGGCGCACCAAGTAATCATCAATCAGGCTCTTCCGTTCACCGAATCCACTAAGAAGGCAGGCAGCATAGGTTGTTGATCTTTCGAGAGATCCCTTGTGTGAACTCGTGAATCACGTCAATGGCCATGTCGGTGAAGATTTCATTGGTAACACCGGCTATCTTTAGATGGTGGGTGATGTACCCTTTTGTTTCGTCTCGGCTCATCTCGTCGAGGTGAAAGCGGATGCTAAGCCTTTGAGCAATAGCTTCATAGATTTGTGTATTCAGGATCAGCTTGAGCTCTGGTTGCCCCAGAAGGAGTAGACTCATTGGCGAGAATGAATCCATCCTAAAGTTGGTGAGGAACCGGATCTCCTCCAACATGGCCCGTTTCAGGAGATGCCCTTCATCGATCGATGATGATGACAGGAGTCCTTTTTTGCTCTTCGTAGAGATCAACAATTGCGCGGTTGAGTTGTCGTTTGGCATCTCCTCGATAGAATCGAGGAAGATGACCCAATTGGTGTAATGCCTCGTAATAGAAGTCCCGAGGCGTAAGATCCGGTATTTGTCAATCTAGTTGTCGCTATCCCCAATAA
>DIPH01000006.1:27356-47116 GCA_002424045.1 Firmicutes bacterium UBA5493 | reverse complement strand
GACTTAATGTGCAAGTCTACAGCAGGTGAAAGAACAGATTCTGTCAGGGGAACTGACCGAAGGCGAGATGCTCCCTTCCTTGCGTCAACTGGCTAAAGATCTGAAGATCAGTGTCTTAACCACAACGAGAGCCTACAATGAACTGGAGGAAGAAGGATTTATCCAGAGCCAGCAGGGCAAGGGTTTTTTTGTCATGTCCAGCGGTTCCGAGCTCATCCGAGAGCAGTTGATCAGGGAAGTGGAAAAAAACCTCACAAGCGCTATTCAGGCGGCTGAGCGAGCATCGCTAAGCGAAGCCGAACTGTATGACTTGCTTCGGCTATTACTGGAGGTGGAAAAGGATGCATAGTGCTTTAGAACTTGCTGGTGTAAGCAAACGGTTTCCCGGTTTCTATCTAGATAATCTTAGTTTCACGTTGCCACAGGGATACATTATGGGACTCGTAGGCCCAAACGGCGCTGGAAAGACCACGACTATCCAGTTGATCATGGACATGTTGAAACCCGATGCCGGTCAAATCCAGGTATTCGGACTTGATCTCAAGGGGCACGAACTACAGATCAAGGAGAATGTGGGGGTGGTCTTTGATAGTTTGATGTTTGTGGATGGCTGGACCGTGAATGACACAGAAAGAATCATCTCTCCCTTCTACAACAGGTGGAACGCCAAATGCTTCGCTGAGTTGGTGCAGCAGTTCGATCTGCCCCGCAAGAAGCAGATTGGAACATTTTCCCGGGGCATGCAGATGAAACTGATGCTCGCTTGCGCCTTGTCCCACGATGCCAGGCTACTCATCTTGGATGAGCCAACGAGCGGTCTTGATGCAGTAACCCGCGATCAACTCTCTGAGATCTTGCAGAATTACATTAGAAACGGTGATCGGAGTGTTTTGTTTTCGACACATATCTCCAGTGACCTAGAGCGAATTGCGGATTACATCACTTTTATCAGGGACGGAAAGCTGTTTTTTACTGGGAGCCTAGAGGATCTGATGGAGAGCTTTTGCCTTATCAAAGGGAAGCCTGGGCAACTAACGGCAGAGCTTGAAGCCAAGATACTAGGTCTCAGGGCAACTGACATGGGCTTTGAGGGTTTGATCAAAGCAGACCAAGCCTGGGAGTTTGGAGATGTTCTCGTTGACCAGCCTAGCTTGGATGATATTGTCGTCTATGCCAGCAAGAAGGAGGGTGCGAATAATGGATTTCACAAACATGGTAAAGCTTGATTATTTCACCATGAAGCCGAATCTAAAGACCTTTGGGGTTGTGGTTCTCTTTGTAGTAGGCTTTTGGCTAATGAGTACGTCTATAGCACTCCTTTTGCTCAACTGTGCATGGTACGTGGCATTGATCTCTACAAATATCTTCTCCGTTGAGGAGAAAAACGGGTTGAAGCGTTTGTATGGGATGCTTCCGCTAAGAACGAGAGACATTATTCTGGGGCGGTACGTATTTGTTGTCCTGAGCTATGTGGTAGCAACCTCTGTGGTCTTGGGCTTGTCCTTTGTCGTTCCAGGTAGAGAGCCCATTACGTTGGATGGAGCCTTCCTATCATTGAGCGGATCCCTCTTGGTTTTCGTCGCAATTGTTGGGGCTCAAATGCCCTTCTTCTTCCGCCTAGGCTATAATAAAGGCAGATTCTATGCCATAGTACCCTTTTTCGCAGTGATGGGCTTGGCAGCGATTCCATCCTTAATGGGCCATACTCTAGCCCTATTTAACTGGGCGATCAACAACCAGACCATGGCAGCCCTCCTTACACTTGCTCTGAGCATGACTATCTTGACCCTATCTTATGTGGCTTCTCTCCTTCTTTACGAGGGCCAGAGATAGCGTTTGGAAAAAACGTTGACAAGTCAGGGTTACATGTTGTACAATATTAGTGCACTAGATTACTGGTGCACCACTGGAGAGAGGGATGCGTGTGGAGAACATCAGAGTCGTTTACGCAACGAAGACAAAGCACTCAAAAAAGATCGCAGAAGATATCAGCTTAGCTCTGAACGTACAGGCTCAGAACGTTACGGACAACCCAAGGGTAGAAGAGACCGAATTACTATTTATTGTAGGTGGAATTTACGGCGGCGACAGCTTGCCCGAGCTCTTGAACTTCGTTCATGACTTAGACGCAAAGAAAATTGGGAAAGCGGCTTTGGTCACGTCCTGTGCATCGAAAAAACAGGGCCAGACGAAGGTTCGAAAAATTCTAGAAGAGAAGGGCATAGAGATTGTAGATGAACTGCTCTGCCAAGGGAGTTTTTTGTTTTTCAAATGGGGTCGCCCTAATCAAGCCGATGTGCAGGAGGCAGTAGATTTTGCACGCCGCTTGCAGGAAGGATTGTGAAACATTGAATGAAGTAACTCGCTAGGGTATACTTATGATAGTAGGGCAAAAAGGGAGAGGATCAGATGGCCATTGTTGAACTGGAAAATGTAAAAAAGGTTTACACTCTAGGGAAAGCAGAAGTACATGCTGTACGGGGTGTATCCTTTTCCATCGAAAAAGGTGACTTTGCTTCCATCGTGGGGCCGTCAGGTTCGGGGAAATCAACGATTCTTAACCTCATTGGTTGTATTGATCAACCGACCGAAGGAGTCGTGAGCATTAACGGAACTCGCACCGAAGGTTTGAAGGATAAAGCCCTCACTACACTTCGGCACGAGACCTTAGGCTTTATTTTTCAATCCTTTAATCTCATCCCGGTGCTTAACGTCTACGAGAATATTGAGTTTCCGCTCCTTTTGGGTAAGAACAGACCTGGCAAGAAAGGGATCAAAGAATGGATCGAGTTTTTGGTAGAAGCAGTGGGACTTGCGGACCACATGCATCATAAATCCAACGAGCTTTCGGGAGGGCAGCGGCAAAGAGTCGCTATTGCCCGAGCTCTGGCCACCAAACCGGAGATCGTCTTGGCAGATGAACCAACAGCTAATCTTGACTCCAAGACAGGACAGAGCATTATTGAGTTAATGAAGAAGATGAACTCTGAGCTCAATACCACGTTTATCTTTTCCACCCACGATCGGACCATCATGGAAATCGCAGACCACGTCATTGAGCTCCTCGATGGCTTAATTGTGGAAGACAGCAAGAGAAGTGTCGAGGCGGGGAGTATATCATGAAGATCCTTCTTACCATTGCCCTGCGCAACATCCGTGAACATAAGGTAAAGACTACCATTATAGGTCTGATCATGGCCATCGGTATTATGGTTTTAGTGGTGGGGAACTCCTTCATGGATTCTGCCGCGGCCGGTATTGAACGCTATTATATCCAGAATTATACGGGTCATTTGATGATCACCGGACAAAGCCGGGGTCAACTCACCTTGTTCGGTTTTCAAGATATGACAGCCATGGAACGGGCGGTGCCCCGAATTCCACAATATGCAGAGGTTGTAGAATTTGCCAACTCTCTTCCTTATGTTGAGACAATTAATCCTCAGGTATCGGCTACCGCAATGGTGTCCAGGGGCGATAAGATGCTTGGAGCCACCCAACTCTTTGGAGTTGTTCCGGAGCAGTATCAAGTCATGTTCCCGGACAATGTGGAACTGTTGGAAGGGGATTTTTGGGAGCCAGGCAGTCAAGGTATGCTCTTGAACAAGGCTGTGGCTGATCGTATGGAAAAGCACGTCGGGTTCACCTTCAAGCCCGGTGACAAAGTCTTGTTCACCTCGGCGAGCACCGTATCTGGTATGCGAATCCGCGAAGCAGAAATCACCGGAATCTTTGAGTTCAGGCAATCCAATGTTCAGCTTGACATGGTCTCCCTCATGGATATTTCTAATGTACGGGCCCTAGCAGGGATGGTGGTAGGTCATGCGGAACCTGCCGAGCTAAGCCCTGAAGAACAGGCTTTTTTAGGAACCATTGACGAAGAGAGTATCTTTGATTCTTTTGATTCACTCTTCGCCCCCACCCAGGTAGAAGAAGAGGTGGCAGGGGACGATTATTGGTTTTCTCTTCTTGGCGATACCGAGTCTAGGGACCTCTCCAATGTAGAGGATACCGGCGCTTGGCAGTATCTCTTGATTCGTTTGACCGACGAGAAGTATCTGAGACAGGCACAAGCTGATTTCGCCGAGTTTTTTTCCGAACAGAACATTGCTGCCCAGACCAGGGATTGGTTGCAGGGTGCAGGTGCCATGGCGGAGCTGTCCTATGGCATCAAGAACATTTTCAATGGTGTTGTTTTCATCATCGCCATTGTGGCCATAATCATCATCATGAACACCTTAGTTATTTCGGTTACAGAGCGCATGGGTGAAATTGGAACCATGAGGGCTATTGGCGCCCAGAAAAGTTTTGTACGCCGCATGGTTATGTGGGAGACTCTCTTGCTTTCTGGAATCGCAGGCACTACAGGGGTGCTTTTAGGAGCGTTAGTCCTATTCATCTTAAACAGAGTGGGTTTAGAGGCCAGCAACATGTTCTTAGAGATCATCTATGGCGGCCCTGTCTTGCGCCCTGAATTGTCTATGTCGTCGGTTCTTACGTCTTTTGTGGTGATTCTCATCGTGGGGATTGTTTCTAGCACCTACCCCACAGCCATTGTAATGAAGACTTCGCCCCTGAAGGCTATGGAAAGTTCGAGGTGATCTAGATGTTCTTGACAATGAAGGTCGCGTTTCGCAATATTTCAAGGCAGAAAAAACGGAGTTTCCTCTTGGCGGGAGCCATCGCCTTCGGGATGCTGGCCATAACCTTGATGAATGCCCTAACCGGGGGTGCGGTAGTAAATATCCGCGACAACTTCTCCCATGCCCTTGGGGGCCATGTGTTTATTACGGGGCGGGAGTGGACCGATGCTGGTCAGATGATCATGAAGATTCGCCCCGATGTCAATCTGGATCGGCTCTTAGAAGACAATGCCTCCCAGATCGAAGCATTTACTAAGCGCAGCCAGGCTATGCCTTCTCTTATTTTCGGTTCGCAGCAGACTATGCACATTGTCTATGGGGTGGATTTTGCAGAGGAAGATAAACTCTTAGATAGTCTCGTTGTCACCGAAGGTTCCTTGGATGAGTTAGGAGCGAACGATGACGTAATTATTCTTCCCCAACCAGTCGGTGAACGTCTTGGAGTAGAGGTGGGTGAAACCATCCTAATCAGATTGGAGACCTTGACAGGGCAGCAGAATGTTGACGAGGTCAAGGTGGCAGCCTTTATCAAAGACCAGGAAGAACTGGGCCTTTCCGCAGCCTACACCAGTCGGTCCTATCTCAACACTCTCTTGGGCATGGACCCCCACGAGTATCAGATTCTGAACATGTTTGTCACTGATTTAGACTTGGTCGATGGTTTTGCCAAAACCTTCCGAGAAGGGCTTAGGACATCCGAAGAAGAAGGGGAAAAAGACGATGAGCCTGAGGTAACGGTGACGGTGGCCGGCGTGCCGATGGATCCAATGACTGAACCAGAAGAGATCACACGCTGGGAAGGCACACGTTATCAAGTGATGAACATTAACCAGATTATGGAGGCAGTGGAACTCATTGTTGGTGTTTTGAATCAAGTAGGCTTAGTGATTTTCCTAATCCTGCTTGTGGTAACCATGGTGGGGATCACCAATACCTTTAGGATGATGATGATCGAACGGACCAAGGAAATTGGCACCATGCGCGCTTTTGGTATGCACCAGAAGCAGGTAAAACGCATTTTCCTCTGGGAAGCAGTGTTTCTAGGTCTCTTAGGTTGCCTGGCTGGTCTCGTTCTTTCGGGCCTCATTGCCTTGGTTGTGGGCAGTATCAGTCTCAATGCCGACCCGTCTTTGCAGTTTTTCTTGAACAATGGAAAAATAACGTTTCGCCTGCCGATAGGAAGCGTTATTCTCAATACTTCGCTAGTGGTTTTCACGAGCCTCTTGGCGGCGTATTGGCCGGCACGGGCTGCCGCAAAGATGTCGCCCATGAAGGCACTTAGTTCTCACACATAGGGGGTTTTTCGATGAAGAAGATACAGTTCATTGCAGCTGTCGTGCTGTGTATTCTAGTGGCAGGATTTGCAGCCCAGGCCCAGGATTTTAGCCATATAGAAGCGATTTTAGAGAGCCTTGACGCCCAGTCTCGTTTCGATGGATTAGATTTCTCCTCGGTCCTCACCATGATTGTTGAGGATCCCGACAAGGGGATCGAAAAGATGGTGGTGCGACAATTTAGGCGTGATGATGGCGAACGTTTCTTGCTCTTGATTCAGGAACCGGTGACCGAAAAAGGGCAAGGATATCTCTTGGAAGGAGATAACCTTTGGTTCTATGACCCTTCCAGCCGCCAATTTGCCCATACCTCCCTCAAAGAGACGTTCCAGGACTCCGATGCCCGTAACGCGGATTTTGGTTCCAACAGCTATTCTTCGTCCTATGAGGTGGAAGGTTACCTAGAAGGTACTCTAGGGAACTTTGAGGTCTACATTATTGATCTCAAGGCAGTGGATGATACGGTTCCCTTCCCCTACACGAAGATCTGGGTCACGAAAGATACGAGTTTGGTGCTCAAGACAGAAGAGTATAGCTTGACCTATAGACTGATGCGCACGGGTCTGTTCCCTAAGTACACCAAGGTTGGGGATGTAGTGATTCCGGTGCAGATGATCTTCGTTGATGAACTTGTTGAGGGACAAAAAACTCAAATTGCCGTCAGCGAGATCTCTGTTAGTCCAATTCCAGATCATGTATTTACCAAGGCGTATATTGAAAGAGTGAACCGTTAGGAGGTGCATCACATCATGCGCAGAACGTCCCTTCACTTGACTGTGCTGGTGCTTATACTGGGTTTGAGCGGCACATCTTGGGCCATGGACTTTGATTTCGATGATCTCTTTGGTGATGATTTGTTTGTGGAACTTGAAGAAGATGAGGCAACCATTCCGCCCGAAGAGGCCCTACTTAGGCAAGATGGGTGGGATGTGGGTGGCAACTATCGCTTTTCGGTCACTACTAGGAGAACTTTCATGGAAGGAATCGATCCTTTGGATTCCTTCGGAACATCGTTGGGAGGACAAGTCTACTTAGACGCCAGGCCTGATCCGAATTTCAGGGTGTTTGGTAAAGTGGGTTTGAGTTATGCTGTCACGAAACAGCGCGGTGCAGATGGAACCGTACAGGATCCCCTGAAGCTAAGCCTGCAGGAGCTCTTTTCTGACTTCAACTATGACAACAAAGTGTTTTTCAGGGCAGGGAAGCAAAATGTAAGTTGGGGCGTGGGCTATTTCTTTAGCCCAGCCGATGTGATTAGTATTGGTCGCATTAATCCCCTCGATCCTGGCGTTGAGCTAGAAGGTCCCGTGGCTTTGAAAGCGCAGTACCCCAGAGGTAGCACGAATTACTATCTCTACACCCTCTTTGATGGAGTGGATTCCCTGGATAAAGTGGCGCTAGCTCCCAAAATGGAATTTGTGGTGGGTGGAACAGAAATCGGTCTAGGAGGGTTTTACCAGAAAGATAAAGCTCCCCGGGCTATGGTGACGGTTTCTTCGTCCTTGGGTGATTTCGCGGTCTTTGGAGAAGCAGTGGTCAGCAAAGGATCCGATAAGGGTTTTGCAGATGCACTGCCCATGAACTACCCAACTTATAAGAAGGATGACCTTTTCTTCCATGCCACAGCTGGGGCCAGGTACAGTCACAGCGATCCTGATGGTCTTTTTAATCTGACTGGGGCTACCCAATATTACTTTAACGGTGAAGGCTATCAGAACCAAGAATACATTCAGGGTTTGCGCGGGTACTATGCTATGTTGCTTGCGATGAGCGCGTCGGATGATGCTGTTCAGCGAGAAGTAGCAAAGAAAGAACTAGTGAAGTTCAACGTAGCAGACATGAGCTCCACCGGTATGCACTACTTGGCGGTTATGGTCGGATGGAACAACCTTCTGAACACCAAATTGTCTGCTTCGGCTTTCCTTAATGCCAACCTCTCTGATGGATCGGGTATGGTGACGACAACGTTAACTCTCCCGACCTTTAGCAAAATCTCACCTAGTGTTGGAGCGAGTTTCAACTACGGTGATGTGGCTACAGAATTTGGAGGCCTCGGGAAGAATACCACAGTGTTCGCAGCCATAACACTAGGCAGTGGATCATTTTAGCGTAGAAGGAACAAAATGCCCAGGCAGGTGATTGCCCGTCACCTGCTTGGGCATTTTTCGTGAGGCTACTTACCGTGCAGCGAAATACTAATCTCCAGAGTTCCGATGTCGGTGACAAGGGGAAGGACAATCGCTTTTTCGGTGGCCATAGCCAGTGTACCGGTACTACCTATAAAAACCTGGGGCGGTGAGATGTCACAGGCTAGGGAGTTTTTCGAAAGATAGGTCAAGGCATTACCGCTGATGATATTCGCTACTTCGCTCAAAGCTGAGGTGACAAAGGCATCGAGCTTCGTCATTTCCATACCCGACATGATGTGGACCATTTCAAGGGCCATGGTTTTGGGGAAACTATATAAGAGTGATCCCCGCAAATCGCCCGTAACACCAATTCCTACATTGGCCTCACTCACAGGCACAAGCTCCTGAACAGCTCTTAGGGTTCCTCTTGTTGGTTCCATACTCAGCATGACGCGGAACACATCCACAGTGGCTTGGTAGAACGGGTTTATGTACTCAACTCTCATTTGTGACCTCCCCTGGACCGCAGGAACTCACCAATCTTCTGGTCTTCTCTACCCACATGCATAATTAACCATGTCATGACTTTGGCGCTGAATTCCTGCACTTTCTCTTCATCAAATCCCTCACGCTCAACTGTCTGGGCAAACTCTTGAATTTCGCCTTTGAAACTCTCGTGAATCCGGGTATGTCTCTCCAATTCAGGGTAGCCAATCTCCTTTTGCAGATTCTCTTCGTCTGCAAAGTGGATGATTACATAGTGTTGCATAAAAACAAGGGTTTCTTTCACTTGTTCCAGGCGTTCCTCCCAAGGTTCATCGCCCTGTACTACTTTGATAAATCGAGATACTCGTTTGAAGAGCTCTTGGTGCTGGGTGTCAATTAAATCGGAACCAACCCGGTAGTGTTCTTTCCACATAGACATTGTTCACTCCTTTCAAAAAAGAGTTTCTCCGTCAGAGAGGGAGTTCCTGCCAACGAAGTATGGTATAATGAGTTTTGGTGAATGCCAACATTCACCCACAAATAGATGGAGGTCGATGGAATGGAATATATAAATACAATGGTCGTAACGATTCTAGTAGCCTTGTTGGTTGTGGTGCAGACAAGTTGGGTCTCTGCAGAGGAAGGGGAGGCTTTCAACAATCCTCTAGTGACGATAGACCTAGGGGAGCTCGGGAACATCAAGGTGGAACTTTTTCCGGAAATAGCTCCAAACACAGCAAACAACTTCATCTTCTTAGTAAAGCAAGGATACTATGACGGTGTGATCTTCCATCGCGTCATCCCTCGCTTCATGATTCAGGGAGGCGATCCGACCGGTACAGGCAGCGGTGGACCAGGTTATAGTATCAAGGGTGAGTTTAGTCAAAACGGATTCGAAAACGATCTTCAGCACGTACGCGGTGTGATCTCGATGGCTCGTTCCGATGTGCCGGATTCGGCAGGTTCCCAGTTTTTCATTATGGTGGCGGACTCTCCCCATCTAGATGGGGCCTACGCTGCTTTTGGCCAAGTTGTGGAAGGTATTGAAGTGGCGGATAAGATTGTCTCCGTTCAGCGTGACAGAATGGATAAGCCACTGACGGACCAACGCATCGAGAAGGTTACGGTGGAGACCTTCGGCATTGATTACCCTGAGCCTGAGAAGCTATAGACAACTATGGAAGGATGTGAAACATGAGTCCGAAAATTGTCGGTCAGAATCTACCCAATATTCCTTGGGAAGAGCGCCCTGCAGGAAACAGTGATGTCCTCTGGCGTTTCTCGCAAAATCCCGTTATTCCCAGGGATCTAATTCCTTGTTCGAACAGCATATTTAACAGCGCCGTTGTGCCCTATGGCGATGAATTTCGCGGCGTCTTCCGTGTTGATAACAAAGCTAGGGAAATGCGTATTCATGCTGGAAAGAGCAAGGATGCTCTAAACTGGACCATCGAACATGAGCCCATTTCCTTTGTCTGCGATGATGCGGAAATCGGTAAGTTCGTCTACGGTTACGATCCAAGAGTGGTTTGGATTGAGGATCGCTACTATGTTACCTGGTGTAACGGCTACCATGGCCCAACCATTGGTGTTGCTCACACGGAAGATTTTGAGACATTCCATCAGCTGGAGAACGCATTCCTACCATTTAACCGCAATGGCGTGCTTTTTCCACGGAAAATTGGAGGCAACTTCGCTATGGTCTCAAGACCAAGTGATAACGGACATACACCCTTTGGCGATATTTTCTACAGCGAAAGCCCTGACATGACCTTTTGGGGCAAGCATCGTCACGTAATGGGCACGACTGTGGGCTGGCAATCTACGAAAATTGGAGCAGGTCCCATTCCCATTGAAACCTCCGAAGGATGGCTCCTGATTTACCATGGTGTACTTACATCCTGTAATGGTTTCGTCTACAGTGTGGGGGCCGCGCTTTTGGATCTGGATCAGCCTTGGAAAGTGTTAGCTCGAACCAGTCCGTACATCTTGTCGCCCCAGACATACTATGAGTGCGTTGGTGATGTTCCTAATGTGGCCTTTCCCTGTGCTGCCTTAGTTGACAGTGCCACCGGACGTCTGGCACTTTATTACGGTGGAGCTGATACAGTAACCGCCGTGGCCTTCGGATATGTTCAAGAATTGGTGCAGTTTACTAAAGATAACTCCACTATGTAGTGGAGTAAAGTCTCATATGATCAAGGAGGGAGTTTATGCTTAACTTTACGTTTTCGAACACCACAAAGATCGTTTTTGGTAAGGGAGTCGAAGAACAAGTTGGTAAAGAGGCAGCTACCTGGGGTAAGAAGGTCCTACTACACTACGGTGGTGGGCATATCGTGAAAAGTGGTCTCAAGGACCGGGTGGTAAAGTCTCTGAAACAGGCTGGTCTGGAGATCGTAGAATTGGGTGGAGCTCGGCCCAATCCCAGGCTTAGCTTGGTGCGGGAAGGCATAGATTTAGCCCGCAAAGAGCAGGTAGATTTGATCTTGGCCGTAGGAGGCGGAAGCGCCATTGACTCCGCGAAAGCTATCGCCATTGGTGTGCCCTATGAGGGTGATGTGTGGGATTTCTATGCCGGAAAAGCCAGGGCTGAAGAGAGTGTACCTGTAGGTGTTGTCTTGACCATCCCTGCGGCGGGAAGCGAGTCAAGTGCAAGCTCTGTTGTGACCAATGAGGATGGTTGGCAAAAAGTAGGCTATGGGGCCCTGGTGATGCGCCCTAAATTTGCCTTGATGAATCCTGAATTAACCTATTCCTTGCCCGCCTATCAAACGGCTTGCGGTGTCGCGGACATGATGGCCCACATTATGGAGCGTTACTTTACCCGTGAAAAAGACGTGGGCTTTGGAGATCATCTCTGTGAGGCCTCTATGCGAAGCATCGTTCAGGAAGCTCCCACCGCCATTTCTGAACCGAAGAACTACGGAGCAAGGGCTAACATTATGTGGGCTGGCACCGTCGCCCATAACGATATCTTGGGGGTAGGCCGCAGTGAGGATTGGGCATCCCACTCCATTGAGCACGAGTTGAGCGCGTTGTATGATATCGCCCATGGCGCTGGTTTGGCCATTGTCTTCCCGGCCTGGATGAAGTATGTTTACAAGCAAGACCCTGATCGTTTTGTGCAGTTTGCTGTCCGTGTCTTTGCTGTGGAGCAGGACTTCCATAATCCCGAGCGGACAATTCTAGAGGGGATTAGGCGCCTAGAAGACTTTTTCCGCCGCATTGGACTGCCTACAACCTTGGCCGAAGCAGGCATTGCCACCGATCGCCTTGCTGAGATGGCCGACAAGGCCACACATGGCGATACCAAAACCTTAGGTAACTTTATGTCTTTAGGGAAGGATGATGTACTGGCCATCTATGAGCTCTGCCAAGGCTGAAGCTTTAGCTCTGCCATTAGAGTCGGCGCAAAACGGTGATGGGGCGGACGATTTCGCCCCGTCCTTCTCTCCCAAGGGGTCTCTCCCAGTTCCAGTCATCCCACCAACCTAGAAGTTCAAAGCCGTTGAGCTTGGTTGCGGCTAACACAAATTCCTGCGGAAAGATAGCCCGACGGATGCCAGTATGGAGCAGCTTCTTCTGCGTGCCGTGATCTTTGATGGTAAAGAGGATGTTTTCTTCATAGAGTTGTTCCGCAGCATTATGCAAGCGAGTAGAGTAGCGGGTTGTAACCGTGATACCACCTCGGCGCATGACCCAACTGTCTTGGCTGTTATCAAGGGGCGAGAAGTCGACGCACCAATCCAGGAAGTAAAGACCGCCTGGTTTGAGGGCTTTATGGACGTTGCTGAAATGACTCAGGAGTTCTTCGGTATCATTAACATAAAGGGAACCAAGCATGATGTAGATAAAGTCCATAGGTCCTTCCAGCTGGAAATCGACGAAGTTGGCGAGGTAGAACTGTGCATCGATTTGGTGTGTTTCCGCCTTATTCTGGGCAAACTCAATCATGGTTGGGCTTAGATCCAACCCAAAGTACTGGTAGCCTCGGGTAGCTAGCTCCAACATATGGGGACTGTTGCCGCAGGCCAATTCTAAAACGGTATGTACCGGAATCTTTGAATACTTGCGGATAGCCTCTTCCATCACATCCACTTCTGCTGCTATATTCCGGTAAGAATAGGCTATTTCATAATAGTTGGGAAATCCATAGATAGAATCCAAGTAATCACCTTTTCTAGAGATAATTTGAAGGGACGAGAATCATGAATCACTCTACAGCCACCTTTGGTGGAGGTTGCTTTTGGTGTTTAGAGGCCATTTTCAAGGACCTAGCAGGTGTCATCAGCGTTGTCCCTGGTTATAGCGGAGGGCATGTGGAAAACCCCACGTACAAACAGGTATGCACAAATGAAACCGGTCATGCCGAGGTCATTCAAATCACCTATGATAGGGGAGTCATTAGCTACAAAGACCTCCTAGGGGTTTTCTTTAGCACCCATGATCCTACCACGCTAAATCGGCAGGGGGGCGATATTGGCACCCAATATCGTTCGGTAGTCTTCTATGAAACCCAAGAGGAGAAAGAAGCTACGCGGGAAGTTATGGATTCTATGGCGGAGCTTTGGGATGATCCTATCGTCACCGAGCTTATGGAGCTTACTACCTTTTACCCCGCGGAGGACTACCATCACGACTATTTCGCAGAAAATCCTGGGCAGGGTTATTGCCAGATGGTGATCGCCCCTAAAGTGGTCAAATTCCGTAAGCAGTTTCAGGATAAACTAAAGGCCAGATGATCGCACCGGCAGCTTCAGAGTGGCGAAGTAGTCTGCGGGAGTTTCGGCGCGGCGAATGAGTTCGGTACTCCCGTCGGTGCGAAGCAACACTTCCGCTGATCGGAGTTTCCCATTATAATTATAGCCCATGGAAAAACCGTGGGCACCTGTATCATGAATGACCACCAAGTCTCCTAGCTTAACCTCTGGTAGGTGCCTGTTGATGGCGAACTTATCGTTGTTTTCGCATAGCCCGCCCACCACATCATAGATGTGATCATGGGGAAGATCCTCTTTTCCCGCGATCGAAATGTGGTGATAGGATCCATACAGGGCGGGACGCATGAGGTTGGCTGCAGAGGCGTCAAGCCCAATGTAGTTTTTATAGATATCTTTACGGCGGATTGCGGTGGAAATCAAGTGACCATAGGGTGCGAGCATAAAACGCCCCAGCTCGGCAACTATGGCTAGATGACCCAAGCCTGCGGGCACCAAAACTTCGTCGAAGGCTCTCTTGACACCGGCTCCAATGGTCATAATGTCGGCCGGCTCTTGGCTCGGATGGTAGGGAACGCCGATACCGCCAGAGAGGTTCACAAAGGTAAAGTGGGCTCCTGTCTCAGCGTGGAGATCGCGCACTAGCTCAAAGAGGATCTTGGCCAGGGTAGGGTAGTAGTCATTTTCCCTTGTATTGCTGGCCAAAAAGGCGTGGAGGCCAAATTGGCAGACGCCAATAACGAGTAACTGCTCTACGGCTGCCTTGAGCTGGGGACGGGTCATTCCATACTTGGCCTCTCCTGGTGTATCCATGATTTCATTACTGATCGAAAAGTTGCCTCCCGGGTTATAGCGCAAACAAATGGTCTCGGGAATGCTGGGGAGCTTATCGATGTAGTCCACGTCGGTGAGGTCATCGAGGTTAATGATGGCGCCAAGTTTATGAGCTAGCTCAAAATCCTCCAAGGGCGTCATATTGGATGAAAACATGATCTCATGGCCCCCAAATCCGACCGCATCAGCGAGCAGGAGCTCTGTATAGGTGGCGCAGTCAACTCCACAGCCTTCTTCTCGGAGAATCTGGAGGATGGTAGGGTTGGGGGTTGCTTTTACTGCAAAGTATTCTTTGAACCCTGGGTTCCAGGCAAAGGCTTGGTGAAGTCTACGGGCGTTATCCCGAATACCCCGTTCGTCATAAAGATGAAAGGGTGTGGGATACTCTGCGACAATGTTGCGAAGTGTTTTGGCATCGACAAAGGGTCTTTTCATGAGAACCTCCAGAATAATAAAATAACCCAACCCAAGGGGGTTGGGTTTGTTTTTTCTCGATCTAAAGACTAATAGCCAGTTCCAAAGCGATCTCCATCATTTTCCTGAAGCTCACTTGACGATCATGGGCGGGCAATTCTTTACCGCTGTGGAGCTCATCGGAAATGGTCAGCATGCAGAGGGCATTTTTCTTGGCTTGAGCTGCATTCATGTACAGAGCTGCCGCTTCCATTTCCACAGCAAGAACACCCATCTCTTTCCAAGGTGTACTACCAAGTGGATTATAGAAGATGTCTGCTGACAAGATGTTGCCTACAAAGAACTTCTGGTCTTTTTCCCTGGCAATGCGAACGGCCTTTTCGAGGAGATCGTAGGTGGCGATGGGGGCATAGGTTCCTGGCATTCCATATTGGTAGGCGTAATTCGAATCGGTACAGGCACCCATGCCAAGGACCATATCCATGATCTTGACATCCTCCCTGATGGCACCGGCAGAACCAATACGAATGATGTTGTCCACATCATACATATTATACAGCTCATAGGTGTAAATTCCAATGGAAGGCATTCCCATACCATGACCTTGTACAGACACAGGTTTACCCTTGTAAAGCCCGGTAAAGCCATACATTCCCCGAACTTCATTATAACATTTTACATCTTCAAGATAGGTATCCGCTACAAATTTCGCCCGTAGCGGATCCCCTGGCATAAGCACCGTCTTGGCGATGTCGCCTGGATTTGCGGCATTATGCGGTGTAGTCATATGTATCCTCCTTTATATTCCTTGCCGTGGTATGCTGTATACTTTGACAAACACCCCGTTCTTCCTTCAAGGGAGCCGGTTACAGTTGCCACGACGATAGTACTTGCATATGCTATTTGCGTAGACAATCCCAAATGAAAGGAGGAACACATATGGCGTTTGTGCATGTGGTCAAAGCAGGGGATACTCTGTGGGGTATAGCCCATCAGTATCAAGTTAGTTTGGAGGCTTTGCGCCTGGCGAATCAGCTAGGCGGCGATACCATTATGCCTGGTCAAGAGCTTAATATACCAGAATTAGCCCGCCGGCCTCAAGATGATGCGGCAGATATGCCCATCCCCGGTACACCAATCCTACCTTCTCTAGAAGGCGGATTTGTGCTACCGGAGGGAGAATACTCCCAGAAAGACCTAGAGGACATTGCCCTCTTGGCCCGCTTAGTCTTTGCGGAAGCGAGGGGAGAACCATTCGAGGGGCAGATTGCTGTTGCTGCGGTGGTCCTCAATCGTCTGGCGCATCCTGGCTTTCCAGACACCGTGAGGGCTGTCATCTATCAGCCTCGCCAATTTGAACCTGTGGCCAATGGAGCGATCAATCAGACCCCCGATAACTTAGCCTATTTGGCTGTCCTCGAAGCTAGAGTAGGTGTTGATCCGACCTCTGGGTCTGTTTTTTTCTGGAATCCCCGCAAGGTGCCTGCATCGAGTTGGGTGTGGACCCAGACCGTCAAACTGCAGATCGGGGATCACATCTTCGCCTAAAAAAGCAGCCCCCAAAGCAGCCCCCAAGGGGGCTGCTGCTTCGCTAAGACTGCTTTTATACTTCTGCAAGTTTCTTGTAACCGTTGTAACGGCGTTTCACATCGGCTTCTGCCTGTGCATAGAGTTCCTCAGCTTGATCTGGGAACTGACGGGCTAGGCGAGAGTAACGAACTTGACTCTTCAGGTATGCTTGGAACTTTTCATAGTCAGGCTCCTTGGAGTCTAAGACGAAGGGATTTGCACCTTCAGCCTCTCTGCGGGGATCGAAGCGATAGAGATTCCAATAACCGCATTCTACAGCTTGTTTGCTCTCTTCAACGCTCAGGCTCATGTTGATACCATGGTTAATACATGGTGCGTAGGCAATAATCAAGGATGGGCCATCATAGCTCTCGGCTTCGATCATTGCTTTCATGAGTTGGTTGCGGTTAGCACCCATGGCTACAGTAGCTACATAGACATAGCCATAGGACATGGCCATCATGCCTAGATCCTTCTTGCGTGTGCGCTTGCCAGAGCTGGCAAATTTGGCAACTGCTCCCGTAGGAGTGGCCTTGGAGGCCTGGCCACCGGTGTTGGAGTAAACTTCGGTATCCAAAACCAGTACGTTCACATCAGCACCAGAGGCGAGAACGTGGTCTAAACCACCGTAGCCGATGTCATAGGCCCAACCGTCTCCACCAATAATCCAGATGGATTTTTTCACTAGAATATCCGCATTAGCCAAGATGGCTTTGAGGACTTCCTGCAAGTCTCCTGACGTTTGCTCAATGGCTGCAGGGAGAAGCTCTTTAATGGTAGCGGCAGCTGTCTTGGTTACCTCAGCGTCATTGAGATTGTCCATCCAGAGCTGGAGGGCTTCCTTAAGCTCTGCAGGGATATTTTGGTCTAGTAGACCTGCCATCATGTCAGCTAGTTGGCTTCTGCGAGCTTCTTGGGCAAGATTCATACCAAAACCGAATTCTGCGTTATCCTCAAAGAGGGAATTGGCCCAGGCTGGTCCATGTCCAAACTCATTCATTGTATAAGGACAGGTAGGGGCACTTCCGCCGTAGATGGAGGAACAACCAGTGGCATTAGCAATCATCATGCGATCGCCAAAGAGCTGTGTAGCTAGCTTAATATAGGCTGTCTCACCGCAACCGGCACAGGCACCAGAGAATTCAAAGAGTGGTTGCTTGAATTGGCTACCCTTCACATTGTTCGGGGCAATATGAGCGCCGCGGTTAGGTAGGGTCATGGCAAAATTCCAGTTTGCATCCTGGACCTCGGCATGGTCAGCCAAAGGTTCCATTACAAGAGCTTTTTCCTTGGCAGGACAAACCTGAGCACAGTTGCCGCAACCGGTACAATCCAGAGGCGAAATTTGGATCCGATAGCGTAGATCAGCTAAGTCGCGTCCTACACCCTTTAGTGTCTTAAACTCTGCCGGCGCATCTGTCAAGTCGTCTTCTGTTGCTAAGAAAGGACGAATTACAGCGTGGGGACAGACAAAGGAACATTGGTTACACTGGATACAGTTTTCCGCAATCCACTTGGGAACAGTAATGGCAATCCCGCGTTTTTCGTAGGCGGTGGTTCCGGTTGGGACGGTCCCATCAGCACTAAAGGTGCTCACAGGAAGCTCGTTGCCCTTCAGAGCTTGCACTGGGCGGACCACGTTATCCACATAAGGAGTTGTGGCTTCCACTGCTGCCGCGGCCTCTGTGGCATTGGCCCAGCTCGCTGGGTACTCGACCTTGACTAAGTGAGAAGTAGCGCTGTCTACAGCTGCATAGTTCATGTTAACGATCTTCTCACCTTTATCGCCGTAGCTCCTAAAGATAGCTTCTTTGATGTATCGTAAGGCGTCAGCAGCAGGAATAACATTGGCGATTTGGAAGAAGGAGGCCTGCAAAATGGTGTTAATACGGCCACCTAATCCAATTTCTGCTGCGATCTTTACAGCATCAATGTTGTAGAAGCGGAGCTTCTTCTCGGCAATCGTCTTCTTGAGGGAGGCTGGCAATTCTGTTTCCATCTCCTCTAAACTCCAAGGAGAGTTGAGCAAGAAAACGCCGCCTTCTTTAATGCCCTCTAACATATCATAACGCGTCACATAAGAGGGGTTGTGACATGCTACAAGATTGGCCTGACTCACAAGGTAAGGTGCTTTAATCGGAGTGTGACCAAAGCGCAGGTGAGAAATGGTGATGCCGCCGGACTTCTTGGAGTCATACTCAAAGTACCCTTGAGCATACATGTCTGTTTCGTCACCAATAATCTTGATACTGTTTTGGTTGGCACCAACTGTACCGTCAGAACCGAGACCATAGAACTTAGCACTAAAGAGTCCCTTAGGTGCAATGTCCAAGTCGTCTTTCAATTCTAAAGACGTGTTTGTCACATCATCATCAATACCTACAGTGAAATGATTCTTAGGATCGCTACTTGCTAGGTTGTCAAAGACGGCCTTAACCATGGCAGGGGTAAATTGCTTGGAGCTGAGACCATAGCGTCCGCCCACAACTTCAATATTGCTACGGCCAGTCTCAACAAGTGCTGCCTGTACATCAAGGTACAAAGGTTCTCCTAAAGAACCCGGTTCTTTGCAGCGGTCTAGGACAGCGAT
The DNA here is from genome assembly GCA_002424045.1 of Firmicutes bacterium UBA5493. Taxonomy (GTDB): domain Bacteria; phylum Bacillota; class Limnochordia; order Darwinibacteriales; family Darwinibacteriaceae; genus UBA5420. Next base: position 28,396 of record DIPH01000006.1, on the reverse strand, counting down.
GCGCTTGGCTGTGGCAGGAATCATCTCTACAAAGTGTTTAGCAGAGAAAGGACGATAGAGACGAACTTTAACCAGGCCCAGTTTGGCACCTTGGGCGTTGAGGTGGTTTACTGTCTCTTCAATTGTATCATTGCTCGAACCCATAGAAACGATGATGTGTTCAGCATCCTTGGCTCCCACATAGTCAAAGGGTTTGTAAGAGCGACCCGTTAACTCACCTACCTGTTTCATCGCTTCAATAACGATCTCAGGTACGGCTAGGTAGTAGGGGTTGGCTGCTTCACGACCCTGGAAATAAATGTCCGGGTTCTGGGCGGTTCCCCGTTGGTGTGGATGTTCGGGATTCATGGCACGGGCCCTGAATCTAGCAATGGCGTCTTTATCCACGAGCTGAGCCATTTCGTCATAGTCGATGACATCAATTTTCTGATACTCATGGGATGTTCTGAAACCATCAAAGAAATGGACAAAAGGCACACTGCTCTTGAGGGTTGCAAGGTGTGCAACGAGTGCTAAGTCCATGGCTTCTTGGACGGAGGCCGAGGCAAGCAAGGCAAATCCTGTTTGTCGGGCGGCCATTACGTCAGAATGGTCACCAAAGATAGATAGGGCATGGGCGGCCACAGAACGGGCCGACACATGGAAAACAGCAGGTAAGAGTTCGCCGGAAATCTTGTACATGTTTGGAATCATAAGAAGTAGCCCTTGCGAAGCAGTAAACGTAGAGGTGAAAGCTCCGCTTACCAGGGAGCCATGCACTGCTCCAGCGGCTCCTGCTTCAGATTGCAGTTCTGCTACACGTACAGGACGTCCAAAAATGTTCTTTTGTCCGTGGGCAGCCCATTCATCACAGTACTCACCCATGTCGGACGATGGAGTAATGGGATAAATCGCGGCCACGTCACTAAACGCGTAGGCCACATGGGCGGCTGCGAAGTTTCCATTAACAGTCATCTTGCGCATAAGTTCACTATTCCCCCTTAGAAAATATTGAAATAAAGCCTGTGGCACAAAAATGCACCCTCCTGTGGTCTGCCCCT
>DIPH01000006.1:14932-27252 GCA_002424045.1 Firmicutes bacterium UBA5493 | reverse complement strand
CCCTCACGAAGTGAGGGAGATCACAAGGACAGGCATTTTTTCCTCGGTAATCCCTTCTCGATTAGCCGTTGGATTCCTTCCCAATTATACACCTTTCTGCCGTAGAACGTCAAATAATTAACAGGGGGAAAAGGTGAAGTGTTTCTAGGAGCATCCAACGTAAAGAATGTCTACGATTTTCGTAAGAACGACACAAATCGTGATGCCAAACGCAGTGGGAAGGAGTATCGAGAGGAGTGTCCATTTTAAGCTCCCTGTTTCCTTCTTAATGGTCAAGAGGGTCGTGCCGCAGGGCCAGTGAAAAATGGTAAAAATCATGAAATTTAATGCGGTGAGCCAGGTCCACCCGTTTGCCACAAGGACGTCTTGAATGGCAGCCAGTCCCTGTACTTCCATGAGGGATCCCTGGGAGAGGTAGCCCATGAAGATGATTGGAATAACGATTTCATTCGCGGGCAGGCCTAAAATGAAGCCCAAGAGAACGACCCCATCGAGACCCATGGCCTGGCCGAGGGGCTGGAGCCAGTTGGACAAATGGCCTAGTAAGGTGATGTCATGGAAGGTGATATTGGCCAAGATCCAGGTTAGGAGGCCACAAGGGGCAGCTACGATCACCGCTCTCCATAGCACAGACAGGGCTCGATCTAGAAAAGAACGTACTAAGACGGTGCCGATTTGGGGTCGGCGGTAAGGGGGAAGCTCCAAGATGAAGTAGGACAGTTCGCCTCGTAAAACGGTAGATGTGAGGAGTTTGGAAATCATAAGTGTGGCAAGGACACTAAATACAAGTGCGACCAAAACCACTAGGGCGGCCACACATCCCCCCATTTGTGCACCAACGACGGAGCTGGCCATAATGGTGCCCATGACAATGAGCATGGGAAAACGTCCGTTGCAAGGTACAAAATTGTTGGTTAGGATGGCAAGCAGACGCTCCCGGGGAGAATCAATGATCCGTGCTGCAATAATACCAGCCGCATTACAGCCAAAGCCCATGGCCATAGTAAGGGATTGCTTCCCATGGGCCCCTGCCTTTTGAAACAAGCCATCAAGATTAAAGGCCAAACGGGGTAGGTAACCGAAATCCTCCAAGAGGGTAAAGAGGGGAAAAAAGATGGCCATGGGAGGTAGCATCACAGAGACCACCCAGGCAAGACCACGGAACATGCCGAAGATAAGAGCACCGTGGAGCCAAGCAGGGCTTCCTAGTTTAATAAAAAGTGTGGTCAAGAGGTCTTCCAATTGAAAAAACAAATGGGCCAGAAGATCCGAGGGATAATTGGCACCCACAATGGTGATCCACAATATGGAGGCCAGTAATCCCAACATCAGTGGAATGCTCAAATGGCGTGACGTAACCACTTTATCCAAGCGGGCTGAAAAATCGCAGCCCTGTTGGGAATTGGCTACCACTTGGTCCGCAATCCTCTCCGCGTGTGTGTAGAACGACGATGCGAGGTGTTCTTGGTCAAGCTGCAAGGATCTTGGTTGTGGTCTAAGGGCACCATGTGTCACCCGGGCAATGGCATCCTGGAGAGCCTGGAGCCCTTCACTGGTGGTTGCGGTTGTAGGTATAACTGGCACACCGAGCTCCTCTTCCAGCTGATGTACATCTAGAACCATATTCTGACGCTTTGCTTCATCCATGAGGTTGAGGCAAACAATAACACTGGTCGTAAGCTGGGTAATCTGGAGCACAAGGTGCAAATTGCGCTCTAAGCAAGTGGCGTCTACAACAACCACTGTGACCTGGGGCTGTCCTGAGCAGATAAAGTCCCGGGCCACCTCCTCCTCAGGAGATGAAGCGGAAAGGGAGTAGGTACCAGGCAAATCATAGATTTCGTAGGTATGTCCTTGATAAGTATAGCTTCCTTGAGCCAAAACAACAGTCTTTCCCGGCCAGTTTCCGGTGTGTTGCTTTAGCCCAGTAAGTTTATTAAAGACGGTGCTCTTACCGGTGTTGGGATTCCCTGCCAGTGCAATTAAATACCTTTGGAGCATTATAACGACCTCCCTAGGGGGTGAACGATTACGTCCTTGGCTGTGGACAGGCGGAGGGCTAACACTGTGCCACGCACCATATAGGCAACAGGATCTCCTCTGCGACCTCTGAAACGTGCCTGAATATGCGTTCCCGGCAGTAAACCTAGATCTAAGAGCCTTTGTTGCAAGAGAGGTTCGGTGTCGACTTCTTGGATGATCCCCGACTCCCCAGGGAGAAGATCGGCCAAAGTCATGAAAACCACTTCCTTTCACAGCAGTCACTCTACTAGGTTATGAAAGAGTCGTCTATTTGTGAGTTGGCCCTCTGAAGGGAACTGGGTACCAAGGGAGAATATACGGATCATACTGATGTGGAGGGGCAAGATGATGAATTTAGGTTTGATTAAGGAAGAGGCGTGGCAAAGTATGGGTAAACGGTATTCGCATCCTGACCGGGAACCAGGTTATGCCTATTACCATGGACAAAGGGTAGCCAAGATCGCCCTAAAGATCCGGGAGTTGGTTCTTCCAGATCAGAACAATGATGATGACGTAATTATCGTGGGCAGCTGGTTTCATGATGTGGGAAAGGGTATTGAACCGCACTGGGAGTATGGAGCTTTAATCTGCAGGGAGATTCTGCAGGACCATTGCCCAGCGGCGAAGCTAGAGCAGATTGTGGAAATCGTGGGAGGACATACGCTCCGCAAGACACAGGAACATCCCCACTATGTTAAGCTCGTCCAGGATGCGGATATTCTTGATCACTTCGGAAGTCAGGAGATCTGGCTCAACTTCTGGCATAGCGCCTATCGTAGGGAGACCCTGGAGTATTCTTTAGAGTTTTACCGCGATTCTTACATGGAGCATGTAGCGCAAGTACGTACGCTCTTGAATTACCCCAAGTCCGTTGAGGTTTTTAATGAAAAGGACCAGTTTGTGAGGGCTTTCATTGAGCGCTTCCGCAGGGAGGCTGGGGGAGAATTAGTTCGAACATAAGAAAAGACCAGAGGGTCAAGGCCCCTGGTCCTTTCTGAGGGAGGAAGTTACAGGATGCGGAGAGATTTAGTGTGAACCAACTCGCTTATCATCAATTGTGACTTCAACATTTTCGATTAGAACGTCCGCGTAAGTATAGGAACGGCGGCGCACTGCGGTTTGGTCTAAGTCTACTACAAATAGCTTGGGATAGGTCTCAATTAAGGTTCCTTCGGACTCTAAAAAGCGACGACGTCCTTTACTAGCTCGAATAAACACCTTCTTGCCCAGATTTGATTCTAGATGGTGTTTGATATCTTCTATGGTGGTTTGTTTTTCGACAGCCATTGACTTTCAACCCCTTCTAGTTTGGTCTCATCTATCGCAGCGGGATGGTAATCCCGGGGACAAAAAAAGCGCTAGCCGCTGGGACGTTAGTCTCAGTGACAAGGCGCTTGGCGTACTCCTACGAGGTTAGCTGACGGATTAGGACACCCAAGTTGCCCTTCTCGCTCTATGATTTCATAGGGCGAAATTCACCCCAATACTGGTTCCCCCGCTTATAAAACGCAATTCGGAGATATCATCTTCATTGTATCACTTATTTCCAAGAGATCAAGTATCCCAGAGGGGAATCGCAACATTTTGGTTATTTTTCTCTGCTGGATCCACGAAACTCAAATGGCATACGGGGGGGAATTCCATGCGTGTATTACGCAGACTGGCGACACTACTTCTGATCATACTCTTGATGATTATTCCACTAGAGGGAGTTTTCGGAGAGCCTTTAAGCGAAGAGGACATCTTCTTAGGCAAGCATGGTGTTTTTTATCAGATTTTTGTCAGAGCCTTTGCCGATGGCAATGGTGATGGTTTAGGGGACCTGAGGGGAATCATCGATCGGATGGATTATCTGACGGACTTGGGCGTCAGCGGGATTTGGCTAACTCCCATTCATCCTTCTCCAACCTATCATAAGTATGATGTGACAGATTACTATGCCATCGACCGGGAGATCGGCACACTGGAGGAGTTTGAAGAGCTGATCACCAAGGCTCATAGCCGAGGCATTCGGGTGATTATGGATCTTGTCCTTCATCATACAAGTCGTCTTCACCCCTGGTTTATTGCGGCAACTCTGGACCCCCAGAGTCCTTACCGCGACTACTATATTTGGGCGGACTCCGATACCAACTTAAGTGCCCCTGGCCCCTGGGCCCAAAGGGTATGGCACCCCCACGCAACTGGCCATTATTATGGTCTTTTCTGGGATGGTATGCCTGATCTCAATTATGACAACCCCAAAGTGCGTGAGGAGGCTAAGGCCATTGCCGAATTCTGGCTCGCCTTAGGGGTCGATGGTTTCCGCCTCGATGCGGCGATGCATATGTATGCCCATGCTGAAAAGGACCGGGCCCTTGATTGGTGGGTGGAGTTTAGAGACCACCTTAGGCATATCAAACCCGATGCCTACTTGGTAGCCGAAGTTTGGGACAACTCCACTGTGGTGGCACCTTATTACGAGGGATTTGACTCTGCATTTAACTTCGATCTTGCTAATTTGATCATTCTTAGTGCCAGAAGTGGTTCTGACTTTGGTTTGGCTAGAGTGACCCAGCGGTTCATAGATCGCTATGAAGAGCACTCAGAGTGGGTGATCGATGCCCCCTTTTTGACAAATCACGATCAAGACAGGGCGATGTCGGTTTTAAATGACGTTGAAAAGATGAAAATGGCAGCCTCGGTGTACCTCACTTTACCTGGCAATCCTTTCGTTTACTATGGTGAAGAAATTGGTATGAAAGGGGCAGGCCCCGATGAAAACAAACGAGAGCCTTTTAAATGGTATAACGTAAGTGGTCCTGGGCAAAGTACGTGGCGTGCGTCAAACTTCAACACTGGAGCATGGCAACCATCGGTGGAAGAACAACAAGGAGACCCTAATTCCATCTGGAGTCATTACAGGAATCTGATCCACCTCAGGGAAGGTAATCTCCCTCTAAAGGCTGGGAAAATCATTCCTCTAGATACTGGTAATAAGCAAATTGTGGGCTTTGTGAGGCAGTGGCAGGATGAGCAGGCGTTAGTCCTCCATAACCTTAATTCTGCCTGGCAGGCAATTGAGCTAGACCTCAACCAGGCTCATAGCTGGACCACGTTATACAGTGATGGGGAGGTTGAGTGGGGTGAGGATATAATCAGGCTTAGCCCTCGCTCTTCCCTGGTGATTGAACAGTAGGAATGCTGCAAACAGACCCAATTGCGCTTAGCGTTGCAGTATGATGGGAGACCCCGCCTTGGGGAGGATTGTTTGCACGGTCTTACCCATCCGCTCCTGGATCCTTTGACGGATTTTGTGGGGCTTCTCTGTATGGACGGGAATAAGGTAACGAGGCCTGATCTGTTCGACGAGGTCTACGAGCTCGCTTCCACTTAGATGCCCAGAGGAATGGAAGGGGCTAACAGGTCGATTCTTTTGGTGATCATGGCCTAGATTTCGAATGTTGAAGTGATGAAGCCAGGCTTGAAGTCGTGCCCTATCCAAAACCATTTGCTCCTGGAAGGGTTCTGAACTGGAGTGGATGTAGTGACCTGCGCCAGGATCAATATCCACTAGGTTGGGGAGATCATAGTAACCAAAGCAGAGAATGAAAGACCCTTGTGACTCCCGAACCTCTGTGGCACCGATGACTTTCCCTCCGTGCCTTTCTGCAAGAACTCTCTCCCAACTTGCGAGGGTAACTTTGTTAGGCCCATAGACCTTGATATGAGTAGAATCGAGTGGGTTAGGTACAGCTTTCACCACTTTCGATAGAGCCTCCAAAAGGTAAGCATCCCTAAAGGTAACAACCAAGATGCGTCCTGTATCAATGGCAACCTGATGAAAGATTGACAGCCGCTCAATATTACTCAGGGGAAAATCTGCTATAACAAGCCCCTTGTGTAGTTCTACCGCCAAGCGAGCATTTTCGTAAACGGCTGCTTCAGACATAAACCATTCATTCTCTGAATGGGTCCCTTCGCAGATCAAAGCAAGAGGCTTTAAACAAGTCGTGGCTTCTATAAACCGAAGGGTATCCTGTTTCTGGGAGCCATGCATGCGTAGATCACCCGTATAGACGACCCATCCCTCGGACGTTTCAACAGCCCACGCCCCTGATCCTGGTATAGAGTGATCTACTGGGAAAAACAAGGCCTTCAGAGTGCCTATTCTTCCAGGGGAGATCTGAAGAGGAACAGACTGGAGGACCCGAGACGAAGTAGAGCTTGCCCAGAACTCTTGGACTTCATCTGCAACAACATCACGATCTGCCACCATATAGTGCCTCCCCAGAGCGGGAGAGGAGCGATAGTGCCCGGAACGCAAGAGCCCTTCCCATGCTTCCTTGAGAACGATGGACGTGGTTTCTGATTCTAAGCCTCCTAGAGCGGTGTCTTGCCGAGCCTTAGCTATGACAGCTGTGGTTACGCTTGCGAAAATAGGGATCTGGGTCCCCAAAAAAGAGACCATTTGTAGATGATCGCTATGAGCGTGGGACAACAAAACAGCTTGGGGTCCGCAGCAGCCCAAGTCTTCTTTTTTGCACCTGTTCCACAGGTCCACTCCCGGCGGGATTAGGTCATCACGGTAGATCCCCGGGATAGGTGGAAGTAGCCCGGTGGACAGGTAGTCCACCAATCCTAACCCACTTCGGGGACGAAGAAATTCATCAAAGAACCGGGACTTCACGGAGAAATTGAGACCGAAGTCAAAGAAAATCCCTGTCCCGTCTGCAGCTAGGTAGATCTTATTTCCCCCTATGCAATCGGAACCATCGAAGACGGTAAGTTGTACAGACAAAGCTATCCCTCCCGTAGAACTCTATGGGAGGGATGCGCTAACTAGAACATGTATCAGTCTAGACCCAAAACAACGGGGGTCTACATCTGACGAAAGGTGTCATGCTTTTGCACAGGCTTTTTATACACAAACAACATTGCACCGGCAATCAGCCAGAGAATAAAGATGACTCCATAGACCATCCCCGCTGTGTAAGACAGCAGATCAACCAGTAATATGCAGAGAATCAAAAGCGAGAGCAAGAGTCCGACTCCAACGGCCGCATAGAGCCACATTCCACGAAGCTTGAAGGGGCTGTTTTTGTAGGCTTTCGGAGCCTTTTTGGGCAAGTTAAGCGCTGCTCCCAGCAAGGGAATGAACACGATAATTCCACCTATGGATGCTAGAACGGCAAACAGTGAGAGGTTTTCTTCCCCGAGGAGAAGGATGGCTGCTGAAGATATCATATAGATGAGTGTAAGGAACCAATGGGGCGTTCCAAAGCGCCTATTAATCGATGTTAACCGTTTGGGAAGTAAACCGTCAGCACTTACGCCAAGTAAGGAGCGGGTACCCCACATGAGGCTAGCATTGAGAGTTGTGATGATGGCCAAGAGCCCCCCGGCAAAAACGAAGAAGTTAAAGGAAGCTTGTCCCATGAAGCTTTGGGCGACGACTGTAAGGGGATGACCGGCTGTTTCTGTCCAGGGTAGAACGCCAGCGGCTATAATGGCAACGAATACATACAGAACTAGAACGAGTGGGAATGAGATCAAAAAAGCCCAGGGAATCGTCTTCCCGGGATTTCTAATTTCCCCTCCCAGTTCAATAACGGCATTTGCGCCAACAAGGGTGAAGGTTAAGATAGAGGCAGCCATAGCAAATCCACCGAATCCGCCTGTGAAAAAAGGCGTGAAGTTCGTGACTTCTACATGAGGAAAGCCCAGGGTAACAAAAACGATAAGAGCAACTAGAAGAAATGCTACCATAAGCCCTTGAATGATGGCTGCAAAGGATAGACCCAAGAGATTTACCACATAGAGCAGGGTCAAAAGGCCAATGGCTGTTGGAATTGTGGGGACATCAACAACGGCCTGTAGATAGTGGGCGGCACTAATGGCATACAAGGGAAAAGCTCCAAGGAGGGAAGCGGCCAGATACCCCCACACGCCGACAAATGCTCCCAAGGGAGAGAATAACCGACTCGCATACATATATGTTCCCGCTGTTGTCGGGAGCGCCGATCCTAGCATCGCCACAACTAATAACAAAAACGTGATAGGAATCGCGGCGATAAGAAATGCCAAGGTGATTGATGGCCCAGTAAACTCTATACCCATCCCAGTTAGAACAAAGATACCGGCACCAATTGTCTGACCAATGGCCACTGCCACCACATGGGGTAATCCCAGTGTGCGCTTTAGCCCATATTCCGAATCATTGAACAAAACTTTCGCCTCCCGCTTCACTCTAGTGCACGCCTATAGGTGTTGAATTCGGCGATAGAAACGGTTTTCCTTCATGCGTTCAGGACGAACAACTCCACCCCCGACAGGACATCGCTCATATTTGTAGAATCTCCCATTGCTTTCGAATTGTGGAGGCCTAAATCGATTTTGAACTCGGAGGGGACACAATGATTCAATTACCACCAATCAGTTTGGAGAGCTTTTTTGCCACATTCAACAACGGATTTTTCTGTAAGTCCCGATGAAAGGCAGATTGTCTATTCCACAAATCTACAAGGAAGGTATGATTTGTGGGCCCTTGATCACAACCAAGGGTATCCGTATCCATTGACCAAGAAAGGCCAGATGTCATTTTTTATCAAGCACCTGCCGGGTAGCCAGATGATCCTCACGGGGTTCGATAACGATGGCGACGAAGACTGGGGCGGCGGACCACGCCTTGATATTGTAGCAGGGATGGATTGGTTGGATCGTCAAGGCAAGTCACAGGCTGGAAAGTGGTTTTGCGTTGGCGGAAGTTATGGTGGCTATATGGCGCTCCTTCTCCACGGGCGGCATCCCGAGCTCTTTAAAGCCTTTGTGGACCAGTTTGGTCCTAGCAATCTCTTTACCACAATTGAGACCGCACCTGAACACTGGAAGGCAGCCGATGCCGAGCTCATTGGTGATCCTATCGTTGATCGAGATAGACTGATTGAAGATTCGCCCATGACATATTTGGACGCTACGATCAAGCCCATGCTCGTGGTTCAAGGCGCCAATGATCCTCGCGTCGTACAGAAAGAGTCAGATGCAATTGTTGAAGCGCTTCGCGGGAGAGGTCAGGACGTGGAGTACATCCTTCTTCCTGATGAAGGACATGGCTATAGTAAGACAGAAAACGCCATCATGGTATATAAGGCCATCGTGGAATTTCTGGCTAAGTACATCTAGTATGGTTTGGGAGTGGAGAACATATGAACATCGGCTATGCCTGCCTTGCTTTGGGGGTGCCTGGGAGCGAACTGAAAAGCTGCACACTGAAGAATGCACAAGAAGAGCGGTTAGTGTCGCTCATCGGGCACAATTTGGATTCTCTCAACAAGTTGATCGACTACAACATCCGAAGCGGGATTAAGCTTTTTCGGATATCTTCAGATCTGATACCCTTCGGGTCCAGTGTGGCAGAGGATTTGCCCTGGCAGGACATATATGCTGAAACACTCACTTCTACCGGACGCAAAATCTTGGATGCAGGAATGCGAGTATCCATGCATCCAGGACAATACACAGTGCTAAATTCCCGTGATAGAACGGTTGTGGACCGCGCCAGGCGGGATCTTGACTACCATGCTAAGGTTCTGGATTGCTTGGGGCTTGGACCTAGGCACAAAATAGTGCTCCATGTAGGCGGCGTCTACGGTGACAAAAGGCAGGCCTTAAAACGTTTTGTGTCGCACTATAGGCACCTAGACTCTGCGGTTCAAAGCCGGTTGGTGCTGGAAAATGATGATAGATCATTCCATATCGGGGATGTCCTGGAAACTGCCATGAGCACGGGAAGTCCTGTAGTCTATGATAACCTGCATAATGCTGTGAATCCTGTAGACAAGTCCTGTAAGGACCTGGAGTGGATAACAAGGTGCCGTGAAACCTGGCAAGAAGACGACGGATGTCAAAAGATCCACTTTTCCCAGCAGCATCCACACAAGAGACCTGGGGCACATTCGGACTCCATACGAATTGATGCATTCCTTGATTTCCATAAACAGCTATCTGGTGAGGGTATTGACATCATGCTAGAAGTTAAAGATAAGAACGTATCTGCGCTGAAATGTATCAATTGCCTCTCTAATATGGAAATCGGACAACTTGAACCTGAATGGGAACGTTACAAGTATTGCATCTTGGAACGGTCTCCCGATCATTACTATGCGATTCAGAGACTTTTGCGTGGCAAGGGAGCCCATCCAGCCTTAGAAATGTACCGGATGATCGAGACATCTCTCGGCAAGCCGGTCGTGATAGGACATGCCCTCAATGCGGCCCAGCATGTTTGGGGATACTTAAAGGGCAAGGCTTTGGAAGCGGAAAAGAAGCGCATTCAAAGCGCATTAATGAAGTTGGAAATGGGTCAAGTAGGGATAGACGCTGTCAAGAACACACTGTGGAGACTAGCTCGCAAGTATGAAGAGGATTACCTGCTAAAGGGCTACTACTTCTACCTGTGATGAGAAATTTGAGAATGATTTCGCAATTGCTATTGACACTCTTTAGATTTGAGGAATATACTTAAACTATAGTTCTATATGTGGCGAAATATAGGGGGCGTGAGCGTGAAGAAAACTCTAGCAATTACCAAGGCTCTTGCTGATGAGAACAGGTTAAGGATCATCATGATGGTTAAAGATCGGGAAGCGTGTGTTTGTCAAATTGTGGAAGTTATTGGCAATGCTCCCTCCACAGTATCCAAACATCTTTCAATTCTCAAAGCAGCAGGTCTTCTTGATAGCTATAAGCAAGGCCGGTGGATATACTACCATAGGCCTGCACGACCAAGCACGGCAGTTGAAATGGCCTTGAATTTCGTTTTTGACTCTTTGAAGGATAGTGAAGTGATCGCGCAAGACAGATTGGTTGGAAAAGTAGTGTGTGAGCAAGATCCTGAAGAGTTAACGAAATGGCAGCGAGAACGATAGGGTGGCAGGAGGAGTGAAGTCGATGTCAAACAGAACGAAGATCATGTTCTTATGTACTGGGAATTCTTGTCGCAGTCAAATTGCCCATGGAATCGCCAAGAAGCTAGGCGGTGATAGGTTGGAGGTTTATAGCGCTGGTTTGGAAGCTCACGGTTTGAATCCGAGGGCGGTTAGAGTCATGAAAGAAATTGGTATCGATATTTCCGGTTATACCTCGGATGTGATCGACTTGGGGTTGCTTAAAGAGATGGATTATGCGATCACCCTCTGTGGGGATGCTGAAGAAAGATGCCCACTCACTCCACCGTCAGTAACGAAGATGCATTGGCCATTTCCTGATCCTGCAAAAGCCACTGGTACTGAAGAGGAAATCATGGAGCAGTTTAGGGCAGTACGAGATGCGATTGGCAGGTGCCTTGAAGAGTTCATTGCGGGATTCGAACACCGAACACAGTCAATATTTCCATAATTAGGGGTGATTGAAGTGAGCAAAGAAGGGACGACAGGGATAGGTTTCTTCCAGAAGTACTTAACAATTTGGGTAGCCATTTGTATGGCTCTGGGTATACTAATTGGCAAATTTCTTCCGGGGATTCCGGTCTTTCTAAACCAGTTTGAGTATGCCAACGTATCCATTCCGGTAGCCATATTGATTTGGGTAATGATTTACCCGATGATGATGAAGGTTGATTTTCAAAGCGTGAAGAATGTTGGGAAGAACCCCAACGGTTTGTATGTAACATGGATCACGAATTGGTTGATCAAGCCATTTACAATGTACGCAATCGCAGGTCTGTTCTTCTATGTGGTTTTTAAGAAAATCATTCCTTCTGATTTGGCAAAAGAATATCTAGCAGGAGCCGTACTCCTTGGTGCAGCCCCTTGTACGGCGATGGTTTTTGTATGGAGTACCCTGACCAAGGGAGATCCTGCATACACGGTGGTTCAGGTGGCAACTAACAATCTGATTATCTTAATCGCCTTTGTGCCGATAGTTAAGTTTCTCCTTGGTGTCAGCAATGTTATTGTTCCCTGGGATACATTGATTCTGTCAGTTGTGCTTTTCGTTGTAATACCATTGACCGGAGGTATCCTGACAAGGATGCTCGTGTCTAGGCGAAAAGGTGTGGTGTATTTCGAAAAGCAGTTTTTGCCGAGGTTTGATAATGCTACCACTGCCGGTCTTCTGCTAACTTTAATCTTGCTGTTTGCGTTCCAGGGAGAAGTTTTTCTAAATAATCCACTTCATATCTTGCTGATTGCAGTACCATTGAGCATTCAGACCTTCGTTGTTTTCTTCATCGCCTACTTTGCATCCAGATGGCTGAGGCTTCCACATCATATTTCAGCACCGGGAGCCATGATTGGCGCATCAAATTTCTTTGAACTCGC
>DIPH01000006.1:0-14799 GCA_002424045.1 Firmicutes bacterium UBA5493 | reverse complement strand
AGTCGCCATCGCACTATTTGGCACAACCTCTCCGGCAGCCCTTGCTACTACTGTCGGAGTCTTAACCGAAGTACCGCTCATGCTTGCTTTAGTAAGAATAGCAAATAGGACAAAGCACTGGTTTCCCGAGCCGATGACTGAAAACAAGTAAGGAGATAGTTAGATGCAGAACTGGAGGCGTACTTTCATTACCATATGGTCTGGCCAAGCGATATCCATTTTGACCAGTTCTGTACTGCAGATGGCCATTGTCTGGTATATCACCCAAAGAACAGGGTCTGCCGCACTGCTTTCCCTCGCAACGCTGATCGGGTTTCTTCCCCAGGCCTTGCTCGGAATGTTTATTGGTGTTTTCATTGATCGCTATAGCCGCAAAACCGTCATGATTCTAGCGGATCTCCTCATAGCACTCGCCGGAATGGTACTCGTGATAGTCGGGGTCTTTGGGGAAATACCTCTTTGGCTGATCTATGTGGTACTTCTCTTCCGCTCTATCGGAGCGGCTTTTCACACCCCGGCATTGCAAGCCGTGACCCCCTCCATCGTTCCTAAGGATCAGTTGACTCAATACGCCGGCTTTGCTCAGGGCTTCAAGTCTCTATCTATGGTGATTAGCCCGGCACTTGCTGCACTCTTGTTTAGCATGTGGGATCTGAACGTGATTATTCTTCTGGATGTGTTTGGAGCGGTATTTGCTGCGGCAGTTCTCGCCTTGGTAAAGATCCCAGATACAGTGAAAGGAAGACATCACAGTCGTTCTCAGATATTCCTGGAAATCAAGGACGGTTTTCGGGTTCTGAGAAGAGAGCCGGGGCTTTTAGAGCTTCTGATCATTAGTTGCTTGTATGCCTTCATCTACTTTCCCATTGGTACCCTGTACCCGTTAATTACGATGACCTGGTTTGAAGGCGGCGTTGCGAAAAGTGGAGTCGTTGAGGTGGTCTTCGCTGCAGGCATGCTTGCAGGTTCGTTCATGCTCGGGATCATTGGGGGGAAGATCAGACACGTAAAGTCGATCCTTCTTTCCATTGGCATATACGGGACATGTGTCTTAATTATCGGTCTGTTGCCTGCCGCGGGTTTTCCCATCTTTGTCGCGTTGGCATTTATCAAGGGTATCGTTAATCCCTTTTTTCACGGTGTACAGACCGCCATTTACCAAACTCGCATTGAGCAAGAGTATCTAGGCAGAGTGCTTTCTCTTACGTCCAGTATCGGTCTTATTGCTATGCCCATGGGATTGATCCTCTCCGGTACGTTTGCTGACGTTATCGGAGTCAACAGGTGGTTCGCCGTGTCCGGTGCACTCATTTTAGTGCTTTTCTTCGTCAGCACCCGCATACTCCCCAACCGTATGGCGGGTTTTGAAGAAACCAAGCAGGTAGGATGATCCGCCTCGCTGTTGGACTTTGAGATTGTGTTCAGGGGTGACAAATGACAAAATGACAAAATGGAAGTAAAAAGGAAAGGGAAGAATCAGAAATAGTTATTGACATGTGCCGTAAACTTTGTATAATGAAAGTTGAAAGCGACATATGCCGGAAACGGGGGGGTGAGTGATTTGCCTGGAATAGATGGATCTGGACCAATGGGTGCAGGGCCGATGACCGGACGAGGCTTAGGACCTTGCACGGAGGATAACGCAGTAAGGTATGGTGCTGGCTTTGGCAGGGGACTAGGACGTGGACGTGCCTACAGGTGCGGTTTTGGGCGTGGCTTCGGCCGTGGTTTTGGTCGAGGTATTGTCTGGAATCAGCCTTTCGCTAGAACACAGAGAGAACTACTTCAAGAACAAAGGGACATGCTGAAGGCACGTCTTGACGAAATTGATGACGAATTGGGAGATTTGTAAGGAGAACAACAGAGGTTAGCAAAACACTTTGCTATCCTCTGTTGTAATTGAGGTGAAAGAACATGCCAAGACCAAGAAAGTGGAGAAGAGTTTGTGGCCTTCCTGACAATGATCGATTCGGTCCTCTTGGTTCCCCTGTGGATTCCAAAAATGCAATCATTATGAACGTTGACGAATATGAAACAATCCGCCTCATTGACCTGGAAAGATTCACCCAGGAAGAATGTGCCGACCAGATGGACATCTCACGCACAACAGTTCAGGGGATTTATAGTGAGGCAAGAAAGAAGCTTGCAGAGTCTCTAGTTAACGGGAAAGTTCTCTGGATCGAAGGCGGTGAATTCTTGCTTTGTGATGGCAAAGGAAACGGTTGTGGACGTGGGTGTCATAGGCGTAGGCATGGTAGGCAATAGCCAGATTGGAGGATTCTTATGAAAATAGCAATTCCTGTAGATGAAAAGGATCTGGGTACAAATGTATGTGTATCCTTTGGACGCGCACCTTACTTCCTTATTTACGAGACGGAAACAGAAGAATCGACTTTTATTGACAACAGTGCCTTGACAAATCCAGGTGGTGCAGGGATCAAGGCTGCGCAAATCATGGTAGACAACCAAGTAAGCGCCTTGTTGACACCTCGGTGCGGAGAAAATGCGTCTAAGGTACTCCAATCTGCTGGCATCAAGATATTCAAAACAACATCCGCTTCGGTAAAGGAGAATATTGATGCCTCTAAAGATGGGACACTTCCTCTATTAGAAGACATCCATGCTGGATTTCACGGGCATGGAGGAGATTAATGTGCGGATTGCTGTTCTCAGTGGTAAAGGTGGTACAGGGAAAACGCTGGTATCAGTAAATTTGGCTGCAGCAGCACAGGATGCAGTCTATATTGATTGTGATGTGGAGGAGCCAAATGGGCACCTGTTTTTTAAACCTCAGCATGTCCAAGAAGAAGAAATAACAAGCAAAGTTCCAGTTGTGGATGACACCTATTGTAATGGATGCCGAAAATGTGTTGATTTCTGCAGATTCAATGCCCTTGCCTACACAAACGATCGGCTAATTGTCTTCGATGAGATTTGTCATTCCTGCGGTGGCTGTGTCATGCTTTGCCCCGAAAAAGCGCTAACTGAGCAAGACAAGGTGATCGGGAAGGTTCAGAGGGGCATGTCGGGGAGTTTGAAAATTCACACCGGAATACTCAATACTGGCGAAGCATCGGGAGTTCCAATCATTAAGAATCTACTGGCTGGCATCAAGGATATTCCCCATAGTACAGTTGTCATTGACTGTCCTCCTGGCAGTGCTTGCATTGTAATGGAAAGCATTCGGGATGCGGACTACTGTCTATTAGTAGCTGAGCCGACATTATTTGGTGTTCACAATCTAGCTATGGTTTATGATTTGGTAAAGCTGTTTGATAAGCCATTTGGTGTAGTATTGAATAAATGCTTGGAAGGGGAGAATCCGGCGGAAGTATTCTGCTTAGATAGAGACATCAAGATCCTGAGCCGTATTCCCTTCAGTAATGATCTTGGACTGCTGACTTCCAATGCAGAAATAGCCGTCAGAAAAGACGAGAAATACAAGGAAGTATTCTCAAGTCTACTAGATGTAGTAATTAAGGAGGTGCACTGTGAAGCAACTCCTCATCCTTAGTGGAAAAGGTGGCACCGGAAAGACAACGATTGCTAGCGCATTTATCAAGCTGTCCCGTGTTAGAGCATATGCCGATTGTGATGTGGATGCACCTAATCTGCACCTCATAGCTAGGTGGAATGCCGCACCAAAGGTAACAGACTACTATGGGCTGCCTAAAGCCGTTATTGATTGTGAACGCTGTATTGCATGTGATCACTGTAGGGAGAGTTGTCGCTTTGACGCCATCTTCGTAGAGGACGGTTATGAAGTGGATCCATTTGCCTGTGAAGGCTGCGGAGTTTGCGAGTACATCTGTCCTGTAGGAGCCATGACTATGGAACCAGATGTAGCTGGAGAATTGATGCTGTATTCCGATGCCGAAAACGTGTTTTCAACTGCGAAGCTGAAGATGGGTAGCGGAACTTCGGGACTGCTCGTTACCGAGGTGAAGAAGGAGATGAAAGCCGCGGCGACAGATGTTGAACTGGCTATTATTGACGGATCTCCTGGAATAGGTTGTCCTGTCATAGCCTCTCTTAGCGGAGTTGATATGGTCTTAATCGTAGCTGAACCTTCCGTATCGGGCATTAGTGATATGGAGCGCATAATAAACACGGCGGAACGATTCAGAACAAAGATAGTAGTGTGTATAAACAAATATGACACCAATATTGAACACACGGAGAGCATAGAAGAGTTTTGTAAAGAGCGTGGGCTGCCGCTTCTAGGTAGAATACCCTTTGATTCGGATGCGGTAAAAGCCATCAACAAGGGGCAGAGCATAGTAGAGATAGACTGTGCTTCGGGCAGAGCGGTTAGAGCGGTTTATGAAAAGGCCATGGAATTGCTTTTTGCACAGAAAAATACGCTATAACCAAGGCGGGATTACAATGACGTATCAACCAAGATTGTCATCTGCATTTAATGACACATATCTTCGAAAGAATCACATTTTACCACAGTACTGAGGAACATGAGGGGGAAGTAGAATGAAAATTGCTGTAGCAAGCGAAAACGGCATGGTGGCTGAGCACTTTGGACATTGCGAAGGATTTGTGATTTTTGAAACCGAGGACAACCAAATCGTTAAAAGTGAAGTTGTTGCTAATCCTGGGCATAGACCTGGATTCTTGCCCAACTTCCTGAGTGACATGGGCGTGAACATAATTATTTCGGGAGGTATGGGTGGCGGAGCCATTGAAATCTTCAACGAAGAGAACATTGAGGTCATTGTTGGAGCACGCGGTAAGGCTCAAGCAGCGGCAGAAAACTACATGAACGATTCTCTGAAATCCACAAGTTCTGTTTGTCATGAACATCGATATCATGATGAATGTGGCGAATAGAACGCTAGGCGGTCTGCCTGGCTTTTGTTGCCAACAAGGTTGAAATAAGGCAGCGCATGTCTGCTCCCAGTATAGCGTTAGTGCTCGGGGTTTTGAGCATTAGCGCTTTTTTTCATAGAAAGAGGAGCTATATCTAGATTACCTTCTTGTGGCAAAACAGCAAAAAGCAGATTCTAGAGGATCAAGTTGAAAGGAACCTTGTCTTTTTATGGAGAATTAAACGTCACGCGATCCTTCTGGGAGTGAGAGGAATGCCCTATCAATTCGTACCATATACCATTTTTCTAATGGCATCTGCCGTTATGACTTGTGCACTAGCACTTTATGGTGCTAAGCATCGTCACACGTTTGGAACGAATATACTCGGGTTATGCATGACCATAGGCACTCTGTGGTCTTGTGCCAATGCCTTTGAGCTCTCAGCTTTGACCATCGAACACAAATTATTCTGGGCCAATCTGCAGTATGTGGCGTATTCTTTAGGACCCGTTGCGTGGCTATTAACATCCTGTCAGTTCAGCGGGCGGACCCACTGGCTCAAGCGGAAAAATGTCCTACCCTTGCTTCTTATTCCTGCTATAACAATTCTTTTGGTTTGGACAGACCCTTGGTGGGGCCTTGTGCGAACGGGCTTTCGTCTGGATACAACAGGCCCGTTTTATGTACTGGATAAGCAGTATGGACCCTGGTTCTGGGTTCACTTCACACAATCATACGCACTAAATTTCTTGTCCATCTATTTGCTCAGCCAAGCGTTGACCAAGAAAAATAGTATTTACAGGGGGCAAGCGCTCTTTCTCTTGGCAGGAATTAGTCTGGTGGTACTCTCAAATCTCCTTTACGTTCTCGGGCTTAGTCCTATCACCGCCTATGATGTGACTCCCATCGTGTTTTCAATTTCCGCAGGTTTGATGTTCTGGGGTATCTATCGCTTTGACTTATTTATGCTTGTGCCCATTGCTTGGGATAAAGTACTAGAAGCCATGGAGACCGCGGTTGTTGTTGTGAACAACTATGGCCGAGTGGTGGACTTCAATCCAGCCTTTTGCCATATGTTTGTTACTGAAGTAAGGGCCTCGTTGCTGGGCATGTCTCTCCAGGATATTTCCACTGAGTTGGCTGCCCTGGACCTCGATCCATCTCGAGAGGCTGGCCGACATCTGGAAATCCAGCGAGGGGTTCAGGGGGAAGAACATTATTATGAAGCATTCGTGTCGGCTATCAGAGACCATCAAGGCCATGTGCGCGGGGAGGTCATGGTCATCAACGACATCACTGAGTTAAAACTGGCGCAAGCGAGACTTAGCTTGGAACAACAAGAGGTGGCAATTTCTGCAGAGCGGACGCGGTTTACCCAAGACCTCCATGACAATCTAGGACAAGTCATGGGGTTTAGTAGCATTCAGGTACGGGCAATCGGCCGTGAACTGCAACGAGGAAATACCGAAAGGGCCCATGAGTATCTACTCCGCCTTGGCGAGGTTCTAGATGAAGCACAACACGAAATGCGTGATTATGTTCATGGTATGCGGGCTAGGGAGTATGACCGGACTAGCTTAACCGTGCTCCTAAACAAGGAACTAACTAGACTCAGGGAGCATGAATATTTCGAACCGGACAACGTCCGCATGGATGTAGCCCCTTGTGATTTCTCTGTGGAAACTAAGATTCAGTTGTGTGGCATCGTAAAGGAAGCTCTCAACAATATTCGGAAGCATTCCGGGGCTAACGTAGTAGAAGTACGCCTCCACCCTTCAAGTGCAAACTGGGTTTTGACCATTACTGATAACGGAGTTGGCTTTAACCCTACATCTACGCTTGGATTCAGCCAAGGCGCTTCGGGTCTATCGATCATGGCCGAACGGGCTCTCCTTCTTGGGGGGGAGTTACAGATTAGCTCCGCGCCTGGTAGAACAGAAATACGCGTGGAATTTCCCCTGAAGGGAGGCCCTGAACATGCGGATTATGATTGCTGATGATCATTCCCTCTATGTAGAGGGTTTAATAAACCTATTGAGTGCTGATTTCGAAATCGTGAGCACCGTCTCTACAGGTCTGGATGCCATCGAAGAGGCTCGCCTTACAAGACCTGATGTAATTCTTATGGACATTAATATGCCGATCCTTGATGGTATCGCGGCCACAAGGGAGATCATGGCCGAACAACCAGGCACAAAGATTTTGATGCTCACAAGTTTTGAGGAGACAGACACATTGTTTAGGGCCATTAGGGCTGGCGCAGTTGGATACTTGCTGAAGAACCTAGAAGATACGGAGATCATCTCGGGACTCTTGGAATTGCAGAAGGGGAGAAATCCCTTTTCTCCAGGTTTGGAGAACCAAATCTTACAGGAGTTCCGGGTACAACGTGCACATTCCCAGTTGAATCCCTATAAGGATCTACTCAACGAACGGCAAGTTGAAGTTTTGGAGTTGGTGGCTCGAGGGCTAGAGTATGTCGAGGTAGGGAAACGTCTTTTTATCAGTGAACGAACGGTAAAATACCATATGGCTAACATTAAGGAAGTCCTGCAATTGTCGAATCATGCACAGGTAGTGGCCTGGGCCTGGGAACATGGGATTGGTAGAAAGGCGGACGATTGTGACCGATATTGATCCGCGAACTGTCCCCAAGTGCAATTGACATGGAAGTCCGTTGGAATAGACTGGAGCTAGGAGCTTCATAATGAGAAGGAGGTCTATGATGAACGGACGATCCATGCGAGTATTCCTAGTTATTGTGACAGTCTTTGCCATGTTAGTGTCTGGTTGTCTTTTCGGTGGTCTCAAGAATGTTGTTTCATTAGAGCTAGCTGCCAGTGACAGCACAGTCGCATTTGGAGAGGCAATTGAGTTGAGTGCACTGGGTACGACCAAGACAGGAAGGGCAGTCTCGGTCAAGCCCACATGGGAGATTGTAGTTGGTTCTGGCACTGTGGGAGCATCCAATTTTCAAGCTTCTGATTGGGATTACGAAGGTGATGTAACACTGAGAGCTACATACAATGGGGTTGCTTCTGAAATTACCATTACAGTTGCTGGACTTTTGAGGGACTATGAAGATCCTTTTCCGACACCAACTTCGCCCTGGGTTTCCCTTCCTAGCAAGACGGATAGCCAACTCGTCAAAATTGGAGATCCCGTTGACTTCTTCTCCAATTCGGTGTATCTACGGATGAATGGTCGAATTATAAGGGGATGGGGCCGCTTTGTTTGGGATGGAGAAATCATGCTTCCCGATGATCCCAGTCCCGCTACTTGGGCGAATTCCCTATTGAATCAGGAGATTCCAGAGATCCCTCGTCTCAGTCATCGTGTACACTTTGAACAGATAGAATCTCAAATTCTTGATCGGGGAACGAATTTCAAAAAAACTGTCTCTCACCGCCAAGGAACAACTATAGAGCAATCGCAAGAGCTGGTTAAACGCCTGACTTCAGAGACAACGGCCAAGGCTCAGTGGGGATGGGGTGAGATCGAGACAACGCTAACAGCCGAAATCACCTCTAGAACGCAGCAATCTGTAAAGGTAGAGAGGGAAGAAACTGTGACTCGGGAATGGAGCTTCATTCACCCCAATGACTTTGACATCTATTTGTATAGCTCCTGGAACAAAGTGGATACCTTCTATTTGAGCGATAGTAACGGAGTACCGCTGGAGAAGTCGCCCATCTTCGAGGGGTATGGTTTCAGCTCCTGTCCGGTGGAAATTCGAGGAGGCGTTGTAGTGCAAAAGACCTGGGGTTTTAACAATTAAGAGGAGCTCTCACTATCTTGTTAGTAGTCCCTAAGCAAACGCTTGGGGTCTACTTTTTTCTTTTGATCCAAACCTTGACCAAAGAATGCTTGTGCACATTCCAATCAACATACGTAAGAAACGGAATCTCAAGGGAGGTGCTAAGGTCCTTTTTCTAGAAGAAGATGGTAATATCATTATTGCCAATTCAGCCATGGTTGCTCTGCATCAGGTTTAGGATGCCTGTGAACTAGGTGGCAGGTGGTTGCGATTTTGGCAACCTAGCGTTTGGGATCAGTCTTTGTGAGGGGGAATCCAATGAAAATATTAGTGATTGAAGATGATGTCAATATCTCTTTCGCTCTAGAACGTTTTTTTGCAGCCCAGGGAAATGAGGTAACAACCTGTCTGAATTTAGAAGACGCTTTCCGGATTCATCCCGAGGGGCAGGACTTCATTATCCTTGATCTAAATCTTCCAGACGGTGACGGCTTTGAGTATCTCTCCTCCATTCGCTCTCTAGGCATGAAAACCCCTCTACTTCTTTTAACGGTCAGAGATCAGGAAAAAGACATGGTCCGGGGGCTCACACTTGGAGCAGACGACTATCTCACCAAGCCCTTTTCCCTCCCCGTCTTAAAGGCTCGAATGGAGGCAATTTTGAGAAGGGCCTCCTTAGGCGATAATGAACAAGCACTGCGCTGTGGAAGACTCGTGCTCCATAAGTCCACAAACATGGCGCTAGTCGGTGATCGACCGCTGGAGCTTAGCTCTAAGGAATATGACCTTCTAGAACTCTTCATGGAAAACCAGGGTCTCACTTTGCCCCGGGAGCGCATCTTGGATCGCATCTGGGGCTGGGAGCGGGGCGATGTTTATGACAACACCTTGTCTGTTTCTATCAAACGGCTCAGGGAAAAGCTCGAGCCTTATCAAGATTATATCCGTACTGTGCGTGGTATAGGCTACAGGATGGCGGAGGGAGACGAATGAAATGTAGCGTTTTGAAAACCCCATTTTTTGCCCTTGCCTCCTTTGCAGGAACCTGCGTCATCCTCTACCATAATCCTCGGTTTGACTGGGCCAGTATCTTGTGGCTCTTCCTTTTGACAGCCTCCTTGGGTTTCTTGCATATCCTGTGGGAGAAAAAAGAAGGGGATGAATTTCGTCGTGCTACAGAAGATTTGTCGAACTTGTTGCAGTCCATCGAGGAAAGAACAGAAAACATTCCCCTTCAGGATGACTGTTTCGGTTCCTTACGTGACGAGATCCAGAAAAGTTTGGTAAGTCAGCGAAGTATCCGCGACCAGGCCCTCCAGGCTAAGGAACAATTGAAGCGTAATATGGAGGATGTGACCCACCAAATTAAGACCCCCTTGACGGGGGTACTATTGCTTCTGGAACTTTTGGAATCTGATGCGAAGCATGCTGAGGAATATCAAATGCGAATTCGCCAACAGATTGAGCATCTCTATGATCTCAGCAATCTACTCCTCAAGCTCTCTTCTCTCGATGCTGGCTCCATTACTCTGGAGATGGAGCCTTTTTCGGCGCAGGGTTTGTTCATTGATGTGGAGTTCTGCCTTGATCAGATCCTGCGCCAGAAAGAGCTGACGATAGAAGTCATTGGCGATGACTATGTGCTAGTGGGCGATCGGATGTGGCTCATGGAAGCGCTGCTTAATATCGTCAAGAATGCGGTGGAAGCATCGCCCCATGGGGCAGAAATCCATGTTTTGCTTCATCAAAATGCCATCTTCCAAAGCATTACGGTTAAAGATCGGGGGCCGGGGCTTACCCCGGAGCAGCAAAAGAGAGTTTTTGAACGGTTTTATAAGAGCAATCCCCAGTCTCAGGGGTTCGGCATTGGACTCTCCCTAGCAAAATCCATTGTTCAGAAACACCGGGGAGAACTACTTGTGCATTCTTCTTCGGATGGGAGCGAGTTTGAGATGCGGTTTTATAGAAACATTGCTGGCAATCAATAGCTTTGCTGCAATGTAGCAATGATGCTTTGGCCTAGCACTTTACGTCGGCCACTCTCCATGGCGGCCCATATTCCCACAATACTAATGACAAAAAAGAAGATTAAGAGCGGGAAATTCAAGTTCAAAGCTAGTTGCCAGGGTGAAAACATATAATGTTTTTTGGCGGAGAGAGCCCAGACGCCAAGGGCAAGCATTAGGACATAGTAGCCAACTACCTGCCGGATCAGGAAAAAGGTCTCGTAACCAAGCATTTTCTTTAGTTGATTTTCCGTCATTCCAGCGCTTCGTAACAAAGCAAAATCCCGGGTGCGAGCTTTGAGATTCATATGAACGCTGTTATAGGCATTGGATAGACCAATAATCACAAAAAGAATCTGAGCGGAGATGGTAAGCAGCAACTCATTTCTGTATTGCTCCTCTTGGCTGGCCAAATCACCTAACTGATTGCGGGTAAAGGTGTCTGATTTGGGAATGTAGGCATGCAAGGTGTCGAGTACAGCTTCTGTCACGGTCGGCAACACCTCTAGATCGGTGGCGACTTTTATACTATACGTGATGGAATAGTATGCGTCCACTTTGTCATGTTGCAATCGGAACTCTTCGAGTTCGCTCATAGAGGTAAAAAGGGCAATTTGATCCGGCCACAGGGGATAGAGATCATAGGGAAACTCATTGATACGACCCGCAATAGGCAAGTGATAGCGTTCGTTATCCTTGCCATCTTGCACCACTAACGTGGTCGCGCCCTCTTGTGAGAGGGGAACATAGCTACGATGTTTATACGCCCTGTGGGGATTTTGGGCTGTTTGGTTTAACAACAGAAAACCTTCATCTTCCCCTGGATTGAAGCCATTTTGTGCTAAAAGGGCATGGAAATCAGGGTCTTCTAGTCCATATATGGTAACTGTCGGGTGATACGTTTGTTTCGTTCTCTGGAGCGAAACTTGTAGTTCATCGGAGATAAAGCCCTGGTTTTCCCCTGGTAGATATTTAAAATTGTAACTTGTAAAGACGTGACTACTCTTAATGTTAGGGATCGTTTTTAGCTCCTCCAAGAGACTGCGGGGAGCCTTTTGGATGGTGAAAAAGGTGCTGGTCAGGTTGTACGGTGAACTTGGTGTGTTATATAGTGTCTCCAGCCCTCGTTGTGACTGGATAATGAGAACACTGCTAAAGACCATACCTGCTAAGGCCATGGCAATGGCCATACCGCGAAATGTGCGCTTATAGCTAAAAATGTTGTCCTTGCCTAGGCTTCGAGTGATGTTTTTGCCGTAACCAGTCAAACGTAATCGCAATTTCGTTCTTTGTGGTTGGCTGCCTTTCATGGCGTCAATGATAGACAGTTTGCTACTGCGTCGTGCGGGTTTCAAGGCGGCCACAAGCACGCAAAGTACAGCTAAGAGGAACAAGGAGATAAAGACCCATGGATTAGGGGTCAGCAGACTAAGCTGTCTTCGGGCCGATGAATACACAAATCCAGAAGCCTTTTCGTTGAGCCACATCAGATAAAAGAGCAAATTGGTACATCCATAGGCTAAGACGAGCCCTAGAAGGATAGGTCGCAAGCTTAGACGCAGGGCTTTTTCTCTGATCAAACGGCGAACCTGCTTGGGCGTCATCCCATTACTTTTCAGCAAACCAATTTGGCGCAAGTCCTGACTACTCCAAACATTAAAAGCATTGTATATCATGACGATAAAGAGGGGGGCTATGCAAGCTAAGAGTCCGACACGCAAGCTCCAGCGTTCCAAAAAGTCTCGGGAAGGAACTAGGCCTGATTGGAAGATGAGTTTCCCATCAAGGTAGCGGGTATTATAGTGCAAACCGCCAGTTTTAAGCACTTCCTTTTCATCGCCCCTTTCCAAGTCTTCAAGGATTTGGCGCGTGAGTCGATAGGTGTCGCGTTCGTCTTGAAACCAGATGGCGACATCAACATTGCCAGCGGTTGCAAATAGATGTGCACTATGGTCAAAGGACAGCTGACCAAAGAATTGGTAGTTCTTTTCAAAGCTATAGAGGTGTTCTTCGTAAATGCCAGTAATGGTGTAGTCTTTAGACCCCAAACGAATTGCACTTCCTAAGCTGTACTCTGGATTCTCCAGCACAAAAACTTCTGACACTAGAATTTCATCTGCTTGTTTAGGCAATGTTCCCCTCAGGGAGCGGGCATCAGTAAAAAAGCTGGTGTTCAATAGAGCGGGAGACTGAAAATAGATATCAATACCGTCGCGCTGAAATGGAAGGTTCTCAAATCGGATTTCCTGGGAGAGTTCTAGTGTCTTGACTTCTTCGTTTGCCTGCAATTGTTTATACTCAGATTCTGAGATTCCATAGAGCTGGACATGGTAGTTTCCA
Source organism: Firmicutes bacterium UBA5493 (assembly GCA_002424045.1). Classification (GTDB taxonomy): domain Bacteria; phylum Bacillota; class Limnochordia; order Darwinibacteriales; family Darwinibacteriaceae; genus UBA5420. Next base: position 1,875 of record DIPH01000006.1, on the reverse strand, counting down.
AACAGTTCTTGGTGATACTTCCACTCACTCAGCTCCAACTCACTATAAATGAAAAGTAAGGTTCCCATCATGATCACTGCAACCAGAATAGAAGCACGAATGGCCACGGAGTTTTCGCGATGCTTGGTACTTGCTTTCGCTAACTCAGAAATGATTTTCATGAGGCCCTCCTTTCGTGTAATGCCCCATCAACCATAGTCAGTACCCGGTCGCAGGAGAGGGCGACCTTTTCATCGTGGGTGATCAGTACCAGAGTTGTTTGGAACCGCTGGTTAACAAGGCGAAAAAGTGAAGTGATCTCTTCTGTGTTTTTGCGATCCAGATTACCGGTTGGTTCATCCGCCAAAATCACTGCTGGACGTGTCACCAGGCTACGGGCAATGGCCACGCGTTGCTGCTCTCCACCGGACAATTGTTGAGGAAAGCGCTTCGTTTTGTTCTCGATTCCTAAGGTTTGAACTACTTCTTGCAAAAAGCTTGGATCTGCTTTGCGCCCGTCTAAAAGTAGGGGGAGTAGGATGTTCTTTTCTACAGTGAGATTAGGAATCAGGTTGAAGAATTGATAGATAATCCCGATATTGCGGCGACGAAAGATGGCCATATCTTTTTCGTTTAAAGTGGTAACGTCCACGTCTTGAATGAAAATCTGTCCCTCAGTGGGCTTGTCAACCCCCCCAAGCATATGAAGGAGAGTGGACTTTCCTGAGCCACTGTCTCCGACGATGGCAATATGTTCACCCTTTTCCAACATGAAGTTTACCTTGTCGACGGCAACTACAGGCTCCGTGCCGGGATACACTTTGCTCAGATTGAGCGTTTTAAGAATGGTCATGTTAATCTCCTTTCGCATGATCTGCCTTAACTATACAACTCCTAGGTGACATGAAAGTGACACGCAACGCGCAAGGCGGGCCTGGACCCCGTTTAATTTACTGAATTTCGCAATTTCATCGCAAGGCTCCCTGACAAACCACAGTAGCAAAAACGGTAGGACTTTCATACTATGAGGAGATGAGAGATGGACCCAAGAATAGACCGTTTGCTAGGAGGCATCGACTATGGGTATGCTTGAGAAGGTTAAGCTCGATCGGGTGATTTGTGATGAGATTTTTTACCTATCTGAGAAGAATCGAGATACTGTGTTTAGGGCCCCAGAGGGGACAAGTATCGGTTCGGATCCGCAGATCAGTGGGCACGCCACGGCTGCTGTGTTAGGCTGTAGGATGAAACAAGTTGGCAAACATGTGGGAACAGACGTGGAGTTTATGATCCAGGAGGAACTCACCGTTACTCCTCGCGGTCATTGCGCTAAGGGTGAGCCATTTGATCTTGAGTATGCATTCCGTTTCATCAAAGAGGTTACGTTTCAGAAATGCTGTCTCCCCCCTGGTGTTACGATCAATAACATCAGGTGCCATGTTTTTCGCCTAAACGTTGATACGGAGATACGGGACATTAGAATCTCTCCCGGAGGCCTTGAAGGGGTCTTCCATAACCTGGTTAAAATCCAGCTCAAACTGAAGTTGGTCGAAGAGGTTCAAACATTTGTCACTTTGGGAAAGCAACCGAATGTTACTACCAAAGTCATTATTACTCCGAATGACAAAAAGAAGCGCTAACGAGTTTTGGGTTTCCGCTTCCTTTTTTTGAAGCACATGCTATCTGCAATCCCTTTCTATGTCGTGAAACGGGAATCCTGTCTTATTTCCACCGCCATGTTCGTGCATACATTGTAAGAAAAGCAGGCTGTGGAAGTGCTAGCCTTTGGCGGCCTGGGGAAACGAGATCAGAACACGGAAAAGGAGAGAGGGAGATGGGCATGCTGGAAAAAGTAAAAGTCGATCGAGTATCCTCACTAGCGTTGCATAAAACTCT
>DIPH01000023.1 GCA_002424045.1 Firmicutes bacterium UBA5493 | reverse complement strand
CACTTGCTGGGTCCATTATAGAACGGCCATGTGGTTTAGGACGATCTTTTGGTTCAGGTTTATTGTATACTTTTTTAGGCCCGAACCGGGGTGTGGGTTGTTGCTTTCTTAACGGGCTAATACGGTGAAGACTCCGTTGCTTAGTAACATGATGATTAGGCCTGCTAAAGAAGCTTAGAATCCCAAAGGGTTGGAAGAATTGAACTTTTGCAGCCAATTATCTAACACCGAAAAACCGATCAAGTGCATCTACCTTTAGCCGCATTGAGACAGCTAAAGAAAGCGATTTAAATCCCTTAGACTACCTCACATACTGCTTGAAGAACTTCCCACTGCAACCACGAGAGACATCGATAGATTCATGCCCTGATCCGACTCAATATCTAGAAACTGCCCCACGCCTTCCATTGGTACGGTACTCCCATCCCTAACTTAGGCATTCGACCATACTTGATCTCGCTATACATAACTTGGCGTCACGGTACACCGTTTTCGAGCTTACAAAAACAAAGCATTACAGGAAGGGTAGCCCCCTTTAGGGCCGACTCAGAGGGGCGACCCAACCAAGAAAATTCCAAGCCTCTCAATTATTTGGGAGGCATGACAGTTGCTTTTCCCGTGAGCACTATCTCATCTTTCTGATTATGGCAAGTTGTCTCGCAGACAAGAATGTTCTTGTCAACGTTTTTCTCTAACACTGTGACCTTAGCGGTGATTGTATCGCCAAAATATACAGGTTTTCGAAAAGAAAGATGTTGATCCAGATATATGGTGCCGGGACCGGGTAACCTTGTGCCTAATACAGCTGATATCAGTCCTGCTGTCAATATTCCGTGGGCAATACGATCTTGAAAAATCGTCTTTTTCGCTTCTTGCTCGTTTAGATGTGCGGGATTAAAATCTCCGGATATGCCTGCAAAAAGGTATACATCCGTTTCAGAAATCGTCTTCTGAAACATCGCACTGTCACCTATTTCGATTTCGTTAATGCTTCTTCCTGTCATTCCTCCACCACTTTCCAATCATTCAGTTTCTTGCTTACTTGATCGCCCGGCGCCACAGGCTACGGAATACAGTTCGACCGTCTGTAAGAACGTCAAGGCAATTAGCTGGTGTTCCTTTCCGGGGATTTCCGGTCCATGCTTACTATTCCTTAAGGGAATTGCGCATCAAAGCAATGACTTGGAGCAAATAAACTTAACCACAACATACTTGCAAAACCGACGCAACAGTTCGACATCGTGACACTTACCGCGTAGGTAAAAGACCGTCGCCACTTATCAGGCAAGGCTTTTTCTCTGCCAGAAGCAGATACGAGAGCCAACAGCGTCTCAATTACTGTCTTGATTCTCACTGATAAGCTGCTTTAGAGCTTTCCTACCGGCTACTACGTTTTCAATTGTATCTGCTGGACTACCAGCTAACGTCACCCCATCGGGAAATGACTTCGTAACAACAGCACCCAGACCAATTGTCGTATTCCTGCCGATAGTCGCTTTATTCATTATGCTGGCATTTGGTCCTATTGTACTACCCGCGCCCACGGTAACACTTCCGCTAATCTCGGCGCATGCAGTTATTAAGACACTCTTTTCTATCCTACAGTTATGACCTACATGCACATGATCATCAGTTTTCACATGATCTTCTATAATGGTCGGATCGATAGTACCCGATACTATTGTGTTTAAGGCACCTATTTCAACAAAGTCACCTATTACGACCCCACCAAGGTGAGGAATCTTATGCGTCCTCCCATCGCCGTCACGTTCTACACCGAATCCCTGCCCTCCAACAACGGTATTCTCTCTAATCGTAGTGCTCCGCCCGATTTCGACAAAACTCGAAACCCTGACCCCAGACTTTATGATGCAGTGATCTCCAAGGGTGACGTCGTGATCAATGAAAACAAATGGTTCTATGTCGCAATTGTCCCCAATCTTTACGTTCTCACCAACAACAATATAGTTGTCGAGCTGAGTATACTGCCGCTTACCTCGGCTCTTCTTGAGAATAAAGTCTAGAATAATAGCGTACTCTTTTCTTGGAGCCTCAGCAAAAACGACAAAATTGTTCTGAGCTAAGCCAGAAGTAGGGTTCGACTGACTTGGGACTATCACTAGGCACTCTGTGTACCTTTCAGCCTGGTTGCCCTCGTTGTCCCATCTGTTGAAAAAAACTAGGCTGTTTCTTGCGCTTTTGCCTGGGCTTGATACCCCAGTGATAACGTAGTGCTGGCGATTTTTGGAAATATCCATGATATCTTTCAGATCTTGGGTCGAGAAGCAAAACTTACCCATTCTTGTCCCTCTTTTCTATTCGTGCAAACTCAAATCATCTTTATTAAGCCTTTGAAATCCGACTTGATCGCTACTGGTCAACATGTGAGGAGTGTGTATGGTGACTTCCCAAGCCCTCTCGACTTATAATTTCTCTCAAGTTCCTAAAATTGGCATTCATATTGTCATATCGCTCAATGATAGCTTCATTGAGAAAAGCCCGTAGCTTGCCCTCCATACTTTCCTCAATTGAGGAATACCAAAACGGATGCGTCAAAATGTGAAGTCTGTCAAACTTATTGCTCCGAATAATATCGACAACGTTTTCGCGCCAATGCATTCTAGAGTCTGACAGATACTTCATCCGAACGAAAAAATCTGATGAATATGAGTTAATCACGCCATTCAGCTGCAAATCACTCTCCAAAACCTTTTTTGATGGTCTATGCATTGATATCACTCTGACGTCATATTTCAGTATGTTGCTTAGTATGTATACTTCTTCCATTATACGCTTCTGGACGTCTTCTGGTGTTTTGACTTCATATTTCTGCTCATCAAAGTGTAAGCCCACCTCATGACCAAATGCCATAATTTCTTTGACCTTATCATAAGAGTCACTAGCTAACACATTGTAGAAGTTGGTTGACAACAGAACAAAGTAGGTCGAACAAATCCCTATTCTATTCTCCAGCTCTGCCATTTTATAATGGACCCAGCAAG
>DIPH01000017.1 GCA_002424045.1 Firmicutes bacterium UBA5493 | reverse complement strand
GTGCACTCGCTTTAACGCTTACGATTAACCTAGTGGCCTCTCTTCAACAACATTTCCCAGAAGATGTTCAAACCAACACTCTGCCAGAGCTTCTCCAATAAAAAATCTGAACGTATTGAGGCTCTGGTGAACATAATCCTCATTGCTATGATTCCTCAATCATCCCCAACAAATCAAATGGCTCAAAACTGCAAACCACCTCGTAGCTCCGGTGGATTTCTTGGTACTTTATCAACGCGGAACGCTTAGAAATGCTGTAATACCAGCCTTCTTTCGCCGACTCCCATTCATCGCGATGAAGGTACTGTGGAATCTTCTTGCCATCTACCATGACCCAAAGGGGCCCTTTTTCGGGGTGCACAATATCCAGTGTAACCGTGCGAACCAAGCTTTCATAACTACCCTCTTTGCAAAAGCGCACGGACACGCGGTTTCCCGTAGTTACAGTCACTGTATTCTTTAAATAGACGCCTTTCTGGTAGTCCAAGGAGTGCCCATCATCATCATAAATGGTGAAAGAACTGTCACCGCCTGCACCAATGAGAAGTTCTAAATGAGTCATGGGATCCTTTTGAATATTGCTTATTCCTCGTGTCATCGGAACAACTGCGTCACTTCGCACAAACATTGGGATAGAATCAAGAGTAACGTCGATGGTTATTTCTTGTCCACCCAAATAACGTTTTCTGGTATAAAAGTCGTGCCACTCGCAACCATTCGGCAAATATACATCTAGGACAGAAACTCCGGGCTCCAGTATATTTGCCACCAAGATGCTCGGTCCGAACATAAACTGAGTGTCATTGTCGTACGCGTTCAGATCATTCTGGAAATCGTAAAATAACGGACGCAGAATAGGCGTACCTTGGTCAGACGCCTGATACATCAGTGAGTAAAAATAAGGAAGTAAAGAATAGCGCAAGCGTATTACATCTGTAATCAAGGAGATCGCATCTGAAAACATCCAGGGCTGGGTTACCGTATTATCGCTGTTGCTAGAATGGATAGAAAACCGCGGCATGAAGATACCGTTTTGCACCCAACGGACAAAAAGCTCCCGATCGGGGCAAGGACCATGAAACCCACCCACATCCGCTCCGTAGTTTGCTACTCCGCACAGCCCCATACCTAATATGGTAGATACGTTATATTTGAGTGTTTTCCAAGATGTCTGGTTGTCACCCGCCCAGGAAGCGGCATAACGTTGAAAACCCGAGAATCCGCTTCGGGTCACCGAATAGGGTCGTGTATCGGGGTAAACATCCCGGATTGCTTCATTACCAACCTTCGCCATCAAATTGCTTTGTAGCGAACCTAAACGGGCCATGGGGGAAGGCGTGCCATCAAAATCACAGACAGCTTCGCGATCTTCCACGCTGTCGTATTCATTGTTATCATTCCATACGGCATGAACACCCATTTCAAGAAGCTGTCTTTTCATGATATCCGACCAATACTTTCGAGCCTCGGGATTCGTGAAATCCACAAATGAGCCGGACCCACCCCACCATGCGTCTACGTAAGGGTCCTTAGATCTCTCTGTCTTCCTTACAAACAACCCCTTTTCTTTCATTTCGTTGTAGTATGGATGGGTCGTCAATATCCCCGGTTTAATATTTGCGCATACGGGAACCCCCCGCTTTTCCATTTCGTCAATAAACTGTTTAGGTTTGGAGAATCGAGAATGATTCCACGTAAAGACATAGCGTTTGTTGTTGTCGCCTACCGTGTACCCGCTTGACAACATAAAGCAGTCAATGGGAATTTGATGATCCTTGTTCTTATCCACAAAGCTTAAGATTTCTTGGTCGCTATTTTCTGGAAGCTCGACATAGTACATTGTGGAGCCGTGATAACCAAGGGAGTATTTAGGAGGAAAGCATGTCTTCCCGGTTAAGTCGGTGTATCGGCTTACTACACTACTTATATCTGGGCCGTTGATAAAGAAAAGGTCGAGATCCCCGCCCTCCGCCTCATAGTAGCTATAATAAGGCCAATATCCGCTTCTTTCATCTCCCATGCTGAACACACATTCATAGGTGTTGTGGTAAAAAAGGCCTAGTGCGTGCTTGTTATGGTCGTTAATGCGGATATAGAAGGGGATGTGCTTGTAAAGACAAGACATGTTCTCAGCGTTATAGCCAATGGAATCCTTAGGACTCATTCGGATATAGCGTCCCATTTTGTTAAGGGCGCCGGTACCCTCGCCAAACCCATAAAAACGGTCACCATCAAATATCTCGCTATAGTGCCTCACTCTACCCTTATAGTCCCTAAGAAAGGATTTTCCCCGAACATCCCCATAGATTTTCTCGCCATTTTGGTTGTAGAGAGCAATTGACGCGTTATTCTTGAGGAACTCAAGCCTTAACGTCTTGCTCTTAAAAACGAAAGCATCGCCCCTGTCCGAAAAATCGACAAAGAGGGGCGAGACACAGACACGCTCGTCACGAAGAAAATGATCAAAACGATCTTCCCAGGCTGTCATAGTCAATATGTAAGACTCTTCGTCGAAGGTACCATCAAAAGACACCCGAACACGAACAATATCATCGGTCAAAAAGCAAACCAAGATCTTGCCCGCATCGGTCTCAATCATGTACATCCCATTTTCCAACTCGCACGTAAATGCATTTTGTACCCTTTCCATTGCACACCCACCTCTATCCAATGATTGTGGAGACGCTTCCATAAGAGCAAAAAAGGAAATAGTGAACTTAATAAACACGAAAGCACTTGCATGTCATAAAAGGAAAAAACCGTAATGGCTAAGAATCACGCAGTTACCTTGGCTTTCCCACTAGATTTTCGGATGATGATCTTCGTGTCAATCATTTCGTGCCTGTGGGGAATCTCGCCATTAATTAATGCGATGGCCATTCTAACGGAATGCTCACCAAGCAAAGCGACATCGTGATCGATAGTTGTGAGGCTTGGGGTTGTAAATTCGCTAAATAATATATTATCGGAGCCTACAACCGTCATCTTATCGGGGATCACAATGCCGTTCTCCTGTAAAGCGTTCATGACTCCAATTGCCATAAGATCATTGGAAGCAAATATCGCAGTGGGTAGAACGTCCCGGCTCAAAATATCGCATGCGGTGGCGTACCCGCCCGAAATGTGGTAATCCGAGTAAATCACATTATCTGTGCCTACGGGCAGACCGTGCTTGTGCATCGCGCTTAAAAATCCAGCCAATCTCTCTTGGGTTGGTTTAAAGTTGGGATAACCCGCAACATGAACGATGTTTCGATGCCCTAATCCAATGAGGTACTCGGTCATTTGGAACGCGCCTTTTTCTTTATCACAGCAAACGCAGAAAATCCCTTCAGCATTGACACTTTCGTTGACCAGAATGATAGGGGTCTTTCGAGCAGCCTCAAGCAAATGATTGTTATAACTCTCTCCAATACCCCGTCCACCTGCCAGAATAATCGCGTTCACGCGATTACTGGATAATAGACCTAAATACTCCCTTTCTTTTTCTTTGCTCTCATCTGTGTTGCAGAGTATGATGGAATACTTGTGTTCATCGCACGTAGCCTGAATAGCGTGGATTAATTTCGCGTAAAAAGGATTTAATATGTCTGAGATTACAACGCCAATAAGGCTAGTGGACTTCTGCGCGAGACTCTTCGCAATAAGATTGGGCTCATAATCGCAATACTCCACTGCCTCCATGACCTTCTTACGCGTTTTCTCGCTAGCATAGCCACTGTCATTGAGTACTCGAGAAACAGTGGCAACTCCAACCCCCGCCCTTTTTGCAACATCCGTAATTGTAGCTCGCACCATTGATACTCTCCTACGCGAAATCGCTTCCATATTTTCTCATTCGCATTATACCCCGGATACTGAAACATATCAATCCCTGGAATCCCCTACCCGGATTACGCGGCACCAAAAATTCAGGCGTTCCGAAATTCTGCCTTTCTACCTACGAAAACTCTAAGTTTTCCTACATCTTCAAGCCGGACAAAGCAATTCCTTTCATAAAGTGCCGCTGGAAGATGAGAAACACAATTAGCATCGGTACCATCGCTAACACACTTATGGCCAATAGACTGTTCCAATCCACGGAGAACTGTCCGACAAAATTAGCTATAGCTACCTGAATCGTATATTTTCGTTGCGTACCAATAACAATAAATGGCCACAAAAAATCATTCCAGCGCCACATAAACGAGAAGATAGTAAGGGCCGTCAGAACCGGTTTTGCCAGAGGCATCATCACAATCCAGAAAATTTTCCATTCCGAGGCACCGTCCATTCTAGCCGATTCCATAATTTCATCCGGGATGGTGATCATATATTGCCGGACTAAAAACACGCCTGTCGGGGTGGCCGCGGGCGGAATAATAACTCCCCAAAGCGAATTGTATAAGCCCAGAGATTTGACAACCAAGAAAATCGGTACTAGGATTACCTGAAGAGGAATCATCAACGTTGCAATAAAGCTGAAGAAAATTAACCGATTGCCTCTAAAAGAGAACTTCGCTAGAGCATATCCCGCCATAGAGTTGATAACCAGTGTCAGCATGGTGGAAAGAGTTGATACATAGAAGCTGTTCGCAAAATAAAGTCCAAAATTGCTTTTCTTCAGGGCTTGAACATAGTTTCCAAGGTTTGGATTTTCCGGTAAAAAAGTTGGCGGCCATGCAAAGATCTCGTACCCGCTTTTGAATGACGAAAGAACAACCCAAAGGACGGGAATTACAAAAACGAGAGCTAGCAAAAGCCCGCTCAACTCCGCCAGTCTCTTAGACCATTTATTCATAAGCGTTGCCCCCCCGTTCCGCTATACCAAATTGAACTGCCGTTAATAAACCTAGAATTAGTAACAAGACAACTGACATGGCAGAAGCATAACCAAGATCTCCTCGTTCAAACGCCCACCGATAAATGTCCTGGACTAGAAATGTAGTAGCTTTCCCGGGACCGCCTGTAGTCATTACTACAATCAGATCAAACACCTTAAAGGCTTCAATGCCGGTTAATACCACTACAACCAAGCTCGTAGGCTTGAGTAAGGGTAAAGTGATCTGCCAGAACTGTTGCCACACGGATGCCCCATCAATTCGGGCCGCTTCATAGTACACGCTAGAGATGCTTTGGAGTCCGGCTAAAAAAATGACCATGTAATATCCCGCCCTAGCCCAAACACTGACCAGAATAACGACAAACATCGTCCACGATGGGGTAGTTAACCAGCCAACTGATTTGAACCCAGCCCTTTCCAGCAGGTAATTGATCACTCCAAAGTTGTCCCCAAGTATCCAGCGCCACGAAACACCAATTACCACAGCAGATAGCATTGAGGGGATGTAAAAAAGGGCCCGCATAACTGATCGAAGCCGGATCTTCATATCCAGCAATAATGCTAAAGCCAGACTAGTGACAAACGTCCAGGGAACAACGGCGAAGACATAAATAAACGTCTTTCTAGTGGTATCCCAAAAACTCTCACTGGAAAAAATGGAAATGTAGTTCTTCAGCCCTACAAAAACAGGATCGCTAATCACATCCCATTTGGTAAAGGATAACACTAGTCCGTAGATGGCAGGAAAAACAACAAAGATCAAAAAGATAAGCACGTTCGGCAAAACAAACAAATAGGGAGTCAACAGACGTTTTCGATCAGACACACTATCACCTCTTGTGGGACTAAAGAGGGGCTTTCCCCTCTTTAGTCTTCTTCTTGCCCGTTCTTACTTCATGTAGTCGTCCAGAATTCGGTTTCCTACTTGTTCCATTTTCTCCACCGCTTCTTTTGGAGTAAGTTTATGCTGCAACGCCTCCACAATGATATCCCTTAAATCATCACCGATTCTACCTGCAAATGGGTGAGCCCAATCGGATCCGGCATGCGGAGGTGAAACCGCAAGCTCTCTACTGAACACTTCGAACATGTCTGCACCAAAGTCATAGTGTAATTGTGCATTGTCTAGTCGTGGACTAATAAAGAGGGATTCTTCGTTGAACTTAGCATTTACTTCAGTAGATGTGAAATATTTGATGAACTCCACTGCCTCTTCAGGATGGTTCGAGTCCTTGAAAGATGCCACATACTTCCCTCCAAGAACAGATGAACGCACTTTCCCGTAGGGCATGTACATAACACCCCAGTTGAAGTGGGTTGCGTTATCCCGATAGTTCGTTAACATCCAGTTACCAGACCAGTGAGCAGCCGTCAAACCAGCACGAAATAGCGTATTAGGGTTTTCTCCCCCTAGCCAGATTGACCGGGGAATAATCTCCTTATCATGTAACTCTACAAAAAACTCAATGGCTCTTTCCCCTTCCGGCGTGTTAATGGCCATTGCCGTCCAATCATCGGTAAATAACTTACCACCAGCTTGATACAGGATTGTGAGCCATCTGTGAAACGTGTAGTCGTATGCAAGTCCGTAACGAGCCGAGGACTTTTCTACCACGATTTCTAGGTTCTCAACGAATTCATCCCACGACCAAACATCTTCTGGATTAGTTGGGACTTCAATCCCCGCCTGGGCGAAGTGATCCTTATTGTAGATCACCCCATTAGCGGTCACGTCAACTGGCACAGCCATGAGCTTACCGTCGATGATTACATTTCTATGCGTTGACGGAACAAAGTCATCAATATACTCCAACCCTAAGTAAGGAGTGAGATCAAGTAAAGCCGGGGCAAAATCGCCCACGTTTACCAAGCGGGATAAATCGGGTGGAGTGCCTCCGGCAATCATCGTTTGTAGTCTTATTCTCAAATCCTGGAAGGGAGTCTCTATGACGTTGATCTCAATGTCTGGCCTTATTTTCTGGTAATCTGCGATAATTTCCTTGAGTACGTCCCCTTCCACTCCATCCGAAAACCAAAGAAAGTCTAGTACTTTTTTCTGAGCAAGGGCCGGAATCGACAAAGCAGAAACTACAAGTAAAACAATTAACAACTTAGCAGCTTGCTTTTTCAAGTTAAAACCTCCTAGGATATTATGGTAATCGTCCAACCAACTCATATACCGTCAAAAGGAGAAAGCCCCGTCATCACCTCCTATAGAAACATTATACTGAGGTAATCCAAGCATATGGAAGCGCTTCCATATTGTCACTTCTTATATTTATATTATACATCAATCTAATTTTACCTTCTTAAATACGTGTTATTATTCTAGTATTATACCTCATCCATCTTTTCTTTCGAGTAAGGACGCGCAAAGATCGTCAAAGGAGCCTTTAATCGGTGCTATCCGCCCGTTTTTCACATCGTCTTCGGATTCAGCAAGTGTTCTAAGCAACTCCGGTTCCGACTGCATCTGATAGTAATCAGGGTTGACATGCTTGACGACACGTTGATCTCGTCCATAACGGAATGTCACCATACGATTTCTGTCCATGGCTTCCATAGTGTCCAAACCAATTGATCATCCAGTACATGATGGAAGTAGGGTAAACTCATAGTCAAAGGGAATTTGCAGAACGAAAGCTGGCGGGACTCACAATAGCGTTCTAAGGTATTCTTTAAGAATTCACCTGGGATACAAGGAAATGTCCGCTTGGACCAAAATGGAGCGATTTTACAGCGTGTTCCACAGGATTCCCATGCTTTCCTGTGGAAGTATGTGAGCCAGCCCAGGGAAGATAGGGAGGTTTGCATGTGACAAACACAGAGAACGGCGAACAGGTTTATCGACTTATTGAGAGCCTCTACACGCACGTCACTGATCTTTTTACTGAGCAGAACTTGATGATGCAGGACATGAAGACAGAGCTAAGAACTGAAATGGCAGATATGAAAACAGAACTGAGAGCCGAAATGGCAGATATGAAAACAGAGCTAAGAGCCGAAATGGCAGACATGAAGACAGAGCTAAGAGCCGAAATGGCAGATATGAAGGAAGAACTAAAGGAAGCCGTCGCCGATAACGGAAAAGCCATCCTGCGACTGGAAGAAGAGATCGCTAGAAACCGCGAAACCGTGTTCCGGCATGATTTAGACATTCAGATGTTGAAGAAAACGTTTGTCGAAACAGGATGAGCTTTACTAAAACCAGCTTTTTTGCAAAGCCGGTTCAGACTATCGAAAGACCTTCGCGATTTCCTAGGGGGATCGCGAAAGTCTTTTTTTCATGGTAGAACGTACTCTGTCCACGTCGGACGGTGGTTTTTTTCTATTTCCCAAAGGCATATTCCTGTCCTACAGTAACTTTACACTAGACACTAGCAGAGAGCCAATTCCAGCCCCGATATAACTGACGAATGCAAAGCAAGAGCTTATTCTTAGGATAGCATGTCTATTTGAACCGACTTGAGAGGATGGTGAGGATGGTGACAGAGGATTTTCAAACCTACACCCTGCCCTTATGGTATGTCCTACGCGAACACACGAAAGCAGAGCTTCTTGATATCTGCCGTGCGCAAGGCATACGAAAGGTCAGCAGACTGAACAAAGATGAACTGATAGGAGTAATGACGGCACGTCTGCCCAGCATTGCGGCGGAGAAAATGCTCTATTGGGATCAGCCAACGTACGATCTCATGACTTGGCTTCAAGGAAAAAAGTCGGGCGTAACGACCCTTGCCCCTGTGGGAGTGGTCTGAAATTCAAACGCTGTTGCGGGAAGAACTGATCTACACCTGCGCGAGGCTATGGTTCGGTTGGAGTAGCCATCATCCACAAGATCTGTTGTGATAATCCCGCAATATCCTGTTTCTTTATACAGCCCTCAAATCCAGGAACAAGGCCACAGAAACTTACTTCGCCGGCATGAACATGTGTATCAAACTTGTACATTTGCATTCTGGCAGAAAACTCTTCACATTGGAGCTTTACTGGAAATTGCGGTCCCTTGCGACCCGCCTCCAGACCAGACCTACAGGAGAATGCCTAAAGTGTATGCAACCAGGGGAATCGTCATCAGGCTCGCAATGGTCGATGCAACGACAAGGGAAGTCGCATAACCGTGCTCCTTTCCATATGCCTGTGCCACAATAGACACACCCATCATGGTCGGCAAACCAGCTTGGAGAACCAATACCTGTTTAGATAATATTGGTATCGGCAAGGAGTATACCACAAGGAGCATAATCAGCGGAGATACTATATGGCGTAGGAATAGTGTTGCTCCAATCGATTTGTCAAATTCCATTGACGTTCTCGTGAACGTAGCCATCGTCATCCCTATCAAAAGCAGAGACAAGGGAATAGCAATCTGGCCAATCATCTCACCCATATCCAGCAAAAGGGATGGTGGTTTCACTTCTGCCAATGCTAAGAGAAGGGAAATAATTAACACCACAAAAGGCGCATTCAGCACAGCATTCAGTAGACTGCCTAATCCCCGCCATTTGAAGTTGTCAGTTAGTAAGGCCAGACCGATGGTCCAAAAAACGAGGGTTACCGCAAAATCTAGTACCGCGACGGAGGCTACAGTCTCGCTACCGTAGAGCGCTACCGTGACAGGAAGTCCAATAAACACCGTGTTAGGGAAGGCATTGGCACATAAAAAAACACCGAGCTTAGGTCTGCCCAGTTTCATGATTCTTGCTGCAAAATAGGCGATGACTACTAGTAACAGCGGCATGAATACTCCAGTGACGAACATGACCGAATAATCGGCAATGGGGCCAACATCACAGGAACCAATAATGCTTGTAAACATGAGGGCAGGTGTGGCCACCAGGATGACGATATCCGCCAACACCTTGGTATCTTTCCCTGACACGACCTTTACTTTCACTAATAGAAAGCCTATTGCAATTAAACCAAATATGAGGCCCAATCTATCTACCAATGTTAAGACTTCCATCTGATATCTCCTCGCGTAGCGCTTCACTAACCCTTATACTTAGTAGAAACGCGCAAATAGTGGATCTACTTCTACCACAAGACCCTGATAAGCTTTTGATAGAATGATCTCCCCTTCTTCAAATGTTTTATAGCTATCGATTTGTCGATTCACGAAATGATAAACAATCACAGTGGTTTGTTTAGGATCAACAATCCAATACTCCTGTACACCCGAGAGCATATAGGTGTTCAATTTATCAACCATATCTTTACTCCGTGTACTGTCTGACAAAACTTCAATCACCAAGTCGGGTGTCCCCATATACTTCCCTTTTTCGTTCACATTGTTCTCTAAATCACAGATGACCAGCACATCTGGTTGCATCACATCAGGTTCTTTAAAGTCCTTTTTGTGAAAATGAACATCAAATGGAGCAAAATACACACGGCATGTTGTCTGTTTGAAATACTCTGTAAAAATAAGATGTAACCGTCCCAGGATTTCTTGGTGGAAAAGACTTGGAGACGCTAGCAGATGGATCTCGCCATTGATAAACTCCATGCGTAACGTGCTTTTTTCATAAATCTCCATAAACTCTTCATAAGAGACTTTCTTTCCACCATACTGATAATCTAGGGCATTTTCTCGCACAGTAAAATACTGTTCAATGTCAGTCACGTAAGGAGTCAAACGGGCAACTTTATGGCCATTCTTGGTAATCACCACATCGTTTTGCTGCTCAACATGAGCCATGTATTTGCCAAATTGTTGCTTGAGTTCCGTGGCACTTACGACAACGCCTTCTCTGTAATTAACTTTTGTCATAGTACGGCCCCCTTTGTCTACAACCATAACAAAAAAGGGCATATTCGTCAATGAATTCGCACAACATATTATGAAATATCGAACGTTAATTGCCCAATAAATGTGCGACTTCCTGTTTGACATTGCCTTGATAGTCTTCTTTTGCGCCTCTCACTGGCGTTTTTCAATCTGTGGCTGTCCCACCCAAGGATCCTAAACGCTGATCAAGCGGAGAAACTCTCAAGCTTGACGAAGCTAAACTCAAACAGCGAGGGCCTACTGCATCAAATTAGCATTAGCACTGCAAGGCTAAGTCTCCTTGTTTGACCTATCAGGGTACCGGTTGTTATGCCCCATAGACGTGTAAGCAGTGCATCTGCCACCTGACATTACGCTTTCTTATTTCTTTTTTCATAAAAGCTAATTTTATAAGAGGAGATTAATAAAACGTGACGAAATAACAAGCTAAACGGTAACGTGAACGTTAACGGGGTGATGTCTAATGGCTATAACGATGAAAGATATTGCAAAAATCGCGGGAGTATCCGTCAACACAGTCTCACGGGCGCTTAACGATCGCCCGGAAATTAATGAAGAGACTAAGCGAAGTATTAAGAAGATTGCACAAGAGTTGAATTATGTCCCCAATACGATTGCGGCGACTTTGGCTTCCAAAAAGAGTAAATCCATAGGTTTGGTAATTCCAGATATTTGTGACCCCTTTTTCGCAATGCAAGCGCGAGGAGTGGAGGACGCTGCTCGAAAACACGGGTATTCGGTAATTATTATAAATACAGATGAGATCCCCAAGAACGAACTTAACGCCATTACTACACTTTATGGCATTCGAGTAGCTGGGGTGATTTTAACATCGGTCTCCTTTGGGATGGAACATATTGAGGAAATGAAGAGCAGACAGCTTCCTTTTGTGTTGCTTAATCGGTATCTAAGGCAGTTTGATGCAGATTATGTGATCAACGATCATCAAAAGGGCTCTTATATGGCAACTAAGCATTTGCTTGCACTAGGCCATAAAAGAATCGGGATTATTCTAGGTCCAGAAAGAATAACAAGCGTACAGGACCGTTTGACCGGTTATCTACAAGCAATGGATGAGGCGGGTATAAAGTTATCAAAAGAATACGCGATCCACGGTGAAAACCTGAAGCCAGAGACGGGCGAACTGCTCACAGAGGAACTAATGCGTAAAAATCCACGACCAACGGCTATATTTGCTTATTGCGACAGCCTAGCGATTGGGGCTAGTGCCGGGATTAGGAAAACCGGTCATAAGATCCCACAAGATGTGGCTTTAGTCGGTTATGATGACATCCCCTATGCCGCGCACCTTGAAGTCCCATTGACTACGATTGCTCAACCAGCCTACACAATGGGGAAAGCTGCTTGTGAGGTTTTATTAAAGAGAATTTCGTCTGGAGGTGAGCCAAAGACTAAACACATTGTGTTTGAACCGAAATTGATAGTTCGAAAGTCTTGCGGAGCTTCTGAAGACCAAAGCGTTTCGCAGAAAACATCTAGTAAGTGAGGAGAAAAGCGATGAAAAAGTTCCCGGAATTTATTCGCAATGAAAAAAACAGAGTTCCTGATGCTCCAGAAGGGATGGAGGGCTTCGTTTTTGACGGTGCCGACGGTTCACAGGTGGTACTTTGGGAAAACAGCTCCGGCGGTTCGGTGGGGCTCCACTCACATGATTACTGGGAGTACTGTTATGTGCTCGATGGGGTTTACGAAGGCATTGTTGATGGAAAGCCCGTTACATTGGGACCAGGTGATGAGTGCGTGATTCCTCCAGGAGTACCCCATGAAGGGAAACATAGTGCAAACTATCGCGCCTTGGATATTTTCGGAGGGCAGCGCGTTAAACGATAGCAATTGTAGAACCAGCCGGCGAGGTGATGCGTGGACGGAACAAGGAATATTCTTAACGGTAGGTAGCGATAATTAAGGAGGGTTATTAATGAAAAGATTTCTGTCAATTAGCGCATTGGTCTTAGTGGTATTGGCTGTAATGGTTTTTCCAACGTTCGCCAAAACAATTAACGTGTGGACGGGTTTCCCAGAACTAGAACCGTATTATAAATGGGCGGGAGATGAATTCGCCAAAACCCACCCTGGGGTACAAGTTGAAGTGTTGAGTACGAGTCTCCGCGAGTTTGAACAGAAGTTGGTAACCTCGATCCCCACAGGAACCGGCCCGGAAATCTTTGACGTAGGTCCCTACATTGCGATCAAATTGATTGACGCCGGCTTACTACCCGCTAACCCCGAGGATATTGATTCCTATCTAAAGAGCGGCGCTTGGAGTCAATTCTCCATCGACTATGTCACCATCGATGGCAAAACATATGGCCTTCCAATGATGAACGGAAGTCGGGCAGCCTTATTTTATAACAAGGATATGTTTGTAGAAGCTGGCCTCGATCCAGACAAACCACCGACAACGCTCACCGACTTGATGGAAATGGCAAGAAAACTCACGAAGTACGATGAGGCAGGCAATGTGGTCCGTAGCGGTTTGAGTTTGAGAATCTCCGGTGGCGGTAGTGGTCTTACCGAAAAGTTCCGCTTTATCTTGAATAATGCGGGAGCAGATCTAATTGTACCAACAGCAAACGGCAAATGGAAGAATGGATTCAACAATGCCGCTGGCGAGGAAGCACTCCGTTTCTACATTGATGCTCTCTACAAGTACAAAGTTGACGCTCCAGAAGTCAGGCATGATTCGGATGCCTTCGTCACCAATGTAACCGCTATGTTCATGCGGGAAAGCTGGGTGATTGGCGAAGTCATAGCGAAGAATCCCGAATTGAATTACGGTGTAGCACCGATGCCTGCAGGCGAACGTTACGAAACTCTTGCTCAGCCATGGTCCATTTACATGTCGATGGATGGAGCTAAATCGAAGGAAGTCAGGGAGTTTATGATGTTCCTAACCAGCGCCGAAGCTGCTCCGCAATTGATTGAACTTTCTGGTTGGATTCCAGAACGGGAATTTGATTACGAGTATCTCGTAGAAGAAACCCCCCAATATGAAGTCTTTGTCAATCCCCCTGCAGACTTAGGGTTTTATACGGATCCGGTTATCCCGGCATTCGATGAAGTCCAAACCAAGGTGGCAGATGAGCTAATGGCGGCCTTCTTGAACAAAGACCTGGTTGATAATCCAGAAGGAATTGCTAAGGCAATTGATGACATTGCTGATTTGGTGGACTCGATCCTAAAACGTAATAATGCTTACGGCAAGTAAAACAGGGTAGATTAAGTCCACCCCGGTGTCTTCCCGGTTTTCGCCGGGAAGACACATCCTTAAACACCATTTACTTTGGAGAAAAGAAAGGTGATACCATGCAAGGCTTGAGGCTTCGTAAATACTCACCCTATGAACGCTCGAGAATCCTTTTTTGTTATGTGATGCTCCTGCCGATTTTCGCCTTGTTCTTTGTACTGAGAATCTGGCCGATCATTAGAACCTTTTGGATGAGTCTTTTCGATTGGAATTTAATTGGCCGCAATCATTCTTTCATAGGGTTGGACAATTACGCGATGTTGTTTCAGGATCCACAGTTTCTACTTTCAATGAAAAACACGTTCCTGTACGCGGGAGCTAGTGTTGCCCTTTGTTTTGTGATTTCCTTGCCTATTGCAATGGTCTTAGCCAAGAAAATGCGATTTAGCCCTTTTTACCAAGCAATTTACTTTTTACCTTTTATTACGCCGTTAGTACCAATGTCTGTGGCTTGGAAATGGATCTACGATCCTATGTATGGCATCTTGAACTACATACTATCGATCTTTGGCATGCCCTCAGTAGGCTGGCTAATCTATCCTAATGTTGCAATTTGGGCGCTAATCATCATGAATGTTTGGAAAAATCTGGGGTATAATATTGTGCTTCTGATGGTCGGGTTGAGAAACATTTCCCCCGTTTACTACGAGGCCGCGAGTATCGATGGCGCTTATGGGTGGAAGAAATTTCAGTACATTACCTGGCCGTTGCTTAAGCCGATGATCCTTTATGTGGTAGTTACTTCGACCATTAACGCTTTTAATGTCTTTACCCAGGTCTATGTCATGACCCTCGGTTCACAGGCTGCTCCCGGAAGAGCTGTTCGAGTGCTGCTCTATGACATTTATGAGAATGCTTTTAGGTACTTCCGGTTAGGTTATGCGTCTGCTGAAGCAGTAATCTTAACAATCATTGTAATCGCTTTGACTGTAGTCCAGTTCAAATACATCAAGTCTGAGGTGTAGGGAGGTAACGCAATGAGTAAGATGACGAAAGATCATAGCTTGGGCTTTCTGCAACGTGTTTTGAAGCATTTAGCTTTGATTATTGGCTCTATTATCATGGTGATCCCCTTTGTGTGGATGTTTACCACAGCGTTTAAGCCTGAGGTCGAAGTCTTGATTTGGCCGCCGAAATTATTGCCAAAAGCTCCTACCTATCAGAATTTCATTGATTTGTTTAGGCAAGCTCCCTTCTTCCGATATTTCATGAATAGTGTACTTATCTCAGGAATATCAACAATATCTATTTTGATGATTTCGTTGGTGGGCGGATTTATCTTTAGCAAATATCGCTTTCCCGGAAAGAACTTCTTGTTTACTGTGTTGATTGTGACGGCAATTGTACCATTTGAGAGTTATGTGATTCCTTTATATACCACAATGGTAAAGTGGGGATGGATAAACACCTATCGGGGCATTATCGCGCCGTACCTAGTCATGAGTTTTGGGATTTTCTTATTACGCCAGCACATTGGCTCCACTATCTCTGATGAACTAATGGATGCAGCAAGAATCGATGGTTGTTCGGAATTTGGGATCCTAACTCGCATTGTGCTCCCCCTCAGCAAGTCATCTGGCGGTGCGCTAGGAATCTTCGCTTTTACACAGGCGTGGATTGCCTTCATGTGGCCACTGTTATTAGCAAACAAGAAAGAAATGTTTAATATGGAAATCGGGCTTACCATGTTCCAATACAGATTTAGCACGAATTATAGTTTGCTGATGGCTGGATCTGTCATCTCTGTAGTTCCCATGATTATAATTTTCGTTGTGTTACGACGGCAGATCATTGAGAGTATCTCTCTTACGGGTTTGAAGGGCTAGGTAGGGGTCACTTTGTCCAAAGTCTCGATCAAAGCACTTTGAAGGAAGGAAAATCGGCCATATAAATGTCGCCATTTATATGCACAAGACGGTAATGGGAATAGCGGCGGGTAAGGCTGTAGCGAACAGGCTCAGAGACCTCTTGCAGCAACAGAAAACAGTAACCATGGTTTTCGCGGCAGCGCCCTCTCAAACGATTTCTTGGCGACCTTAGCCAGTGAACAGGGGATTGATTGGGGCGGTTATTGCCCTGCATATGGATGAATATATTGGTGTGCCGGAATCTGCGCCGCAATGTTTCCGCAGATACCTTGAGGATCACATTATAAACCTTGTTAATCCGGGGAAAGTCCGTTTTTTAGGCGATGCGCCTTCAATCAACGAAGAGTGTCAGCGCTACGGCAATTTGCTTATAGAGCATCCCGTCGATATTGTTTGCTGCGGAATTGGAGAAAATGGACATCTAGCCTTCAACGACCCCCGGTGGCAGATTTCTTGGATCCGGAGATCGCCAAGGTTGTGGAATTACAGGAGAAATGTAAGCAACAGCAGGTAAGCGACGGCGCTTTTTCTAGCGTAGATCAAGTACCAAAGACGGCAATAACGCTGGCGATTCCTGCCCTGCTATCTGGATCTGGAAGATATGTTTGTTGCATTGTTCCTGGGGTAGCCAAAGCAGAAGCGGTTAGAGCTAGTCTAAACGGTCCGGTTAGTACCACCTGCCCTGCGTCCATTTTGAAAAGGCACTTTAGAACCACCCTTTACTTGGATCAAGACGCAGCCTCATTGCTCTAAATCTGGACACATTCCAGACCATATGTGCGGGCCAATACCACCCCTTGCTGGATTGCAGGGGACAATGGTGTATTTGTCTAACAGATACTGGCTCCATAAAACCCAATCCGGTTGACACGAGATCCCCTTGCCGCAAGTGCTCTGCAAACATCTTCAGCTTTACTCTTAGCCATTCCAATAATTCCATTCACTTTCTCCCTCCAGTTTAAGATGGCTCCTATTAATCTAAGAGCCATCCATGACACCGAAAAACAACAAGAACAGCATCAACGAATCCTGTTAACCACCGAAACCAGAGCTTTCACTCTATCCAGCGATACAGGGTTCCACCACTTGCCATCTTCCTTTAAACCACTAGCAATAATTGCACCGTCTGCAACACTCAGCAACTCTCCAGCGTTACCGGCGTTCAGTCCGCTACCAACAATGACAGGTAAACCAGTCCCGCGTTTAACGCTTAGAATCTCTTCCACAGGTGTCGCTTCACCTGTCCGTGTACCAGTAGCAATAACTACATCTGCATCAAAAAATTCGATGTCGGTTGCCAAGTCTTCGACCGCTCTATCACCAACGATGGCATGAGCGCCATGCTTGACATGAGCATCTGCAAAGATCTTCACCGACTCAGCACCTATGTTTCGCCTGTACCGCATCACTTCTGCTGCGGTGCCTTGAACAAACCCTGCGTTGGCAATATATGCATTCGCCCATTGATTTGCTCGAATAAAGGAAGCATTTGTTGCTTTGGCAACAGCCATGGCTGCAACATCCGCATTTGCATTAACGACTATTCCCAGAGGGAGGTCGACTGCATCCCGAATGGCGTTGGCAATTGTCGTCAACATCGAGACCGTCTCCGGTCCTATTTCGCCCAACTTCAGATAGGGAATATCCCATCCGTTTTCCACAATGATTCCGTCCATTCCTCCGAGTGCATACTTCTCTGCCTCAGCTAGTGCATGTTCAACAATCATGTCTACACTCTCATTTTGGTAACGCGGAGCGCCTGGAAACGGCAAACAATGGACTGTACCGACTAGCGGTTTTTTTCGCCCGAAAATCTCCGAGAGCGCGTTTTCTTTAAGGGGTAATACTCTCACAATCGTCACATCCTTCTATATCATACTCGAGCCAGAAAGGCGCTGACCTGTTGCTCCGTTGGCAGACCGCTCCGGGCCCCTACACTTCCAACTGAGATCGCAGCGGCAGCATTGGCATATTCGGTTGCCCTTCGCAGATCAAAACCCCTCGATAAGCAACTAAGAAATATTGCATTGAAGCAATCTCCCGCGCCAGTAGTATCTTTGACAGGCACGGAATGTCCAGCTACTCGAAAAGATTCTTCTCTAGTAAAGACATGTACTCCCTGAGCACCACAGGTTACAGCAACTATTTCTGGCCCTAGTCTTACCAACTCTCTACCGGATGAGAACAGATCGTCAGAAAGAAACTGTCTGATCGCCTGTTCATTGATGAAAACAATGTCCATTTTCTCCAATATCTGGCTCCAATCTTCCAATCCTCCTCCCGCCGCTGTCGGTTCTACGTCTATTGATAGCTGTCCAGGTAAATCACTAGAGTTGGAGACTATAAACCTAGCGAGATCTAGATCCAATGAATTCATGTGAATGAAGCGGGCTCTTTTCAGGTAGTCAAAACTAATGTCTTGTACTGCCGGCATGAGCGCATCTGTCTCCACTATAGTAAGTGCCTTTTCGCCACTGTCATCTAGATAAATCACACAGAAATAAGTCTCAACACCGCTTTTAACAACGGTGCAGCTAAGGTCAACACCAAACTTCTTAAGATCGCCTATAGACAGCTCTCCAAATTCATCGTCTCCTACTGCAGTAATGATCCCAGTCCTAGCTCCGAAACGCGCAGCAGCGCAGCAAAAGTTAGCAATGATTCCGCCTGGGAACTTCCCTTCAAGACGGCCACGTACTTTTTCATCATGCGTCGCGATACGGTCCACCGCTATCGCGAGATCAACGCTAGAGTCACCAACTCCGACGATATCAAACAAAAACTACACCCTCTCTAGAGAAAAAAGCGAACCTAGTGATCACTCTTACTTGAAGTACTTGCAACAGCTAGAATTATGACTATTCCACGGATGATCATCTGTTGATAGACATCTAGCCCATAGAGGATGAGCGCATTATTGATCATACCGATCATTATAGCCCCTATAACCGCCCCTAAAACCGTTGCTTTTCCTCCAGCGATGCTGGTCCCGCCCAAGACCGCGGCGGCAATTGCCGAGAGCTCCTCCCCTTCACCAAGCGAGTAGCGGCCACCACCAAACCGCCCTGCCCAAAGAATTCCTGCCACAGCAGCCAGCAAGCCACTGACTAACATAACTTGGAATCGAATCTTATTCACATTTATGCCAGAGTAAAAGGCTGCTTTTGGATGGCCTCCAGTTGCGATGACGCGGCGCCCGTATTTTCCTTTTGCTAAAGCGAGGTGGCCGATGATGGTAATGACGATCGTCCACACAAACAAGATCGGTATTGGTCCAATAGATCCGCCGCCAAAAAAGAAGCGATACGTGCTGTTCGTAATCGGGATGGAACGAAGGTTGGTCATTGTCCGAGAGATACCTGCGAAAATAATTTGCGTACCCAAGGTAGCCAAAAAGGCTGGGAGCCGAACTCGAGAAATGAGCAGACCGTTCAAGGTGCCAGCCAATGCCCCAACGCCCAATCCTGCCAGTACTCCCGCAAGAATTCCGTAATCGCGCACGACGATTGCTGTAACGAGCGACACGACGCCTACCACAGAGCCTACAGAAAGATCGATCTGACCAGCACCTAGCACAAATGTCATGCCCACAGCCATAATGGCTATGAGAGATGTCTGCCTAAGAATGTTCATAAGGTTTCCTAGGCTGGCAAAGCCACTTCCGACGTCCTTCAAAGTTATTGCAAACACAATGAATAACACAACAAAAGCGATATAAACCATCACATTCCGAACGTTACGGAACGGAAGTCGCGACACCATTTCTCCGAGCCTTTCGCGATGATGTTCACTAATCTCAAGCTTCACTATCGCTCCTCCTCTCTCTGCTGCTGAATCAGATTCTCCAACTCTTCTTCAGTGACATCGGTTGCTAAGACATCTCGTATCTCCTGCACAATCCTCTGCTCCTTAACTATCAAGATACGGTCGCAATTCTGAAGAAGCTCTTTAAGGTCCGAGGAAACAAGAATTACACCGTTTCCTTGAGACGTAAATTCATCAATAATGTTCATAATTTCTGACTTTGCATGAATGTCTACACCATAGGTTGGGTCATCCATGAGCATGACTTTCGGCTCATTTGCGAGCGATTTTGCGATAACAACTTTTTGCTGATTCCCCCCAGAAAGATTGGACACGCTCGCAAGGATGTCATCCGTTCGGATGTTTAACCTCTCCACGAAATGATTGGTAAGACTTTTACCCTGGCGATCGTCTACGAACGTTTGACCCAGGCGATCCAAAATTGGCAGAATCGTATTGAAATATACTGAGTGCATCAAGCTCAATCCCTGGGTGTGGCGATTCTCCGGAATTAATGATAAGCCACTGGAATATGCCTCGTTCGGGTTGGTCAGAATCACTTCCCGGCCATTAAGAGTAATGGAACCACTCAAAGCAGGATCGATACCAAACAAGGTGTTCAGAATTTCAGTACGCCCACTTCCCTTTAAGCCTGCAAGACCCAAGACTTCGCCTGAGTAAAGTTCCAGTGATATCGGATACCGACTGTTCTTAGAACGCACATCTTGCATAACAAGGAGCGGTTTTTTGCTCTCTATCGCCTTGAACTTACGTCGGCGCTCTGAAAAACCTTTGTCTCCAAGCATGTGATAAATAACATCCTGAAGGTCGATGTTTTCTGTTTGTTCATCCAAGACTACTTGTCCATCCCTCAATACTGTAACACTATCGCACAGCTGCATAATGTGGTGCAAGTGATGGGTGATCAGGACAATACTAATGCCCCTGTCTTTCAGTTTCCGAATCAACCTAAAGAGTTTGTCTGTCTGATCTGCCTCTAACGCCGCTGTCGGCTCATCCATAAGCAGGATCCGCTTGTTCTGCAGTACCGCCTTTGAAATCTCCACGAACTGCATGTCAGAGGTATTCAGGTTCTTAACCTTTTCATGCGGTTCTATATCAACTTCCATACTATCGAAAAAATTCTTAACAAGCCCATAAGTCGTTTTGTCGTCAACAAGGGGCCCTTTCATGGGCTCAACATTCAAAAACACATTCTCTATAACTGTCATTTCGGGAATTAGGCTGAATTCTTGATAGATCATGCTAAGAAACTGTCTCCTTACCTCTGGAGGTGTCGCTTTGGTGATCTCGTTACCGAAAATCCTAAGTGAGCCAGCCTTTTGGTGATGGATGCCATTTAGAACCTTAACCAAAGTGCTCTTACCAGCACCATTCTTTCCCACGAGCCCTCGGATCTCTCCAGCCTTCAATTTGAACTCAACATCCTTAAGAGCCTGGACTGCGCCAAAGTTTATGGAAATGCTATCCGTTTCTACAGCATATGTTTGCATGGAACCCCCCCATATTGTACTCGAAACAGGCGACTTCATCGTAGAGTGGGAAGCAAAGTGCTTCCCACTCCCCCTAAGCTAAACCCTAGTTGTGCTGCAGGGCCGCTTTCAAGTCGGCCGGCAACTCGACTCCAAATGACCGTAGCCAACCTTCTTCGAGATTATCCCTAGTCACCACAAACGATGGCGAAGTCACATATTTCGGTGCGGGTTTTTCTATTGCATGGTAAGCACCCAACAAAGCACGGCCGAATCCCATGGAGTACGCCAAGTCAATCGCGAAACCATAGACGTTCCCACCCTGGGCCATATCAAGAGCTGAAACACTATCAAGATCCATCGTAATAATCTTGATATCTGTTCTGCCAAGTCCCTTTACTGCTTCCAATACATCAACAGCTGGATTGGAGAACGACACATAAATACCCTTGACATCTGGATATCGTGTAACCAGACCCGAAGCCTGTGGACCGGCTTCACTCATAGCCTGGAAACCACCATCTGCAACAATCTCGATATTTGGATATTTCGATTCGATGGTCTCCCTAAAGGCAGCGTCCCTAGTATTGCACACGTAATTAACTCCAGCCACTGTTATGGTTAGAATTTTTCCTTCGCCACCTATAGCTTCGGCTATAAGGTCCGCTGCGTCTCTGCCCATGTCAT
The DNA here is from genome assembly GCA_002424045.1 of Firmicutes bacterium UBA5493. GTDB lineage: Bacteria > Bacillota > Limnochordia > Darwinibacteriales > Darwinibacteriaceae > UBA5420. The sequence continues at coordinate 3,114 of DIPH01000017.1, read as the reverse complement.
AGAGTGAGTCAGTCAGACCAGCTACATAGTGTACACCAGGCTCATAACCTGTAGGAATGTTGCTCAAAAATACCAAGCCAATGCCTTTCTCAACTAAGGGATCAAAAGTAGATGCTGCCAGATGTAAGTCTTGGGGCTGACAAGTAATAAAGTCTGGGTCTAACCCCATAAAAGTCTCCATGTTTGCCTTTTGCCGAATAGGGTCGAGTTCGGAACTAGCGACCCCAACCATAGTAATGTTTAGCATTTCGCATGCATCTTGAAACCCGCGTAGGTTAGCCCGACTCCATTCGCTCTCTGACACCAACTCATAGGCTGCCTTCAAGTTAAGACCTCTAACTTGCTCGACCTCTTCAGGTGTCAATTCTAGCTCTGTGTACCAAGTAGCTGGTTCTCCATCGGGGCCAAATGTAGTTATTACATCTGGCGCGGGCAACGGGTCAGGGCACCGAACGTATTCTTTGGCCATGATCGCGTTACTTGACAGCAGCAGCATAATCCCAAGTACTAATATAAGACTCTTTCTCATAACTGGTTTACCTCCTTGATATATTTGTGTTTTGCTACATCCGACAACTTTCTACTGATCAATCCCTCCCCTCAGATATCGATACTCGTTTGCAGCGTCGGCCTTAGTGAACATTACTTGACGCTCAGCAATTCCCTCAACCGTCAAATCTAGTTGTTCTGTGAGAACATTAAGGTAAACGGACCCTGGTAGTGTTCCATCTACCACGAGCTGGCGGTTTTCTTCATCCCAAGTAACACTATATCTAGTTGCGTCGCGCTTAAGCCACCACCGAGCAAAACGAGTCAATGTCGTGGTTTTAATATCCAAACTGGTCACTGCTGCCATCAACTCAGGTAACACTTCGTGAGCCATTGTTCCTAGGTACTGGGGATGACCATAAAAAAACGCAGGCAAATTGTTTTTCAATCTATCACGGACTACCTTCTTGAAGTAGTCAGCTACAGTCTCACTGGTAGGCTCTGGGGCGTCTTCTTCCCTAGACCATGCAAAAGCCCGTTCTACCGAGTAGGGATGAATAGGGATTTGGAGTACAGAGGAACGCCTGTTGTTTATTCGCGGAAAGAACGGCAAACCATCAAACTCTAGTCCAAAATCGGACGAATATTCATACCCCAAGGCCTCCAACGCCTGATGGAGACTCCAATTCCACATTCCCCGGGGTGCAACAAACCATGGACCGCTTGAGATACCTTCCGCTCGCATCCATTCGGAGCATTGTTGTATGTTAGATATATTGTCCTCCAGTGAATCATGTAGATTATGGACATCGCCATGATTACCAATCTCATGGAAATCACTAATGGCCTTAATAAAACTCTCATCGCCTTGACACAAACTTCTATTAACGAAAAAGGAAATGGGCATCTTGTATTCTTCGGCAGTTCGCGCTATAGCGGTAAGATGAGTTCCATAAACTCCGTCGACATCGACGCGAAAGGCAAACATCGTCGGCTCTCCATTTGGATAATACCAAAGACGTACATATGGCAGTCCTGCAGCCCAAAAGGCCTTTTTCAATACTTCAACCAAAACCCAAGCTATAAGCGATTTATCAATTGCGGAAACCCTTTCGGTAACGACAGTATAAGGGGAGAAACAACGAAGAGTGTCGCCCATGCACATCAACAATTTGGTCAGTGGCAAGCCTGTATAAAAACAGCACCCTCTACCAACATTCTTGCGGAGAAATACCGGGAACTCCCCGTTAGAGATTCCGTTTTTGGCTATTCGTTTTTCGTGCAATCGAAAGCAACCGTACCCATTCCCCCTAAAGATGCTGCCCATGGCTGGGGCATATGCAACCCCTTGAATGCCCTGAAAAAAAAGCTCAGTCGTTAAGCCTTCACCAAAATACTGCGAGTCAAAAGGCAAGGATGCCGGTACTGCCTCGGTAATTACCGCAACCCCGCCTTCTGATAAGTAGTCTGCAAGCCACTCGGGAGTCTCCTTCTCGAATACGATAACTGGGGAATCAGGCTTATCAGTCACTTTGTGTGGCATCTTCTCTTGCTCGCAGATCCTTAGCCACCCATCAGGATAACCAGTGCCGCTGTATACTCCTACTTCTATGTTCACCATCGAAACCTCCAATAACAAAAGTGGATCACCTAGATTCACTACTAAACAATGAGATTTTGTAACTGTATCTGTCGGCCCGGAAAACCATGCTCACATATTCTACCAGTTGTTCCATACGATCATAGGTATGTCGTTGGATAACCAATACAGGACAAGGCCCCGATAGACCCAATAAGTCTGCCTCTTCAGGAGACGCCATTGCCGCGTGCAGGGACTCACTAGCGCGAAACAATGAAACTCCACACTTGTTCTTTAATAAGCCATAAAGAGACTCTGTATCCAGCCTCTCCTTAGTAAAAAGATCCTCATTTCCTTCCACTACCCACTTTGGAATGAAAGTCTGTTGTAGGGATAGAGGTTCTCCATTTGCAAGAAGAATACGACGAATGCTTAGAAACAAATCGGAGCTCTGACTTTTGCCAACTATCTGGTGTGGTATGCCATCCGTCTCTCGTACCCACTTTAGGTCCAAAGTCTTATAGCCAGGTACTATTCCACATGATCTCATATTCTCGGAATAACTTGTTAGAGCAGCAATGGGCTCAACTTTCGGTTCTGTGACCACTGTGCCTATACCCTGCATTCGATGAAGATATCCAGCATTGACCAATTCAAGCAGTGCTTGGCGGACAGTTGCTCGGCTAACGTTGAATAGGCTTGAAAGTTCCACTTCAGAGGGGATCGCTTGCCCGGTTTTCCACTCTCGAGACTCAATTTTGTCTAGGACATACTCTTTTATTTGATGATACAAAGGGAGCGGACTGTTCCTAGTGACTACCATAATCGACCTCCATCCAGTTCCATTGATAGGTTGTCTAAACAACCTAACGACCTGACTATTGTATTATCGTTATTTGACATGATAGTCCTAAATCCTCCTTCTGTTTAACTTCTTTTTTCCACGCATCATAATTCCGGGTATAAATACACCAACTTAACCTGTGTATATTACACCCTCATGGATCCACCGATACGCAACTGAGTGTAATGGACCCCATTGTCAA
>DIPH01000031.1:18382-34731 GCA_002424045.1 Firmicutes bacterium UBA5493 | reverse complement strand
ACTAAACAGCAAGCGAGCCAGACTATCACAGAGCTTAGTGCTAAGATTCGAGGTCAAAGAGCAGAAAGAAGCGTTTCCTCCTAGGGACGCTTCTCTACTTAAGGAAGGATGATGAGTTTGAATACCAGAAAGTTTAAGCTAACGCCAGAGCAGCGCAAAGCTGTAGAAAGCAAGTCTAAAGATATTGTAGTCTTGGCCAACCCTGGAGGAGGTAAAACTGCTCTAATTGTGGAGAGAATCCATCACTTGGTGACCAAGATGCAGGTTTCGCCAGAGGCTATTATGGCCCTCACCTTTACCTCAAAGGCTGCTACAAAACTGCGGCAAAGAGTGCATAACAGAGTTGGGGTAACAGCTAAAGCTATGTGGATCGCACCTTCCACAGTGCAGGCTTGCAGCTGATGAAGACATTCCCGGCTACCGCTGGGCTTCAGGATGACTTTGCGATCCTTGATGTAGCAGAGCGCAGACAACTTATCGGCAAATATGTACTGTCACAGCAAAGGTTCCGGTACTTTTCCGAGGACGAACTACTGGAGAATATTACTAAGGTTAAAAACGGGATGGTTCTCTTTGCCGATTTACCTGTTGATGTGCAGAGCGCTCTGAGCCTCTACGAGCGGATCATGCGGGAGCAAAATGCCATCGACCTTGACGATATGGTTGTGAAAGCACTCAAGTGCCCTGGCTCTGCTTCAAGCCATAGATCAACCCTACTATAATAACAACCTGGTTAAAGCCATTAACACGCCAAGTAGGGTCATGGATAATCTGCAGCTACAGAAACTAGCCAAAGAGTATGAGGTCGAGCATCTTTCCACAGCAGATCAGCTTCTTGTTCTCTCCCATTTGTCCGGTGAATGGCCCCATCACATTTCATAAGCGGCTAAACACTCTACTTGCTCTACACAAGGAGAGCCAATACCAGACAAGCGCCCCCCTCATATCTCAGCTCATTGCTTCAGAAAATCAATAATGCTAAGGACACCTATGCGCTTTTAGCGCCTCTGATGCAGGATTTGGATCAAGAGGTAATCCGCTGCATACTCCTGAACAAGCGCCGTAGCGTACTTGCTACACCCCTTATCACCATGGGCACATTAAGTAGCTGCTCTGTGGATCCGAGGGATCTTCAAAGAGGCGATTCGGATCAATGCCCATAGCCTTATCATGGCGCACCAACATCCATCGGGAGATCCATCGCCTAGCCAACCAGATATCTCCACCACCAAGCGCGTCAAAGATGCCGGGAAGATCCTGGGTATTGAGGTCATCGACCATGTGATTATTGGCAAGGAGAGAAAGTACTTCAGCTTCCTTGACGGAGGATTGCTCTAGGAGGTCCACAGAGGCTCGTAAACGAACAAAAATCAAATTCAGGAGGAATTTCTTATCATGAAAACAAATCAGCTTACATTACCCTTTGGACAACTGGCTAAACAAACTAAGGCTAGAAAGACTAAAATGGGAAAAGGGCCTATTAAAATCGTAGGTTTAAAGGCCCACGGAATTGCCACTGTCACTTCCCTTAGCGCCGAAGTAATCCTGGAACTTGGCAAAAGATACGACCAGGAAGCTTACATTATCCACGGAACTCTTCACAATCCTGGCGATGTCTACACCACATTTAAAGATGAAATGACAGACCTGCGAGAGACTACGTATAATATCATTGCCGTCAACACAAAGAATATAGTCACCGTAACAAAGCTCTTCCCTTCTCGCCCTACAATAAGACAAATTATGCGCTGGGCCGTTAGCAATTCTGCTGCGGCTCTTTTTGTTTGCCGAAACTCCACTGGCACACCCTTCATTACCTACGAAGAGGAACGCTTTATGGTGGAACTTTATGATGCTGGCGACGTTGTTGGCATCGACCTTCTTGACTTCATGGTCATAGGCTCATGTAGCTACGCAAGCGGGAGAGAGGACACTATCTTGTAGTGCACTACAAAAAACACAGCCCTCGATAAATGGCGGCTGTGCCTCAATTCTTTCCCTCTATGCGCATCTGCCTAAATAAGCTTAACTTCCCTTGTGTTTTCTTGACGTTGCCAGTGTGGTATAATCTAAGTTAAGAACGGCCATCGGAGGTGATCGCTATAGATAAAGTAGCTTACTGGATTGAGATTGCAGAGCAAGATATTATTGCCGCAAACCATGCTAAAATCAAAACTGTATCTATATGTGGGCTTCATGTGTCACCAAGCCGTTGAAAAAATGCTCAAAGCTCATTACGCCACGCAAACCGAAGACGTTCCTCGTACACATAACCTAAACCGCTTAGCCATGGCAACTGGCTTGTTCGAGGATCTGAGTGACGATCAAAAAAACCTTATAAACACACTATCGCCATTGAACATCGAGGCTCGATATTCAAGTGAAAAAGAAGAGTGGTCAAAATTCCTTACCCATGAACGTTGTCAAAATTTGATTACAGAAACAGAGGAGCTGATAGCATGGATCAAAACGCAATTATCTCTATAGCAGAAAAATATGCTGATTTAGCTACTCAGGTGTTGCCGGTCAAAAAGGTCTACCTATTCGGTTCCTACGCTAAGGGAACAGCTGATTCTGACTCTGACATTGATCTAGCTGTTATCGTTGAAAAAATTGAGGGTGATATCCTTGAGCCAAGAGTTAAACTAGTAGAGCTGACACACTTGGTTGATATACGGATTGAACCCATACTTTTGGAAGAAGCAAGAAACAGAAGTGGCTTTATTGAAACCGTTGTCAGAAGTGGGCGGCAGATTTATCCTAAATTAAGCCAACAACATTAAACCACTACAATGAAAATACAGCCTTCAGCAAATGAGGGCTGTATTGTTCTTTATCTGCTGATGTATCATTTCTAAGGCCTCCGGCCATGCGAGTGTTACCCATAGCCCGATGCAATACTTGGCACTCTAAACCGGCATGGAGCGGGGTTGCTCTCAGCTCGTTAAAACCACCTCAAGGCTAACCCCGATCTCTGCCAGAACCTAATCAGATTAGATGTAGTTTTTTAGGAACCATATTTCTGAAGGAAACGGTACGTTCTTTCAGTTCTTATCACCCACGGTGATGCTTGGCGCATGCATGAGGTCTTTACCGAAAACCGCATGAACCTCCTCTGAGTCTCGTCCTTGAATTCGTTTTCCCATAGCGTCTTCGATTGCATTTAGAAGGTGCACCGCTCTTTGGTAGAAAAACTCGTCAAAATCGTCTAGCACTAGGGTTTGATAATCAATCCAGTGTGTATCCAGAACCGCTTTCAACTTATCTTCGGTAATGAGTCCCTCTTGGAGTATTTTGTTGATGTACCGACTTGGAGCTGCCCCTGATAATTTCTGATTCGTACGACTTGTTAGAGGAGCTTTGTTCACTACACTGTTCCATTTTTGCTTTTGAATGCCTTGTTGCGTACACCAAGCCCTAGGGAAGATATGATGGATATCTACCGGGAGTTCAAAATCACTGGTATGTGCAATAGGATCTCCATTAATGAAGTCTTTGCTCCCTTTCTCAACCATCAAAGCAAATAGTCCTTTGTATGCAGCACTTTGCCTTGTTTGAAGTGTAAGGAGGCGTAAAGGTGCAAAGTCGGCATCCCGAATTGTACGGGGTTCTGGTCCATCGTCTAAGATCCAAGCAATTAAATCCACCACATCCATAGCATAGCGAGTCTCATTGGCGCCTCCATACATTTCTCCAAAAACACCACACCAATACCATCGGCTAAGTTTCTCCCTAATCGCCATTTCATCAAAACGTTCCCCGATAAAACCGCAAACGACCCCTAACGGTATCAACTGGGTTCCATATGGAAGATTTTTGTTATCAAAGACTCTCAGGAGATTAAGCAAGCGCCCAGTCCGCAGAAATCCCTGCTGCACCTCGTCAGCATTTGCTCTGTATTCTTCTAAAGAAAGACTTAAGACATCCCTACGTTTGACACTAACGGCTCTTTTCTCATGCCTTAGCTGTTTGTATCTCGCCAAGAGAGTGATTGCTTGAAGAAACTCCGTTCCACCTACTGAGGTCAACACGTCATTGGCGTGAAGCTTCTCTTGCCGTTTTTCCCAATCTTCTCGTAGTTGGAAGTCTTCTGCAGCAAATGTTGCCGTCATGAGCTCGAACACGGTTAAGGCAACGCCTCCTGTGTTGACTTTTTCAAATACCTGGCAAACTGCCTCTTTTGGGGTTCCGCTCAAGAGCTGAATGACCGGGATCTTGAACTGTTGAAATCTCATCCAGATCGCCTGTTCAAACTCCATAATGACATTTACTCGGTCTGGATCCATGTTATAGTGTCGCATGTAATCGTTTCTCCATGTAGGAAACCTCATGTCCAAGAGAATATTCATGGGCACCATACCATGCTCAAACTCTTTCTCTCTTGTGGTAAGATCAAGTTCTAGCTTTCTACCAAAGTCACTACGAATGCACTTGTCTTCCGGGATACTTAGGATAGCGTCAAAACGGTCTACCTCAGGGTTGAGACTCGCATCAATATCAATGTAATACCAGCGTTTAAGCGGTTTTTGTTTTTCATCCTTGGTTTCTACCGGTGCATCATTCATGAGAGCCCCATATAACGATGTTAGACGCTGCTGTCCATCTAGAATTAGCCGCTCTGGTTTAACCCCATTAAGTAAATTGACCCCTTCTACAGCCCTAGGCTTAAACCGAACTTCTGCTCCTCCAGTTTGGAGTAGCATGACTGCACCTATGGGATAAGCTCGGGATACACTTGCCAATAGAGCGCGGATGTGCACATCATCAAACCCATGGACGTTGAAAGTCTGGGAGCTGGATTTTTCCTACCCTTATGTCCTTAAGTAGGTCTGAAAGCAATGGTTCTTGTGACTCAAATGTCGAACTAATGGCTGGCATCAAGATCCCCCTCCGAAATTCAGCTCGGTTCGGTGAACGTTTGTCATCACCGACATCAATGAATACTGGCAACACTCATATGAGAAACGCTTAACGCATAACTTCATTGAGCAACGTCTTATAATTATCAATGACTTCGTACTTCACGGAATCACTACTAATTGCCTTGAAATGCTCTCTGGCGCAATGAATCTTCAGATCCTCTGCTTTACGCAGCTCCAAGCTCTTAAGGTTGCCTTTGGTTTCAGCAACGAAATAAATGTGCTTTACTTTGCCCTCTTGGAATGCAATGGCCCAGTCAGGATTGTACTTACCTACTGGGGTATTGATGAAAAACCCTCTGGGTAGTTTCACGTAGACGGCCACATCGTCCCAGGAGTCCAAACTTTCAGCTAGCTTTTTTTCTGACTTTGAGTCATAAACCACATGATCATAGAGATGCCGCTCCGCCTTAATGACATTGACACCAAGTCTCCCCTTAAGATGGGCATCAGTGAAGATATCTACAGAATACCTATCCTCCAGCCGATTGTAGGTGATGTGCTCGATAATGGCTGTTGCCTTTTGCTCGTTTATCAGGTTGCTGGCCTTAATGATGAACTCCTCTGGATTGCGATGAAATTGATTGAATGTAGTCTTCTCGACCCCCTGCAAAATCGCACAGACATCCTGCCTGGTTAGCCCTGTTTCTGCACATATTTTCCCAATTAAATCGTATTTAACACCAGTATTAATGGCAGAATGAACCTTCTCTGGCGAGCGTTTCCCCTTACTAAACGCTTCCCCTTCTTCTAGCGCTCGCTTTGATTCGATGGTATCCATCTCGCCCTCTTCCACGATGATGAAAATCTGACTTACTCGTAGTTCTCTGTCGAGGGCATTTATGGATTTTTTGATCAGTTCTTCACTATTAAAGTCCACGACATAAGCTGACTTCGTGTTGATCTTCTTCCAAAGAGCCTGAAACTCCCTACGATGAAGTTTGTTTTCATCGATCTTTACGTCCACATTCCCTGCTCGGGCATCCTCTGGTTTCATTGCGTCTGGGTTGTAAATGGAGCTCAGGATGCCTACAATATCAGACTTGTAGTCGGCCACTTCTTCTGCCACGACTAGGGAGCCTGATTTAACATGATCATAATATTTCTCGGTGAGTCTCTTGCTAGAATCAAGGTAGTCATTAACGATGAGACTGTATGTCACCTTTTCGGCCAAATCCTGATCGATCACTTGCTCGTTTTGGCCATTGAAATCTCGAATTGCTTTGTCCACAAACAGAGCTTCTGTGACTTTCACCGGACGATCAGCCACTACCTCAGCTATTTCTGATTGCAGCTGCGCGGCAAAAGCGTCATAGCTTTCGTTGGCAATTACGGTCAAAACATTAACCGTGTGGACGTCCCCTCCCAAAAGAGTGTTATCCATGCGCTCGCCAACGTTGTTCACCGAAAGTCTTAACCCTCTGCCAACCTCTTGACGCTTGCGCACATCAGAGCCACTTTGTTTCAGGGTGCAAATCTGGAAAACATTGGGGTTGTCCCACCCCTCTCTGAGAGCCGAGTGGGAGAAGATGAAACGGACGGGTTCGCTCAAACTAAGAAGTCTTTCCTTGTCTCTCATGATCAAATCATAAGCATCCACGTCATCTGTGGTCTTCTCACGTCTATTGTTGATAGCACTGTCTTTCAAGCGGTTACTGCGTTTATCAATGGAAAAATACCCTGCATGGGTTTTGCCAGCGTCAATACCATCAAGGTATTTCATGTAGGCGTCATCGCCAAATTCCCTTTGCCACGTGCCCAGAACGCTCCTATATTCTTCTTCAAAGACTTGGGCGTACTCACCAAGAAGCTCAGATCCATCGTCACCGTATTGGCGATACTTAGCCACTTCATCAATGAAGAACAGGGATAGAACCTTGATGCCCCTAAAGAAAAGCTGCTTTTCACGCTCAAGGTGGGACTTGATCGTCTCTCGAATCTGGATTCGCCTGATGTGATCCTCATTGACCGCACCTACCACATCGCCTGCGGATATACTCTTTCCATTAGCAAATTCAACAGTGTTAGCTAAGCCACTAATCCTTGACACAGTGTAACCCCTGTATTGGTCAAGGCCTCCAGAGTGCTCGAAAACATTGTACCCCTCTCCCACAACGCGGGTAACTTTGCGCACGCCTCTGGCACCCTTAATTTCAAATTCGAGCGTAGCCGTTGGGGAACGATTCGCAAACAGATTAATCTTCTCTAGATAGAAGTAACCTTCAGTTGCTGTGGAGCCTGTAACCGTGATTCCTTTGACAGCGATTTTCTTGACCAAGCGCTTATTGTAAGCCTCTAAAGCATCAAGCCGATAGACCATGTTGTAAATGGAATCCTTTTTATGAGTAGCAGAATAACGGAGCGTCATAAGAGCGTTAAATTCTTTGAGTCGCTCCTTGGTGACTTTGCCCTCCACAGATTGGGGTTCATCGATGATTAGAATTGGATTAGTGGCAGCAATGACATCAATGGGTCTTCTGGATCTAAAGCTGTCCAGCTTCATATAGATACGCCTGGCGTCTTTCCCCCGAGCGTTAAAAGCCTGAGAGTTTATGATCATCACATTGATCCCGCTATCTGAAGCGAATTGGTCTATGGCAGTTAGGTTCTTGGAGTCGTAGATAAAATACCGAATCTTCTTCCCATAGTCTTCGGCAAAGTGGTCTTGCGTGATCTGGAAAGACTTATGTATACCTTCCCGGATGGCCACTGAAGGTACAACTACGATGAACTTCTTCCAACCATAGAGCTTGTTGAGTTCATACATGGTCTTGATGTAGGTGTAGGTCTTGCCCACCCCTGTCTCCATCTCGATTGTGAGATTGTACAACCCCTCAAGCTTGGGTGATGGAGGAAGTAGGTTAGAACGCTGGACTCGTTGCAGATTCCCCAATACTTGATCGGCAGAAAGCACTATCCTGGCATTGTTATGGCCTGTATTCAGCTGTTCAATTCTACGTTTCACTTCTTCAGGAGTGGCATCGAAGTCCATGCCAATTTGCTCTGGTTTGGTGATCATACCGGGATCAATAATGTAAGTGTGCTCTAATTTGGGCTGACCTGCAAACACGTCGCACACAGCTTTAGCGGCATCAGCCTGAAACTTTTGGTGTTTAAACCGTAACTTCAATGCTCTTCACCTCCTAAATGACCCTTACCGATGTGTTTGGAGCCAAGAATTTAAAGATTTCTTCTACGTTGATCTTCTCAGGGCTACTGGAAAAACTACTGTCCCTGAAAACGACGCGCAGAGGCTGCCGCTTAGCAATCTCCCTCACCACTGTTTCGGGAACATGTTCAGCAAAGCAGGCAATTAAAGATCCATGATCAACGGTGTGGACAGCGATACCTTCAATTGTCTCTGTTTCATGGTTTAGTGACAAGGGTAGACCCCAGTCCACTAAAACGCCGTAAAGTAGATCCAGGTCGGTACGGCCCTCTTTGATGTTTGATTTCATATTGAAAAGTTGATCTTGGGTTATCTCATTAGCCGCGTAATAAACATCTTTCATGTTGGTGCTGTCTACCTTCAAAACTCTAAAGCCAATATCAGGAACCTTTTTAGGCTCTTCCCCATCCTTTAACTTGGCATTGGCCTCTTCAACCTCTGCCTTGATTTTCTCTCCAGCACGGCGAATTCTTTCTTTACCTATGTCAGCAATAGTCTTATAACCCGCCTTAAAGGCCTGGCTTTTTTCATCGGTTTCTTCAGGCAGTTGCACCATAATGTATTTGCGATTGCCACCGTCTTCTGCGTTTAATTGCATTACAGCATGAGCGGTGGTGGATGAGCCCGAAAAAAAATCAAGCACAAGAGCGTCTTTGCTACAAAACCCTAACATTCTCCGAATTACTGGAGTTAGTTTTGCAGTATCAAAGACAGTGTTTCCAAAAATATTTCTGATTTCTGATGAGCTACCAATCAACAAATCTACCCACGAGCTGTTTAAGAGTGTTTCCCCTGTGGGGGGAACATAGTGTTCCGGCTTACCACTCTTGGATAATCTTAGCAAATCCAAAAAACCATCATCCTGCTTAGAATACCATTCATCGATAGCCTCTTCTTCTATTATGTCTTCGGTTGTCCCAACTTCCTTAAGCATTCGCTTATAGTTCTCTACTGCAATTTCGCTTCGTTCCTTACCCCAGCGCCATTGACCACTAGTGGGAGTAATCCCAAAAATCGGGTAGCGCATTGTCGGTCGATCCGTTCCACGCCAATGGTTATTCCAGGTTCCCTTTCTAACTTCGTCAAGTGGTTTCATCTGCCTAGAAAAACGGTACTCCGGGTTACGAGTATAAAACAAGATATACTCTAATCCTTGACCTAGTTTGTCCCATGTGGGAAACTGTGCTTGCACTGATTTCGCTCCGCGCCGAACCACAATTTGGTTACGAAAATTCGATTCTCCAAAAACTGCGTCACATATTTTGCGAAGATTGGACACTTCTTCGTCACCGATTGATATGAATATTAGCCCATCCTCAGCCAATAAGCTTTTTGCCAATTTTAACCGACTAAACATCATACTACACCAATCGCTATGAAACCTTGGATTTGTCTCATTATTTTTTCGAAAGTTAATATTGCCATCGTCATCGCGATACTCAATGCTTTCGTCGTACTCTTCTGTATCCATACTATAGTCGTCTGGATAAACAAACGAGTCATTGCCAGTATTATACGGTGGATCTATGTAGATCATCTTCACTGAATTGAGGTAGCTCTCTTGGAGGAGCTTTAGGGCATCAAGGTTGTCCCCCTCGATATAGAGGTTTTCTGTGGTTTCCCAGTTCTTGCTCTCATCAAGACATGGGCGCAGTGTCTTGCGGATCGGGGTATTGGCTTCTACCATGGCCGCCCTTTTTCCTACCCAGGTGAAATCATAGGCTTCCTCACCATCAATAACATCGCCTGATAGTTCCTGTTTGAGTAGCTCGAAGTTGATACCCTTCTTTAGGTTGCCATCCTCATCTTTCATTTCGGTGACAACATTGGGAAAGAGCTCCGCAAGCTTCTTAATGTTCTCTTGGGTCATGTCTTTAGTTTCCATTCTAAGTTTATCCATTTACGCCCTCCGTTCATTCGCCCTATTCTCTATCTAACCCATCTTCGTCAGGTTCATCGGTCAAAGTCTTCTTTAGCTCTTTTGCACCTTCTTCATGTGCAAGAAAGCGATCAAAGTCGCTTTCAAAGAGACGATCCTGAATAACGCGGTACTTTTCAAACTCCGTTAGTGCATGAAGCTTGGCAATCTCAGCCGAGACTTTTCCGGCATCCTTTAAAAGGCCATACTCAAACATCTCGATAAACCTGTTCAGGCGTAGTTCCCAATCCGCCATCGTCATGGGAATGTTACGTAACGCCATAGTTTCAGCAAAATCAATGTACGCCGACACCATACGCCCCATCTGCTTCAACTCAAATTCAGTCAGATAATTCTTGGCGACCACAACATCAGTTTTTTGAATTTTACCTATTGGGGCATCCTTCCAAGTCGTAAGACCCATATTCGGTCGATCTGCATCTGCACGATCCACAAGGACCTCTGCCGCTGTTTGGCCATGAATGGCGAAATGCATTTTATTCTGTACAGTTCCAAAAAATCTCTTTGTTGAAGCGGCTGTTTTGTCATAATCAAGGGCTGTTGCATAAAGATCCGTTATCTTTTGATAAAACAGTCGCTCAGATAGTCGTATTTCCCGAATGCGCTCTAGCTGATGTTCAAAATAATCCTTGGTTAAAACAGAACCCCCGCTTTTTAGGCGTTCATCATCCATCACCCAACCTTGAATCGTGTAATCCTTCACAATCGTATTAGCCCACTTGCGAAATTGCACCGCTCGTTCGTTGTTGATCTTAAAGCCAACTGCGATGATCATTTGAAGGTTATAGTGATCGATTTGGCGCGAAACCTCACGTCCGCCCTCGTTTTGAACTATTAAGTATTTCTTAATAGTTGCCTCAGGCTGCAATTCATGATCGGCGAAAATCTTCTTGATGTGCTGATTAATTGCGGGGATACTTACATCATACAAAGACGCAAGCATTCTCTGAGTCAGCCAAATGTTCTCATCCTCATAGCGCATTTCGATGCTGGTCTCATCATTGCCCGTAGCTGCCACAAAGGTCAAGTATTCCGCCGCAGACGAGCGAATCGTAATTTCTGCTTTTTTCTTTGTCATCTACCGGCCCTCCGTTTTTCTGTCACGTTCTTCTGTGAGTTTTCTAAAATGATGAGTTCTTGCTTTAACTTGCGCAATTCACCCATGAACCTCACTTGTCTGTTATACTGTTTCTCTTTTGCTATCTTGCTTTCCAACTCGGCAATGGCTTTCCTAAGCTTGTCTGCCTGATTTGAACGCTCTATGGTTACCCTTAGGTCTTCGCTCTCGTCGCCATGTTTTAACAAGTTGTCTCCCGCGATTTGCTTGAGAAACGACTCATAGATTTGATCTAGGTTAATGCCCTCAATCTTGAGGCTCAGTTCCTCCAGAGGAAACCACTCGGTCTTGTAATAGCGATTGATCTTGAATTTGTCATCGCGATTCTTCGCTTCTTCTCTGTACGCAATCCAAAGTTGGCCATAGTCTTGGTAACAGACCACAAAGACTAAATGGTAAGGTATCTCCCTGTCAATCAGAGAAACCACATGTTCATCTAGGTTATCAGCCTTTAGCCGAATCTGCAAAATTTGAATCTCTGACACTTTAGATCCGGCATCCACATTGATGGTGTCCGGTGCCAGCTTATTGGTCCAATGAATCGAATCAATCTGATCCGTAAAAAGCTTAAGCGCCTTGCTCGACACTGGAAGATGGGTGTAGAATTTTGTCTTGGGGATCCTCCTGTCAAAGATGGTGCTGGTTGGTAACCTTAGCATCACATCACCACCACGAAACAGATCAGTTCGAAATCATCAAGACCACCCACCTGCGCTCTCAAGGCAGTTGTTCCCCCAGGCCTAAAAAGACTATCCAGATCGCTATCTTCGTTAATGTCAATAATGGATGTTACTGCCCCCTGCAGGAGATCAGAATAGGTTGTCATCTTCCTGCCGTCATTTGTTTTCTCATTAAATCTGCGGCACAGGTCAATGACAGGTTCAGTCTGGCCCTGACATAAATGGCGCAGGACATCTAGGGTCTTCTTAGGCTCCAAGTGATTGGCGACTACATGGCCATCATCTGCTACATATACAAGGTAAAAGGGGTGAATTCGGTTCTGGTTCCTTATGTTAAGCTCATTGTTGATGTTCTTTAAGATATAGATCACACCTGGAGGCAAATCTGCTGCACTTGAAGGCACAAGGGCATGGAGCCCTAAGGGCGCTCGATCAAGATTAGGGTGATCTTTGATATAGCTGACGAGATCCATGCGAAACTCGTTGAGACCTAAATCCATGATGGAGACCCCGCCTGCCATCTCCTCTAAATCGACGACTTCATCCTGCAGTCGCTTGAGCTGCTCCTTACGATACTGCAAATCTCCCTTGTCATCGGCAATTGGATTATCATCACCGGTAGATGTCATAATAGAGATCTTCATTCTCGCTTCGACTCTAGCTTTGAGATTGATATAGTCATCAAGATCCAAATCAGGCCAGAAACTGACCAATTGGATCACTTCGTTCTTGCTACCAATCCGGTCAATTCGCCCAAAACGCTGGATAATTCGCACAGGATTCCAGTGAATGTCGTAGTTTACGAGCAGATCACAGTCCTGCAGGTTTTGACCTTCTGAAATACAATCGGTGGCAAAAAGCAGATCTATCGTAGCATCTTCATTAGGCATGATTAGGTGCTTGTCCTTAGAAATGGGAGAGAAACAGGTCAATATGGTATGAAAGTCCCTGGGTAATTTCGGTATGGTGACCTTTGTTCCGTCACTACCGGTCACCATGGCCGAATGCAGACCATACTCCTTATAAATCCGTTCGCTGAGATTGGTGTACAGATATTCCACGGTATCTGAAAAGGCGGAGAAAATCAGGAGTTTCTTGTTACCAGGGTTCAAAGGATTGCGGATTTTCTCTCTGATGAGCCCTAGTAGCCTTTCGAGCTTCTGGTCATGCTCTGGGGTGATAACCCGAATGCCCTCCAATAAGCCTGTTAAAACACCGTGGTCATGCTTCAGATCCCTCATCCAGGTTACGTAGTCCATATCGCCCAGATTGATTTGGACACTTTTCCCAACTGAAAACAGATCGGTATTTTGGTCATCTAGATCAAAATCGTCTTCATTCAGGGTTCCTACTTCTACCGTTTTGGAGGCATCGAAATTCTCGATTAGGTCAATTGTCCCCTCGATTTGCTTTAAGATCCTCTCCACAGTTAGCCTGAAAGCATACACAGAACTCTCTAAGCGCTTGAGAAGATTTGTTCGCATCAAAACGAGGACTCCCGACTCCCGATCTGATTGAGTAAAGCGCGTATGTTGCATATCCGTCCCATATTTAGCCTCATATTCCGCCAGCTTACTGGCTAGTATGTAATGGGTGGGATTATACACACTTAGGTTAAGTGCAGAGAGTTTCCGATAAATCTCGTTATACTCAATTACATCTGGCAGATCACTTAATCCACAGCGAATGGAAATTGGCTTATTTCGCTCAGGAAATCTCCCAACCTCATCCAGACTGTAATACCGCTCAATATGTTTTCTCGATCGAGCAATGGTGACACTATCTAGAAGCTCAAAGAAGTCAAACTCCAGCATTCCCAAGAGGGTTTCAGTGGTTCTTGCATGGGCATCCAACTGGCTCCAGGTGTTGAAGGCACCCTGTGCTCTGCGGAAAATTGTATCTATACCAGACTTAATATTGAGCTTGGACTCCAACTGCTCTTCTTCGCCTTCATAGGCCAGAGCCAGCTGGTTGCGTAGATCGGTGAAACGATTGTTCACTGGCGTAGCTGATAGCATAAGGACTTTGGTTTTGACTCCTTGCCGAATCACTTGGTTTAAGAGTCTGCTGTAACGGTTCTCACGCCCTCCATCCTCAACATCCTGACCACCATTACGGAAGTTATGGGATTCATCAATGACCACCAGATCATAGTTACTCCAATTCAAACGATCCAGTGGTATACCATTTGAGTATCCCCGGGTTCGTGAAAGATCGGTGTGGTAAAGAACATCATAGCGTAAGCGATCAGGGGCGATAGGGTTGTTCAACAAGTTAAGCTTGAAGGTTTGCCAGTTATCAGAGAGTTTTTTGGGGCAAAGCACGAGGACACTCTTGTTGCGCCCCTCATAATACTTGATGACCGCTAAGGCAGTGAAGGTCTTCCCTAAACCAACACTATCAGCTAGGATACAACCATTATACTGTTCCAACTTATTGATAATGGCAAGGGCTGCGTCCTTTTGAAACCGGTAGAGTTTTTGCCAAATGGCACTGTCCATGAATCCAGTCTTCTCATTGGGAAGAACATCCTCATTCACATCATCCAAGAACGTGCTGAAGATGTTATAAAGGGCTATGTAGTAGACAAACTCCGGAGAATTTTCGCGATAAACAGAGGTAATGCTGTCTATTACCTCTACTGTAACATCCTGCATTTTTTCTGCATCACGCCAAACATCGTTGAAGATCCGAAAATACTCCGTACTCATCGGAGAATCTAAACGGTTAATCATGGTGTAGATATTATTTCCCTTTTCCGAACCTAGTTCCACCGTAGTAAATCCATTAATGGGTACGTATGTATGGCGATCTTCGTCCGTTTGAGCGTTAATAAAGCCCACCATCGCATCTTGCGTCACATTGGTCTTGAACGTTACCTTGCGACGCACCCAATCGGCACATTCTTTGGCTATGGCCCTTTGGGTTAGTTCGTTGCGCAGTTTTACCTCAAATTCACTACCATAAAGACTCCGTTCTCTACTCAGCTGGGGAATGTAAAACTCCCGGAGCTCTTTCTTCCCCTTCTCTGTAGTGAAGGTCGGTGATGTAAACAAAAACTTGAGCTCATCAATCTGCTCCAGCTGAGTTTTTAGCTCGTCATAGGCATAAATGGAAAAATAGGCAGCAGCAACCGCAACCTTGCTGTCTTTTTTCAAAACCTCGGCAAGATCGTCTTTGAGCAAGGTGTTAACGTTATCGATCAGCTTCATCGTAGCACCACCCTGGGCATTGTAGTACTCACAGTTTCGAGCTGTTGCGAATATGTTCGACACAGTCGCCCTTCTTCCTTGTTTTTACAGCGAAGAAGCCCACAGAGAGTCCATGGGCTTAAAATCATGCTTGTGTCTATCCACCGTATTTTTCCATAAACTCAGATGGTGTGACAATTTCTGGTTTTTCAACTTCAACCTCGGCAAAATCTTTGTCACCTGAAATTAGAACATCTACATCCTCAACGATGGCACTGTAAAGCACCGGGTAGTCAGCTGGATCTCGTATTGAAAAAAGCTCTTGATCGGTCAACACTGGCGTATACACAAACTCATAGGGCAAAGCCTGTAGAAATATCTCTAATGCTGCCGTGCTACAACTTGCTTCAATTCCTCGATAACATACGAGGATAGAACGAGTCGATGTTCTGTTAACACAAGAGCCATCATATCGGTCAAACTCTGGCTCCTAAAGACAATGATCGAAATCAGCACATTTGTATCCAACATGATCCTCATTGGGTACTATCCTGTTTTTCTCTGTTGATTTCTTGCCTAACTTCGTCAACTAAGTCAACCACATCCTGCTCTGTTTTGAGCTCCAAGCGTTCAGCTTCAGCTTCAAAGGCAGTCTGGATTTGTTGAAGCGCGATCATGGCAGAATTTGCGATTACCATGTTACCATCTTTCTCAATGAAAATCAGTTTATCGCCTTCTTTGAGGTTCAACTTCTTCCGCACATTAATCGGAATTGTCACCTGCCCCTTAGACATCACTTTTGCAAGTTCCATTTTTACACCCCCTACTTTTCCTACTTTCCCTACTAGTAGTTTACGCTAAAAGTCGCGAAATATCAATCCTAGTTTTTGCTAATCACTTGCTAATGAACTCTCCACAAACAGGCATAATTGGGCGGACTGGGCGACATGCTGAAAAAGAAAAGTGCCAGCTAGATGGACATGCTGACACTTAGTGGTACTAGGTGGGAAACGCCTTGGGCTTGTCCCGATGAATCCCACCTTCGGCACCATTGCATATAGTTACCTAGCCTAGCCGGTTTAAATTTATGAGGGGCTAATCAAGTAGGATCATCGAGGTTTAGAAAAGGAAGTTTGGAACCAACTGCATACGTAGTTCTGGAGTGCGTCGCCGAGAAATTTGGCGGCGCTTTTTTTGCATGGTTGGACTCACATGTGAAGAGGTGTCAAGAGTCAATGAAATGTTTGAGTGACCTAGCCTTCTTCAGCGAAGCTCCGCTGACCAAAATTACTTGGGATCAATGAGAACGCAGGTTGGCTTGTTGTTCTTCACAA
>DIPH01000031.1:0-18292 GCA_002424045.1 Firmicutes bacterium UBA5493 | reverse complement strand
GGTTGGCTTGTTGTTCTTCACAATCTTGGCCCCTCTTGGCTACTTCTTCAAAAATCTTGCCTGCTTCGCCCTTATTAAAACGTGATATGGGGACAAT
The DNA here is from genome assembly GCA_002424045.1 of Firmicutes bacterium UBA5493. Taxonomy (GTDB): domain Bacteria; phylum Bacillota; class Limnochordia; order Darwinibacteriales; family Darwinibacteriaceae; genus UBA5420. Next base: position 18,195 of record DIPH01000031.1, on the reverse strand, counting down.
TGATTCCATGAGACCACGTATGTCTTTCTCAAGCATTTGCTACACCTCTTTCCGTTGACCACCAGATGTTCAGGGTTTGGTAGTTAAATTATAGTTCTCACCGATTCATTTGTCGATATTTTTTTCGATAAAGATGTCTCCACCTGACTCTACCATTGATGTACCCAAATGCCCCGTCGCACTTGACCACTGCGAGAGGAAGATTTTGGAGGGAAGGTCAAAACTTTCCCTTGTACGTGCCTCAAACGCCGCCTTTGTGACATTATTTATGCGATGTTAAGGGTTAGGACTGCATACATGGCACCTGAATCTTGCTCCCAAGTAACGTAGAGCACCTTAACAGCAAGAGACAGGCTCGAACTAGTCACATAACTTGACCAGTTGGTTTTTGTGTTGCCATTTTCATTACAAAGCAAAGTAGAATAAACCTTTCATCCATTTTCACTTTGCATAGAACGTCTTTAGATTGCTCGCCTTCAAGGAGGGCGGACTCACAGGTGGAAACCCTTTCGCTTGGCTAATGGTTGGCAACTGTTAGCGGCCTTAAGAGAACCCCGTTAGCGGACTTTCACCGCCAAGTTACGCACCATGCGTGGCGCACCCAAAAGAAGCAACATCTTTTCGCCGCTTAAGGGCGTTTTTGATGTTGCTTCTTGTGAATCATAGGTTGTTGTTCCGTTTTTCGTAAACAAGGTTTTGCCAAGAGGGTCGAGTTTGCTACACCATTGTCGACGGCTATGGCTTCCTAAACAAGTTAACCGAAAAAGACACCGTGCCCATATCATAGTAAGGTTCAATGGAGGCTTCAAACATGGCCCCATTCCACTCAATATCCTTGAATACCATGTATTCATCGCCCCGCCAACCGAGTTCGACATATTGGAGCAGGTATTCCGTGACATCCTGTTCTTCGAGTCCATCATAATCAATGGAAATGAAGTACTGGTTGCCTTCATCATCCATGTGCAGGATATCGACTCCCAACAATAGACCCTTCTCTGGTCTGGTAATCTCAGCGGGCATTTCGTCTGCGGGCCATTCGCCGAGTTCCTGCACATAGACACTGATTTGCAGCATCGTCTTGGAGTTGAACTTGAAGTGTAGTTCAATGTTTCCTAGCCTTGCTGAAGGATAGTCCCGATCATGTTCGACATACCACTCTAGCTCTTCGAGCCCTGTTAGGTACTTCTGGAGTTCCTCCCGGTTGGTCTCCACCAGAATCGTGTATTCTTCCTCTGTGCCCCCTGAGTTGACGACCGTGCCCCACTGGTAAGGGGGAATCTCGGAGGAAACTTTTCCTTCTGGCCAGCCTTCGACTGTCATTCCGTATCCCTGGAGGGCCTTTTCGAATGCCTTATCCAGTTCCCCACTGATATTGGTGGATAGTGCGGATTCCTTCTCCGCCGCTAAAGCACTTGCGTAGCTACCTAGTACCAACAAAGCTACAAACATCAGACGTAGAATTAATAAACCACCTTGTTTTTTCATCTTGGTCCTCCTTAATCTGGAATGAACGGTTTTCTCGTGATTTGTCCCCTAAAGCTGTCGGCAACCCCTAGTTCTAAAGTCATGCGCACTTGACCATTGTCCTGGAGGGCGAGCCTATAACCCAGGGGTGCATTGCTGCTCATAGGAGGCTTGAAGAGGTCAATGCCTACTCCTGAGGCATCTAAGGAGGAGGCCCCTGCTTGGCCTGTTCCTGAAAGCTGCATTTCCCCAAGGGCCATATTATAGATCTTTACTAACGGAACAACCGGGGCTTCACCTGGCGCAAGGTTGAATCTGGCGAAGCGCTCCATGTCATATGCCTCCACATTCAGATCGAGGGATCCTTGGTAGGTGCCGCCAATATGGACCATGAACTTGAGGAGAATACCTTCTGCCATCCCCATGATCTGCTTTTCGTACTCGCCGGTGTCGAGCTTGAATTCTAAAGTGGCCGTGCCAGTATAGACTCCCTTGGCGGTCTTCCCACCTTCCTTCACCACTTCCAAATCCAACTTGTAAACCATCTTAAGGGGTAGGTCCCCCTCAAGCTTCTGGCTAATGGTATCATTGATGCGGATCGTCCAGAAGAACTCATCAATTCTAGGATCATGGATAACTGGGGTGTCAAGCTCGGGATCGTGTTCTACCCGTATCCCCCCGTCACCATCGCTATCCCCTGGCGACTCAGCTGGAGGATCCAGCGGTGGCTCAGGCGGATTGTCCGTCGGATAGAGCAAAATGGGGCCTGCTTCTAGAACCACAATGCGGCAGCTGGCCCTAAGGCTTGGATTGCTAGTAAGATAGACCTCGACCCGAGTTTCGCCAACGGCTAGGGCAGTTATATAGCCACGTGGTGACACCGTGGCCACACCAGGGCCTTCACTCACCCACACTAGATCACCCTGTTCCATGTTCCCTGCCCGATCTGCCAGTTCGATCACTTGGACGAAAACACCTGCGCCCACCGGTAGTTCTAAGAGGGCGGGATAGATGGTGATGGGGGCAGAAGCCCCAACCACGAAGCTACATACGAGTACAAGAACCACAGCTAACACAGCCTGCACGTAATTCCTTTTGCCTATCATGCATTTCACCCTCTTTTGTAGGTTCTATCGGTTCTATGGGTTATGCAAGCTCAGTCGTCGACTTGCTTTTGGATCGTAATCATCGTCTGGGGGAGACCCGTAAAGAACTTGTTCGATTGAATCGACAACCCATCGCTGGGAATGGGTAAGCTCCCCCTTAAAGCAAATAAGTAGTCACCGTCCGTTGCGAGGGCCTTCTTGCCCAGCTGTCTTTCATAAAAATCCGCCACATGTTTTGGAGAGTCATGACTAAAGAACACGTAGTAATGGTAGTCTTCCATGGACATACCTTGGGAGAAATCCATGTTAAAGACCATGCCTGGATAGAAGGGGATGCCTAGAGACTTCTCCGTGGGGATTACCAAATCGATTGGATCCTCAACATCCCAGCTCAAGTCTCCATCCCATTTCGAGTCACCGTCCCAATCATCGTCCCAGTCATCGTCCCAGTCATCCTTCCAACCATCAAGCCACATCGCATCTCCTCGGAACACTGTGGTCTCTAACTGAAGGATGGTAGATCCATAGTCGATCTGTTTTTTCCAGTCATAGCCGGCGTCTTCTAGGCCGATTGAATAGGTAATCAGGTCACCATCTTCATTCTTCTCCCACCACTCAAAACCCATGTTCGAAAGCCACTCGTCCTCTTCCCATTGGGGCCTCGTCTCAAAGGCGGTCCGGATCCACTTGCCATCTTGAATTAAGGTATCATACTCATATTGCTTTTCAAAGATCACATGTTTGTAGAAATACAATTCATACACAGGTCCCATAGACTCCCCTGGCTTGAGGCTCTCAGGCTCTTTTCTTGGCCAGGCTAGCTCAGGTTGCAGGTAGTCCAAGTAGAACTTGGCGACATCATTGATGATGACCCCAACGTTGTACATGCGCACTTCACGGAAAATCAAATCGTCGGTGTAGTACACACTATACTCTAGATAATCCCGTTCAGCCTCCTCATCCCGCGTGGCACCTGGATACAGCGGTATCTCGTCCAAACTCCGCGGGAAAGGTGCCGCGAGGAGAGGCGCGGAGAGTATGAACAGCATTACCAACGTCAACAACGTCCAACCAATCTTGCGAATCCCCATGGGGGTTCCTCCCTTTTGCTGAAATGCATTACAGTCTATGCTCCCATCAGACCTTGCTACCCTTATGCGCCTCCTATCTTATTCGAGGTGATTCTTTCGCGTGAAGTATTCGCAGAGCCCTTTGGAAATTCCTGCCTATTTTAGAGATATGTTGAGAAACTATTTAGAAGTCGTTAGAGCACTTGGGGTTGGAACGAGGTTCGCCCTTCTAGGGGTTGTACAAAGGGACCAATCCATCCACCTTGTGGACCATGTGGTCGCCTTTAGTCACCGTCACTTCCAGGGTATAATCCGCAGGAACTAGGGCAACTGCATGAACACCCTAGGCTCATCGCATAGCAAAAAGGACCCCGTCCTTGACGGAGTCCCCAGAAATCCCTAGCGAGATTTGGACACCTAGAATCCTATTCTTAACTTCGCATACATACTCCTATTTTGACCCATAGCTGGCATCCCCAAGTCATTTGGGCTACTACTAAAATACTGAACGCCCGCGACAAGTGAGGTGGAATCTGCTAAAGAAAACGTTACCTCTGGAGATATCATGTATTCATTACTATCCAAACTGTACATTGCACCTAGTTTCGCTGAATGCATTAACCCAAAGGGATATTCAGCTGCAAGAATAACGTTGTTGACAGAGCCGTCGCCTGAGCGATGGTAGTACTGCCCGATCAGAACAAGTCCATTTTGGAAACCATAGTCACCGCCTACAACCAACTGATAATAACTATCTGCATCTTCAGGCAAAAAATACGCCCCTTCAGCCCAGAAACCCATATCCCCTACAGTAGTGGCTACATCTAGCCCAAACATCTGCGTTTTCCGAAATGAAGCTTGCGGTCCGGTAGGTCCAAACTTAACTGTAGGGAAGTCTTCCCATCCTCTGAAATAACTAGCAGAAAAATCCCAGCCATTGACACCCATGAACGATGCACGTATACCAAGCTCAGAATTCTCCAATTTAGGCTCCACTTTTTCCGGAGTGATCACTTGTCCAGGTACTAATGGATGGGGTATTTTCTCAAGAGCAGGCTTGAAAATTGGCACCCAAACCGCACTAAGCTTGGTGTTATATCCTAGATAGTAGTCAACGGCAGCGGCATACAAAGCCTGTTTATCACCTAGAGGATCCTCAATATCTACGGGGTTAATCACATCGGTGGGATTAATTTGCAGTGCCGTTCCCCAGGATAGCCGCTGCTTACCAAGGCGTATTTCAAATTGCTCTGCATAATAGTCCAAATAAGCTTCATCTAGTTCGATCTTAAAGCCATCATTGTAGTTGCCTCTAATTCCAACGTGAAAGGCGGAATCGCCTAATTGATGATCAAGATTCAGTTCTAGCTCACTTCCTGGATTCAGGTAATAGGATTCTTCCAATCCTACGGCTAAACCAGCCGATAGCGATCCTGAGACGTCAATAGGTGCGGCCATGGCCGCCGCTGACAGACCTAAAAACAGTAGCATGCCCAGAAAAACTCTTTTCTTCAACTTACAGTCCCCTTTCCAAACTACGCACAGTAAAGCTCAAATCAGAAATATCTACGTCGAATTCTACGTCTGAAACCTTGAGAATGGTCTTTGTTCCCTGCTGCACATTTTCCATTTCCATGACCGATGCCACCCATCTGCCATCAACCTCTTGGATACCGTCATTGTGGAGAACCTTGAGTAGTTTCCCATTTGTATCCACGTACTCTATTGTGCGCGGGAGAAAACGTGCCTGGTCAACCCACATCACGAGCTTGGAATAATCACTTTCGCTATCCAAAGGTGCCAACTCCAAGACGTATGTATCTGTACCTTGAAGCACTTCGGAGCGCAATAGGGTGGGAGCGAACTTGGAACCAAATCCTGTCATCCCCAGCTGTTCCATATCATCGAAACTGAGATCACTGCCCATAAAGTCACCTTTTTTGGCATGACCGGCAATTCTTCGGGATCTTCCCAAGGCTGGTAGATACAACCAAGTATCATCATTCGTCATGAGCAACCCAGTGCCACGCACATCTGTGGGTGCTAAGAACCTCACTAGCATAAAATCTTGATCTTCGGTCCGTCTATTTTGGAGTCGAATTTCACGTGTGCGCCTTGCACCACTTGCGCTGACCAAGGTCATCTCTTGGGTCATGATTTTTGAGTCACTACCCATAGTCAAATCGACCTGAGCTATGATCTCATCGGCAGTAAGTTCCTTAGCCAAACCCATTTTGGCGGTAAATGGGCTTAAAATCAAGGCTAATACTAGCAAAGTTAACAATGCGTTCTTCATATTTATCCCTCCACTTAAAGTTTGTCTACCACTTCATCTTGTTTTAAGACTGCTCTACCACCCCTTTTCCATTCGTTGTTTGTCTCTCCCAGCGCAACAAAATCAGAGCAGGCATGACTAGCATTGCGCTGGCTGATGCTACGAACATGGTCATAGTAACTAAGCTGCCGAAATATCTAAATGGTGGAAACGATGACAGCAGGAGTATCAAGAATCCTGCAATCACTGAACCTGCATTTGTTACAATTGCTTTACCGGTATGAATGATCGCATTGGTGACAGATTGGGCAGGATCATGTTTCTGTCTTTCTTCCTGATAGCGGGTATAAATGTGAATGGAATAATCCACCCCCACACCTACTCCGATTGAGCTAATCAAGACCGTAACAATATCCAAGGGAATACCCAACCAGCCCATGACTCCAAAATTGATCAGGATTGTGGAAGCAACTATAATGGTGCTGAACAGACTGCCTTCCCACGAGCGCAACAATAGCAGTACAATTACAAAGACAGTCAATAATGCCATAAACAAACTGGAGATCTGACCTTCAATAATCATGGAGGCTAAAGCATCAAGAAGTGCAACAATTCCTGTTTGCGCAACTTCCACATCAAGATGTACGAAGTACTTGGCAAACAACATGTCTATCTCGCTAAATAGCCGAGTTGTAGCTTCGTTGCTAGAATCCCTAACCAGAGCTTGAATGCGCGCTTGCCCATAGTCTAGTGTTAAGAACTGCTCAAGCATCTCCCCCCCGCTCATCTCCATCAACAGCAAGTATTGAGCAGCTAGTTCCCGCGTTGCAGGCAAGACTTCAAATGCAGGGTCGCCATCATTGAGAGCCATGTTGACTCTCTGCAAGATGTTTACAATCGATTGAGGTCGGCCCACAAGTCCGGTCTGTTCTAAATCAGTCTGTAGATTTTCCATGGCATGCAGTACATCAGGATCAAGTAAATCACCAGTGATCACTATCTCCACACTTTCCGAACCAGAGAATTTGTCTTTCACCATTTCGTAGGCAATCTTCGGTGCTGTATCGTCTGCGAAGAAGTTAAAGAAGTTGCTATCTGTAGAAAGCTGGGGAATTCCCAGGACAGCTATGACCAAAATTATGGCCATCGTCACTAAGACTGAACGTTTTTTTGCTACCACTAGGTGGGCGATTCGCCCCAAGACTTTTGCCAACGTTCTATCTTGGCCATTACCTCCTTTAGCCGCAACCTTTTTCGGTACAGGAAGCAAGAGGAGCAGTGCTGGTATAAAGGTCAGGGAGATTAAAAGAGCCACAAGCACCCCATAAGCTGTAAATAAGCCGAAGTCTTTCATGAGAGTAATGCTACTGGATACGTTAGAAGCAAATCCAGCAATGGTGGTAGTACCAGCTAAGAAGACTGAAATTCCCACGGACTTCAGAGTCTGACTCACTGCCTTTTCCCGATCTGCTCCTTCCAATAACTCATCATTGTAGCGAGCTATCATGTAAATACCGTAAGCGCTGCCTAAGCTTACTAGCAAGACCGGCATCACTGCATTTAAGGGCGATAACTGTTTACCTAGCATCCCCATGAGACCTAAGGTCCAAACAACACTAATTAGCACCGTTATAAATGGTAGGATTACACCTCGGAGATTTCTGAAATAGAGAAATAGAATAACTGCCACTAGAAGTAAGACCATGGGGAAAAGCTTCATTAAATCTGCTTGCATTGAGTCTGCCAAGACGGCATTAAGTACTGGGGTCCCTGTTAGGTAGAGTTGCCCTCCTGTCACGTCAATTGACTCTAATAGCTCCTGGATTGAAAGGGCTACCTCCACAGCACTACTACCTGGATCCACCTCAACAACATGCAAAGCACCGGTGGCATCAGAGGACACGATGGTACCCACATACATATCATCCTTTAAGACACGTTCTCGCAGAGTAGCCAATTCTTGTTGTTCAGTAGGAATTTCCCCTATAAGAGGGATTACGTCTATCCCCCATTCACTACCGGCGATTTCGTCGATCGTGGTCAAGCTACGTACATTCGTTACGCCCGAAATCTGTTCTAGTTCATGCGTGAGCTGCTCTATTGTACTGAGGCTCGTCAACGAAAACACATCAGATGTGGTAAGGGCTACCATAATTCGGTCAGCTCCGCCGAATTTTTCGTTGATCTCGTCGTACGATACTACTTGAGGATGATCTTCGGGGAAAAACGACTTAATATCCGTGGTGATCCCCACCCGCCCAGCATAAAAGCCAAAAACCACCGTGAGTAACACGACCATGACAATGACGACTTTTGGGAATTTTGCTACTTTCCGAAACAGAAATTGCATACACTACAACACCCTTCCTGATAGACTTACCGCGAATGACTGAGGCCTCACTCACTCGTGGCCATAGTAATGGGTAGCTTCTGCGGTGCGAAAGGCCCTTTGGCGCTTCTGGATTACGCGACCTAGATACTTAGGCCTTGGAAGTATACGTTCACTAGCTCACTTGCTGCTTGTTGCAGAACATGGGCCCGCTCCTGTTCAGAATCTTGGCCTACTGCATAGAGTACCACCGAACTCACCGCACCAAAGATAGCAACGGCAGTAATTTGTGTGTTACAGGGCCGTATTTCACCGTTTTGCACGCCCTCATCTAAAAGTTTGCTGATCTGGGCAGGAATACCCACCAAGAAGTCGTTAATCGTCGTAGACAAATTGTTGTGAAGTGGTGTAGGGTGCTCTCGTGCCAAGATTTTGCCTACGGCAGGATTTTCATCAATGGCCGCAAAATGCATTATCAGTAGTCGTTCGAGCTTATCTCGAAGGCTAAGAGATTCTTGCTGCATGTTTTTCAAATAGGTGCGTCGTTTATCCAGTTCTACTTCAAATATGTATTCAAGAATTGCCTCTTTGCTGCGGAAATAATTATAAATTGTTCCCACAGATATGCCTGCTTCAGCGGCGATTCGATCCGTTGTGGCATTATGAAAACCTAAGTTGGCAATGACTTCAATAGCTGTTTCTCGAATAAGTTCTTTCTTGTCCTCTTTCACTTTTACACCTCCAATGAGTGAGACCTCACTTTTTCTAGTATAGTTTAGATGAATTGCCCTGTCAAGTGACTTTTGACTCGTAGTATCAATGTTCCACAGGTAATGACCGAGAACATTGACTTTCTGTACGACTCGTCCCTTGGGCACCTTGACATTCCATTTTGCATATCCTATCATAGATGTATCTCTTTGCACTGTATCACGCTTCGTTAGAAGCGACATCACCAGTACAAACTGAGCAGGCCAAAAACCAGATTGGTTTTGGAGCCGGGCCATCCTAGTGGCAGCAGAAAGCCTTAAGGCGCATCTGTGGGACAGTAGACTGTTTCCGCAGGTGCGTTTTGTGTTAGGCGGAAAATTCGCAGCCAGCAGAGAGTTATCGACATCAAAAAATGGAGGTAACTGGTATGGAACGAACAAACGAGCAAATTGCTTTAAGGGCCTCATGGGTCACAGTCTTTGTAAACATCGTGCTTTCAGCTTCTAAGCTTTTCGCAGGCATCTTTGGGCACTCGGCCGCAATGCTTTCCGATGCGATCCATTCTATGTCGGACGTCTTTAGCACCTTCATTGTCATTGCGGGTGTGAGAATAGCAAATAGAAAGGCCGACGAGGAACACCCCTACGGCCATGAACGCTTCGAATCTGTGGCAGCTATCTTGCTTGCAGCCCTCCTAGGGGCAACGGGTCTTGGTATTGGCTGGAGCGGCCTGCGCACTATTTTCGCTAAAAACTACGAAACCCTTGTTATTCCAGGAACCGTGGCTTTAATTACTGCCGTTGTCTCCATTGTGACGAAGGAAAGCATGTACTGGTATAAACGGGCTGCAGCCAAAAAGACCAACTCAGGCGCACTAATGGCCGACGCTTGGCACCACCGTTCTGATGTTCTATCTTCTGTAGGTAGCTTCTTAGGTATTCTTGGAGCGAGAATCGGCTTTCCTGTCCTGGACTCGGTAGCAAGTCTTGTCATCTGCCTCTTCATTCTTAAAGTAGCAGTGGACATTTTCCATGACGCCATCAACAAAATGGTTGATCGGGCGTGTGACGATGAGACAACTGCTCAAATTCGCGAACTCACCTTGGCTCAAGACAATGTGGAAGGAATCGATGTTCTTAGGACTAGGCTCTTTGGGAATGGGATTTATATTGATATGGAAATCAGTGTCCACGCATGTACTTCACTTCTCGAGAGCCACGAAATCGCCCATATTGTCCATGACGTCTTAGAAGACCAGATCCCCAACGTCAAGCATTGCATGGTCCATGTGAATCCCCATGAGGAAGGCGAGGACGGGTAGGAGAAAAGTGTAGAAAGCACCCGGTTGAAAAGGCTAGGCAACAAATGCCTAGCCTCCTTTTTTGTGTTGGTTTTCGCTTCTACCAACCCCAACTGCCCATCATACGGCGGTGGTGCATTCTCCCTGGTCGGGATCCACAGCATTGCATCTTATCATCCTAGACCTTTAGCGCTGTTTGACGCGGAAACTTTTGTATAAGAAATGGTATCCTTTGGGCAAACTTGTTGACAGTTATGGCATTGCAGGCATAGGCTCCTGTCAATAGTAGCTTTTCTATCATCTGCACCCACTACGATTGCCTCGGAAGGACAGACTTTTTCACAGAGTCTACAGCCAATGCACTGGGTTTCGTTGACCCAGTGCGAAGAAATTGCAAATTTGCCGAAGACTCGTTGTAGAGCTCCAAAAGGGCAAATCAGATTATGAAATACTACTTGTTTGTATCTTAGAGTAATGAGAATTGAAGCGACCAACCAGATCAGTAAGATAGGTAAATTGATTTGTAGCACCTTACGGGCAAACAACATCATGGCCACACTGGCTATCAAGGCAACCCATGAATAGACCCCTGAGTCAAGCCACTTGGGATGAACACTTGTTTGCAGATTAAGCCTTCTCCCTATTTTTTCTGCGGGGATCATTAGAGTATGCATGGGGCAGACATAACCACAGTACACCCTACCAAAAAATAACGCCAGCCCTAGGCTAACTGCGAACAAGGCTAGCCAAAGCATCATTTTCCCCTTCCAAACTAAAAGCAAAAACAGAATTAAGAACAGTACCCTAATCACTGTTGTTAAGCTCTTCATCACAAATTCCTCCATGGATTTTTCACCATTATAACGCTATAATGATGAAAAAGGAGTTACCTTGGTAACTCATGAGGTGAGTCCATGTCTGTAAATAGTCAACTAATTAGGAATGCCACTCTACTAAACACATTGCCCCATGATGCAATAAGGGCATATTTGAAACGCGGAGACTTCCGGGTTGTGAGGTATGAAAAAAACAATGTCTTGCACCTCGAAGGTGAAGAATGTACGAGACTTGAGCTGATCCTCTCAGGTGAAATTGTGGTAGAACACATTTCAGAGTCGGGGGATTTATTGACTGTTGCAGAGTTTATCGGTGGAGATACTTTAGGCGGTAATATCCTTTTTTCGGCCAACCCCTATTACCCATTGACCGTAGCGACACGATCAGCCGCAGTGGTCATGGAAATCCACAGGGAAGTTGTGTTTAAACTGTGCTCTCAAAGACCTGTGTTCTTACAAGGATTTCTACAGCATGTTTCAGATCATGCCTTTATTCTAGGGGACAAAATTAAATATTATGCTAAAAAGAGCATTCGCGAAAGGGTCTTGGGCTACCTACACCAAGAACAACAGCGCCAATGTACTAACCTCATCCAGCTGAATATGACCAAAAAAGAGTTGGCAGAAAAGATCGGCGTGCAACGTACTTCTCTGTCGCGAGAGCTAGCCAAAATGCGGGATGATGGTCTCATTTTGTTTGATAGAGACTCTATCACTCTCTTATGAGTAATACTTCTCACATTTACCGACAACAGCCAAGTGTAGTCCTGCCTGCAATCAACCACCACACCCACAAACACCTGGGTGGCCTCATCGGAAACAACAACTGTTAAGTTCTCAATGTTTTCGTTCACCTAGAACGTCCTCTTCAGCGGCAGACTCTAGGTCTTCGCTAACGGGGCTTTCGATCTCTAGACCCTCGATCACATATCTCACCTGTTCTTCCTTAATTCATGCTCAACCTTCGGTGAACTCGAATGAAACGCCAACAAGAACGCTTGAAAGGCAACCGTGTCAGTTAATTATCTCGCACTTGTTTTTGGCTAACTTTTCTCTCCACTCACGTCGCTCGGTACTTGTCAGTCTCGTCCGCTCTGCCTCACCAACAATCCTTAAAGGTTCTTGCGAGCGATACGAATGTGTCAAGTTACCCGGGAATTTTTTGTCAGTAACGTAGGGAAGAAAGATCCTCCAGGATCTGCTCTAGCTCTTGAAGAAAGCCCGTATCGGCTAACCGTTGTTCCTTAGCCCTTTCCACAGCCCTTCCCAGTCGGAGCACTATGGATGCTAATTGTGCAAATGGATCCGTTGTCATTGGAGATCGAGCCATACTTCGCGTACCAATGAGGCTCACCGCGTCGATTTCATTCCAACCTGGAACTTGATCGGTTTGAAGCACAAGTCGAATGTGCCGCGCGGGCACGTCCACTTTAGCATTTTCGATCATCAGAATACGAGACTCTTCGGGGGCAACGACAGCTCTCCCCTCCCAAAAAACGTGGGTGCGTCCTGTTTCATCAATAAGCTCCGCTTTGACAATGGCACCCGGATTGCAGGTTTCATACACATCGATGCGCTTCACGTACACGACTTCGTCATAGAAAAGCTCTACCCACTCCTGGCCACCATCACTTGTACTGGCTACCCATGCTGTCTCGTAATCGCCATACCTTGGGTAGACATCGGGCCGTCCAGTCATATGCTCAGGAGTCCACCGGTCTTCCCGGTATTGACTACTTGCTTTAGCACCACTGGCCCATTGAAGTACAGCGTCAGCGCTCCCCTGAACTGTGGACCATGGAGAGTCATAGCTACCTGTAAGACTCACCGCGTCAATCTCGTTCCAACCACCCACAGCGTCCGTATCTAGGGTGACTCGTACCTTATTGCAGGGAACTGTAACAAGGGCGTTTTTGATGCAAAAGACCCTTGCTGTGGTCGCAGCTCGTCCCCCTGTGCCTTCCCACATAAGGTGAGGGCGTCCCGTTTCGTCGATTAATTCGATTTTAACAACGGCACCTGGATTAAAGGTTTCATAAATCTCCACATAGTCTACATAGACCGCCTCCAAAAATCCCAGTTCTATCCACTGTAAACCGTCATTCATGGAAGCAGGTGCCCATGCATATGTACTGTCCCCGTAATTGGGGTAGAAATTGGGCTCACCCAGCGACTGCTGAGCCGACCAATCGCCGCTACCATATTCACTACTCGCCGAGGCTGTTATGGCCCACTGCTTAAAGGACTGCCCGTGAACCTCTGAGACTGTACCAAACAAAAACAGTACACCAAGAACCGCAATCAGGAACCAATTTCTTTGCATCACTCTTCCCCCCAACTTTTTTGATCACAGCGCTCGTTTCTATCATCTTCTGTTTTTGACTAGTGACTATCCTCGTCTGACTTCCCGCTGAAGCAGAAAGAGCAACACCACGGAGCCAAAAATGGTAACAATGTAGAAGAATACCCCCCCTACTCCCAATTCTTCAAAGTCCACAATATGGGTGGGTTTATTCACCCTAGGGAAGAATCCTAGATAACTGATGAGTTCAGTGCGCCTTTCCCCCTCCCTTAGGCTAGGCCACGCTTCATCGCTCTTGTACATGGAGTGACCACGGTATTCCTTTCCACCTACGGTAAAACGATAGCCCTTAGACACGGTTCTAGAAGCATTAGCCGACGCACTCATGTCGTCTAGACGACTACTGTAACTGGTCAACGTTCCAATTGTTGTCTCGCCACACAAACCAAGCAAGAGGATGGTCACACTGTTGTACGTGGCAAATAGCAGGCAAGCAACAATGATCATGAAAACTACGGGATTGATTCGTCCAGTCGTCACCTGATTGTTCCCCTTCACTAGCCCTGGATTGTAGCCTTCACACCGGTTTCTCGCCACAGTTTTTCTGTTACTTCCAGGACGTTTTGTTTGGTATTTATCCCATGCTGAAATTCGAGCCGCATCGCATGACGCTTGTTGCCAAAGGAAAGGCGCATTTTCTTCCGATCAACCTCCATCGCCTCAAGCCGAATGCCCCAAAGACCCCGACGGCCCCACTCATAGATATGACCGGCACTCAACAGACCAAAAGTTGACAACACCGTTTCGTCCATTGCTTGAGCCGTTCCGCTACCTCTATCCATGGACGCCGCTGAAACCACCAAGATGCGGTTGTCCCAAATGAGCTTGGCGGTTTGAAGCATCTGGCTTTGACGGATGAAAAGCCCCATAAGAAGGACGATCAGAATACTCCAGACAATGCTGGCCCCACCGATCTGTCTTGGATCAAACCATACGGTGAAAAAAATACTCAAGGCGAGGAGCAAACCATAGCATTTGTACCTTCTGCGAATGGATCTTAAATGCATTTCGTCCTCCTTTCTTCAAGCTGGGAAACGGAGAGCTACTACGTTATTTAGCGCACCCGCTTAACCCAAATGGAGCCTTCTTTCTCGTACATTCCTTCACCGCCGCCTATATCGTCATATGCATCTTTAAAGCTATCACCCTCACCAAGTAAATTCTCACCTAGGGTGACTCCAGAACCGATAGTGATGGTCGTTATCAGAAGAGAATTCTGGTAAAAGGCATGCCCATCAATGAACACATTATCGGGTATTACTAGAGTGACAAGGCCCTGGTTATCGTCAAAGGCTCCACGACCAATATTATGTACACTAGCCGGGATTTCTAGCGAGGTGAGACTATTTGAACCAAACGCGGAGCTGCCAATATGCGTGACGCTAGTCGGGAACACTACGCTTGCCAGCAAATTGTCCTCAAAGGCAGTGTCGCCAATATGGGTTACACTGGTGGGTATCGTCACACTGGCAAGCTCGTTGAGCCAGAAAACTCCGTTTGCGATATGTGTTATTCCGTCCGGAATGCTTATAGTCGTCAATTTATTCGCACAAAACGCATACTCACCAATTGTCGTAACACTTTCAGGTATGCCAACAGCCTCTAAGAGATTGTTGTTAAAAGCCCAAGGTTCTATGGTCGTTATCCCTTCAGGTATAACTACACTGGTAATCTGGACATCTCGGAATGCGTTTTCGCCAACTGTTGTCACTGACTTCCCATGTATACTAGAAGGGATCACGGGATCGAGCTCTTCGTCCAGGTTTTCGTACTTACCCGTTTTCTGGTATTTCGTGATTGTGCCAGTGGCACCGTCAAACTCAAAATAATCCTCCATCATGGCGTCTCGATAGCTTGCCGTTACTATAACCGCTCCCTTAGGCATGGTAAAACTAGTACTTTCGGACTTTTCATCAGCGAAGCTCCCCCCACCTGACGTCGTCCACAGATCAAAAACTTGTCCCGACTCTGTTGGTGCATTGGCACTGATAGACACAATAGCACCCTCTGTATACTCGCCCCCTCCGGTTCCATTTTCTACAGTGAGAGCATATAACTCGGGGGATTCCGGTGTCCCCACAAATCGTACATTGGTGTTGGTCTTAGAGACTTCAATACTCTTGGGTTCAAAATCATAGCCATCTAAACTTGGAGTCAACAAACAAATGCCGGCCAAATTTGTCAGGGCAAATTTTCCACCATTCGCCGTCCCAGTTGAGCTGCTCTTCCCACCCGTAACCACAATCTGAACACCATCTATTGCGGTACCTTCATCGTCCACGACTGTACCTGAGATGGAGTAAAAATCACTCCCTCCACCTCCACCAACACAACCGGACAATAGAGACACGATTATGATCAGTCCCGCGAATAAATGAAGCAATCTTGATTTTTCGTTCATGCCAACGTCTCCCCTTCCCATATCTTTAATAATAAGCATAAGCGGAGAGAGGCAAAACATCATCATCCTATCGGGCGATTTCCCAAAAAAGCCTCTCATACTTTCGCATGAGAGGCAAGTAAAGTAGCCAGAACCTTAGTTATCGACCTGGGCCCAAACGTTTGCGCCCCTTATCATCGATCTGCTGCCAGTAATTTACAGCACAAATTCCTCCTACCACAAGAATCAAAGCAGCCACTATAGAAATGGTTAAGCGCTCTTCTGGCAATAAGATTGCTGATAAAATGGCACCAGAAATAGGGATCACAAACCGATAGATGGTTACCTCGCCGGCTTTATTGTGCTTCAGCAAAATGTACCAGATAGAAAACGCAGCAGCAGATAAAAACGCTGAGTACACTAACAGAACCCAGAATAAAGGCGTTGGGGTTAAGCCTCCACTTCGAAGTGCTGGGATGCCAAGCACCAGAAGCAACAAGGACCCCAATGTAAGTTGGTAGGCATTGATCACAATCGGGCTCAGCGTCTTGCCCAGATGTTTTGCCCAGAAAGTCCCTATAGTGGTTGTCACTCCAGCCAACATGAGAAAGCCCTCACCGCGCAAGCTAAACTCCCAACCTACGGAGGTATTAGGTTGCCAATTGACCAGTATGATACCGCCAAATCCAGCCAGTAAACCTAGGACTTTTCCCACATTGAGGCGATCATTTGTGTAGATAAAGTGAGCAAAAATGACGACAAAGAAATTGCCCACAGAGTTAAGGATGGCGCTCTTGATTCCACTTACAGCAGCCACTCCGTTGTAAAAAAAATAATACTGCAAACCAGTCTGAGCCAATCCCAACAGAAATAACGGCAATAGGTTCGTCCTCGCAACCTTAACTGGATGACGTAACATTACTTTGTGAACTGCGAAAACCATAAGGCCAGCCAGGAAGAAGCGCGCCCCAGCAATTAACATGCGTGCAGATATGTCCGAGGGTCCAATCTGTAATTCGGCATACGTAATTTTTAAGACAGGAAAAGCACTGCCCCATAAGATACAAGCGATAATTGCCATCAATGCTACAAAGTACTTGTTGGTCCAAATGTTATCTTGCACCTCGTTCATTACCTCACGTTCTAGTCTCTATTCTTTTTCTGGCTAAATCACAGTATTCAGGTACTACATCATATCCAACATAGGCTCGTCCACTCAAAGAAGCGGCCAAACAAGTTGTACCGGAACCGCAAAAGGGATCGAGAATCACATCATCCTCATAGGAAAAAAGCCTGATGACCCGATCCGCTAGTTCCAACGGAAAGGGGGCAGGATGTCCCACTTTCTTCGCTGATTCAGGCGGAATATTCCATACCGATAAGGTGCCGCTCATGAATTCTTCCTTAGAAATATTCGATGTTCCCTTGTCTGGACGGCTGAAATCCTCTTTGGCAAAGACCAAAAGATACTCATGTATGTCGCGCAATCTCGGTGACTTAGCCGACATCCAAGAGCCCCAGGCACAACTTCCATTCATCCCTTTTCCCTTTTGCCAGATGATTTCACCTGCGGTTTGAAAGCCCAGAGCTGAATGAATGGCATAAAAGTAGGAGTGCAAGGGTATGTAGGGTTTTCGGCCGAGATTGGCAAGATTGATGACATAACGGCCCCCCGGTGTCAAAACCCGATAGACTTCGGCCGCAACCTGCGTAATCAAAGTAAGGTACTCTGCTAGCCCTAGATCCTCATCAAAGTCCTTACCAACATTGTATGGTGGTGATGTAAAGGCTAGCCCGACAGCGTTATTGGGAACATGCATCATGTCCTCTGAGGTGTGATTGAAGATGCGATTGGTCCATTCCTCTCGGGGTTTGTTCATAACAGTCTTGGTCGTTTGTTCGGCGACAATGGAGTCCATCTGAGCAAAAACGGAAGATAGATCGCCTCCATAAAGGTTGCGATCGTAGAATTCAGTGGCATCATGTGCCTCCCGCTTTGAAGCACCAAACGAATAGGTTTTGGTCCTAGCCATTGTCTCACTCCAAGCTCATAGGGGTTGATAAGAAAAAATGATAGGCGTAATAGACCTGTCTCAACAACAAGCAAGGCATTCACGAGGAAACGCTATTACTGCCGCCTCACTCCGAAGCATGGCCCACGAGTGCCACCTCTTCAGCTTGACGAATGATGCCGATGGGAGTCCGCTCTGAGGATTGCCCCAAAGGATTATCTCTAAGTAGTCTTTCAAGCAAAGGTATATCTACTTCAGGACCTGACACTCCTAATATGTTCACGCCTAAATCATTGGCATCGATCACAGCTGCCTCGCATCCCACGTAAGCGTTAAAGCGAGTGCAC
>DIPH01000026.1:16891-22855 GCA_002424045.1 Firmicutes bacterium UBA5493 | reverse complement strand
AAATAGCCTGGGGAAAAACAGTAGTGTCAGGGACAAACTTACGAGAGCCGTATCGGTTTACCCGAGCCATAAAGCAACCTGTAGTGAGGCAAGAACCCTACTCCGTGATGCGAGATCTTGTCAGAGAATGCTTCTAGACGGAGGGTGTAAGTCAAGGACGCACACAATCCCGTCGATAAGAGCAGCTTCGCGTCTGCTTCATTCATTTCACTCTCAATCTGCGTCAGATAGCCCCGAGTTGAACCAGACCAAGGGCCAGCTTCCGGCTTGGCAAAGGATTCGTCACGGAGGGCAGAAAATACGTCTTGAGCTTTATAGAACCAAGGGGTTGAAGCTTTGGCAGTCTTATTCGAACACGTATTCACAGACATCATTTTGCGGCGCGGCTTTGCTTACTTTGCAGAAGGCGCTATTCGTAAGCTCAAGAGAGAAGGCAATCAGATCTACGCTACGGTCAAAGGCAGTGAAAACTATCGTTTAAAGAACCGTGACACAATTCTTGGGTAAGAAAGGCAGAAAGATGTCCAAAAGTATATGCCGAAATTTCCCCAAAAGTACTTGCCGTTTAAGGGCACTTAAAGTATCATTGCGCAAATACGTTGTTATGTGTAGTGGGCGCCCTGAAGCCCAATTGTTAGCCCTCTAACTAAATCCTTCTACGCTAAGCGTTTTAATCATTAAGTGCCATTGTCTGTTTGATATACTTAGGTATGTCTATATTGATACAGTAGCAAAAACCTATAATTTGTCCGATATGCATTTGCTCGTGACCAATCATTGCAGATAAGTGACGATTAATTAGCCACTTTTCACCGAACCAATCTATTGTTTCCCCACCTGTATATACCTCTAACTTTTTCTCCATATCATTATCTAACTGGTCCATCATGCCTATAAGGCCACTTTTCGTTATATCAGACAGTGGAGCGTAGTTGAAAGAAATAAAGCCTGTTGTTAAAGCCTCTACATAACAACCTTGAACTTGAATCACTTCTTCACATTGTTTTCTTATTGTGTTTAGGTTTTTTCTTGGAAACTCCTTATCCAAGCTTATATCATCTAATTCTGTGATAAAATGCTTTATTAAGTCTCTTCCGTACTTCCAATCCTCAAGTTGTGCATTTATAGAATCAATCATTTTTAACCTCCAAACTAAGGATCCATATAGAAAGATATAAAGGACCCCATTGTCAAGACACTGATTTTTGATTTTTAAGCGATGCTTGTTAAGCTGTTTTTTTGGTCGCTGAATTATATGAGAAATAGATCTCTGCCGGCCTCTCCCCCTCTAGCGAAGAATGTGTACGTTCATAGTTGTAATACTGAATATATTGATCAACGCCGATGCGCAGGGCTTTAGGCGTATCATATTACTTGAGATAGATGTCTTCCCGTTTCAGGGTTCTCCAGAAGCGCTCAGTGATAGCGTTATCAAGGGCTCGACCCTTACCATCCATGAACTCCGCTTGGGCCCTGATGTTGAGATCTCGATGATGGTTGAGATCCCATTCAACCATGGCTTCACGCTCCTCACGGGAGCTGGATTCCTTCAGATTTTTTTTGAGCCAGTCCAACTGGGTAGTCAGACGGCCAATTTGTGCATAAAGGTTTTCTACTTGCTCTTCTTGTTCCTTAGCGGCCTGCTTGTCAGCTTTACTGCTGGCGTAGACCTTATCGGCACTGGAGAATAACTCTTGAATCCAACGGCTAATGGTAGCAGTATGGACCCCGTATTCGGAGGCAATTTCGCTCATATGACGTTCTTCTTTGATGGCTTCTATGACGATCTTCAGTTTAAGTTCAGGTGAGATACTCTTTTTGGCCATGGATATGTTCCTTTCAACCTCTGTGCTAAATTCGTGAGTGGTTGCCGCTTATCCTGTCAAAAATCCTGTCTCAATTCCTGGGTCCATTATAGTGGATGGATGTGTTGATGGTCTACTTCTCCAAAGAGGATCAGCTCCGGAGGAAGCTTGTCTTGATCGACGAGGGGTTACTGCAATATGAGGAAACTAGAGTGTCTCGTAGAGCACCAATCTACATGGAGTGGCTCACTCATAAGCTCAAAATACTCTGGGCCTTGGGCTCTGAAGAAAAGGCCATCGAGCTTTTACGAGCGGGCAAAGAGCGCTTTAAAGATCACTGGGGGATGGCCAATCGATATAGTGGTGAGCTGATCGATTTACCGTAGGCTTGGTGAGCGCGATGCCCTCCGTATGGAGATCTTCGTAGAGTACTGGACTATGCTCCTGGGAAAGTCGATGCCTATCTGGAGTACAAGGAGCTCTTTCCGTCCCAGGAGTGGATTGGCGAGAGGGATTACATTCTGTACCTGTCGCGACAAAGCTCCGGTCTGCAACTACGCAAGCAAAACCTCTTGTTTATTTCACTAATTGGATAAACTTGAAATAACGTGGTTCGTATGATAAGGTTAGCTCAGAAGAGGTGTAGCAAATGAAAAAACCTTTTGTGCCGGATTTGTTGCCCATTGTCTTGACTGCTGAAGATAAAATCTCTCTGTTTCGGTTGGCCATTGACGCTCGAGTGAAAATAGAACGTTTTAACGCTATGCTCGAACGATCGCTTATCAACCAGGAAATGTTGATGACTTTTTCTCTGCAAGAGGCCATTCAGTCTACGCGTATTGAAGGAACCCAGACAACCATTAATAAGGTCTTGGAATCAAACATCACAGGCGAACAGGGCACCGACGAAAGAGAAGTGAACAACTATCTTGAAGCACTTGCCGTGGGTAAAGAGCGGTTGCGTCATCTCCCTATCTCTACTCGCCTTTTTCTTGAACTGCATTCCATTCTGCTGAAAGATTCCAGGGGTGGAAATCGTTCTCCTGGTGAATACCGGAAAATTCAGAATTTTATTGGTCCAACAAATGATATTAAGGATGCAACCTATATTCCACCCGAACCACAGCTCATCAGCAAATATATGTCAAATCTTGAGGAGTACATCAACGCAGAGATCGTCGATGATCTGGATCCCCTGATTCGCGCAGGTGTCATCCATGGGCAATTTGAAACAATTCACCCCTTTTTGGATGGTAATGGCCGCATCGGCCGAATCCTAATCACGCTCTATTTGATTGAGCAAAGAATCATTTCTGAACCCTCCTTCTTTGTCAGTGAAGAACTCGAAAAGAGTAAACACCGATACTATGGGTTATTGAACAATCTAAGAGTACCGTCTCCTCGTTGGAGAGAGTGGTTAGAATACTTTTTGAAGGCAGCCAGCGGCCAAGCAACAAAGAGCACGGAGAAGCTCGAGAGGATAGAGGAGCTTCTCGCTTCTATGCTCACATTCGCACGGGAAAACCAGATTCGTGAAGATCTGATCAAGTTCATGTTTCAAAAACCCATATTTACAGTCAAAGAGGTAGAGACCGCGCTGAAGATCAGCTATAACACGGCCAACGTGCACATCAGGAAACTCGCACAGGAGAACAAGATTTTTGGGGATGACAAACGGAGAAACCGCATCTTTGCCTTCTACGATATCATCGATATTCTGGAGCATTAAAGAAGCAGGCGAGCATGCTGATCCTTTGCACCGAACGGGGAACACTCAGTGCCTTGCTCTACATGCCCACCGGAGCAGGGGCAAGGGATCCTAGTCCATGGGAGTAGGTAAAGGAAAACTCCCATCGCTTGTAGAATTCACGAGCATGTGAAACAGAAGATGGGGGATACCAGATGAAGATCATGTTATTTGGTGTGGCATGTGTGGGCACTTCCACTGTTGGCGAGCTTTTAGCGGATCAACTAGGTTACAAATTCTTTGATTTTAGTCATGAGGTAGAAGCACATTTCAACTCCCATATCACCTTTTTAAGAGAGAAATGGTGGACAGGCCATGACTATCGCAAGAACACCAGGGTGGTGTTGCAGAAGATCCTAGCGGAGAACGCGGATGATTTTGTCATCGCGATGCCTCCAAGCGGGTTGAAGGATTTCTATTGGCGAATCATCCAGAAAGATGAAAGCCTCGTCACCATCGTATTGCGGGATCGAGCGGTAAACATTCTAAAACGGATTACCTTTTACGATGATTACTCTCAGCTTATGGAATCGCCGGTCAACGAGGAAAATGAGCACCTCTACTTGGAGGGCATACGAGCCGATATGGAATACTTTGGCAGAACGTTCACGCGGGCCAAACATCAATACCGGATTAATGGGAAAAGTGCTAGCGAAGTGGCTGATGCCTTGCTTGATCTTGTCAATATGTGATGGGCTGGCATGATGTTTTTTATGGCCCTTCCAGCATGGAAGGGCCATAACCATATTCAACTAACCTTATACTGGATACGGAGGGTCATGGGGCCTTCTGGTAAGATTGGGACATCCTCCAGAAGGCGATTGCCAGCAGGAGATAGGGCCACTAGACGCTGGTTTGTGCTTCCCACAAAGGGTGACTCCAAAGAACGCTTTTCCAAAACAAAGGGACCGTCGATTAAAAGGTCCGTTTCCTTTAACAAGTCGGAAATTCCGCTGTCTTCACTTCCTAGATTTTGGAGACGTTCGAAGTAATACCCCGTATAGGTTATGACATCTCCACCTAACTTGTGGATGGCCTGGGCTACTCTGGCCAAAGAACTGGCTTGGCTGAAGGGCTCGCCCCCAGAGAAGGTTACACCGCGACAGTCTATATGCTCTTGGTAAAGAGCAACAATTTGCCCAAGGGAGACTAATGTTCCTCCAATGGGCAAATGTGTCTCTGGATTGTGACAGCCTAGGCAGCGATGGGGGCACCCTTGGGTAAAGAGGACAAAGCGAAGGCCCGGCCCATCGACAATGGACTCTTCTACAAGGGAAGCCAGGCGAATGAGATTTTCCTTGTCATCATCCATGTTTAACCCTCTCCGCCACCTCTGCCCGTTTGGCATTATTGAAGCGTTCTAGGGTTCCCACTAGGTAACCGGTGATTCTTCTGATCCGTTCAAATGGTTCGCTTCTGCTCTCTTCGCGCCCGCAGCGGGGGCATACAGTCCCAATTACGCCGATGTATCCACATGTAGGGTCGCGATCTAAGGGATGGTTGATGGAACCATAGCCAATTCCTGATTCTTTCATGTAAAGAACGATATCCTCGAAAACGGAGTGATTTAAGCTTGGGTCCCCATCCAATTCGATATAGGTGATATGGCCGGCATTGGTGAGGGCATGGTAAGGCGCCTCTAGGTCGATTTTCTGGCGGGCTGTGACCTTGTAATAGACTGGAATATGGAAGGAATTCGTGTAGTACGCATGGTTTGTAATGTTTTCCATGCTGCCATAGAGCTCCCTGTCCATCTGCACAAAGCGACCAGACAGCCCTTCTGCTGGTGTAGCCAGGAGTGTATAGTTGAGCTGTTCGTTCTGGGACCTTTCGTCACAGCGATCCCTCATATGCTGTACGATGCGGAGGCCTAGTCGTTGGCTTTCTGGGCTTTCGCCGTGGTGTTTGCCGGTGAGGGCCACCAAGGTTTCTGCCAGGCCAATAAAACCCACAGATAGTGTTCCGTGGCGCAAAACCCTCTCAATTTCTTCATCTTTGCCCAAGGTCTCCGAGTCTAGCCAGATCCCCTCACCCATTAGAAAGGGATAGTTGTGGACGGATTTGCGCTTTTGGATTTCGAAGCGATGGCGAAGTTGACGGAAGACCAGGTCCATGTTTTTGTCAAGGAGACTAAAAAAGCGATCTAAGGATCCGCGAGCTTCAATTCCTAGGCGGGGCAGGTTAATGGAGGTAAAGCTTAAGTTGCCACGGCCCTTTGTGGTTTCTTTTCTAGGATCGTAGATATTGCCCATGACCCTCGTGCGGCAGCCCATGTAGGCCACTTCTGTGTTGTCATCTCCTGGGCGATAATATTGCAGATTAAAGGGTGCATCTAAAAAGCTGAAATTAGGGAAGAGACGTTTGGCCGAAACCCGGATCGCTTGCTTAAAAAGGTCATAGTTTGGGTCACCC
>DIPH01000026.1:7297-16739 GCA_002424045.1 Firmicutes bacterium UBA5493 | reverse complement strand
ATGACAAGACGGGCAGCATGGGATGTTCCGGTACCGTAGTTTACTGATGTAAAGGGTACTTGGGCGCCTGCCCTGGAGTTCATGGTGTTTAGGTTGTGAATCAGAGATTGCATGGCTTGATAGGTAGAGCGCTCCACACGTTTTTTCACCAGTTTTACGTATTCTCTGATCTGGGCATGGACAGTTGTTTCATCCTGTAAGGCCTCCACTACGTCTTCGTAGTCATAGGTCAAAAGGAGATCTTTGTCTTCCTCGCTGAGACCGCCTTCTCCCGAGATAACCCCATCGGTCTCCACTAGATCTCGGATATGTTTACGGCAGGTTTTTTGGACACCATCTGCCATGACGTTCTCTAAATTAGGAATGGATTGGCCACCATGCATTTCATTTTGGTTTGATTGTAAGGCGATACAGGCCAAAGCGGCATAACTTTCAATACTTTGGGGCTCCCGTAGAAAGCCGTGACCCGTGGAAAATCCAGTTTTAAAGAGTTTGTGTAAATCAATTTGACAGCAGGTTTCTGTTAGGAGATAAAAGTCTTTGTCGTGGATGTGGATATCTCCTTCGGCATGGGCTTTAGCCATATCTTCGGGTAGAACATAATGATCGACAAAGGATTTGGAAGACTCGGAGCCATATTTAAGCATCATGCCCATGGCGGTGTTACCATCAACATTGGCATTTTCTCGTTTCATGTCATTGTCAAAGGCTTCTGTAAAGGATATCTTCTTAAACGTCTCCATGAGGGCATTTTTCTGTTGGCGCTGTCTGGTACGTTCTGAGCGGTAGAGGATATACACTTTGGCTGTTTGCGAGATCCCGTTTTCCATGAGGGTAAGTTCGACGATATCTTGAATTTCTTCAACGGTGGGGTTAAGACTTGGGTCTAGACGCTCTACAACGGCTGTTGTGAGGTGATCTAACTCCCCGTCAGAAAGGGTTTCGCTGGGTACATTGACATTGGCTTTAGCGATGGCTTGCCTGATCTTGAAGTAATCAAAGGGAACGAGGGTGCCGTCACGCTTGACAACTTGCTTGGGATTCTTAAGCATTGTGGTATACATTTTCATTGAGAAAACGTCCTTTCTGGACCTAAATAGGGAAATGGTGCCATACATCATATTGTAAGCGCGTTTCTAGGAAAGCACCATATGTTGTGGATATGTTAATAGGTTAGCACAGAATGTTGTGGTTTGTCAAGGTGAGGAACTGGGCGAATGGGGCAGAGGTAAGCCTACAATACCAAGTGTAAAAGCATGGTATCGCCGCGGGAGCGGCCCATTAGTTGTCTGGGTGGAGAAGGGGTTTGGCGACTGGTCGAGACCAGCCGCCAAAGAAATGGTTGAGTGGTAGGTTCATACGTTAGGTGTCGCTCTTAATTGCCTGATAGCTGGTGGGGATGTCTCCCAATTGGGATGGGGACAGGAGGAAACTTCCCCAAATTGAGCTGTGGGCTAACTTTCCGTTTTCAGTATCAAAGATCACCCACCGCTTTATCGCAGTCATTAGATCTTACTTTTACTAAATTGAGGGCCCAAAACCCGGTTCTGACAGCAACAAGACTCATAATGGCTTTGAGTACGTGAATTAGCTGGCTTAAAGGGTAAATGGCGCCAATCCCAAGATTTGTGAAGGTAACTAGGGCATAGGTGTACGGTACACAGATTACCCAGGTGTACACACTATCAAAGAGAAAAGTAAGTAGCGTTCGCCCGCCAGAGCGAATGGCAAAGTAGCAGCAGTTAGAAATAGCTTGAAAGGGCATATAGATGGCACCCGCAAGCATAAAGGCCGCGGCAAGATGGCGAACTTCAATCTCAGCATTATAAACTTGGGTAATCTTATCGGCACTAATGGCCAAAGTTGCCCCTAAAGCGCAGGAAATACCTACCGAAAAAAAGAGAAGTTTCCAAACCTGCTCTTTGGCTAGCTCCGGTTTGCCTGCACCCAAAGCCTGACCTGTTACAATGGCGACTGCCGTGCCGATGGAAATAAAGAACACTCCAAAGAGGTTTGTAAAGGTGCTGGCGATGTTTAGTGCACCAACAACGGCAAGACCCTTGGTTGACAAGATCTGGGTTATGGTGACCATGCCCGCGGACCAGAAGAATTCGTTAAAGAAAAGGGGCGCTCCCTTTAGAGTAATATTCTTGGCTAGATCCCGATCAATTTGATAAGGACGATAAAGCCCAACTAAAAAGGGAAATTTGAGGTGGTTCTTGTGTGTAGCCAAGGCAACTACTAATAACTCCACACAGCGGCTAAGTACAGTAGCAGCGGCAGCCCCTTGGACCCCTAAGGCAGGAAAGCCTAGTTTACCGAAGATTAAAAGGTAATTGAAGATCAGGTTAACAGCGACCGCGCTGGAACTTGCTATCATGGGCAGCGTTGTTTCGCCTGTTTCTCGCAGAGCACTATTATAGCATTGGCTTAAGGCAAAGGGTAAAAGGCCCCAAAGCATGATTTTTAGATACTGTTGGCCATAAGAGAGCATTGCGGTACGTTCAGCGGGGTTTCCATCACCTTGTAGATAAAAGGAAAGCAATATGGTGGGCCATCTAGTAAACACTAAAGCGGCAAGCCCAGTGATGGCAAGGGACACTAAAAGTCGCATACGGAAAGTTTGCTTAAAGCCCTCCCAGTCTTTGGCCCCTGCAAATTGGGCACCGTAAATGCCGGCACCGGAAAGAGCACCAAAAATGGTTAAGTTAAAGACAAACATCAAGTGGTTTGCGATGGCCACACCAGACATGTGGGCGGTACCAAGGGCCCCGACCATGACGTTGTCCGCAAGGTTTACCAAATTGGTTATGGTGTTTTGGACAATTACCGGAATAATCAACGCCAGGACCATTTTGTAAAACTGACGATCCCCGATGAATTTAGTCTTAAAGCGCGACCATGGTGTAATGGCAAGTTCCGCTTTCATTTAATTGATCCCTCATCTACTTTAGGCTCAAGCTTCATTTTACACTTACCGCCGAAAGGGGGCAAGTGGGAAAAGAACTAAACCGCTAAACCGCTATGCTGTAGAAAATGATCACAGCGTTGGTGCTCGGGCTTTGAGCATTAGCGCTTTTTTTCATAGGAAAAGAGCTCCTCATCTGGAATACTATCCATTGGACTAAGATAACCTAGCCTTTTTGTACGCCACGCGTGTTGTGAAAACCCTCAATACAAGCGAAAATAGCTTGGCCAGCTTCTTCACGTGTTTGGAAGTGTCGCCAGTGGACAGCTTCCTTTTTTTGAGAATGGAGAAGAGACTTTCATCTCCAGGCATTCAGAGGGCGAGTTGCTGGGTTGTGGTATTGGAAGAGGGATTCCGGTAGAGTACGATCCGGAACTAGATATACCGGTGGAGCATATCCCCAAGCTTAGTGAATTCTTCTGGACGATCAGCATCCATGATACCAGTCGCCAGAAGCTCGAGGGTGAGCTGCCCCTCACGGAGGTTTACAAGTTAGACCTAGAGGTGGTGAAGGCGTATGGAAAGGCCGCCCGAGGGGTCTATGTGGGTACCCTTTACATGCAGCACCTCATAGAAGCCAGTTGGCGCGGTGATCAGTACATGTTAGTAAGGACATGGAGTGGAATGGAACGATGTTTGATGCCTCTATTAAGCCTTACTATGGCTTAAGAACGGTGGCCACATTTCAAGTGAGAATGAGTATGGTGACCCTTTCCTAAGCAATTACCTTCTTTGCGGAAGGCGTATTGAACCCTTCTCTCGCAGCTTTTGGGATCGCGTCTTATTTGGCTAAGGTCTAGCAGTAGCCCCACCTAATGGTAGGGCTAGGGGTGTATGAGGTGCGAACTTTGTCTAAACGTGCCTTTCTGATAGATACACATAGGTCCGCAGTAGTGTATCGGTAAGGAGGTCCTTGGAGAACAGCCATTGCCACTCGCCTATTTTGAAAAGCGGAAACTCTGGTATGGAGATGCCGTCTCCCTTCTGGATTGCCTCGTATTTGGGTAGGATGTCTTTGAGTTGTGTAGTAGAGAAGAAGAGGCTCGTAAGGAGTGGGAACTCCAGTGACTTGCTGATGAGATCGGATGCGGGTTTGATTTGCTGTTTGCTAAGACAAATCACAAGTAGCTCTGCACAGATGTCGAGGTATTGCAGTGCTGCCGAGGTTTGCCCTGGTCTAGTTTCCCGGGTGTTTTGGACGAGCTCGGTGGTTAGGGTGAGGAGATGGTGTGCTCCTAGCGCAGAGTAATGTCGGTGCTGTGGGTTTTTGGCGTAGGTGAGGGGTAGTGATGCTGTGACAGCGTATAGTTTCTGGAGTAGGCCCTGATCGGTTCGTTTGGAATAGAGCAAAGCGCCTATACCTAGAAAGTCGATGTGCCTGTGCTGGGGAACAGACTGATAGATATACCGGATTGCTTGGCTGAGCCGATCTCTCTTTTCTGCATCTCCGTCCGTATGATGCAGGGTTTTTAAGAGATCGAGGATGATCAAGATGTCAGCCTCTTTCGCTAGTTGCGTTAGTTCCTTGTAGGGGTCGGACACTTCTGCAGCTTGGGTCAGTACAAGTTTGTTTGCCATGGAACTCCTCCTTGTTTTTTGGCTAGATTATAACAAGGCAATTGCGAATTGTCAAACAATTATGGGTAGAGTTGATGCAAAAAGGCGCTGATGACCTCTAGGGGGGGACTCGCCCGCCCAAAACCATCTCAGATGGAGCTGGCCTTTCTTTAGCTCTATGCTTTCCGCTGTGGTGAAGAGCTCAGCCGGGGGGGTAGAAATCACCTCTTTTTATCAATGAAGGGTTCGGAGCTCTAGATGTAGAAGTTCTTGAACAGGTTATCCAAACATTGGTGGGAGCTGCTCAACTGGATCATTTCGCATGCCGATATACTCAAAACGCATTGGCAACAAGACGATGTCAGGAAGGACCTGGGGGCTTGTGGTAGCTTAGAATAGGTCTGCGCGGAGCAATTATCATTTAAGGTTTAACGCAACCGGTTGCATAATAATTTAACTGCCAACCCATGATTTGGAAAGTTACTTTTCTAGCAGGATTTTACCTGATTTTATGGAAATTAAGAGGGAAATGTCGAGTGTCAGGGAGATGCTGTCAGGATGAGTCGAAAAGAGCGAATTTATCTTGCTTCACCCCATATGAGTGCCGAGGGGTATGAGCAAGAATACATACAAGAGGCTTTTGCAACGAATTGGATTGCTCCACTGGGAGCCAACGCGGATGGGATTAACTGCACTAAGGGAAGAGTTAAAGCCGCTCCCTCCTAGGGAAAGCGGTGATTTATCATGCATAGCAACAGAAATTCCTGTTTCCTGATGTGCTAGAGTTAAAAGATTAAGGGTTGTTTAGGGGGTAGCGCTAATATGATGAGGGACATTCCGTTTTCTCCACCTGATATAACGGAAATGGAAATTAAGGCGGTTGCAGAAGCTCTAAGGTCCGGGTGGATTACTACTGGCCCCAAGACTAAGCTGTTCGAACAAAAAATCGCTGAATACGTCGGAACTGCAAGAGCTGTATGCCTGAATTCAGCTACAGCGGCTATGGAACTCACCCTTCGTATTTTAGGAGTTGGTCCTGGAGATGAAGTGATCACTTCCGCTTATACATATACTGCCTCGGCTTCTGTGATTCATCACGTAGGTGCTAAAATTGTGTTAGTGGATACTGCCCCCGGTTCGTACGAGATGGATTATGAGAAGTTAGCTGAGGCCATTACTGATAAGACCAAGGTTATTATTCCAGTAGATCTTGCTGGAAAAATGTGTGATTATGATGCGATATATTCAGCCATTGAGAGTAAGAAGCATTTGTTTAGGTCTAGTAATGAGATTCAAGGACTGTTTAATCGCGTCATCGTGATGGCAGATGCTGCTCACGCCTTTGGTGCCACACAAAAAGGTCTGAAGTGTGGTCAGATAGCCGATTTCACCTGCTATTCCTTCCATGCGGTGAAAAACCTTACTACGGCTGAAGGTGGTTCCGTAACTTGGAGAGATAGAGAAGGATTGGATCATGACGAGTTATATAGAGAATTCATGCTTTACTCTCTCCATGGACAGTCTAAAGACGCATTAGCGAAAAACCAAAAAGGCTCATGGGAATATGATATCGTCTATCCTGCTTATAAGTGTAATATGACAGATATTTTGGCTTCTATCGGTCTTGTTCAATTAGATCGTTACGAAGAACTTTTAAGACGGCGGAGAGAAGTCGTGGAGCTATATGATTCCCTTCTAAGACCATTTGGAGTTGAAACTATTCAACACTACGGCGAGGACTTTTCCTCTACAGGCCATTTATACTTGGCGAGAATACCTGGAATTAGTGAAAAAGAGCGAAATGAAATCATCATAAAAACGGCAGATGCTGGTATTGCCACAAATGTGCATTATAAGCCGTTGCCGATGTTCTCGGCCTACAAGAATCTTGGGTTCGATATTAAGGATTATCCGAATGCTTTTACGCAGTATGAGAATGAGATTACTCTGCCCTTGCATACTAAGTTAAGTGATGAAGAGGTGGAGTGTGTTGCCAGCCGATTAAATGAAGTGAGTGGATTACAGTGATACGTGGGAAAAAGGTAGAGCTGAGAGCTCTTTCTAACAATTCCGTTGAGAAGATACTGAAATGGGTTAATACTCCTGAAATGAAATCATTGACGGGCACTATCTTCCCGATTTCGGAATTCGAGCATAAAGATTGGATTCGGAACAGAGCGGTAGACAAGTATGATAAGTTATTTATGATCACGACAATAGACACTCAAGAAGATGTAGGCACAATTGGGACGAAGAACACGGATTTCATCAACGGAAATGTGGAGCTTTTCATTTCTATAGGAGAAGAGAGTGCACGGGGTAAAGGCTACGGTACCGATGCGATCAACACGCTAACAAATTTCTGTTTTGATAGGTTAAGGCTCCACAAGGTCTATATGACAGTGTTTTCATTTAATACTTCTGCAATAGACAAATACAAGAAATTAGGATTTTCGGTCGAAGGGGTCCTTAAAGAGCATCATTTTTCTAGTGGGAGGTACTCTGATGTCGTATACATGGCTAAGATTAGTCCTTCGTACAGAGAAAATTGACAGGAAACTTATCGAAAAATGAGGTGCTTTATGAGTCGTGTTATTATTTTTGGGACTAGTGAGTTCTCAAAGTTAATGAGATGGTATGTTGAGCATGATTCAGGGCGTACGGTGGTCGGGTTCGCCGCGAATGAGACGCATATTAAGGAAAATGAGTTCTATGGTCTACCAGTCTTCTCTTTTGAGAAACTGTCATCGTATTTTCACTCAGATGAATTTGAAGTTCTTGTCACGGCTGGATATAGTGACATGAATGAATTGCGCAAACGGATATTTACTGAATGTAGAGCCAGAGGGTACGCTATAGCTAGCTTTGTCCATTCAACAGTGATTAACAGAGCCGACAGAATCGGAATCGGAAATATCCTATTAGAAAATGTGAGATTAGACCCTTTTTGTTGCCTGGGCGATGGGAATATACTAATGTCTGATTCGAAGATTGGACACGAAGCAACTATTGGAGACTATAATTTCATATCTGGAGATGTTCGAACGGGCGGTAACGTAAGTATAGGGGACAATTGTTTTATTGGAATGAGAAGCACAATTAAAGATGGTATATCAATTGGAGATAAGACTCTGATTGGTGCGGCTACCTATGTTTCGAAAAATAGTGAAAAGGATTCTGTTATTATTTCTCAAGACAGCAGGGTTCTTCCGGCCAAAAGTTCTCTGGTAATGAGGGCAGCTCGAATTACGTGAGGGGATAGTTGATCCCGAATGACGTGTGATCATAACTAGAAACATAGGAGGTTCTAAATTGCAATCTCTACTAGAAATTGTGGCTCTTCACGCAACCAAACAACCTGATAAACGATGCATTGTAGATAAAACGTGCGAAGTCTCCTATAGCGAGTATTGGAGGATTGTACAGTCAATCGCGTCGTTTCTTAAAGCTAAGGGCCTCAAACAAGGCGATCGTGTGGTCGTTCAAGCTTTACAGTCTATCTCATTTGTTGCTACCGCTATGGGGATTCAGTTAGCAGGAGGCATTTTTGTCCCGATTGAGCAAAGTGCCAAAGACGAAAGAGTAGAGGAGATTGCTAAGGAGACAGAAGCAAGGATTGTCATTAGAACTAGGCCGGTTCGATACGATGCTGACTTTGTGAATCTTAACGAAATAGTTGAGTTGGCCGATAAGGTGGTTGTGGTTAAAGATGAATTAGTCTTTCCGGTAGAAGATGACATTGCCGAGATCTTGTTCACGACAGGAACAACTGGCGATTCTAAGGGAATTGTTCTAAGTCACAGAAGCATAGTCTCTGTTGCTCAAAACGTTGCATACGGTGTTGAGATGAAATCTAATAATGTCGAATTGATTCCGGTGCCAGTTAGCCACTCGTATGGACTGAGAAGTTATTACGCGAGCATGTATATAGGTAGCTCTGTCGTTCTTATGGATAGTTTAGTGTTTTTAGAGCGTTTTTTTACCGCAATTGAAGAATATGGAGTTACGTCGTTGGCATTGGTACCGGCAGCCATAGAAATGATTCTTAAACTATCAAAAAACCGGTTGGGTGACTATAGTGCCCAACTTGACTACGTTCAGAGTGGCTCAGCTGCATTATCGGAGGATCTCAAAGGTGAATTATGTAGGTTGTTACCCGACAGCAGATTGTATAATTTTTACGGGAGCACTGAAGCAGGCCGCTGTTGTGTCATAGATTATCAGAAGGACACGGGAAAAATCTCTTGTATTGGTAAACCGTCGCACAATGCGACAGTCTGTATTGTAGATAAAGAAGGGCTAGCCATTGATTCATCTAGGGAGCAGGTGGGACTGCTAGCGGTTTCAGGCGGAATGAACATGAACTGTTACTGGAGAGATTTAGACGCGACATCGAGAGTGTTGGTTGATGGAAAAGTTATTACCAGCGATCTTGCTTACATCGAAGATGAGTATGTGTATTATGTTGGGAGGGAAAGTGACGTAATAAACGTTGGCGGTAAAAAGGTAATACCAACAGAAATAGAGAACATTGCAAACCAACACAAGAGTGTTTCAGAATGTATATGCTCAAAAACAAAAGATGCTCTCATGGGACAAGTACCTAAACTGTATGTGGTCATAAAGGAGGGACATGATTTTTGTCCCCGAGAAATCACTGACTTTCTTAGAATGCACTTGGAGAACTACAAGGTACCAGCAACAATTGAGCAATTAGAAGCGTTGCCTCGTACATACAACGGAAAATTGGACCGAAAGGCATTAGCCTAACCAAATCGGGGATGTGTAAAAACCAAGTCTGAACAATTACCACTAATTAAGAGGGGCTCTAGCTGATGTCTTTTAAAAAAAAAAGCTGAGAAATCTGCATTTGTTGCTCGGTCCTACCATTTTTCTATGCTGTGTTTTCTTTCTTCC
>DIPH01000026.1:0-7138 GCA_002424045.1 Firmicutes bacterium UBA5493 | reverse complement strand
TGGATGGCCTATTGGTGGATAACCGCTCCGATTGACTATGCAATTACTGCGTTCTTGCCGATTGCGGTAAATGCGCTTGTGTCGATTGTCCCGATGTCCAAAATTATAGCGAATTATGCTTCTGAAACGATTATTCTTCTGTTGAGTGCTTCCATTTTAGTCGTATCCTGGGAGGAATCTAAGCTTGATAAAAGGATTGCCGTGCGATGTCTTGCGTTTATTGGCCCTTCGATAACTTCTCAGATAGTGTTTTGGTTCTTATTTTCTGCTGTACTGTCTGCTTTGTTACCAAATGCAGTGGTGTGCTCGGTAATCACCCCTATAGCCGTCTCCATGTTGAGGCATGTTGGCGAAGGAGATATCGAAATGAGCGATATCGGGTCAATTATTCTTATGACAATTGCGTGGGGCGCCGGTATAGGAGGAATTGCAACCCCTTTGGGTGGAGCTATGAACTTGGTGATTATTGAGTATTTGGAGAAGTTAACAGGGCGCGAATACATGTATGTGGATTGGTTGGTACGACTTGCTCCAATCACCTTAGCATTGGCAGTGGTCACGTTAATGTATCTTCTCGCAGTAAAGCCTGAAGGACGGAGTATGAATGGGACAAGGGATTATTTTAAGGACCTCTATTCCAAGTTGCCACCAATGGATAAGGCGGAACTCATTAGTTTAGCCTTATTTGTTGTAGCGACTGTATTGGCTTTTACCCGACAAATATATGCTCACTTGTTACCAGACTTAAAGCCTGCTTATGTGTTTGTGACTTGTGCTATATTGTCGTTTATGATAACGACTAGTGAAGGCGAGAGGTTAATGAAATGGAAGTCTACACAGACGAAGGTGAGCTGGGGTCTAATCTACGTTTTTGCAGGTGGCTTAGCTGCTGGGACTATTATCAATGATAGTGGCGCGGCTAGTTCCATAGGGAATATGGTGACCAAATTCGGCCTTGTGGGAGGACTGGAGACGATATTTGCCATTATTGCGATGACTCTCCTTCTTTCGGATATCACAAGTAATACTGCAGCTGCCGCGGTCGCAGTGCCTTTGGTGATAACAATAATTCAGGGAATGGGGCTCGACCCCGTTCCGTATATTTATGTAGCTACCATAGGTATCAACGTTTCGTTTATGCTACCCACATCAATTCGCGCAATACCTGTGGGTTATGGTTTATCCCCAGGTTACATGTTCAAAAGGGGGTTGTTGCTTACAATTATCACCATCTTTGTTATGTCGGTTATGAGCTACCTGTTACTGGAATTTTGGCCCGTTTTTAGGGCGGTTCGATAATAGAGAGATAAAATGAAAGGCGAAAGTGATGTTATGGAAAAAGATGTATTAACGCGAGTTGAGGCAATTCTCAAGAGTACCCCATCTACTTCAGATATCTTTACCTCAACAAGTCTGGTTACGGGCGGTACTATTGATTCATTGGCGCTAGTGATGATCGTATCTGAGCTGTCAGATGAGTTTGGAGTAGAGATCCCCGTAGAGTGTTTGACGCCAGATAATTTTGATTCTGCTGGAGCGATTGCTCAGATGATAATTCGATTAACGAATCAGACCTAAGGTATAGTGACTGACATTTGATTGGAGTTTTTACTATGTATTGTAAGTACATTAAACGTCTTATTGATGTTGGTGTTTCTTTGATTGTGTTACCACTGATATTGCTAATCGCTATTATCCTTAGTCTGGTAATCTATTTTGAGGATAAGGGACCGGTGTTCTATAACGCATGGCGTACTGGTCGATATGGAGAACGATTTAAAATGTATAAGTTTCGTTCTATGCGAGTAGATTCACCAGATATTCGTCTTCCGGATGGTTCTACATACAATGCGGACGATGACTGCCGGGTTACAAGGATTGGGCGGTTTATGCGTAAGACAAGCCTAGATGAGCTTCCGCAGTTTCTTAATGTGCTAAAGGGTGACATGAGTCTGGTTGGACCACGCCCGATTTTGGCTGATAGAAGTATTGATGAATACAACGCTCTGGAACTTCGACGATTGGATGTACGCCCCGGCATTACAGGTTACAGCCAAGCGTATTATCGCAACTCTATCGGCCAACGCGAAAAATTTGAGCATGATGTATACTATGTGGACAACATAAGCTTTTGTTTCGATATCAAGATATTGCTAAAAACATTTTTGTCGGTTTTTCGGAAAGAAAACGTATATATTTCATCCGATTCTAGCCAGTGAGAGGAAAGTAATAGCCCCTATTCGAGGAGGTAGAGAATGAGTAAGCGAATATTGATTCTTGGAGCCTCTGTATTACAGTTGCCTGCAATCAAAGCGGCGAAAAGAAAGGGGTTTGTGGTAGGTGTAGCTGATCAAAATATCAATGCTATAGGAATGGAGTTTGCGGACGTTCGTTATTGTGTTAGTACCATAGATATTGATGGAATACTACGTGTTGCTACTGAATTTCGGGCGGATGGGGTCATGACCTTGGCTACAGACATGCCTGTTCGAGCGGTGGCGAAATGCGCTTCGCAATTGGCATTGCCTGGGATTTCTGTTGAGGCGGCAGAGAAAGCTACTGACAAAGCAGAAATGATTAGGTGTTTTGCGGATCATAGCGTTGCTTCTCCATGGTTTTATGTGATAGAGAACAAGGCGGACTTGTATGCTTCTATTGATCAAATCTCATATCCATGTATTCTTAAGCCAGTGGATAATGCAGGAAGCCGAGGAGTAATCCTGGTAAATCATCGGGACGAGCTTGAAACTGCCTACACATACAGCAAAAAGGAGTCCAGGAGCGGCGTTGTAATAATAGAGGAGTACCTAAAGGGACACGAAGTTAGTGTTGAAACCATGACCGAACAGGGAGAAACGCACGTGTTGGCAATCACCGATAAGTTGACCACTGGTGCCCCTCACTTTGTGGAGATGGGACATTCCCAACCAACGATTCTACCTCTAGATGTTCAAGAAAGAGTAGAGAGATTGGCAGTAGACGCCGTTGACTCGCTTGGCATAAATATTGGTCCGGCACATGTTGAGATAATGGTAACTGAAAATGGACCTAAAGTGATCGAACTAGGTGCACGCTTAGGTGGTGATTGCATTACAACACATCTTGTGCCACTTTCAACTGGTATAGATATGGTGGGTGCTACAATTGATTTGCTGACGGGCAGAGAACCAGACCTTAAACCAATATACAGCTTTGGTAGTGCGATAAGATATATCGGGGTTGACGGTGGTAGGATCAAGTCTGTCGAGGGGGTCGATGAAGCAAAACACATTCCAGGCATTAAGGAAATAGTGTTGACCAAGGGCATTGGTGATACGGTCAAGACAATTAGTAGTAGCACGGATAGAGTTGGCTTTGTCATTGCGCAGGCAACCGACGTTCGAAATGCCATCAGGATTTGTGAGGATGCAATGAGAAAGATACGGGTGATAACAGAGTGAGTTGTGCTGCATGTCATTGAGAAATCTAATAACCTATCTTCACAATGCAAGAGCGTAAGTTAAATTGAATGGAAAAGACTAATTAGCATAATAATCCCGCGTGAGTTAGGAGGAACTGACATCAAGGTATTGTATTTCTTCGCATCAGGTTTTGACGCACCAAACCCTTCGTATCACTTGATGAAAGCGATGGTGGAAGACACTTTATCTGCGGGCATTGACGTACATGTGATTTCGAGTCATACGACGGGTCAAAACGAGGACATACCCGAGGAGTTCTGTAAGTACAGTGGCTTTACGTTTAGCATTGTGGAACGCGCTGTAGTTGATAAACACGCCTTTGTCAAAAGATACTTAAGCGGAATCAAGTTCGCGTGGGATTGTAGGAAGTTTATAAGGAATGTACAAGACTACGATTTAATCTATGTTCAATCGTGTCCAACTGCCCTATATAATTTGCTCATTGCTAGGTTGTTCGGAAACAGAAACCCTATCATCTACAGTATTCAAGATATGTTCCCAGGGAGTTCTATCGCCAGTGGGGTGATGAAATCGAAATGGATGCAGATTGTGTTCTACCAATTGCAAAAAATTGCCTACAGGTATAGCGATGCAATTACCGTTATCTCTGAAGATATGAGCGATAAGGTCTTGGAACAGGGTGTTCGCGAAGGCAAAATCTACGAAATTGTCAATTGGTACGATGATAGAACTGTTCAAGAGGTACACTGGGAAGACAATAGATTTGTGCGCAAGTACGATTTGCCGAAAGACAAATTCTACGTTCAGTATGCGGGAACAATGGGCTATGTTTTTGATTATCAAATGGTACTTAAGGTTGCTGAACTGCTGAAGGATTACACAGATATAGAATTTCAGATGATAGGTAAAGGGAGCCAAAAGGAGACTTTCATGAAGGAGAAGGAAAGGCGTGGCTTGATAAACATAGTCTTCTATCCGCTTGAACCCGAGCATATGGTCTCAGATGTTTATAGCACCTGTTCTGCGTGCCTAATACCCCTTAAAAGAGGAATAATAGGCAACTCGGTACCAAGTAAAGCGGCACTATTGATGGCGTGCAAACGACCGATCATTAACTCCGTAGACAAGGACTCCCATTACTATCGAATGTTCAATGAAAACCAAATCGGTATTTCAGTTTCAAATGAGGACCCGGAAGCGCTCGCAGAGGCGATTCTTAGGTTGTATCATGATAAATCACTTCGCGAAGAGATGGCTGTAAATGGCTATCATTTTGGCAAGGAGCATTATGCCAGAAGTAAAAACACGAAGAAGCTAATAGATCTTTTTTATACGATTGCTAACAAGGATGAATAGAAGGTGTTGCAGATGTTTAGAGATAGCACCCTGCTGATTACTGGTGGGACGGGCTCATTCGGTAATGTGGTCTTAGAACGGTTCCTCAATACTGAGGTTAACGAAATTCGGATATTTTCCCGCGACGAAAAGAAGCAGGATGATATGAGAAGACATTATCAAAATGACAAAATCAAATATTACATTGGCGATGTTCGCGATGCGGATAGTATTAGAAATGCAATACATGGCGTCGATTATGTTTTTCATGCCGCTGCATTAAAGCAGGTTCCATCGTGCGAGTTTTTTCCTATTGAGGCAGTTAAGACTAATATCTTAGGGACCGACAATCTCCTAAAGGTCGCTATCGATGCTGGCGTGAGAAAAGTAATCTGTCTTTCCACCGATAAGGCGGCATACCCAGTTAATGCGATGGGTATTTCAAAGGCAATGATGGAAAAGACGTTCATTGCCAGATCCCGAACTGTTTCACCGGATGAAACCATAATCTGCGGAACAAGATATGGAAATGTCATGGCATCTAGGGGCTCTGTTATACCGTTGTTTGTGGAACAGATCAAGTCTGGTCAGCCGTTGACCGTAACGGATCCAAGGATGACAAGGTTTATCATGAATCTTGAAGAAGCAGTGAAGTTAGTTGAATTTGCCTTTCAGCACGCGGAAAGTGGAGATATCATGGTACAAAAATCTCCGTCGTGTTATATAGGGGATCTGGCTAAAGCCCTAATTGAGATCTTTGAAGTAGAGAGTGAGATTCGGGTCATCGGTACAAGGCATGGGGAAAAGATGTATGAAGTTCTACTAACTAAAGAAGAGGCCGCCAAAGCGATTGATATGGGTGATTTTTACCGAGTCCCAGCCGATTGCAGAAACCTCAATTACGAGAAATATCTAGATGAGGGATCCCATCAGATATCGTTGACTGATGAGTATAACTCACAGAACACTAAGATATTAAGTGTGGAGGAGATTAAGGGAAAACTACTAAATTTGTCTTACATCAGGGACGAGCTAGCAAATTTCGGCTTTAGAGAAGCTGCAATATCAACAGAATGATCTCATCAGAAAGGAGGTCTGCACTTATCATGAAGGTGCTGGTTACCGGTGCAAGCGGTTTTATTGGAAGAAACCTTTGTGCCGAATTAAGACTCCGAGGCGGCTACGAGGTTTGCGAAGTGAATCGCGAGACCACATCGGATCTATTTAGCAGATATTGCCTGAATGCAGATATCATTTTTCACCTTGCAGGTGTAAATAGGTTGGAAAACCCAAATGAATTTATGGATGGAAACTATGGTTCTACAGAGAGGTTGCTTGATACTCTTAAGAAGCATGAAAACACCTGTCCTATTGTGTTTTCTTCTTCCATTCACGCCACTTCGGATACTCCCTATGGCTTAAGCAAAAGGGCATGTGAAGATCTACTTCTCAGTTATGCCAAGGAGACGGGTGCAAGAGTACTCATTTATAGATTACCAAATGTTTTTGGCAAATGGAGTAAACCCAATTATAATAGCGCCGTGGCGACTTTTTGCCACAATATTGGGCGAGGCTTACCAATACACATAAACGACGAAGCAACAGAGATTACTCTGATGTATATTGATGATTTAATTAGGGAATTCACAAAGATTGTTGAGGACACCTCCATTAGAATCGGCCATTTCCAAGAAGTCACCCCTATCTATAGGGTTTTGCTTGTTGATTTAGTCGACATGATTTATTCATTCCAGAGTAGCCGTGGCGCATTGACTGTTCCAGATACGTCGGATGCGTTTACAAAGAAACTGCATAGTACTTATTTAAGTTTCCTGCCAGAAGACTCGTTCAACTATCCCCTGAAAATGAACCTAGATGAAAGAGGGTCTTTTACGGAGTTCATTCGCACGGCTGATAGGGGTCAATTTTCTGTTAATGTTTCTAAACCGGGTATATGTAAAGGTAACCATTGGCATCACACCAAGGTTGAGAAGTTTCTCGTAGTCAGCGGCAAGGGTGTTATTAGACTCAGAAAAATTGATTCAGAAGAGATCTATGAGTATTTTGTCAATGGAGAAACTCTGGAAGTTGTGGATATACCTCCCGGATATACACATAACATTGAGAACTTGGGTAATGACGATATGGTTACGATTATGTGGGCAAACGAATTATTCGATCCTGACAAACCGGACACTTATTATTCTCTAGTATAGGCAACAAATAATCATGCAGTAGAATCAGCGGGAACTAGGTTCTAGAACTGCAATGTTATGGTTTTTTTGAGCTGTAAACAGTTTTAGCTTAGTGTTGATTTCTTTAGTGTTATTAATATGCGTTATGTTTCACGTACAGAAAGAATGTAATGGACCCCATTGTCA
>DIPH01000004.1:54998-97809 GCA_002424045.1 Firmicutes bacterium UBA5493 | reverse complement strand
GCCATCCTTCCCCCTCCTCGTTACGTATATTGTAACACATAACGATGGATTTGGGAAGCATAAAAATGAAGTGAAATACGATCATCACGACGTTTGCAGATGTTTATTTTACCGCCTCGTTATGAGTTGGCGGGAATCCAGGATAACAAGATATTATTCAAACTTCAACATGAGTGAATCGCAAATAGCCGTATATCCTATTTTTTGATAAATACTATTCGATGTTGGGTTTAACAAATCCGTGTATAATACGCACTTAGTAAATCCGTTATCTAATGCAATTTGACTGATTTGAGCCACGCATGAGGAGGCGTAACCCTTTCCGCGATAATAAGGAGGGGTATATACAAATGTCACGCCGATAGCTGTTTCCATTTCCCTTGTATATCCCGCCATAGAGACAGGTATCCCATTGTCTTCTAAAACATAGAGCTTTTTTGTTGATAATCGGTAGCGATATGATTTTCCATCTTGCGGGATAGACATTTCTGTTTTTCCATAACTATTTGCTGCACTGAATGCCTCAGCCCAGTATGGGAAAAAATACATATCTTTTTCATCCAGCAAACGAACGACACCAAATTGTTTAATATCTGGGTTTACTGCCTTAAGCTCATATATGCGCTGGCTCATGGTTGTCTTAAAGGTTAATCCCTTTCGAGCGGTATATTCTTCGGCAAAATACTCCGCCAACGTTTTTTCGGTTGTCACGCCGGGAATTTCATGGTCTTTCAGTCCATCTATCAGACAGTTTATAGCTTTTGGATTAATTATATTGTCTGTTGCATAAAGTGTGATATTATGCGGCGGTGTCATTATAGCGGTAAGCTGTATACCGTTTGCATCCGAAATAGTTGCCATAAGCCAATTTACAGGGTCACGCCAGTCTGTTTTATCTTTCCCCTCATGTCCAATTATGATATTGCCAAGAGGAATCATATTCTGAGCCTCGTGACGCATTAACACATCATAGGTATCATTGTAAAACTCATGTACATCCATATACAACTTGAATTGCATTGTTATATCACCCTTTCATCACATCAAATAATATAAATAATCCTCAGTTCGCCCACTGTCAATTATTGTATAAGTTGAATAATCAATTCGCCGCAGGATGCGGCTTTCCTTGCACCCGGTTTCCGATAACGTTCTAGTGTTCCCGACGTCACCGGATATGCCCAGGTCTTCCCACAAACAGATGTCGGGAACACGTTGTTATCGGCCGTAATCGCCACCCGACAAGTTCCTTCCATGCTTCACGGAGGTGCCTTTGTAGGCTTCCACCATTCGCTGTACATCAGCCTCGTCCCTAATCTGCATAATGTTATACACACCCATGTTGTTGGCTCTTTTCAGCCTAGGAATACTAAGTAGGCAATAACGGAATAGATGCCTTTTCGCAAGCTTTTTCAATTGATCACTTTTGCGGTAACCTATGTTTAACCGCACAAAGAGGCT
The DNA here is from genome assembly GCA_002424045.1 of Firmicutes bacterium UBA5493. Taxonomy (GTDB): domain Bacteria; phylum Bacillota; class Limnochordia; order Darwinibacteriales; family Darwinibacteriaceae; genus UBA5420. Next base: position 96,348 of record DIPH01000004.1, on the reverse strand, counting down.
ATTATAACATGAGTACACGATCAAACCATAGAAAAAGGGCATAAACGACGTGGTTAACACAGGTCCTAGAAAAAACGCTTTTAGCACGCCTACTCCCCACAGGTATTTGTAACTGCGGAACACATTTAGCGCTAAATGACCTAAAAGTATCAATCCAAATATGAATTGAAAGCCAGCCATTAGTTTACCGACAGCCTCATATTTAGTATCCTTTCGGGAATAAATCTCTAACATGGTTACTAACGAGACTAGTGGGATCAACACTAACTCCCCAGCTAAGGAAAACGTATAGAAGTTCACTAAAAACTCATATAAAATGGTTAGTTTTAGTGCCCTGGTAAATGTCGATCGCAGAACTCCACTTTCTTCGTTCGTTATGGCATTTACAGCGGTTGGCACGCCTGTCAAACCAAACCACAAAATTGAGTCCTTGAACATCACAAAATTCCAATAGCCGATGTAATGCAAAACAACAATCATAAGACCAAAGTAGAAAACCATTAATCCAAAAGGTACTATGATATTTCTTTTGCAAAAGGAGTTAATTAACCCTAACATGGCTTTTCGGACAGATTCGCTGCGCATCGAAAATGCAACGAACAAGGTAAGCCATATGATAGAGGCAATTTCCCTATTATCGAGATAACCCACACTTAGCCCCCTTATTCTTTGATGGTAGCAGATATGGCCGATAACTCCTCTTTCACGAACTTCGCTAACGCCAAACCCCTGGACAGTCTCGCGAACTTCGCGAATAACACCTTTGAAACCACTACGTCTGTCTGTAGCAGCTTCTATTTTAGCACCAGACGATCAAGTGGACTTTGAATCCTCCTCAAATCCCTGCTGGTCACATGGGTGTAAACCTCAGTGGTCTTTGAGCTCTGATGCCCTAGTAACTCCTGGATGTAAGATCAGTACCGGCTTCTAGTAAGTGTGTTGCAAACGAATGCCTGAGGCTATGCACTGTGGCATCTTTGTGGATGCCCGCCCTACCTTTGGCTTGAACAAACACTTTCTGCACCGTACGTTCCGTGACATGGCGATCAGCCTTCGCCCCTGGGAATAGCCACTTCTGCGGCCTATAAGCACGATAATACTCCCGCAGCATCCCTAGAGTAACATCAGATAGAATAGAGACTCGATCCTTAGCCCCTTTTCCAGACCGAATCAAAACCAACATCCGTGAGCTGTCGATGTCTTGTTCCTTTAAACGTACGACCTCTCCAACACGCAAGCCCGCCGAATAAAGCAACATCATGATTGCCCGATGTTTCAAGTTGGTCAAAGCATTGATGAGTGCCGCCACCTCGTCCTCGCTCAACACTTTGGGTAAACGCGTAGTCTTCTTAGGTCGCTGAATTCTCTGCGGTGACCATCGTTCACCTAGGACCTCCTCCCAAAGGAACTTTAGTGCGCTTATGGCTTGGTTGACATAGGAGTGGGAACATTGTCGTTCGTCAATAAGATGGAGGAAGAAATGCTTAACACCATCATCTTCCTGTGTCGTTTGCCACGAGAACCACCGCTTGACATGTCCCAAATATGCCTTTTGGGTCGTTCTACTGAAACCCCTCATTCTCATGGCATCGGCATACTGCCGCATCAATCGTTGTTCTTCGGAATTGAAGTCTCTCTGAATCTTGTTGGCGAATTGACTATCTCCCTTCTCTCATGTTACTTGAGTTAGCGTGAGTTTTGAATTGTATAATCAATTCGGCCATATCAGTCGTTTTCCTCCTCGCTGGACCTAGTTTATTTCCAAAGCGCCGAGCCTTTCCCAAAACCCTTGCATGCACTACGTCGGGTTTGGCTTTTCATCGAAAGTATGGCGGTTATTCACTAAAGTAAGGTACGATCGAGCGCGTTAACGTGATTACTCCGTGGATAGTGATCCCAACACGCTAAAGAATATTCATTCGTAATGTTTGAGGCTGAATGACAATATCAAGAGCGAACAGGACAAGGCCAGACAACAAAAACACCCGGATCATGAATCTCCCTCCCAGTTATCGCCTGATTCTGTCCTAAATTTCAATTTCCGTCACTGAGATTAGATTGGTGCGTTCCAATGTAAAGCACAGGATATAGGGCATTCTATCAATGATCCGATAAAAACCGTCATAGCCAAAATCGGGGTTGAAGTGATTCATAATGGTACTTAAAGCAGTCCCATGGGTTCCTATAACCACACTAGATCCAAGGTTATCCTCAATGATGGTTCGCACAGCCTGCATATTACGATCCTGAACTTCCCTGAGGGATTCGCCACCAGGATTCTTGTGGGAGAAGTCCGCCCACTGAGTCTGTGCATATGTAGGGAAGTCTTCCACCCAGCCACCTACGGCGCGCTCCCGTAGATCATCCACTGTCACAATGTCCACACCTAGAGTTTCGGCCAGATCACTGACGGTATCAACAGCTCTGGCATATGGACTCGAATATACTTTGGTGATTCCCTTGTCCTTCAAAGCAGCCGTTACCTTCAGTGCATCCTTACGGCCTTGTGGCGTTAAAGGCCTAATGGCATCTTCTCGTATGGTGTGATCCGATTCGGCATGTCGCACAAAGTATAAGCGGACTCTGTCCTTCTCTATACTCTTCAAGAAGCGGAGTATATTGCCAAATTCAGTCACGATTTTCTCTCTACATCGACGGTAGGTATCTAAGTCACCAAAGCGGGGATTGACAACCCCATCCTGCAAGACGAAAATCCGATCCTCCGTTACCCCAAATCGCTCGACTAAATGGTCTCGATGTTCATCTTCCATGGCAACAAAGACTGTACTAGGTTTGATTAACTCCTCTTTCAAACCTTGTCTCGTCTTGCCGGAGAGCGAAAGCCCAATTTCGGCGCAGACCACCTCAGCCTTTCTGGACACCGGGGCACCGTCAACTCCCTCTGTACCGGCACTGTATACTGGCCATGTGAGTCCCAATTGTTCAATTTGGTATCTTGCTATTACCTCAGCCACCGCTGAACGACTGGCATTACCAGTGCAGACAATACAGATCTCCATATCATGCTCCCTTCACGGTTGTCTTCAATACTCCTTCATTTCTTCACATGCATCCCGTGTGTCCTTGGGCTGTAGAAAAACCAGGGCATACCGATCACCAGTGGCCTCCAAGCGTGCGTCCTCTGACTGCAAGGATACAGAATCTTGGCAACCTGATCCGCACACCACTTGTTGCTTAAGTGGTAAGTTGATACCACCGAAATTAACGTATTATTTCCACACTTAACATCAATGTCCTTTCCAGATATTTGACCGCCCATCGAACGGATTGCCTTTCACAACGTCCTTTATACGATATGTGGCATTATAGACCTGCCAGACGGCATATGGTGTAGCTCCGTCTCCAATGGGTTTCGGGAAAGTGATTGTGACGAGTTTCTTGGTTGCCAGCCTCCGTAGTCGTAAACAGACCTCTATGTCCCAAATGTGCACCTACGACTTCTTTTAGATCCAAGAAAAAAGCAAAACCATGCGATTTGCCTAGTTTTGCCCAATTAGTGCGCCATTTTCGGATTGGCCATGTTGACCAAGTGAGAGCTTCGTGAAAGAATTCACTCAATCAATTTCCAAACCCATGCAGAGGGTGTCGAAAAACTGGCCCTCAATCTGGAACTCCCGGGATATGCGACCTTCCCTCTTGAACCCAACGTTCTCGTAGAGGTGGATGGCCGCATCATTATCAACCCGCACCCTCAGGTTTACTTTGCGGATCTCCTCCTTGCACCTGCACCAATCAAGAAAGGCTGAGAGCATCATTGTACCGATTCCCCTGTTCCAATGCTCCTTTAGCACGCTCATTCCAAACTCACCTGCATGCTTGATGCGTCGTCTCGCTCCCCCAGCGAACGATAAGCTTGCTACAATTTCACCGTCGATCAGTCCCAGAAGATAAATGGCATTCGAACGTCTCTGCTGTGCGGCCAGATACTCTTCTTCCTGGGCCAGGGTGATGCCAAACTCCCCAGGTCCGAAGGTCAGATTATCACTTTCTTGGCTAATGGCATCCACATACCGCAGTAGGTCTGCCGCATCTTGTACCAAAGCTTCTCTGATCCCCAACTCTTCCCCACTCTTTATTCTAATACGAACTGGTTGAAACTTCTGCATGGCACTCCCCTTCCTTGTCCCTAAACCTAATATAGCAGAACCTCAATGCTCCTGTCATCAAGGGGATAGACGTTCCTCAACTCTCTGCAACCTTGTTCCCTGGGTTTTCTATCGTGATTTTCCCAGTTGCGTAATGGACCCATCTTACCGCTGATGTCGACAGCCTCTATCACCGAACGGGAAAATGGGGAAAAAAGAGCTCTGGAACAAGGCAGAAAGAGCTCTCCGTTCCGGCTGTGCCTATTGCATACCCAGTTCATATTCCAGATTTCTTATGCACGATTCCAAGAACTCGATTCTCTCGTGATACAGTCTTCTTCCTTCGTCGGTTTTGAGTCGTTTCAAGTCTCCTTTCTTATGCTCAAGAGCTTCTGCCACTCTATTGTAAACGATCAAGTAACTTTGTTCTTTCTTAGCGCCTGTATCCACGCTATCCCATAAGACGGTCAGTGCTCCAGTCTCATCGAGAGTATCTGCATCGATGAGTATACGTTCTTCTAAGGAAAGGTCTTCAGCAGGCATTTCTTTGGAAGAATGTACTCTTATTACGTTAGTGACTCTTTCGACGAAGTCCAAATCAAAACCTTGGTCTAGTAAGTAATCCCTGCATATTTTGGCGCTTTCCTCTGCATGATTGGTGTCACCATTGATGGACTTGCCAACATCGTGGAAAATTGCTGATATCATCACAACTTCTTCATTACCCTTTTCAACACTGTTGATCCTCTCAGCCCATTTATAAACACGTAGAGTGGGCTCGAATCGATTCCTAAATGGAAATCTTGTCAAACTCCGACATATTAGCACTGCTACCTTCCAAACGCTCTCTTACGAATGTAAGCATGTTGTCATACAATGTTGTCCCTTCTTTCTACGGCTAATCCATGAATCGCTTCCGGTGCCCCTCTCACTCTGATGGCAGTCCTTTCCAAATAGACCATGAGGAGTTTTTCCAGAAAAAAAAGGAATCTCCTCTAAGCAACACCCCCAAAGGGGCTTGCCGTTATTCCTCTCTAGCCGATTTGTCGTTCTCTATGGGCAATTTCCATCTTATGGCTCGGGAGCGGCCCATAGCGAAGAAAGAAAGAGCTGGTCACGCTGAAGATTCGTCCAAAAAAAGAGTCTAGAAAGGAGTTGAGGAATGCGGAGAAGCTCCAGGGTGCTCCGGTCCGTCAATATCCATTGCTTCCGCTTATCTACGTTTCCACAACATAAGCTTGGCCATGGGATGGGGTCCTTGTCGATGTCCAGTCCATGACTACAAATCAGAACACAGGGAGGGTTGTTATGAAGATGATTGGTCGGATCGTGATTTTGGTGTTGTGTTTAGCCCTCATTATCCCGGGCTTAGCCGAGGGAGCTCTGGATGATATGGAGGCTTGGTGCGAGCTGTATGTTGCAACTGGATCGCAGGAATCTCGCCTTCCTGGTTACTTTTTTACTCCGACACTACTGTTTACAACAAGCTTCCCCTAGAAGGTGTACTAGGCTTTAACGAAGTCAAGAGTATCCTCAGAGAACCCGAGAACTGGGCAATCTATGAGGTTGAGGGTAATAAGGGACCCTGTGTTGTGAATGGTGTTACCTATCGAGAACTCCCTAATGTCGATGGGTTGTTGCTCCATGGGTCTTGGACGTATTACGAACAGGCCAGTGATGGGTCGAGTCATCCTGATGGTGACAAGCCCATCATTACCTTTTCTCGTGATGGTAGATTTGTTGATTCCGGTCTCTTCAAGTCCCAGCACCTGCCCATTCCTGAGACGATGTAGATGTGGCTCCGGGTGAAGGAACATACGAGATTGAAGACTTCACGTTGATATTGGACTATGACGATGGAAGAACCCGCACTGCAGCTTTTTACCTTCTTTCGGGCATCCCGCTGAGGAGAATCCAACATCGATTTTCATTTGTAAGACACAACTATGGTTAATGGATTAGAAAGAGCCCTCCAGTATGAACCCATTCACAGAATTGACCTTGCGGTAGGTAGAGCCCCCTTCGTAGGATGCTTCCTTGGGAATCGATAAATTCATCTGGATAGGCGATTTCCCAAGGAGCATGCATATCGATCCGTGTAGAGAAAAAGCCAGTATACCCACTAGGGGTACTGGCTTCAAACTCTTTACTCATCGATATTAGATGGCGGCCCCGAGACGAATCGAACGTCCGACACACGGTTTAGGAAACCGTTGCTCTATCCCCTGAGCTACGGGGCCGACTTCCCTTGTATTCTACCACAGGGACCACAGGAATTCAACATCCACATTTATTGCCAATTTCCCTGAAAGTATTCCTTGATTAGCGTGTCCCTATTGTCTCTCAGATAAACCGAGACAAGCTTGTTCGCCAGACATGCTGCTTCAAACACAATCTTGGCCGTGATTTTCCCTTGTCTCCTTCTACTAGATTCAAGGGAAGGCGAGCATTCTTCAACCGCTCCTCAATGGCAAATTTGGCCTTCCGGCAATTCCCAGCTCTATAGCATGCGCTTCTTGCGGTCCATATCCTTTGCTTCGCCGGATCCCCCCTCCTGGATCAGCCCTCTTCTAAGAGGCGAGGGGTGACTGGATCTGGTGCGCTTTGGTTAAAAAACCCCAACCAGGCTCGAAAAACCCTGGTTGGGGTTAATGTTTCTACAAGAATCCTAGCATTTATTGCTTGCGGACATGCCATACACCTTGCCAATGGGGACAGAGAACATAAAACCCAATCCTGCAGGAGACAGATCCTCTAAGGCATCCTGGACGGCAGCCACGGTCTTTTCCACAAGCTCTTCACTATCTAAGACGGTAAAAATCGTCTTATTATAAGGTCGAGCATTGTCCATGAGCGACCGCAAAGACCCAAAGAGAGGAACATTCTTACCTGAACCGTGCATCATAGCCCCTCCCATTCCCTGGCTGTCTAGGACTGTTGCTCCCTTTACACCTACCTGTACAAACCTCTCTAGAATTTCGTCGAGTAGACTCACCTGATTCAGAACAATGAACAGAGCATACATATGAGTACCTTCTTTCTCTTAAAGTCTATACCGTTAGTTCTTCAGCGGATACCTGAAGGCTTTCGTAATCAGCGTCCATTCCACCGATTTCCCCGGCCTTGGAAATGGCAATTTTGGCAAAGATGGGGCCCGAAACCTCGTAGACCAATACGCTAAACATAATGATGGTGGTTATAGCTACCGCATACTGGGGCAAGAGCTGCCGAACCAAGACAGAAAGACCAATGGAAATTCCCCCCTGGGGAAGCAGTCCCAAACCCAAGTATCTCCTCACCGTCTCCTCGGCTCCCACTTGCCGCGCTCCCACGTAGGCACCTAGCATCTTCCCCGCGGCGCGGGCGATGATGTAGCCTATTCCCATAACCCCTACAGACATCAAGATACCCAGATCTAAACTGGCTCCAGCCAGAGTGAAGAAGAGTATATACACCGGCGATGCAAAATCGTTAATTGAGCTGAAAACTCTAGAAGAGTGGCGCATTACATTCACCAAAACCGTCCCCATGACTATGTTGGTTAGAAGGGGGGACAATCCCAGAACGTTGGAAAGCCCTGTGGCTACAGCAATAGCTGCTAGAGAAACTCCCTGCAGTTCATCACGATCCCCGGCTTTCTTCGCTACAAAGGCCAGCAGGAATCCCAATACCACACCTAAACCAAGAGAACCAACGATTTCCACCAGGGGCTGTGTGAGCATCTGCAAGAGAGTACTTTCGGAACCTCCCACGGAGAGTCTTGCTAGGGACATGGCGATACCAAATGCCATGATCCCTAAGACGTCATCGAGGGCTACCACTGGCAAAATGGTTCGGGTAACGGGACCGCAAGCCCGGTACTGGCGAATCACCATGAGCGTCGCTGCGGGTGCGGTAGCAGCAGACATGGAAGCGATCACGATACTGAAAGCAAAGGGCTGCCCGAACACAAAGTACATCAAGGCAAAGACGACACCAATGGCGCCTACCACTTCAGCCAACGTAATGATAACAATAGACTTGCCAAGCTTAACCATGTCTTTGAGAATGAACTCGCTCCCGATACTAAAGGCAATAATCGCCAGTGCCACCTCACTGATCACGGCTAGAGAATCTGTGTCGGCTGCACTAATATACTTAAAAAACGAGGGACCAAGGAAGAGCCCAGCGACCAGGTAACCTGACACATTGGGTAGCTTAAAAATGCGAGCTACTTTGCCGCCGATCAATCCAACAACTAAGACAATTCCAATTTTCAAAAGAACGTCCAAATGCACTACCTCCATTTATTTTGATCTGAAGACTGCTAGCGCTTGCCTTTCCCTGTCTTCAGACTGGCCGTTCTGACCCCAGGATTTGGGCAACAAAAAAGCGCAAGGCGTTTTGGTCTTTTGTCCAAAACGACAGTACGCTTGGTGTACTCCTATGGGGTTAGCTGACGGGTTAGGACGCCCAAGTCGCCCCTCTTGATACTCAAGATTCACCCCAAAAACTGGGTCCCCCACTACTGTTAGATTCGGAGTTTGTCTACTAATACGATACCACAAAACCACAGAAATGGCAACAATTCTGAGATGGCGGACAATCCGTCGTTCACACACTTATCAATATTTGCCATATCTCTTCGCTGCATCGACCATGATCTTTGCCTTATCAAAGGACATGTTGGCCGGGTATTCACAGCCTGTAGCTAAGATATAGCCACCACCTGCTTTGAACATTTCGATCTCCTTGCGGCATTCCTCTTCAACTTCTTCTGGTGTAGCACTAAGCAGCCATGGCGGAGGAACATGCCCAATTAGCGTAATTTGGGAACCATATTTTCCCTTAACGTCCTCATAGGAACTGCAATCGTCAGGAACATGGAGGAAGGAGATGGCGGTTGGTTGCATTGTCTCAATTTGGGCATCGAAGTAGATACCAGTACCGCAGTTGTGAACCATCACCATACAACCATTCTCCCGAATCCGATCCGCGATTTTCTGCACATAGACACCTTCAAATTCCCGCCACATAGCTTTGCTCATAATGGATTGGGAAGCAAATAAGGTATCGAGCATAATAGCGTTTACGCCGGTAGCTGCCAAGGCATCAATATAGTCCAACAGAGTCTCTGTAATGGCCGCAACCCCATATTTCACCGCGTCTGGATCGTCGATCATATCCATAAACATGTTGGCCTGACCGCGCATCATGCTTAGAATTCCAAGTGGACCAAAGACAAAGGCCACAACTGGTACATCCTTACCCTTGCTCTGCACGAGGCGATCACAGAGCTTAACATGGCCGGTCATGCGAGGTGCATTACTGAGCTTGATGGGCTCAAGGGACCTAAAATCAGCAATATCTTTGATCATATAATTGTTAATATCTGGGTGGGCTGCTTCATTTTCGGGATAAACCATGGCTTGCCCAAAGTCTGCAGCTTCCACAGACAAGTCAATCAGAGTACAAATAACATCGAGATCGTAAACTTCGGTTACCTTTTCATAGGCCTCTGCACACACATCCATATCCGTACTCCACTGAGGATAGGACGCGTTAACGAGTTTTCTGGATATACCGCAAAGCAAGGGATAGACCGGAACACGATCGGCCTCTTTATGTTGAAGCGTTAAGCTCACACGTTCAATTGGTTTCACTTACATTCACCCCTATTGCACAAGCTTCTTTGCTTCAAAGGAGGCTTCAGCGGCATCTTTAGCATAAAGGTCGGCCCCGATCTCCTGGGCAAATTTGCTCGTAACAGGTGCTCCGCCTACCATGATCCTAACCTTATCGCGGAGACCCGCATCTTCAATGGCCTGAATGACCTTCTTCATTTCGCCCATCGTAGTGGTGAGCAGGGCCGAAAGTCCCACAATCTCCGGATCATGTTCTTGGATAGCTTCAACAAACTTCTCAGCCGAGACATCCACGCCCAAGTCAAAGACGGTAAGTCCTACACCCTCAAACATCATCCGTACCAAGTTCTTGCCGATATCATGTAAGTCGCCCTTGACCGTACCCAGGACAACATTACCAATGGGTTTTACTCCCGTTTCCACAAGCTTAGGCTTTAAAAGTTCCATACCTGCATTCATGGCCCGGGCTGCGATTAGAACCTCAGGAACAAACACTTCGTTATTCTTGAACTTCACGCCAATAACTTCCATGGCAGAGAGAAGTCCATCCACTAGAATTTGCCTGGGTTCCAGATTATTATCTAGGGCTTCCTGAACACCTTGCTTCACACCGTTAACGTCGCCGCGTTGTAAAGCTTGATTAATATCCTGTAGAACCATGTCAATTCCCCCCATGTTTAGTTTTGTTTTCCTTACTTTAATCTTAAGCATGGGGGCGTTTTTTGTATTGTAATAACTTAATCTCTTTTTGTAATCTGTTGCGATCGATTATGCATAGTGTTTTGTACGCCACTTCAGGGGTGATTGGCCTTCTAATTTCCGAAAGACCTTGGAAAAATAACTTTGATCATTAAATCCCGCCCTTTGACTAATCTCGGCTAGAGTCAGATCTTCTTTCATTAACAACTTCGCACTTTCGATCCGCACCCGGTTTAAGTAGTCCGTATAAGACATTGCCATTTCTTCCCCAAATAGTTTACTAAAATAGGTAGGGGTTAGTCCCACATGCTCACTAACGTCCTGGAGCGTAATATCACGCTGGTAGTTTTGGCGGATAAAGCTAATAGACCTGTAGATAAGATCCCGGTTCTTCACATTCCCAAGCTCAAAGGTGCAGGCGATAAAGCGATCGAGAACGGGGATCAGTAACCTAGAAAGCTCCATCAAGTCGCTCACATCCTGAATTTGCGTCAGATACGAATTCTCCAGACCAAAGATGACTTCCAGATCTGCACCCGCTTCAATCGCTGCCCGGGCCAAGACTGCAGTTAAGGCAATCAACCGGGATTTTTTCACTTTGAAACTGGTGTCTTCAAAATACAAGGCACCTAAGATTTGATTGAGAATCTTACGTGCGCTCTTTTGGTCACCTGTTTGGATCGAAAAAACCAGATCCTTTTCTAAGGTAAAGACATAGCGATCCGTTGTGCTTGCATCGGACTTTTTGTCATGTATTACTTCCGCAACCCCCGCACCTAGGGCAGAGAATTTTTGGCGTTCCGCAAGGATACTTAAATCACCCGCCATCAGACCTTGGGCAAGCCGAAACAAGATCTCAGCCAAGTAGCGCACCCTGGTGGGATCCACAACGGGGACCTTGGCTAACGCCTCCCGTACCTTCTCCTCATGGAAACGCAGCCCTGGATTTTGGCGGTAAATATCGTCCAGCAATAGATCGTCGATTTCGTGAAGCAAAACAGGACCACCCACGAGGTAGTATTCGGCAACGCCCTGTTCCAAGATGGGAACAGTCCAGTTGGCCAAGGTCGATGGGCAAAAGTAGATGTAGTACTCCCCCAGCTTTTCCGCTTGGTAACCGCCATATAGGTAGGATTGGCGACATCTGTCTGGCGCCACACCTTCGCCAGATACGAGGCGACAAAAGGCAGCACCGTAGGAACCTCCAAATGCTGCTAGAGGCTGCCCCGTCTTACTCACGACTTTGCAGCCCACATTACAGGCCACCGCATAGGTCTCAGCTGTCTCCACTGTTAACTCAGCCAATGTCTTACCCACTTTAAGGCCTCCCTAGAAGAACATCGCGTCCATAAACAACTCCTGAAAATCAGCACGGGTGGATAGCTCAATATACTGTATACGTTTTTTGAGTTCTATACCTCGGTCGAACTCTGTCTTATCTAATAAACAAAGCTTAGCACCCAAGCCAGCGCCATTTCCGATTCGAACCACCCGCTCTTCAAGCTCCTCCGGGATTAATCCCACAACGCAAGCACTGTGCACATCAACAAAGTTACCAAAACCACCGGCCAAAAAGACCGTTCCAATTTGGGCCGGAGCGATTTGGCCCTCTTTGAGGAGTGTAAAGACTCCTGCCCGGATGGCACCTTTAGCCAATTGCACCTCCCGAACATCCCTTTGCGTAAAGGTAATATCTGTCCCTGGCACCACCACAAAGGCTGGCATGCCGTTCACTGTGGTGAGCATTTCCCTCTGCCAAGGGGCAAGCCCATCCGATGCTGCAAAGGCTCCGGTAGAATCAATAAAACCGTGGGCTAGAAGTTCTGCCATAATGTCCATTAAGCCTGAACCGCAGATTCCTAGGGGAGCTGCTCCCCCGATTGTCTCGTAAACTCTTGCGCCATCCCTGAGGCTGAACGATGCGATGGCACCCCGAACTCCAGCCATGCCCGAGGAAATCTTGGCGCCTTCAAAGGCCGGACCGGCAGCTGTAGAACAGGCAATCATTTGTCTCTTATTCCCTAAGACAATTTCCCCATTAGTACCAATATCAATTAATAAGCCATAGGAGTCTTCTTTTTCCAAGTCGCAGACCAAGAGTCCGCCGATAATGTCGGCACCCACATAACCAGAAACACAGGGCAAGGTAAAAATAGAGCCTTCTTCGGCCATCTCGATCCCAAGTTCCTTTGCTGCCAGCGTCTGCCCATGGGAGAAAATTGGCTCAAAGGGTGCGTTGGCAATACTGACTGCGCTTACTCCAAGCAAGGTGTGTAAGATAACGGTATTTCCCGCGATCGTCATGGCCTTTATGTTGTCTTTTCGTATCTGGCCCACGTCACATAAGTTTGTAATGATACCGTTGAGTGCCTGTACTAAGATTTTCTGCAGCTCTTCGACTCCCCCTGGGTTCTCCTGGGTATAGGCGATCCTCGAGATCACATCTGCGCCATAGACACGCTGGGGGTTAGCCATGGACGTTACAGCAAGTTCCTGACCCGTCTGTAAATCTAAGAGGTAACCTACCATGGTTGTGGTCCCAATATCCACCGCCACACCCCAAGCACCGCTATGGGCGGCTACGATTGGGTTTAGGTTGAATGTCTTCTCAATGGAACTGGCTAAAACCTGCACATCTTGACTCGTTGTCGTTTCAATGATCATCCCATCTTCAGCAGGTAGCTGGCACGCCAAGACTTCTCTTGCTTCTTGCACCCAGTATACTTTGCACTTACCGCAAGTTCCCTTACCCCCGCAATAGGAATCCATGGGAACACGAGAGCGAATCAGGGCATTAAAGACGGTCTCCCCTGGTCGAAATGGCACTTCTTGTTCTCTGTGATTACTGCGAATCAGGATCTTCATCATTTGTCTCCTTACTCGAGGTTGCCCTGCAAATTTCCTGCCAATCATAGACGCCTTCAAGCACATGACCAGGAGGAATCAACAGATAATCGCCGTTGTTCCAGTTACCGTTTAGTAGATTACGGATCAGCCCAATTTGCCCGTCCACCTTCACAAACTCTTTCCCATCGGCCTCTGCCTTCTCCCGAAAGCGCCGACTTGCATCTGCTTGGGCCGTTTCGGGAATTTCGATATACACGACCTTCTCCCCATGATTTTCCAAGAGGAATGTGGGATGGAGCGTTTCCATAATAAACTTAGCGTTTTCTTCGCCATACTGGGCCACATAATCCTCATAGGTCCTATCCAGTCCCAGAGTTTGCTTGAGGGTTGAATTTCGAACATAGCTATCGCCCCGCTCCATATAACCTAAGGAGCTAAAGGGCTGACTAGGACTTCCGGAGAAGAGCTCTTCAAATTTAAGGCGTGAACCCAAAAACAAGGTGCAGCAATCATGGGCCCGGGGTATCACAAGGGGAGTATGGCGCGCTTTAAGTCCCACTGTGCCATTGCCACATAAACCATAGCCTAGAAGTATGGCATCATACTCCCCTTCGCCAGTGGCATCTATTTTTTCTTGGACCTCGTTTCGCAAAAGCTCCACCTGATCATGACTGTCTTTTTCCGTAAACTCCAAATCAATTGTATGAAGTGATAAGGCTGTACAATAGCAAATCTCCCGCATCAATACTTCGCATGCAATTACCTTTAGACGCATCTGCACCCTCCATCTATGCCAAAATACCTGTTCATATTGTACTCCAAGACCCCATCGATGGGCAACTTTCCCGTTGTGAGGTGCCGTAGAGAGGATACCAGTCCCTATGACCTTCCTAAACATGAGAAATCTTTGTGTTTGAATTTCCAGCTTGGTGGAGGGAAAGGCGTAGTTAGAAGAGAAAGAGATGTTCCAGAAAGACAGTGGGCAGATCTGTTGTGCGTTCAACAACGCCCATTTGACGCGTTTTGAGGAAGGAGCAGACATGATCAAGAATGTCGTTTTCGACTTTGGACAGGTATTAATCAACTTTCAACCAGAAGCATATCTTCGCGGATTGTTTCCCCGCTATCACCAGATAGACCTTTTGCAGAAGGCCATCTTCGGTAGTGCTGAATGGATATTACTCGATCGTGGTGTGATCGATCAAGCGGAAGCAGAACTACGTTTAACGAATCAACACCCTCATTTGAAGGAAGAAATATCGGCAGCCTTGGCCGATTGGTTTGTGATGCTAACTCCCATCGAAGCCAATGTGGAGCTCTTGTCTCAGATTAAAGAGCAAGGCTATGGATTGTATGCCATTTCCAACTTCCACGAGGCTGCTTTTGGATACATACAAGCACGATATGAGTGGCTCAGGCTTTTTGATGGTATGATCATATCCTTTCAACATCAGTTGTTGAAACCCGAACCTCAAATCTACCGCGAACTCCTAGAAGGCTATGGGTTGCATGGCGAAGAGTGTTTGTTCATTGACGATGTGCCGGCAAATGTTGAAGGGGCTCGCCGGATGGGGATTAAAGCTATTCTGTACCAGTCTCCCAACCAGCTTCACAATGAGTTGCTTGGCAGGCTCTAACTCTTGTCGTCTGTCTACGCCGCAACACGATGCGAAATTCGTTGAATTGAGTGAGGGACTGTCCCCAAAGTTGACTGATCCATCTACGTAAGATATGCTGAAGTCATGTAATAGAGTTCTTTCGTAAAACGGTACAGCACCTGACTGGAGGGGATGTAATGGACTTTTCAAAGCTAATGGACTATGTCAAGCAAGAAGAGCACATTATGGCCCTTTATTTGGTTGGTTCACATGATACTCCATATCAGACACCCTTGAGCGATATCGATTTTGCCATTATCTCCGAACAGAAGCTCGAATTCGAAAAGCAAGCCCAGATTCTTGGACGATTTGTGGATCTGTTGGGGACGGATAATGTTGATGTGATCTTTCTACCCGGTTCTGGACTGCCCATACAACACAAAGTTATCAGTAGTGGCAGACTACTATATAGCAGAGATGAAACCTTTTTAGCGGACTTTATTGAATGCACGATTAAGTCCTATGGTGACTTCGAAATATTCCTCAACCGATTCTACCAAGATTATGACGCTGGAATGCGGAGGGAGTTTGGACATGATTGAACATGACCGGATTAGGCAAAAACTGCAGTTTATGCGGAATAAGCTCCGTCAACTCGAACAAGTACAGTCTATGACTTTCGAGGATTTTGAGACTCATGTGAAAATGGTTAGGTTTAGGAATCGGATCGTCCACATGTATGACGATGTTGATTCACAAGCCGTTTACAGACTGATCACTCACAACCTTGACGACTTCAGAGACTTCATGTCCACAATCGTTGCGAGATACTTCACCTAATGGCTCCACTGGGCACCTTACCCAAACAACAAGCTATAATACCTCTCTATCCTCTCGTTTAGATCCAGAAAGCTCAGATACCTAGCTTCTCTAATCACTTCTTTGCCTTCAGCAAAAACCAAAATTGCAGGTAGCGTAAAAACACTATAGAACGCACACAATTTTGGCGATGCACTTGCTTCAATGTAGCCCCCCTCCAAGTTCGGATAATCCACAAGCAGTTTTTCCACCTTGGGCATCATGTCTTTGCAAACACCGCAGTCTGCGTTACCAAAGTACAAGATGGCCATGCCATTCTTAGTTATTAGTTCCTCGGCCCGCCCATGGCTCTCTATTCTGTTCATCAAATCAGCCCCATTTCAGACCTTCGTATAGTTCTGTCATTCACGAAGCGAAACGAAAAACCTCCTACTACCTATCCAAGGATGGGAAGGAAAGCGTGCGAAGTGAAGCTCCCATTCCTCCCCCAGTACAGTTGACAGCCTCAAAATGATTATATATACTTTACTTAAACAGAACATTACAACATTTACCATTATCAACACATTCAGTAGATGCCCTTTTCTGTTGCAAAGACACGCAGTGATTGTGGGAGCTAGTGTTTTTCAATTCTTCTAAAGGGGGAACATTTATGAAAAAAACGATCGGATTGTTGTTGCTGGTATTAGTGTTGGCTATCGCGTCGTCTGCTTCTGCTGAGGTAATCAAGATTGGTGTCTTTGAACCAATGACAGGACCTAACGCCGCAGGTGGCGAGATGACTGTCGAAGGAATCGAATTGGCCCTTGAACTCAGGGGAGAAGTACTAGGAAGAAAAGTAGAGATTATTGTAGTCGATAACAAGTCAGACAAGGTGGAAGCGGCCAATGCTGTTTCCAGGTTGATTGAAAAAGACAAAGTCGTTGCCATCATCGGCAGCTATGGCAGCTCATTATCCATGGCCGCAGGGGACATCGTCAACAAAGCACAAGTGCCCACGGTAGGGTGCTCGCCAACGAACCCCCTGGTCACATTGAACAACCCTTACTACTTTAGAGTTTGTTTTATCGATCCTTTCCAAGGAACTGTAATGGCGAATTATGCCGTAAATGAGTTGGGTGCCAAAACAGCAGCCGTAATTCAAGACGTCACCCAAGACTATTCGGTAGGCCTAAGCAAGTATTTTGTCGATGCCTTTAGGGAATTGACTGGTAACCAGAACAGTATTGTAGAAATGTCCTCCTACAACACAGGGGATCAAGACTTCACAGCCCAGTTGACCAACGTAAAGAACAAGATGCCGGATATCGTCTTCGCACCAGGTAACTATGGTGAGTCGGCCCTGTTGATTAGGCAAGCTAGAGAGCTAGGCATCGATGTTCCTTTCCTTGGCGGCGACACCTGGGAAGCACCAGAATTCTTATCAATCGGCGGCGTTGCAGTAGAGGGCGCCGTATTTAGCACGCACTTCACCTCTGAAGCGCCAGTCACCGAAGAGTCAGAAGTGTTCTTAGCCGCGTACAGAGAGAAGTTCGGAAGAGAAGCTAATGCTTTCGCAGCCTTAGGTTACGATGCTTATATGCTGATCCTGGATGTAATCGAAGAAGCGGGGTCTGCCGATTCGCAAGCCATACGGGATGGGTTAGCTCAAACAGAAGGATTTGTGGGAGCAACAGGAGTGATTACTTTAGATGCCAACGGCGATGCCGTTAAGTCTGCCGTTATCAACCAAGTAGATGACGGAAAATTCATCTATCTAACGACAGTCGAGCCTTTTTAATCAATCTGAACATTAGGAGGACCTGACGTGGGTGACGTATCGATTTTCCTTCAACACTTGACCAACGGCATTTCCCTGGGTAGTTTGTATGCGTTGATTGCCATAGGTTACACCATGGTTTACGGGATCTTACGGCTAATCAATTTTGCCCACGGCGATATATTCATGCTTGGTGTGTATCTCACGTTTTATGGAGTCATCTACACACCCCTTCCCTGGTGGCTCGTATTCATTCTCGCCCCGCTCTTAACCGGTTTTATCGGCATACTTTTAGAAAAAGTAGCCTACAAACCCTTGCGAGGTTCTGCCAGGATCACAATTCTAATTTCAGCAATAGGCGCCTCCTTTCTTCTGCAAAACTTGGGGATCGTCATTTTTGGGGGAAGGCCTCGAGCCTTCCCCGTCCCCCAGTTGCTGAACCACGTTATAAAACTCGGAGGCGTATCCATCAATGTTGTGACCTTCATCATACCCGCTGTATCCATACTCCTACTCATAGGGCTCACCTACTTCACCACAAAGACCAAAACAGGATTGGCCATGCGGGCACTGTCCAAAGACTACGAAACTGCGAGTTTGATGGGAATAGATATCAACAGAATCATCTCCATTACTTTTTTTATGGGTTCGTTTTTAGCCGCTATTGGAGGGATCCTTTGGGGATCCAGATACCCGCAACTCATGCCATTGATGGGCGCTATGCCTGGGCTAAAAAGCTTCATTGCTGCGGTTGTAGGGGGTATTGGAAACATCACGGGAGCAGTCATAGGCGGATTCATCTTAGGACTTGGGGAAATTATGTTAGTTGCTTTCCTTCCTAGATTGTCTGGATACCGAGACGCTTTCGCTTTTGTCCTTTTGATCATAATTCTCTTAGTTAAGCCTTCCGGCTTAATGGGTAACAAAGTAACAGAAAAGGTTTAGTACTTCAACGGGAAAAAACTGCAGGAAGGTGTAAACCATGAGGGAGAAAAGTAAGACACATGTTACCCTAATCATCCTGGTTCTAACAATCCTAGGACTATTCCTGGCAAACAGGTATCTCGATGCCTACAAAATCAGGATCATCAACCTTTCCGGTATCTATGTAACGTTGGGTCTCAGCATGAACTTGATCAACGGAATGACCGGGATGTTTTCCCTGGGGCATGCTGGATTTATGGCCATTGGAGCATATACCGTAGGGATTCTTACGATGCCCGTTTCCATGAAACAAATGAACTTTTTCATGCAACCAATCGTGCCTTTCCTGGCTAATGTGGAGTGGGGCTTTCTTCCCGCTCTTCTCGCTGCTGGTCTCATAGCAGCACTTTTTGGAGTGCTGATCGGTGCGCCCGTCTTAAGACTGACCGACGACTACTTGGCTATCGCAACGCTAGGTTTTGCAGAGATCATCAGGGTGGTGTTCACGAACACCCAATCTCTAACAAATGGAGCCCTGGGCCTAAAAGGGATACCAAACTACACAAATACATGGTGGAGTTGGGGAGTCGCCTTGGTCACGATGTGGTTCATCTCATTTTTGATGAAAGGTACGTATGGGAAAGCCTTCTTGGCCATTAGGGAAGATGAAGTTGCAGCCAGAGCCATGGGCATTAACCTTTTCAAACATAAGGTAATGAGTTTTTCCTTTGGCTGCTTTTTCGCAGGAGTGGCCGGAGGACTTATGGCAGCCCTACTTGGCACCATCGACCCCAACATGTTTAGAATCACCCTCACATTCAACATCCTGCTCATTGTGGTCTTGGGTGGTTTAGGCAAGATTGGCGGTACTGTAATTGCAGCCGTCGTGGTAACGGTCATGATGGAAGCATTGCGCTTCTTGGATGAGTCTATTGATCTCGGTTTGGTCCAGATTAAGGGAATACCAGGAATGAGAATGGTCGTCTTTTCAATCATCCTGATTTTTGTGGTCATCGTGCGCGAAAAAGGATTCTTGAAAAGGACTAAAGGGCGTGAGTTAACCTATGTTAAAAATTGAGAACCTAGACATGAGATTCGGTGGGGTTGTGGCCTGCAATAATTTCAACGGAGAAATCGGAAATGGACAAATCGTTGGCCTAATTGGTCCGAACGGTGCAGGAAAGACAACAATTTTCAACGTGGTTACAGGTGTTTATAAACCGACAGCAGGCCGGATTTTATTCAGCCCAAATGGCAGCGAACAACATCAATTAACAGGTCTTAGCCCTGATAGAATCGCGAAACTCGGGGTATGCCGCACGTTCCAGAATATTAGACTGTTTGGCGAGTTATCTGTTTTAGAAAATGTTTTCATCGGGAACCACTTGAGAGTGAAGTCCGATGTTTTTTCCACTGTTCTAAGGCTCCCCCATTACGTTACTGAAGAGAAAAGGTTGTACGAGAAGTCCCTCTATCTCCTGGAGAAAATCGGTCTTCAAGACACTAGAGATGAAAAGGCATCTTCGTTACCATATGGAATGCAAAGAAGGCTGGAGATCGCCAGGGCCTTGGCCACGGATCCAAAGTTGCTGCTGCTAGACGAACCAGCAGCCGGCATGAATCCCCAAGAAACCAAGGAACTCATCCAGTTCATCCGGGAAATTAAACAGGAATTCGGCCTCACGATCTTTTTGATCGAGCACCACATGGACGTGATCATGGAAATCAGCGAGAAAATCTATGTCCTGGATCATGGAGTTCTAATTGCCGAAGGTAACCCAAGCGAAATTCAAAGAAATGAAAGGGTTGTGGAAGCCTATTTGGGGGTGGGTTAATGCTGGAAGTTATTGATTTACACGTCAACTACGGTGGTATTACTGCTCTAAGAGGAATTAATCTTACGATAGAAGAAAACCAGATCGTGACGCTAATTGGTGCTAATGGAGCCGGGAAGTCCTCTACCCTGAGGGCTATCATGGGCTTGGTGGCAAAATCGAACGGGAAGGTCTTATACAAAGGCGAGGACTTCACGAATTTACCCACGAAGGACATTGTGGCTCGGGGAATTGCCATGGTCCCGGAAGGTAGAAGGGTGTTTGCAGACCTCACGGTGGAAGAGAATCTCATCCTAGGAGCCTATACCCGATCCGATCAAAAGGCCATCGCAAATGACATAAAAAGCGTCTATGACACGTTTCCCAGGCTTAAGGAGAGGAGCTGGCAAAAAGCCGGAACTCTTTCCGGCGGTGAGCAGCAAATGTTAGCGGTTGGGCGGGCTCTTATGGTCAATCCCAAGATTCTCATGATGGATGAGCCCTCTTTGGGTCTGGCACCCCTATTGGTGAAGGACATCTTCGACATCATCAACATACTCCGGGAGCGGGGTAACACGATCTTACTCGTGGAACAAAATGCTAGGAAAGCTTTGGAAATTGCGGATTACGCATATGTGTTAGAAACAGGGCAATTGGTGCTTGAGGGACCGGGAAAGACTCTCTTGGAGGATCAGAGGGTGCAAGAAGCCTATCTCGGGGTTGCACGATAGTCGAAACTTGTTCAACCCTCCTGAGGTTTTTCACCTCAAGGAGGGTTTTTCATTGGTTACGTGGCCAGAGTCTTCAAGAAGGGTCCTATCCCCTCGCAGAATAGGACCCTTCTTGTTTGGCTTTATGCGAAAACTACTTAGTTGATGATCCAGCTTGCCTTAGGCCAGCCTCCTCTGGTAGACCGCACTTCGATCTCAAACTCTCCCGAACCCTCAACGGTCCAAGAGACCTCTTGAACTCTCTGCCAAAGACCGGGGCCGCCCCGTTCTTTGGAGTAGAAGTTGTCGTTTCCGTCAAGCCGCTCTGCTCAATGCTTCCCTTACCTACTTCATCAAGGTAGTAGTGGTACTGTTGATCGAAAGTGGTTTGCTAGTCTCTAGCCTTCTCTCTGATCTCGCAGATCTTGAATACGATCCGAGGCCATCCGCTTATAACGGGGGTCGCCACCGATCATAGTGGTGGCTGCCCGGAAGTTTTTAAAGGCATCCCCATTCTGACCAAGGCGCAGAGCCAACTCCCCTAAGATCAGATAGAGCGCCTGATCCCCAGAGGAACTACGGGATGTGGTGGCCATGGCCTCGGAAAAATAGTGCTGGGCCTTTTCGGTCGCCTGTAAGGCGAGCTCGCCCTGGCCTAAGTCCTCGTAAATCCATACGAGGCGAAGCCAAAGATTAGCCCACTGTTCGAGACTAGCCCCCACCCTTTCAAAACTGGCCATCGCAAGATAGTACGAAGTGATTACCTGGTGGATTGTCCTAGGTACGTCAAAGGCAAAGGACCCGGCAGGGGGATTCTCTTGCCATGCCTTCTTCCCTTTAATGATGGCCGTATGGGATAACCTATTGTACTGTCGTTCAGGATAGGCGAACAGGCACTTGGGACAAACCCAGATATAGAAAAAATTCGGCTCAAAGTTACGGTAAATCATACGCAAATCCGTCCTTTGTTCCTCTAGCTGCAGGCGAGAGGTGCGGGTACGTGCCCCCGTAAAGCGTGTCTGGCAAATAGGGCATTCCACATCTGTCGAAAACAAGAACTCACCATATTCCGTCGAAACCCGTTCATGAAAAATCGGATGGCCGGGGGGCAAAGCTCCTCTGTCAACGGGGGATTCCGACTTTTTTTCTATACCCTGGATAAACACCATCTCATCTAGGTTCACCTTATGAGCTAACTCGTATAGTAAAGAAAACGCAATGCGAGGTTGACTCGCTAACACCTGGGAGCCGTTGTCTTTTGTAAGAGTGAGCGTTGTCACGTCAGTCGAGCAAATGGCATGATAGCGATGGGTGCCTTCTGTGAAAAAAGCTATATCTCCTATGATACCACCAGGCCCTAACGTCACTTGCTTATCTCCCCGGGAGGCCACAATGGTTCCTTCTAAGACAACATGTACCGCCGAAGCTACATCGCCTGGAGCGAATAAGATTGTTCCCCTAGGATAACTCTGCACCTGATTTACAGCCAATTATCTTTACCTCATTCCCTTTTTTTATCTAGACTCTGTATATACTTAACGGTTCTCTTGTACTTGGCGATCTCCTGTACGAAAGACAAAAAAGAGCACCCACCGGGTGCCCTTCATTGAGCTCTATCTATCCAATCCTAAACCGATCTACCAGTTGCGCTACAACACTCTTATCATACTCCTGTTTAACCAACGGAGTTTTCAGCAAATCCCCGTAGGTGTCCGCTAGCGTAGGACGATCGACTTGATAGAAAATCCCAATGGGAATTCGCCCTCCCCATTCGAAACTTCTAGCCCAGGCAGCTTCACGGTTTCTGCGGTCATAGCCCTCTTCTTGATCCAAATCATATATCCTGGAACGATAGAATTGATAGGTGTTGATCTTGTTAAAGGTCACGCATGGCTGCAGGATGTCGATCAGAGCGAAACCTTCATGCTGGATAGCAGCTTGGATCGTACGGGCTAGGTGATCTCTGTCACCAGCGTAACTCCTGGCTACAAAACCACCATTCAAGGTAATGGCGGTAGCTAATGGGTTAAATGCCTCTAAACTCACACCCTGAGGTGTCGTCCCAGTAACCATTCCTTGGTCAGAACGGGGTGATGCTTGACCCTTCGTCAAACCAAAAACCTGATTATCATGGACTAGGTAGGTGATATTAATATTCTTGCGGAGGGCATGGAGAAAATGGTTGCCTCCCTCAGCATAACCATCACCATCACCGCCAACTGCAATCACATGAAGATCACCGTTGGCCAGCTTAGCTCCTGTGGCGGTAGGTAAAGTGCGACCATGCAGGGTGTTTAGGACATTCCCGTGGATGTAATGGGGCGTTTTACCTGCTTGTCCAATGCCGGAGACATAGAGTACTTGGTTTTTCTTTAGACCCAACCCCTCTAACGCTTGGGAAAGGGCATTAATGATCCCGAAATTTCCACAGCCGGGACACCAAGCGGTCTGGTCTGCTACGGTAAACTCAGCCGTGTTCTTAGCCATCACAAACACCTCCCCTGAGCCTATCTAGAATGTACTGGGCATTGATGGGTCGACCATCATAGCGTCTGATACTCCCCGTTGGTTTCACGGCAAAGCGTGAAGCCAGTAATGCCTCTAGTTGACCAGAATAGTTTCCCTCCACAATAAACTTTCGTCCAGGCCTCTGCAAAATAGCATCAAGACTCTCTGGTAATGGAAAGACTTGGGGTAAGTGCACCCCCTGTACTTTGCAGCCACCTTCGTTTAAGGCCCGTACCGCCTCTGCGATGGCGCCTTTGGTGGATCCAAAGCCAATTAGCGTGGCATCTGGTTCCTCAGAACCACAAAGCACTGGCTCCATGGCTCTTTTTTCTACGAGCCCCTGCTTGGTCATGCGCTTTTCCATCATTTTCTGACGGGTTTCCCCATCTTCAATGAGATGGCCCTTTTCATCATGTTCATCACCGGCACTCACCACAACACCGTCACCAAACCCAGGATAGAGCCTTGGCGAAATACCGTCTTTTGTGTACGCGTAGCGAAGGTAATCAGGACCTGCTTCTGCCCCAGAGACCACTTTGCCCCGCTTGATCTTAACCCTACCTAGATCAAAGGGTGGCACGGTGGTATACGAATCAGCTAGATGCTGATCACTTAAGACCACAACAGGCATCTGGTATTCCTCTGCTACGTTGAAAGCCTCACCCATTAGATAAAAGGCTTCTTCTGGGTCACCGGGAGCGAAAACAGCCCTGGGAAAATCTCCGAAGGACATGGCTACCGCAAAGCTCAGATCGCCTTGTTCAGTACGAGTCGGAAGTCCCGTGCTGGGACCTGGACGCATGGCGTTAATGACCACAATGGGTATCTCCGCCGAACCAGCCAGAGATAATGCCTCCGTCATGAGGGCAAAGCCCCCTCCAGATGTGGCTGTCATCGCCCGCACTCCAGTGTAGCTTGCCCCGATGGCCATGTTAATGGCGGAGATTTCATCTTCTGCCTGCTCCATAACAGCCGAGACTTCACGCCCGTACTCGGCAATGAACTCCGTGACTCCCGTAGCTGGCGTCATGGGATAGGCACTCATGAATTTCAGGCCTGCAGAAAGCGCTCCAAGCGGCAGAGCATCGTTTCCCTTAAGGAGCAGTCTCTCACCTTGGCGTTCTGGCTTGGCTGGTTTTGAACGGGAGCCCATAACCTCTCGGACTTTGTCAAATCCAGCGGTGGCCACCTTTTGGTTACCTTCTACAACCTTTTTGCCCTTGCTTCCAAACATTACGTCCAGGGTCTGGTGTAACGTGATGAGATCGTCGCTGAGCAGAGCCCAGATGGCCCCGGCCGCAGCCGCGTTGGCCACAATTTTCGGTTGACCTAACTCCTCCGCGATCTGTCCAAAGGGCAAGCCCAGATAGTTCGGTTGATTCCCTAATTCTTTCGCCTTTTCCCCTAAAACACCCGGATCGTAAATGACAACACCACTTGATCTTAACTCTCCTTGCCCTAAGATAATGGTTGTCTCATCAAGGGCTACCAGAACATCGATCTCATTTTCCCATGATGCCACTGGCTTGTTGGCCAAGCGAATCTGGAAAAAATTGTGGCCCCCGCGAATGCGCGACTCATAGTCTTGGTGAGCAAATAAGTGCCACCCCTCTTGGGTTATGGCTCTAAGCAAAATATTACCTATGGACACCAAACCTTGTCCCGCTTCTCCCCCAATCTTGATGTTAAAGGTCTGCATAATGCACCTCCTGATTTTCCTGCTTAGAAGGATAGGAACTTGGACTTAGGTGCGCTACAGACTGGGCACTTCTCCGGTGCATCACCATCATGGGTGTACCCGCAGACATCACATACTTGAATGGTACCAATGGTGATATCCTTCTTCTCCATGACCGTCTTCTTGGCTTCATCATACATGGTAGCATGGATTTTCTCTGCTTCGAGGGCATAGTGGGTGGAGCGGACGGCGCCCTTTTCTCCCTGAAGCTCAGCAACGGCTTTGTATGCAGGATACATTTCTTCAATCTCAAAGGTCTCACCATCAAAAGCATCTTGCAGATTAGCTACGGAGTCAGCAATTCCACCGAGCTCTTTTAGGTGATTGCGTGCGTGCACCAATTCTGCATAGGCGATGGCTTTAAAGAGTTTAGAAACATTGGGAAAGCCCTCTTTTTCCGCAACAGCGCTATAAATTTGGTACTTCATGTGTGCTTGGCTTTCGCCGGCAAATGCATCTCTCAAGTTCTGTTCGGTCATTTTTCTCATAGATGAGATTCCTCCCTTTGTCTGTGTATATAGTTATTTCTTACTATATCACACCACTCAGGCGGTGACAATTCTATATTGCTATACATTCTTAACAGAACAAACCACTAAATGCTGTGGAAAAACATCTGTTTCACCCATTCCCTTGTGGGTAACCTGTGTATATTGTGGATTGTTGTTTTTCGTTCCGAAAAACAACCAGGCAGTTTCACTGCATGAAACTGCAGTAAGTTAATTCCTTCGGGAAACTGCACAGTCGTGAGCTACTCCAGATTCAAGAACAAAGTGCATAGAGGATTTCGTTCCCCTTCTTGCCTACTTCCTCCAATAGTCCAGCCTTCTTTAGCGTATAGGTTGCTTTTTGGGCCTTGGCCCGCGAGACCCTGGCCAGCCTGGCTAGGTCTTTATTGGTAAAGGGACAAGACAGATCCGAAGGCAAGAGGCTCAAGTAATCCCATGAGGTAGCAAAGGAGCGCTGTTCATAAACTTCGGTCAAGCCACGATCTACTATGCTCACGCCTCGCCGGCGCCAGCTTCCCCGCCCATCGTCACAGCGGATTTCCCGCTCCCTGATGAAGACCACTTCTACTGTCAAGCGGGGATGCAAAATCAGTTGGGGAATGCGAATTAACTCCGAAAACAAATCGTAGATATCTTCCTTTTTCGGTGACTTTCTCGTACTCAAAAGCTCCCCTGTCTCTGGAGCGATCTTCACAATATCTCTCCTTACGATGATGGGGTAGACCAGATGAACGTTATGGTTTTCAAGAAGATTGGACAATTTTTTCTTTATGGAGGTGAAGTTCTTGGTTTGAATCTCCACCAGGCGGTCCTTTTGAACCACATCAATATGGTACCCATCCACACGTCCCTCTACAACATCCCCGGGCTGCCGGTAATATTCTTTCAAACTGGCATGTAAAGAACTTTCGTTTTGCGTTCCTATCACACGGTTCCACCCCAGATGAGCCAATTTACGATATAGCCGGTGATTACTGCCGCTAAAGTGTAGGGAACGCTCAAGCGCATAAACTCACCAACTTTCACTTCATAGCCCTCCTTACGCAAAAGCCCCAGGCCGGTAATATTAGCAGAAGCCCCGATGGGTGTAATGTTTCCGCCAAGTGTTGCCCCAATCAGAAGACCAAAGTAAAGCAGGTAAGGCTCGACTCCCAAGATTGAGGCCACGCCACCTACAACAGGAAGCATGGTGGCTACGTATGGAATATTGTCAACAAAGCCAGAAATAAAGACCGACATCCACACCACAAGGGTGTAAATAAGGAAGGCATTCCCCTGACCGGCATGCACAATAAAGGCTGCGACTCTATCAATAACCCCTACCTGCGTCAGACCTCCAATAATGATGAAGAGGCCAATCAGTAAGAGCAAAGTGAAAAAGTCAATCTCCTTGAGCGTGTCCCCTGCCCATTTCAAGGAGTTACCCAGGATGAGACCTCGCAGCACACCAACGGCCAGAAGACCGACACAGATCAGGCCATTGGTAATGGCAGGCTTTTCAGGAATAAAGGAGGCTAGAATCAGTAAGACCACCATAAGAACTAAAAGGTATGAGGGGAAATAGTCCTTCACCTCGGTGCGGCCCTGGGGCTTGACTTCACCCTTCATAGAACGCAGTACCCAGTATAATACGGCTGTTGCAGCTAGCGCTCCAATCTGCACTACCCAGAAAATACCGATACGTCCTTTCGCGAAAAAGAAATCGAGAAAATCCATGCCAGCGAAACCTCCGAGCATGATGGAGGTGGCATCACCGACCAAAGTGGCGGCCCCCTGCAGATTCGACGCGATAGCAACCGCAATGACACTTGGAACAGGTGAGATCCCCTGTTTCTTGGCCATACTTATGGCTACAGGAGCCACAATTAATACAGTAGCCACGTTATCTACGAAAGCAGATATAGACCCCGAGAAAAGCGACAAAGCCACCACAGCCCAGCGCAAACTAGGGGTTTTTTCAACGATTAGATCCGCTAGTCGAGCAGGCATACGAGATTCTATGAAAAGTGACACAATCCCCATGGTGCCGGCAATCATCAAGATGACATTCCAGTCCACAGTGCCCCCTACTAGGTTCAGAGGGACAATACCCAAGATAATAAAGGCTCCTGCTGCTAGCACAGCGATGTGCGCCCTAAAGCGAGGCAAAGCCAGCAGTAGAATGTATGTAGCGACAAAGAGTGTAATGGCTACCGCTTCCATAAGTGCAAGACACCTCTCATTGCTTATTACCCTGTTTCTTCGCCTTCGACGAGGTTTTTTCCTTGTTCCGAAAATGCTATTGGATTATGCTGGAAATTTCTTCCCCCCGTGGTATAATTGGTTTATTGAGGCAAAGGGGTGAAGAAATGGATGTAATCCAAGTATCTGGATTTTCCAAGAATTATGGTGCACTTCAGGCAGTGAAACATGTGTCCTTCACTGTGGCGGAAGGATCCGTTTTCGGCATTCTAGGGCCTAATGGCGCCGGCAAGACAACGACCATGGAGTGTATGATCGGTTTGAAGAATCGCACAGCCGGAAAGATCACAGTCCTGGGACTGGACCCAGAAAAGCACCGTCATGAGCTCTTTAGCGACGTAGGTGTTCAGCTTCAAGAAACCGTGTATCAAAGCGCTGCGAAGGTATTTGAGCTTTGCCAGCTCTTCTCTTCCATGTATAAAAAACCACTTGATTACAGAAATCTTCTTGATCGCTTCGACTTGGCCAGCAAGACCAAGAGCTCTATCGGCTCCCTCTCGGGGGGGCAGAGGCAGAAGCTCGCCATTGTATTGGCTCTCATTGCGAATCCTAAGATCATTTTCCTTGATGAATTAACCACCGGCCTTGATCCAGGCGCCAGAAGAGAGATTTGGACATATATTAGACGGCTCCAGAGTGAAGGACGCACTATAATCATGACAACCCACTACATGGAAGAAGCGAGTTTGCTCTGTGATCAGATTTGCCTCATCAACCAAGGCGAGATCGTGGCCCGTGGAACGGTAGATGAAGTGATTACCCAAGCCCAAATTGATCTCGTAATTACCTTTGAGACCGATGGTGACGTTAGGTCCCTGCTTAAGGACCTTCCCAAGATGGGACATATGAAACAAGAGGATTCCGTCGTAACTATTTATACAAGTTCAGAAGAAACCCTCACGGACCTAATCCTAAAGCTCAGTGCGGCAAGTATTCCCTACCGCAAGATTAAGATAACCTATCCCGAACTGGAAGAAGCTTTCCTAAAGCTGGTGAACCCCACGATGAAGGGAGCTGTCTCTTAAATGTTCAAAACGCTGACAACCTTCGAGTTCAAACTCCATGTCAGGAATTTCTTCACCATGTTTTTTGCCTTGGCCTTTCCCGTCATGATGCTCCTACTTTTTGGAGCCATGTATGGCAATGAACCAAGCAGCCTCACAGGTGACCGAGGAACGGTTGATCTTATGCTCCCTGCTTACACCTGCATGATCGTGGCAGTAACGGGGCTTATGTCACTGCCATTAACCGTTGCCAACTACCGGGAACAAAAGATCCTCAAGCGCTTTATGGCCACTCCCATCCAACCAATGCAGATTCTTGTCTCCCAGGTCGTGGTAAACAGTATTACGACTGTCGCGGGCATCGGCCTTTTGTTAGTCGTGGCAAAGCTTGTTTACAGTGTGCAATTTTTCGGAAACGTGCTCACCACCCTCATGGCCTTTCTCTTGGTCATGATCAGTATGTTCAGCTTGGGACTGGTGATCGCCGGAGTGACCCCTAATGCACGGGCGGCCACCTCTCTAGCTTTTATCCTGTACTTTCCTATGCTCTTTCTTTCAGGTGCCTCCATACCCCTTTACATCATGCCCAAAGGGATGATCGTTATTTCGAAACTCCTACCCCTCACCTATGGCGTCAGACTCTTAAGTGGAGTATGGTTAGGGGATAATCTGTTGGATTATGGATTAGAACTCGCTGTTCTAGTTGGTATAACCCTGGTGTGCGTGGGGCTTTCCACCCGTTTTTTCAAGTGGGAGTGACCCTTAACGGCCTCAAAAACACTCTTGGCATATGCACCAACGATTTCAGGGGCATTGTCTCCATAATCGGCCATCATTTCCATGATGGTCGATTCTATAATTATGCCGTCAGCCTTAGCTGCCCTTTGGGCTAACTGCTCCGGTTGGGACTCCCCTGCCCCACACTCTGCGACCATCGGAAGGGACGTGAACCTACGGATAGTCTCTATGCTCCCATCCTCCACGCTGGGGGACGTTAGATAGATGAATCCTTGGGCCTCTCGAGCTATATTCTCCAGTCGATCCTTTGAAGTGGGGGTCACAAGGGAGATATAATCAACGCCCACCGCCCTGCAGACGCTGGCGAACTCTTCCTTTTCTTCATAGGGTACATCGTTCAAGATCAAGGCGTTTACCCCAAGGTGGGCAGCCCTTTTTAAGAAGGGTACTGTGCCGTAGGAAAACACCACATTAGCATAGGTCCTAAAAGCCAAGGCGATGGAGGTGCTTTGGCGAACTCTCTGCACAAGATCAAAGATGTGCTCGGTGGTGATCGCCATCTTCAGGGCACATTCACTGGCCTTTCGCAAGGCTGACCCTTCTCCGGTCGGGTCCGAAAAGGGAATCCCCAGAACGATGAGATCCACCCCCGCCCGATCCAGGGCATACGCGACCTCCTCTGTGGTCTTCAAATTCGGATATCCACAAGCGAGAAAGGCAATTACGGCTTTTCCGTTCAAAATTTCATGTCTGACCTTCATTCTACTACATCCTCCCCTCGATAACGGGCAATAGCTGCGCAGTCTTTGTCTCCCCGCCCTGATAGGTTAATGACAATGATATCCTCCCGTCCGAGCCTCGGGGCCAGGTACCTCCCGTAGGCTACAGCGTGGGCACTCTCGATAGCTGGAATAATACCCTCAGTGCGGGACAGATACTCAAAGGCCTCCACCGCCTGATTATCGGTGATTGATACATACTCGGCCCTTCCCATATCGTGGAGATGGGCATGTTCAGGTCCAACCCCAGGATAGTCTAGGCCAGCGGAAATGGAGTAGACCGGGGCAATTTGGCCGTATTCATCCTGGCAAAAATAGCTTTTCATCCCATGAAATATCCCCAAACGGCCCGAAGTAATTGTCGCGGCTGTGTCTGGGCTACTGGCACCCCTTCCAGCTGCTTCACAGCCGATCAAACGCACCTCCGTATCCTGGATGAAGTGGTAGAATGCTCCTATGGCATTGGATCCACCGCCAACACAGGCCATGACACAAGTGGGTAATCTACCTTCTTGGGCTAGAATCTGCTTCTTAATCTCCGCTGAGATCACAGCTTGGAAGTCTCTAACCATGGTGGGAAAAGGATGGGGTCCCATAACAGAACCGATAAGGTAGTGGGTGTCATGGAATCTTTGGGTCCACGCCTCCATGGTCTGGTTCACAGCATCTTTCAGCGCTCGGGTTCCGGTGAGAACAGGGGTAACCTTAGCACCCAAAAGACGCATGCGGTAGACGTTGAGGGCCTGTCTTTTCATATCCTCCTCTCCCATAAAGATCTCACACTCCAGATCCAAAAGGGCTGCCGCTGTGGCCGTGGCCACACCGTGCTGACCTGCCCCGGTTTCAGCAATTAAGCGGGTTTTACCCATCCTCTTAGCTAAGAGTGCCTGACCTAAAACATTGTTGATCTTATGGGAGCCTGTATGATTTAGATCCTCCCTCTTTAAATAGATTTTGGCCCCGCCAAGATCGCGAGTCATTTTCTCTGCAAAGTACAAAGGTGATGGGCGTCCTGCATACGTATTGAGTAGCGTCTGAAGCTCTTCACGAAATTCCGGTTCATCCTTCAGGGAAAGATAAGCTTCCTCCAACTCTATTACTGCGTCCATTAAGACCTCGGGAATATACTGTCCCCCGTGTTTTCCAAAGCGTCCTTTTGACATGGTTTCCTCCTTCTCTCTCTACCTATCCGCGGCCTCGTCTCATAAACACCCCACCAGGGTATAACGATACGACCAACTCCCTTCTTACAGGAGCGAGTGAAAGAGAAAAACCCACCCCTGACAAATAATGTCAAGGACGGGTTCATATGATGAAATCATCGAACTCGTGGTGCCACCTTGATTCATGAAAATGAATTCATGCACTTGGCAGGATACCAACATATCCCCGGCAACTGACGTATGCCCAGACGTTGCAGAATACTAAGCAAAGACATGCAATGTCTTTGCATTTCACCTGCACCCTCAGCGGTCCATTTGATGACTTGTTTTCAACCCGGCTCCCACCATCCCGGGCTCTCTGTGTGAGCATGATCACCGTTATCTCCGCTTCAACGGTTTGCTGATTGCATAGCAATCAGCAGGCGATGTATTAGATTGAACTTAGTATAACACCGAAAGTCCTGCCCGTAAAGGGGGAATTTTTCGAAAAGCGTTCGTGCCAGCATAGCCCGTATCTTCGCTTCAAATTCTTCCCAGATCACTCTCGAACTTCTTCCCGAGCCGTTCTGGCCAATCAGAAAGGGCATCCAGGCGGCCCAGAAAAAAGCGCAGTGTCTTGGGTTCGTCCACGAATGTAAGGCCCCCAATCATCTGACGATGCTCATAGAGCCAGGTGATGCGGTCAATCGTGTATTTCACATGGCTTAGGGTGTATACCCTCCGGGGCAAGGCCAAACGCACTAGTTCTAGATCAGCTAACGACTCATTTCCCTCTTCGTCACGCCCTTCGGAGAGAGTACCCCTCTCCATACCTCGGACTCCACTTACAATATATAAAGCGGCGGCCAACGCACAGGCAGGATACTGGCTTTGGGGAATGTGGTCGACAAATTCTTTAGCATTGATGTGACACCCCAACCCGCCAGGAGGCGTGACCACAGGAATTCCTAGTTTCTCCAGTTCATTCACCATATAGTCGATAAACTCTGGAGCCTGGTTGATCATGTCCTCATCCATGGTTTCTTCTAGTCCTACGGCCATGGCTTCCATCTCTCGCACCGACATACCACCGTAGGTCAAGAAACCTTCGTAAAGGGGAATCAACTCTCGTAACGACACAAAAAGATCGTCCCTATTGGTGCAGAGGCCTCCCCCCCTTGCGCAGCCAAGCTTACGCCCAGAGAAGTAGAGCACATCAACGAGATCACAAATCCTTCTGGTGATCTCCCGAATACTAAGGCCTTGGCACTTGACTTCGCGACGTTTGATGAAATAGAGATTGTCCGCCAGAAGACTTGCGTCCAAAACCAGCAAAACTCCATATGCATCGCAGATGTCCCGCACACCTGCCAAATTCCCCAGTGAAAAGGGCTGCCCTCCAATGAGATTTGTACCCGCTTCCATCCGCACAAAGGCGATCTTCTCACTACCATGCTCCCCTATAAAGGCTTTAAGCCGCCCCAAATCCATATTCCCCTTAAAGGGATGATCGCTTGTGGTCTGAAGAGCCTCTGCAATGGGCAGCTCTTCAACGGTTCCACCATTCAGCACAACATGGGCCTTGGTTGTGGTGAAGTGATAGTTTGTCACAACCACCGAGCCAGGATGCACCAAGACTTGCGAGAGAATATTTTCGCAAGCGCGCCCCTGGTGTGCGGGTAGAAAGTGCTGCATTCCAAAGAGATCCTGGCAGGTTCTTTCTAGTCGGGTGAACGTCCGAGAACCGGCGTAGCTGTCGTCGGCCACCATCATGGCCGCTTGCTGCCGGTCACTCATGGCGTTTACTCCACTGTCTGTGAGCATATCCAAAAACACATCTCCGTTTTTTAACAAGAAAGTATTAAACCCCGCCTCTTTAATGGCTTGTAGACGCCGCTCGGTTGGTACCAAACTCAACTTCTGAACGATTTTGGGCTTGTGCATCTCCAGGGGTATTCGCTGACCGCTAAACAATTTGCTTTCCTTCATTTTCACCACTCCTTGAATTTTTTCAAACAAAAAAGCCGTCCTATCACAGGACGACTCTTAGCCGCGGTACCACCTGGTTTAATCCGATCGCCAGAGACTCGATCACAGATTCCCTCTAGGGGGCCATCACCCCCGCAGCCACTAACGCTGGCACACGTCACGACCTACTCTTCTTTCAGTCGGCGACTCCAGGGTGTAACTTCGGTTCCAGGCAATTACTGGGTTGCACCAACCCCCAGCTCTCTGCAAATTGGTATTGAAACCTACTTTATCCCCTTCAACGTCTTTAGGTTGTTTGAATTAGAATAATTATAGGGCGTAGACAAACGATTGTCAATAACAAGATCTTGTTAAGAGGCGTACCTGAGGGTGTGATTGCCTCTGCCCATTAGCACTGACTGGGTGGTATAGAAATCCATACTTTACGCAGAATAGGGAATGGAGGTGGATTTAGTGAACATTACCCTGACCCAAAAGGAGAAGCTCCTTTTAGAGGACCAGAAGAAGCACGAAGAACTTTGTGTTCAGAAATATAGCAGCTATGCTAATCAAGCACAAGATCCGCAACTGAAACAGTTGTTCCAGCAGTACGCATCGCAGGAACAGCAGCATTTGAACACCGTCAACCAGATGTTAGGTGGCCAAGTACCAAACCTTCAGCACCAACAAGGTCAGCAGAACCAGCAAAACAAACAGATGCAGCAAAGTACCACCATGTCAGGACTTGGAGCTGCTCAGAACAACCCCGATGCATCCCTCTGTCAAGACATGCTCACGACAGAGAAGTATGTGTCTGGAACTTACGATACGACCATATTTGAGTTCACAAACTCCCAGGCGCGCCAAGTTCTCAATCACATCCAGAAGGAAGAACAACAGCACGGAGAAGGGATTTTTAACTACATGCAAAGCCATGGCATGTACAATCCAAAGTAATGGTCCTCAGTTCGCGAAAAAACACCACCTCTGCAGGTGGTGTATCTCTTTCCTCTCCACAGAAGCCTCGATAAAACCCCGGCGTTGAGTTTACGCTTTGTTACTTCCTCAGAAGCTGGATGTCACTTACATAAAAGGGCTCTAAGCTATCAGCTTCGATGAACATAGGACTCCGAAAGTTCGCCAACTCTCCCCTGCGGTCAACATAGTCAACCTCCTTTGTTCAATATTGTTGCTATTTGACGCGTTTTGCCTAAATCCTGCCAAAAACTAACTTTTGTTGCCATATGCCCGACTTTTTGAATCATTAGTGGATAATTCCCTTTTCGGCTTCCCACAAAGATGAATGAGAGGTCTGACATCCTGGAATGGCTTTGAAAACCCCCTAATCTGAATGCCCCTGGAGAGGTACGATCTGAAAGCCCATCTGTTGACACCAATCCGCCAAATTGATACAATGTCAATAATATCAAAAGCTTTGAGCAGGAGTAGTATGGGTTGGGTGGGTGCTTTTCAGAGAGTTGCTGCTTGGTGCAAGGCAATACATCCCCTTCCAGAACTCGCCTGGGAGCTGTTTGCGTGAAAGGTCTTCGCCTTAGCACAAATCGGTCATTCCGTTATCATGAGTAATGAGAGGCTTGTTCTCGAAGTGACCTACAGGTCAATCCGAGCCCGAGCAATTAGAGTGGTACCGCGAATCTTTCGTCTCTAAGTTAGAGAAGGAAGATTTTTTCTATTCAAAACGAAACCGAGGAGGAAGCAAAATGGCCCGTTATAACCATCGAGACATTGAAAAGAAGTGGCAGGAGATTTGGGAGACAAAGGAGACTTTCAAAACTAGTGAAGATCACAGTAAACCCAAGTTCTATGCCCTAGTTGAGTTCCCCTATCCTTCCGGGGACGGACTACACGTGGGGCATCCGAGACCCTATACTGCGCTGGATGTGGTGGCCCGCAAGCGGCGTATGGAAGGCTATAACGTCCTCTTCCCCATGGGCTGGGACGCCTTTGGCCTGCCTGCCGAGAACTACGCCATTCAAACAAAAATCCACCCCTCGGTGGTTACGGAGCGCAATGTAGCACGCTTTAAGGAGCAAATGCAGTCCCTAGGTTTTTCCTTTGACTGGTCTAGAGAAGTGAATACAACCGATCCCAATTACTTCAAATGGACCCAGTGGATTTTCCTTAAACTCTTTGAAAAGGGACTGGCTTATAAGAAAGAGATGCCCATTAACTGGTGTCCCCGCTGTAAAATTGGTTTGGCCAATGAAGAAGTCGTTGACGATGGATGTGAGCGCTGTGGTCATGCAGTGGAAACCAGGGTGAAAAACCAGTGGATGCTGAAAATCACAGAGTACGCCGAACGTCTGATTAACGATCTGGACACGGTAGATTATATTGAGCGGGTGAAAATTCAGCAGCGCAACTGGATTGGGCGTTCCGAAGGCGCGGATGTGATCTTCAAAATTAAGGATACGGAGGAGTCACTCACGGTCTTTACCACAAGACCTGACACCCTCTTTGGTGCCACCTACATGGTCATTTCACCAGAACATCCAGTGCTGGAGACCCTCCAGGATCGCATCGAGAATGTTCTTGCCGTCAAGGCCTATCAAGAAGAAGCACGCAAGAAATCAGAATTCGAGCGAGCTGAGTTGAACCACGATAAAACCGGAGTGAAAATCGACGGTTTAGTGGCCATTAATCCTGTGAACAACGAGGAGATTACCATTTGGGTCTCCGATTATGTACTGATGAGCTACGGAACAGGAGCTATTATGGCTG
The DNA here is from genome assembly GCA_002424045.1 of Firmicutes bacterium UBA5493. GTDB lineage: Bacteria > Bacillota > Limnochordia > Darwinibacteriales > Darwinibacteriaceae > UBA5420. Next base: position 60,079 of record DIPH01000004.1, on the reverse strand, counting down.
TTCCAGGCCATGACCAAAGGGACTGGGAGTTTGCCAAGACCTTTGGCCTACCCATTATTGAAGTGGTCTCAGGCGGGGATGTAACCGAAGCAGCCTATACCCAAACGGAGACAGGAACCATGGTCAATTCCGGATTCCTAAACGACCTGGATGTAGACAGTGCCAAAGAGAAAATCACCACATGGCTGCGGGAGCAAGGCTTAGGTACACCCAAAATAAACTATAAATTGAGGGACTGGGTCTTTTCTAGACAGCGCTATTGGGGCGAACCCATTCCCCTTGTGCACTGTGAAACGTGCGGCTGGGTAGCCATTCCTGAAGAAGAGCTCCCTCTGCGTCTCCCTGAGGTGGTTAATTACGAGCCAACAGACACTGGCGAGTCCCCCTTGGCCAAAATCAGGGACTGGGTCGAAACCACTTGCCCCACTTGCGGTGGCCCGGCTGAACGCGAAACTGATACTATGCCTCAATGGGCTGGATCGTCCTGGTACTTTTTGCGGTACACCGATCCCCACAATGACGAAGCACTAGCCAGCAAAGAGCATTTAGACTATTGGATGCCAGTCGACTGGTACAATGGTGGAATGGAACACACCACCTTGCACCTGCTCTATTCGAGATTTTGGCATAAGTTCTTGTACGATATCGGGGTTGTCCCATCCCCTGAGCCCTATCAAAAGCGTACATCCCATGGGATGATCCTAGGTGAGAACAACGAGAAGATGTCCAAATCCCGAGGGAATGTAGTCAATCCAGATGACGTAGTCGCGGAATATGGAGCAGACACCGTGCGTATGTATGAGATGTTCATTGGGGACTTCGAAAAGAGTGTTCCCTGGAGCACCGATGGCGTAAGAGGCTGTAAGCGTTTCTTAGACAGGGTTTGGAAACTGAAGGACTCCGTGAAACCAGGGGACACCTACACCGAAGCATTGGAGGCTAAGATTCACCAAACCATCAAGAAGGTGAGCCATGATTATGAAAGCCTGAAATTTAACACGGCTATTGCCGCCCTCATGACCCTGCTTAACGACGTCAATCAGGTAGGAACGATCAATGAGGCGGAAATGAAGACCTTCTTGATGCTCTTAAACCCCGTATCCCCCCATCTCACCGAAGAACTGTGGGAGAAGTTGGGTTTTGAGGGTATGCTAAACGAGCAGAGCTGGCCTAGCTTTGATGAGGAAAAAACCATTGCCCAAACCATTGCCATCGGGGTACAAGTCAATGGCAAGGTACGCGGCGATGTCACCGTCAATCTCGATGATTCACAAGATGTGGCTAGGGAAAAAGTGATGGCCAACGAGAACATTCAAAGGGCCATCGCAGGCAAGACCATTGTAAAAGAAATCTATGTACCTGGACGCATCTACAATATTGTGGTGAAGTAGGTTTGGTATAGGTCGAGATAAAGGAAACGGTCGCCTCATAGGCACCGTTTCTTTATTGTGCCTCACTACTTCTTCAAAATGCCCTGAAAGATGGCATCTTCGATGAGGCTCTCCACGTATTCTCCAAGTGTAGGCGAGATTTCACCGATGGGTTCCATACGTTTGCGAACCTTCTCGCTTGAGACATCGTGCGTCAGCCAGGTTCCCCCTTGGGTATGGTAGTTGTTGAGAAGGGGTTGCATGCGATCCAGACAAGTGGCAAACTTAGCTTCGGGGCTCTCCCTTGCTTCGAACTCGTCCCAGAGTGCTCGGAGCTCTTCTTCCTGGTCTGGAGGCAAAAGTCCATAGAGGCGATCCGCGGCTGCCTTTTCTCGTTCCTCTTTGTCCAAACCTGCCTCTGCGTCATAGGCAAAGGTGTCTCCAGCATCAATTTCCACTAGGTCATGGAGTAAAACCATCTTCATAACCCGGCTTAAATCCACAGTCTGGGCACTGTATTCTTTCAAGATAACGGCCATGACGGCCAGGTGCCACGAGTGTTCCACATCGTTCTCCCTACGTGAACCGTCGGCCACTAGGTTTTGCCGGTAAATGTGCTTGAGTTTATCAATCTCCATCACGAAGTTGATCTGCTGCTCTAAGCGTTTTAACATCAATACCACTCTTTCGGAACGGGATCCTGATCCAAGAACAAATCAGGATTTCGCTCGAGTAATTCCATTGTTAACTCCACCATTGGTGCTACCTCAATTAGAATACTCTTGGCATCACCGATCTTCCCTTGCATCGCAATTCCCCTCTCTAATAAGGGTGTGGTAAGCTTAACATAGTTTCCGGAAAGATCGGAAACCGGGGAGGAGTGGCGACGCATAGGCCGATCTAAAAGGCGCCCATCAGGGGTCCTAATTTTGAGTAATGTATGGCCATCCGTGATCCTCCTAGGAACATCGGCCCACTCTTCCACCCCATGGATGATGGTGTTGCTGCTAAGATTTACTCCCAAAAAGAGCACCTTCGCCTTACGTTCGTAGAGTTTTCCCCAACAACCCTTCCTTGAACAGGGAGTGTCCAGGGCTTCTTCTCCCTGGATAAAGTCTGCCGCATCGTCCCCTAAAGCCGCCACCGAATGGGTGGGATGCCAAGAGCGGAAAACACCAGGGCGCTTCCTAAAGAGATTGGTCAAAAGACCCACACAAGATGGCTCGCTAAGGACATCAAAGACATTGTAGGTCTCATTGATCTGCTCCCAGGTATGTGTGGGCAACACCAAAAGACCCTGTTGGAGATATTCGGAGAAGGCATCGAGAACCGTATCGGCGCCCCCATCAACCTTGCCCACGGACTTCATGGAGGAATGAACCAGTAAGGTGTCGTGGGCTTGAACCCCCAGATTTTTGATTTGTTCTTTGAGTTGTTCCTTCGTGTACATGCTCCGCCTACTTAAACTGATGCAAATGGTCACGATAGCCATCGGGGTCTTCTAGAATAAACTCTAGGTTTACCACACCGTCATAGGCCATGTGTTTGAGGGATTGAATCACATCCACGTAGTCAATACTACCTTTACCTAAGGGCAAGTGTTGGTCAATGACGCCATCATTGTCATGGAGGTGGACATGGAAGATCGCATCCTGAAGAAGATTCAAAAAGTCCGCAGGTTTGTGACCGCATACGATGGCATGACCCACATCAAAAGTCACTCCAACGTTCGAACGGTTTACCCTCCTGATGAGCTCAGCCATATCCTCCGGGCTGCGATAAATCTCATGGGGATATACTAGGTTCTCCAGACAAAGCAAAATATCCGGTGCATAATCGGCCAGGTCCTTCACGGCGCGAACCAAGAACTCTTCTTGCTTGGCCATGGCACCTGCCTCCCGTTTAGGTGGATACTCTTCCCTGGACCACTTGCCCTCAGGCATACCCACAATACCGGGGGCTGGATGGACAACCACGATCGAAGCCCCGATAGTACGAGCGAAATGAAGACTTTCCCTGATCTCCTCCAGGGCTGCTGCCCGCACTCTAGCGTTAAGGCTGCCTAAATGGACGTCATTGGCTGGAGCATGTACTGTAAAGCTTGCACCTAGGTCTACCTTGATGCGACGCAGACAATCCACATAGTCCCTTTGCACCTCAGGCGTCAAATACGCTTCTCGATAAACCGCTTCAAACCCATCCAAGCCTGCTTTCACAGCCCGCTCGGCGTACTGATAGTCGTGCTGTTCTGGTCTAAACCACGTGAAATACCTCATCACAAAAACCCCCTTCAGGTCTACGGCTGAATGATGGTTCCGGCCTCCATTTGACTTTGCACGATTTCATACATATTGGTTATGGAACCTGTCGCGAGTTGATCGGTAAGATCAAAAAAGTCAAGGCAGGTACCGCAATTTAGGATCTCCACTCCCTGCCCCTCTAGTTTCTGCAAATCTTCGAGGGAGTCGGAACCGTTAACCGACAACTTCACGCCACTATTATAAAGAAGGACTTTATCAGGCAGGCGATCAAGCTCCGTCAATGCGTAAATAAAGCTCTTCATCAGCACCCGCCCAAGTTCGGCATCGCCTGATCCCATCGTTTCCGACGATAAGACCACAACCGTATTTCCCGACACAGCCTCACAGTTTGGCTCCTCCTTGGAGCTAATCTCTCCCACCGCGATGTGAATAATGTGCTTACTGTCATGGACCGTTTCGAGACTATAGGCTAGACCCATCTGTTTGGCCATTTTCTCCAGATTCTGAAGTGAGACGATATTATCCACAACCACCTCAAGCTGACCTTCGGACATTTCCTTGAGGGCCTTTTTTGTCTCAATAACAGGTAAAGGACAAGCTAAACCTGTGGCATCAACTGTCTTTTTCATTTTACAATAATCTCCTTTTCTCCTCGCCCAATGACCTCACCCACAATTCCGCAAGGCATACCCAGCTTCTCTAGTTCGGCAAGGACTTGCTCCCCTACCTCTTTAGGAACGCTTACCAAAAGTCCCCCCGAAGTTTGGGGATCGAAGAGCAACTCTTCTATACCGAAGGGCACCTGAGATTCTATTTCTACATGGTCCTCTAAAAAATTCCTGTTGCGCTGGGCAGCCCCAGTAATCAGGAACTCCTCGGCATACTGAAGTGCTTCAGAAATGTGTGGAATCTGGCTACTGTAGATCACAGCTCGAGACTGGCCGCCGAGCATCTCATGTAAATGACCTAAGAAGCCAAACCCGGTTACATCGGTGCAGGCGTGCACTGGAAAACTCCGCACCACTTCCGCGGCATATTTGTTTAGGGTCGTCATGGATTTAATGGCTTGCTCCATGGCCTCCGGGGACGCTTCCCCCACCCGATCCGCGGTGCACACAATTCCCACACCCAAAGGCTTGGTCAAAATCAGAACATCGCCGGGCTCACAACCTACATTCGTATAAATCTTGTGGGGATCGATAATTCCTGTCACGGATAATCCATATTTTACATCTACATCGTCGATGGAATGGCCCCCAGCTAAGACCGCACCGGCCTCCATAACTTTCTCGCTACCACCCTGGAGCACCTGACTTAAGACATTAATGTCCATTTTTTCAGGGAAACAGACAATGTTTAATGCCGTCTTGGGAACTGCACCCATGGCATACACATCGCTGAGGGAATTTGCCGCCGCAACCTGGCCAAAGATATAAGGATCGTCCAGCAT
>DIPH01000004.1:0-54913 GCA_002424045.1 Firmicutes bacterium UBA5493 | reverse complement strand
TAAGGATCGTCCAGCATGGGCGGGAAAAAATCCAAGGTCTGCACGATGGCCAAGTCATCGGTAAGCCGATACACAGCAGCATCATCAGAGCGGTCAAAACCCACGAGAAAATTCGGGTCCTTTACTCTGGGGAGTTTACTCAAAACGCTTTCTAGGACCGCCGGTCCAAGTTTGGCCGTTCAGCCCCCGCCCTTACAAAAAACCATTTCTTCTGCCACGGCACTCACCTCTCTCTACTGTAATTCTATCACATCTGCGTATTTTAGGTTGAGTTCGATCGCCCTCAGGAGGAGGATGTCTTTCTCAAGGGGGGGTATGAGCCATGCCAAACCGCATTCGGCACTAATCTGGACAGGCATGGGAATCAAGCGACCAGGCAAACCTGCCTCCTTGCACGCCTTCTCCCAGGCCATAGCCTGCGTTGTTGTACGAAAGGTCACCACAACCCTGGTCCCACTCATAGTAACTCCCCCCTGCCAGCCCGAAGGACGATCTCTCTGAGGGCCTGCACGGCTGCATCCAACTCTTCTCTGCTATTCATGTGGGAAAAACTAAAACGCACCGCTCCCAGCTCCCCCGTGCCTAAAGCACCATGCATCAGTGGTGCGCAGTGTCCACCCGAACGGGTATAGATATTATATTCCTCCGCTAAAAGCTGGCTGACTAGGCTGGAGTCTACACTACATAGATTCAGTGCCACAATGGGGCAACGGGTGGAAGCACCAAACTCTCCATACACTTTTACACCAGGGACTTGACTGACGGCTTTATGGAAATAGCCGGTTAGTTCGCATTCTCGGTTACTAACCATGTCCAATCCCACGTTTTTTAGATAACGTACACCTGCCATAAGACCTGCTATTCCCGGGAGATTGAGGGTGCCAGCCTCCAGGGCTTCCGGCATTTGGTTTGGATGGGTTTTGGAGAAAGTTTGAATTCCGCTTCCTCCCACTTTCAAAGGACGTAAAGCTAATCCTGGCTTGACATAAATGCCTCCCACACCCTGGGGACCATAAAGGCCTTTGTGACCTGTAAAGCAGAGAATGTCGATTGAAGATTGTCTCAGATCGTAGGCGTAAAAGCCTGCAGTCTGGGCCCCATCGACGATGAAAAGTAGGTCATGCTCCCTGCAGAACTCCCCCACGTGCTCTATATCTACCATGTTCCCTGTAACATTGGAGGCGTGGGTCAACACAAGGACCCGGGTATTGGGGCGCACTACAACCCCTAGGGTGGAAAAATCCACTAGCCCCTGAGGGTTAGCGGGGAGAATCGTCACTTCTACACCCCGCTCTTGTAGAGTATAAAGCGGGCGCAAAACGCTGTTGTGTTCCAGTTCTGTCGTGATCACATGATCTCCCGAATTCAATACTCCAAATAGAGCAAGGTTTAGGCTTTCGGTAGCATTGGCTGTAAATGCGATACAGCTTGGGTCTTCTGCTCCCAGAAAATCAGCAATCTCATATCTAGCTTCGAAAATCAGGCGACTGGCCGCAAGGCTCAGATGGTGAGCACCCCGACCACTGTTGCCTGCATGCTGTAACGCCTCACACACCGCTTCAATCACCTCAGGCGGTTTCGGATAGGAAGTAGCGGCCTGATCCAAGTAAATCATCATTATTCCTCTTTCCTCTAAGCAAAGCTCTAACAAGGATTTCTCCCTTGGGCGCCGCAATCCTTCCAACTACCAGCTACCAGACGGCAACCGTTCCGTCTACACGGCTTTCCGTTCCGCCGACAAAGGTCCCATTATCTGTTCTGCAGATGATCTGGCCCCGACCGTAACCTGAATTACCTTCCGTTACAGTGACTTCATGGCCCATTTGTTCTATTTGCGTCTCTGTGGAGGAGGGAACTGTCTTTTCCAAATCTACCTTGCGTCCCTTGATCCATTGAAAACGCGGCCAATCCAAAGCCGCCTGGGGATTATGCCCAAAGTCGGCTAGGTTCATGACAACCTGCACATGCCCCTGGGGCTGCATGAATCCTCCCATAACCCCAAAGGGTCCAAGGGGTCTGCCATTTTGCGTCAAGAAACCAGGGATAATCGTGTGATACGGCTTTTTTCCAGGGGCCAGGCAATTGGGATGGTCAGGGTCAAAGGAGAAGTTATGTCCTCGGTTATGGAGGGCCACACCGGTTCCTGGCACGACAAGCCCGGATCCAAATCCCATGTAATTGCTTTGAATCAGAGAAACCATGTTCCCATCAGTATCTGCCGCGGCCAAGTAGACTGTGCCTCCCTTTGTCTCTTCCGACCTCGGAGGCATAAGGGCACTAGATCCGATGCTTCTTCTTTGCTCATCAGCCCAGGCATCCGAAAGGAGCTCTTCCACAGTTACCTCCATGTACCTCGGATCCGTCACCGTGCTTTGAGCAGCTGCAAAAGCAAGCTTTAACGCTTCAATCTGCCGATGGTAGGTTAGGGGCGAGTTCTTATCGTCCGTTGAAAACTCAAAGCCCTTGAGGATATTCAGCGCCATGAGGGCCACAATTCCTTGACCATTGGGCGGTATTTCCCACACCTCCAAGCCCCGATACTCGGTGGAGATGGGCTCCACCCACTCCGCTTCATACCTCTCTAAGTCTGTAGCCCGCAAGAATCCTCCATACTGCCGCGAAAACACGTCTAAACGCTCGGCGATCTCGCCCTTGTAGAAAGCTTCACCCATGGTTTCTGCGATCTGACGTAAGGACTTGCCGTGACCCGGTAGACGCACAAGTTCTCCAGCCCTAGGAGCCCTTCCTTCGGGGGCAAATGTGTTGAACCACTCAGTGAATTCATCCCCCTGAAGCCGTTTCTGATAGATCTCAAAGGCGCGCTTCCACTGCTGCGCCAAGACAGGCGACACCGCATAACCTTCTTCTGCATAAAAAATCGCCGGAGCAAGAACATCTGTTAACGGCAGTCGCCCGAACCGCTTAGATAGGGCTACCCAGCCGGCAGGAGCACCAGGGACATTCAGAGGAACAAAACCGTACCTAGGAAGCTCCTGGCAACCCCTCTTTACGAGGGCCTCCAAAGAAATTCCTTGGGGAGCAGGTCCGCTGGCATTCAATCCATAAAGTCCGCCTCCAAAGGCTACAATGGCAAAGGCGTCTCCGCCGATGCCGTTTGAGGTCGGTTCACACACCGTCAAACAGGCGGCAGCAGCTAAAGCTGCGTCAACGGCATTGCCCCCCTTTTTCAGCATCTCCAAACCTGCCTGGGCCGCAAGTGCGTTAGACGTCGCCACCATACCCCGCCTTCCGTAGGTCGGAAAACGCTCTGACAGATACAAGTTCTCCAAGTTATGCAAATTTAAGACCACCATATTTCCTCCTATGCTGCATTTTGGTCACGAAGTTGAAGTATCTCGGCATTTGTGTTCATAAAACGCAAGTACCAGGCACTTAAGATAATTCCCTTAAGAATGCTGGAAATACTAATCGCCCACCATACCCCATCTAAGCCTAAGGCTGTGGCAGAAAGGATGAGTGCCGCCGGTATCCGCAAGAGGTTAAGACTGATTCCCACAATGGAAGGAGGCGCGGTTTTGCCCAGCCCAATGAAGGCTCCTGAGGTTAGAATCTCCACAGCCTGGGGAAGTTGGGATATTCCTATAATTGCCAGGTAAGAAGATCCAAGGGCAATGACCTCTGGTTCAGGAATGAAGATGCCAAAGAGGCTCTTGGCGCCCAAGATTAGGACTGCCGTGGCAACAATTCCGATGGCTGCAACAATCCCCAAGCCCACAAAGTAGCCTCGATAGACGCGACTCCCCAATCTTGCCCCGTAATTTTGGCCTGTAAAGGCGCTCATAGCGGATTGGAAACCGCCCGCGGTCAGCCAGGAAATTTGCTCGATCTGCGAGCCAACCCTTTGGACGGCAATGGCCGTGGGGCCCCAATCGGAAATAATGCGGGCAATTGTCATGGAAATAAGAGTGAAAAAGGCACTCTGTAAAGACATGGGCAATCCCATTTTGATCATCTTTACAAGGTCGGCGAGTTCAGGCTTTGTGAAAAACTTGAGACTTCCAAAAAGCTCAGGCCGTTTGCGGGCTTCCAGGATAAACAAAGAAGTGGCCGTCACTTGAGCAATAACGGTGGCAACAGCAGCTCCGCCAACTCCAAGGTGGGGAAAAGGCCCCAAGCCAAAGATCAATATGGGGTCTAACACAATATTGACAACCAAACCCACGGTATTAATTCTAAAGGGGGTTGTGCTATCACCTGCTCCATTGAAAATTGCAGTGAAGATGGGATTGGTGGCAAAGAATAGGAGACCTAAAGAGATAATGAGTAAGTAGTAGTTTGCCATTCCCTGAATTTCTGTTCCCAATTGGTAAAAGCCTAAAAGGGGTTCTCGAAAGGTGATTAAAACCGCACCGTAGAGTAAGATTAGGGCAGTAATCAATTGGATGCTATGGCGAATGGCCCGTATCACACCTTCGTGGTCCCTCCGGCCCATGGACTGGGCAACGCCAACTTCTGCGCCGATTCTGGGAATGATGATGAAGGCGTTAGCAAGCCAAGTGAAAAAACCTACTGTGCCCACGGCTGCCACTGCACCAGAACCAATGCGCCCCACCCAGATCATATCAATAAAGCCATAGGCCATCTGCACAAAGGATGTGCCAATGATGGGCATGGCTAGTCTCGTCAGTGCCTTAAGAATGCTTCCTTCTGTTAGGACAATGGATTTGCTCTTGCTCATGTACCGGCTCCACTCTCTTATTCTGCAGTATACCTCAGGAATACTTCTCTTTCGTGCGGTCTGATCCTCTATGTTCCAGCAAGTTCGAAAACGACCGAAAACATGAACATTTTTGTTTGTTTTAGTTGACTTGAGTTGTGTTTACTTATAAACTAAGCACAAGGAGGGGTACCATGGTACCAAAGAGACTGCTCACCGCGCAGGAGCTAGCTGGTGTTTTAGGCCTGTCAGTGGAGACCATTTGGCGCTACACCAGGGAAAAACGAATCCCCCATATCGAACTTGGTCCCAAGCAATATCGTTATGTAGAAACTGATGTGCTAGATACACTAAATAGAAGAAGCGGCAGCTATCAGGTTCAAGAAGTACAAGCAGACTGTGTTGTTAGAAGAAAGCTCACCTATGAAGACTACGCCAAGCTTCCCAATGTAGCAGGCTACACCCTGCAGTTGATTGACGGACTGATCATTCGTGAGCCGGGACCTTCCGTCTTGCATCAGCGGGTGTCGGGTAGACTGGAGTCAGTTTTAAGGGACTACTTTCAGGAGTGTGATCCGCGAGGCGAAGTTTTTGACGCCCCCCTAGATTTACAATTAGACGAACATACTGTTGTACAACCAGATTTGTTCTACTTCCCAGGTACAAAACAGGTCTCCGAGGCTCCGATCGACATACTACCTGACTTGGTTGTGGAGATTGTTTCTCCATCCACGGCTAGGACGGATCGAACTCGCAAGTTCCATAGTTATCAAAGAGCAGGGGTACCCCACTATTGGATTGTGGATCCTAGCGATTGTATCATTCAGTGTTACCAGCTTCGAGATCGCCATTACGCAAAGGTGGCCAGTTTCAACGAAGGCACATTCACGCATCCGAAATTTCCAGGTCTGGTCTTTAGCGTCGAAGCCCTATTTGCTCCTACGGTCTAGGATTTAGTTCAAATAGAAGTTCATGAATTTGATCGGATACAGCCTTGGGTAAGCATCTGTCTACCCAAGCCTTGAGATAGGTCAGATTTGCTCCATTTTCCAAAAAGTACTCTTTGATTGTAGCTACCCTTCCTTCTCGGTGAGGCATCAGGAGATATAAGACATACCAATCCTCTAAAGGGCACAGATGAATCGTTGTGTCTTGTAAAACAAACGTCTCAAATGTCTTTTGATCAGGCACATACTCTGTAGTGGTGCCACCTGCGACGATGCGAAACCCAGCCATCACATCCACATCAATACCCTCTATGACAAACTCAGCGAAATACCGTGTGGCATAATCCCTATTAAGATTAGGAGGCTGCTTTACGCCCAACATCTCCAAAACCGTTTCTGCCCTTTCTACATGTTCAAGCGCTATCACAATGTCTATATCATTTGCCCTGGCCACTAGCCCTTTATAATAAAGTAGCATCGATGCACCTAAAGCCCACAGTCTGGACTTCTGACAGCAATGCTTCTTTAGTGAAAAAGCGATCCCAGATACAGTAGCATTCGACACCGTCTTCGGTAACCACGATATACTGGCTTAATTTTGTGCTGGCCTCATCGTATTGACGAACAGACTCTAGGCAAATATACGGGCCTTCGCTGAAAAAACCGCCATTTTCATAATATTTCCACGAGCACATTTCCCCTTTTCTCATTATTGGAGTACTAACATCAAAGATGAACTTGCCGTTCGGCTTCAGTGCTTGGTATACTTTTTTCAACAAGGCAAGCCTGTGATTATCCGATAAGGCCGCATAGTCAAGGTATATCAATGTGATTACATCGAACTGTTCGGTGTAGTCGATTGTTAAGTAGTCTTGGTAGTGATAGTCAATGTTTGTGCCGTGAAGTAAGGTTTGCTCCTTGGCATACCCAATGGAACGCCTGGAGAAATCCACCCCTGTAACAGAATACCCCGCTGCACTGAAACGCTCCGCATACAACCCAGGTCCGCAACCCAAATCAAGTAACGATGTATACTGGGCTGGCGGTGCAATTTTGGCAATCCAGTTCGCTGAGCGATCGAGGAACCCCGGTTTGCGAGACGCCGCATCGGTATTGGAGTCCAAGTGCGCTTTTAGCATGTTCTTGGAGATGTACTCATCGTCCCAAAAAGGGGCGCTACTTGGGGCGTACAACTCGGGTGCGGCTAGGAAGTTTGATAGCTCTTCAAACATGACCTCACTCCTCTAGGGGGCTTCGTACTTTCAATCCCATTGTCCTGGAAACCTTAATTTCTTTAAAGGCGGGAAATTCTTACTGTATGCTTCCACTTCTTCCTTGGGAAGATTTTGGAAAACCTCTGATTCATAAAACCTTCCTTTTATCCCTTTCATGCTACCTTCCACTAACTCAATTCCCATAAATGCATCAAAGTTCTTACCGTCTGCTGTTGTTATGTTGAAGTTGTCACATGTCTTAAATCCTAGTCGCGGATAATAATCTGGTTCTCCAAAAATCACAATACCTTTATACCCTGCATTGGCAGCTATATTCATTGTTTCCATTAATAGCATCTCGCCGACCTCACATCCTTGCCACTTAGGCTCTACGCAGAGTGGGCCAAAGGTAATGATCTCGTGGGCATCTTCACCATCAATAACCCGTGCTCTTGAATACATGATACAACCTATTACAGTACCATCCTTTACAGCTATACGGCTTAGCTCTGGAAGATAGTCTTTGTCTTGACGCAACTTGTGAACTAGGTAGTGTTCATCACAACCAAGATGATGTTTATTCCAAAACGCATGTTGCGCCATTAACTCCACATGGTACCAATCATCCTGCGTTTCCATCCTAATTTCTATATCCTCACGATTTAATCTTTTCTTAGCCTCTGGGAACCAGCCAAACTCTAACCTTACTTCTTTTCTTTGCAAATCGTTGTTCTGATAACAACAAGTATCCATGCCAATTAAGGTAAAGCCCTCGTGTTGGTAGAAATCTATTGCATTAACATTACAGGATTGGGTTTCTAATATAACCGCCCGGCGACGTTCCCTTCTTGCCTGCTCCTTGGCCATCTCAATTAGCGCATGACCTATTCCCTGCTTTTGGTATTCTTCTGCTACCCAAAGTTCCGTAATCCTGAGACGATTAGACCATAATTCTGGATCAGTTTCAATGGCAGCTACTAATTGATCATTGACGAGTACTCCCCATGCATAGGCATTTTCCCTGTAATCTGCATATAGCTTATCTGGGAAATCATAGTCTTCTGGCGAATGAGTTACGGGCTGAGCAAACTCTCTCTTTTCAATTTCAATCCTATATCCCTTTTCTGTCTTATCAACGAAGACGTCATAGTACTCATTTGTTTCGTATTTTATCGGGATGATCGTGCCTTTCCATTTCTCTTCTGGCAAATGTACAATATCGTAGTTCATGGTCCACCCTTATCCTTTCTAAGTTCGTAGTCAGTCTTCCTTGAGATAGATGTAAAGTGTTGCGGATGGGTTCAGCGCATTAACCCGCAACTCCCCCTGCCCTTTGTGCGGCTGCAAGCCACGGCCCATCGTTGCCTTAAAGCCTTCTAGCAGGGTATGGGTTTCGCCATCTGCCACGTAGAGAAGGGTTACATCTCCCTCACCAACTACAAATGCCGATACCTTTCGTTCGTAGCCACCTGGCACAGTGACCAGAATCTGATCCAATCCCGGTGCCAACTCACCCTGGTAAATCAACTCATAACCCTCTTCGCTATAAGTCCCGGCTGTGAACGATCCATCGTTGACCTTGGTTAGTAGTTCGAAATACTGCTGGTCTGCCGCATCTGGCTTTTTGCTATCGATATACATTGTAAGGGAACCAAGCCCACCCGGGGAGACTTCCAAAGCATAGTCCCCTTCTAAAAGGGTAAAACCTGCGAAATAGGCGAGACTAAGACTTCCACGCCCTTGGTACATTACAATGGAGTCTTGGTTGTTAAACACAAATGGTTCTCCCCCAACATTGACCAAACGAAGGGTGATATCGGAATGGGTATCTAGGGAATATACAAAATCAAAGACTGTTGGATCTTCAACTGCAAACGTATGAAAAAAGGTTGAGTCGGCCTTAACGTCCTGCAGATCCACATCAATTCTGGTGTGGTAACTTAATGGTTGATTAACGGGCTGGTCGCCATCTATCGTATGTCGGATAACAACTGTCCCAAGTGCCAGTACTACCACGGTAACAATTATCCGTGCGACCAACATAGGTGAGCGCTTATCTGTAGGCCCACGTAAAGCTCTCGTTACTCTTACGTAAACATCCTTAACCCTTCCCACCTTTAGCAAGAAAACGAGGGTAGCAACAAACAGGATTAAAAACGCGCCGGCCACCATAAAGGGATTGAATCCAGAATAGAAGAGAAACCTAGCCACATCTTCACTGGCGTCAACGGATCCAAAACCATAGGCTAGGGAGATTCCCACTGAAACAAGGAGTGTAGGAAGCAGGCTTCCCAGGAGTAGAAGTGATGTACCTTGAACGACAAGGTTCTTTGTCCTACGTAAGAGAAGAGTGAGTGGCAACACGAGAATGAGTGGTAATAGAGGCCCTCCCAAACTAATAAAGGCCCTCTGCATAGGATTGCTGATGCCAACATAACTGATGTGGGGCGAATACGTGAAGAAGTCTACTTCAAACTCTGTAACTGTACCCCCAAAGAGAAGCACAAGCAGGGCGTGGCCCCCTTCATGCAAGAAGGCGTATAGAAAAATCACACCTAAGGAAATTCCCAGCATTGCCAAAATCAGAATTACTGTCTTTCTCATGACCTTTCCAACCTCCACTATACCCATGTCAACGCATGTTCACGGCTTCTACTATTTCATAAAACCAACTGTACATGTAAGAGGGGCCTAGCGCGAGCAACTTCTCAACATCTAGAAAAATCCTTCCATCCTCAATGCTGACCACATCATGAAATGGTTGGGAGTTAATCATCCCAACGCTACTCACTTCTTCCCACTCTGTGATGGACATGTTCCCTTTCTCGACCAAGAGCTGCAACATTTCATAGAAGTATTTCTGCATCATACGAATCTTAGTTCCGGCCTCTTCTCGCAACTTCTCGTCAATAGCAGCCCACAGTCCGGCTATGGCCTCTTGCCTAGTAACCAGGCTCTGCAAGTCAAAGTTCCCGGTAGATAACGCCCTTGTAAGGTCTTTATTCCACCCTGCTGGCTTCCAGCCAAGAGTCTTACTCATATGCACTAACCACTTATCATGGGGTATGCACTCGTTGTTGGCAAGAAACAAGGCACTAATGAGTGGTTTTATTGTTTTCTGGATCATAGACGACCTTTGCATAGGATAAATCCCATAGCGCCACCATGGAATACTTTCTAGACAATGCCTCATCAAAATTATCTATTTTGATGTCATACAGATATCCATTGATCATTGCGATGCCCTGCGGAATTGGTGTCTTCTTTGCCTTATACATCTACAAACGGTCTTGTCATTTAGACACCACTTTCTGGCCGAGCCTTGAGACTAAAAGTCAAGGGCAGAGCACCTTCTAATGAAGGGTAATAGAATAAGCCTTCTCCATCCCTGGCAGTACCACCCATCCCTGGGGCACAGCGATCATGTTCATTCAGAAATTCGATTGACAGACCCGCTCCGACCAGGGAGTTTATTAACCCACTAATGGTATACATCCAGAAGTAGTTCTTAGCTTCCTTAGCCCCCGATGCATAGCCACCGATCTGATCGTCTTCATCTGCTTCGTTATTGAAATAAGGGTACTTGATCTCGGTGATGCCTGTTTTGATCTTCTCTTCATTCAAGGTCAGGAAAAATGGGTGTGCGTCATGAGCATAAAAGAATCCGTCATCCTTCAAGAAGTGCCTGATCGTTTTGGCCCACCGATCGAGATCTGGCAACCATCCAATGGCTCCATCGGATGTAAAGACAATATCGTACGTATCTTCATGGATTTCCATCAGCTCCATAATGTCAGAAGTTACAAAGTTAGCGTTATCCACACCCAAATCCTTCGCCAACTTACCTCCAAAATAAACATTATCAGCGACCAAATCGACTCCTGTAACCACTGCTCCCATTTTAGCGAGAACGATGGAGTCGGCCCCGGTATTACACTGCAAGTGAAGGATTCTCTTGCCTGATACGTCACCCAACTCCCTTTGAACGATAGGGTTGAATAAATATCTGTTCTCGGCGAACTGTGTTTTGAAATTGTTGTAATGATCCTCAGCTAACAAGCCCCAAGCCTTCTTGTTCTGTTCCACTTTATTCATTCCATTCACCTAACCTTCTGTCTCCTATCAGAGGATCGTGTTACTTGCGCAGGGACAAATCTCTCCGCTTGAGTCCGTTGGCTTTAGCGGTCAGCCACCAGTTTATTTCGGCACCCAGCTTGTAGGCGATCTTGGGGAAGTTTGCCGTGATAAAAACATTTTCATCACTTGCGCACTGGCAGACATTTTCGGCCAGCCGAGTTAGGGCTTTACCGAGGTTTTTCTTGGGTCCGTAACCTAGGGGAATACTCCGATTTCCCGAAAGCATTCCGCCAGCTCCAATCCCAATCCCTTGGCCCCATTTAAGACCAGCCTTGGTACACCAATTTTCCATCATGGAAATTGCCAATCTGTTTTGGTGTCCTTCGTAAAACCCGCAATTTGCCACAACATAAACCGTAATTTCTTTGTTTGCCTTAGCCAAAGACTGTTCCAACTGAACTAAACAACGTAGCAGATGGGAAGGGATTCCATCCACATAAAGAGGAAAGGCAAAAATTAAGATGTCGCATTCACTTAGGGCGGCAACCTCTTCGGCACTCACAATAGGTTTCTTGAAGTGGTAGTCATAAATAGTGTCGGCCGTATCTTCTAGGAAAGACCGCAAATCCTGTAAAATAGAGCCTGAAGCACTACCACTGATCTTTGGACTACCGTTAATCAGCGCTATTTTCATGATACTCGGCCCTCCAGTTCAGCGATGCCATGGCTAAACGAGACTCCAGCAACATCCCAACACATATTGATGGCATTGGCCTTGACTAGGTCACGAGCTACTTGTTGTTCCCTTTCCGTGATATCCTCACCGTAGAAGAAAACCAGTAAATCCACACAGTTTTTGTATCGTCTCTTGTGATGCATTTCGCCGTACCTGTTCCTAAAATCAGGGTGCATATAGGATATACTGCGGTCAAACACGTTTTTCACAAAGGGACTAAAGCCACCATAATAACATCTGCTAAATACTAGGGCCTCGCTGCATTTGGAAAAGCCTTCGCCAATGTCCCCATACTTATCCCGGATCACGCAGGCCCCAGGTGTCTTTGTCCAGCACCCAAAACAGCCCAGACAATGATGGATCTTGGCGTCACTCGCAATAACCATCGTATCGTCTAGTGGTTGGGGGAATAGCTTCTGAAAATCAGTGTTTCCCAAGTCATGGATAATGATCCGCATTTCATCCCCCTTCCCTTCGCTTTACTTTCTGCTAAACGCGCTCCCATCTCCACCGATAACTCACTTTTGCTAATGAAATAAACGTATACGGTTCGACCTGCATAGTTCTTCTCCCCAAAATGCTTCATCCCCACCCATTTTCCTAAGAGCCAAAGTTCTGTGCAAAAAAGTCTAAGACACGCTGGGCATACTCTGGATCATTTTCTGGATACAAGAAATCTGTGGACATCATATGGTGGTCCCCTTGGCGTATCCACGTTTCTACATGCTCCGGAGCTTCTTCCATGATTCGTTCAAAATTAGCGAAATGCACCTGTGAGTCACCTGTGGAGTGCATAATGAGGGCGGGGCGATCCATAAGATTTTGGATTTGCTTTTTCGGATAGATGTTTGCGGTTTTTATCCCAAACTTATAAAGGGTATAAAGCTTTACAAAGGGCCGCTGGATTCTGGCCAAGAGCGCAGGAGCACCCATGGCCAGCATGTTCTCCATAAAGACATCTTCCCAAGAGGAATAAGCCGATATACTTACGAGCCCTGAGATCTCTGGAGTTTGACCGATAGAGTTGATTGCCACTGCACCGCCCATGGACAAACCATAGACTACAATCGGCAGGTCCTTATAGCTCTCTCTTGTCTTGATGTAATCCACCACCGCCTTGGTATCTAAAGGTTCTAGGTGCCCGAGACTGATTACATCTCCCTCACTCTTACCATGGGCTCTCATGTCGTAAAGCACAGATGCATACCCATGCTCCCGGAACATCCGCGCATGCCCAAAGAGGGCCGTAACAGATGGATTATGGATGCCCGATATAAAGATAATCATCCCTTTAGGGTCTTGTGCTTCCACTTCAAACGCGGAAATGGAATAACCGTCAGTTGTTTGGAGAGTTAGCTCTCTAGCCTCTAGGCCAAAATCTTCGGCTTTGTATATGGTCCCAAATTGAACATGGAGATTGATCATATCTCCCATAACGAGGGGCGGTATCGCCACCAAGACACCCAAGAGTGCCAGTACAAGCAAAACAAGTATTCCAAACAGTATCCTTCTGGATCTCCTACGTCTTCTGTCCTTTGTGTTAATGACTTTCATGGCAAGCAAACCTCCATTTCTTTTCCCTTGTTCTCCTTACGTGGTCGACAGCTCGGGGAACTTAAAATCTACCAAATCACAAGTTAATCCCCGAACAAACAGCGGACTCATTTCCTGCTGCTCCATCACATACTGAAGATCTGGCCAGTACGGCATAAACCCAAACTCAATCCTTTGCACATTGGAAAAGGGCAGACGGGGCAGTAAAAAGGATGGCTTAAGGGTAGACTGTCTTTCTTGAGTAACTCAACGAGCACGAAGACCATGGTGAACAAAGCCAAGGAAAACTGGAGTACATAATGGTTTCGCCGTAAATGTTTTCCACACTAAATTGACTGCCGCCGGTGGAATAAAAAATCCCAACCAAGGCCGAAATAAGCGTTAGAACAACGATGGCATAACAAAGACTGTTGATCCTCGGCATGAAATAGGCGTATTCGTCTATCTTGGCCAATACCGCTCCTTGTAGTTATCATGAACCCTTATATCCCAGAGCACACTCATATCGTCCCGATCGTCGAGCATATTGACCTTTTCTGTTTCTGATGCAACAGTAGCCCCCCCAATTGGCGCGTCCCCGTCAAATGCCGTAAAGAAGGACCAGTTTGTTAAGTCGAATCGCGCAGCGTATTCCGCTGCCTTCTCCTCTGCTCCAAAGTCCTTAATGTAAGCCTTAACTGGGGCTTCCCTCAGGACAATACCACCTAATCCTCGATCAATCTTTCCTGGCTCACACCTTACCCGCGGTTTAACTCGCCCTTTGTTAGTTCATAGTCTACGGACGACTGCAACTCACCAAGCTGGTTCCTCCAGGAGTCGACCCTGGTGCCAACCTCTCTAAAGCCAAGTTTCTCATAAACATGCTGTGCTCGTGTATTCTTAACATTAGTATCTAGGATGATTTTTTCATAACCTTCTTCATCAAAAAGACAGCCAATCAGCATCTTGAGAAACCGCGTGCCAAAACCCTTTTCTTGCTTTTCAAAATTACAAATCTTAATCCCAATCTCAGCGGTTCTGTTGCCCTTATTCCGATAATTCATTTCACCCACGGGCACGGAGTCAACTTCCAAAATCAACCTGCGATGCGTCTTGTCATCGTCGCTAGCCAGCTGCTCAACAACGGATTGCTTAGTTATGCCTAATCCATTAGGAAAACCAGCATGGTTCATTACTTTGCCATCGTTCCACCAAGAGCAAAGTGTCTCCGCATCATGTTGAGTGGCGTTTCTGATTACCAAATTATCGTCTTCTAAATACACTTTATTCCTCCTACTGCTTTATCCCTGGACGCTATAAAGATACTTACATACTACGTGTTCCTGCCCATGGTAAGCTCCTCTTCCGCAGGACTCTAAATCAAATGAACATTTTTCCAAAACACGGCGAGAGGCCAGATTATCCCCCCGGCAAACTCCCCAGATCCGCTGAATGCCGAGTCGTTTCATGATTGTGGGCAAGAACGCCATCATAGCTTCCGAGGCATAGCCATTTCTAGTATACTTTTCAGCGATATGGTAACCCACTTCCCACTCACCCCCAATGGGCACAGCTTGCACGTACCCAATATTCTTACCGTTTTTAAGCAACACTGGATAAACAAATGGCCCATCTGTGCCCCTATAGCAATCCATGAGGAAACGAATCGTCTCTTCCGCCTCTTGCACCGTTTCGAAAACCTCGTCGGGCACATATTTGCGGTTATCTTCGTCCAAAGAATTCAAATGAACGCATTCAGCCATACTCTCCTTGAATTCAGTGATGGTGTTAATTTCATCGTATACTACAATTTTCCTTGTTAGCCCCCAGCACATGATGTAAAACTCTGTCCCACCACCCTAAAAAGCACCGGGAGATGCCTCCCGGTGCCTTGTCTGTTCCAACGGTGTATTTACTCTACCACCCCTAGAACCACGATTCCGTCTTGGTAAGCTACGTCTCTGGCCACATCACCAAGGCGAATTTCCAAGACATCCCGCCTGGCCAATTCAAAGACTTCCTCGTAGGCGATGGGCACTTGGTTGACATAGACACCTTGCAGCGCCACGAAAACGGGATCCCTTGTATCGTTGAGTAGTCTGACGGTGAACGTGAAATCCTCAATGGAAGCAGAATCCCAGACCTGCTCAACAAAAGCTGCAAACAGCTCATCAAGTTTATCGCTGTTTAAACCTAAACCGAAGGCTGCACTGCCGTCGTCCATGTCCACAACTATAATCCCGATGGCCTCATCGTTTTCCCAAAGCTGTTCGTATTCCTCTAAAATCAAAATGGGAACCTTCACATCTACCGCGACGTAGGTGGTATAATCCTCAGTTAACGTCCTGGAGTTTTTTGCATCACGGAAGTTGAGCTCAAGCAATTCAATCAATTGTCCATTATACTCCTCACCAGGCGATTCCACTGAAATAGTGGACAGCGCAAAGAGTGACTCCTCAGCACCTTCCACAACTTCTATAATATCCTGCACGTACAAGTCGGTGACAACGCTCCCGCCACATCCCGTCAAAAATAAAGCTAGAACGAGTAAAGCCACTGCACTCAATTTCTTGGATAACACACTTAAGCCTCCTCATCAACTCATTCTTTTGGAATAATTCTGCGAGGGGGGTAATATTCCTTCTTTTTCCAAAGACAACCAGAAACTGTATTATCCTTTTACAGCACCGCTGGTCAGGCCGGAAACTAAGTACTTCTGCAAAAACATGAACAACACCACAATAGGCAATGCTCCGAGAACGGAGGCAGCTGCGAAAACACCCCAACGGCTAGCATATTGATCTTGGATAAAGAGCTGCAAACCCACAGCTAACGTATACTTCTCACTAGAGCTGATTAAGACACTGGCCAGAATAAATTCTGAGTAGGTCCCAATAAACTGGAGCAAGAAGATGACGGCCAAAATGGGTCTAGCCAAGGGCAAAATGATCATATAGTACGCCTGAAACGGTGAAGCACCATCGATCATGGCGGATTCTTCCAGCGAGGTAGGAATGGTGTCAAAATACCCTTTCATCAGCCAGGCATTAACCCCCATAGCCCCGCCAAGGTAAACCATGATCAAACCGGCATGGGTATTGATTCCCAGAGCAGGAATGAGCTTACCAATGCCGAGAACCAATAAGTAAATGGACACTGCTGCCAGCATTTGGGGAAACACCTGCACCATTAGGGAAGCAAAAAGGCCTTCTCTTCGCCCCTTAAAACGGAATCTCGAAAACGCGTAGGCCGCCAGCGAGGTCATAACCACAACCAGGGCAGATGTGATCAGTCCGATTACCACTGAGTTCTTGATCCACAGAGCAATGGGATACTGCTCGCTTGTGAAGACTTCAATGTAATTGGCAAAACTCGCGTTACGGGGAATTAGGCTCTGACCAACTAAAGTATTGGCAGGATTAAAGGACGCAGAAATAACCCACAAGATGGGGAACAAGGCGAATACGAGAAACACCAGTAAGACTGCATGACGCCACAGGCCTCTGAAGAACGTGTGTTTTCTATACATTTTTGTTCACATCCTCTAGGGCTCCGGTAAACCGGAAATTGAAGAACGTAATGGCCCCGGTAATCAAAAAGATAACGAGCGTAACAGCACTAGCGAGTCCGTAGTCAATGCCCCTGCCACTCTCAAATGCTAACCGGTAGGTATAGGAGATCAGAATATCGGTGTGGCCCGCAGGAGTTTGAGCCCCCACAATGGGTGGCCTGCCCCTCGTCAAGAGGTATATGACAGAGAAGTTGTTGAAATTAAAGGAGAAAGAAGAAATCAAAAGCGGGGCAACACTCACCATGAGAAGTGGCAAGGTAATATGGCGGAACTGCTGCCAGGCGGTAGCTCCATCCACAACGGCCGCTTCGTACATCTCGGTGTTGATGCTCTGCAGAGCACCTAGACAAATAACCATCATATAAGGGAAGCCTAACCAGAGGTTAAGGATGATCAGGGCTACCTTCGCCCAAAATGGATCTTGCAGCCAGGGTACGGATGAACCGATCGTGGCTTGTAGAATCTGGTTAATGACCCCCAGCTCGGTGTTGAACAAACCTCGCCAAATGAGGGCTGAGATAAAGGCGGGAATGGCATAAGGCAAGATCAAAAGCGAGCGATACAGCTTGCGCAAGCGCAGGTGAGGATCATTGAGCAAGATTGCTAGAAATAAGCCCACCACAAAGGTTGTGGCTACACTAAGCAAAGCCCATTGAATAGTCCAGATAAAAACGCTCACAAAGGGCCCCGTAATCTGGGGATTGCCAAAGAGTCTGCGAAAATTGTCGAAGCCGATAAGGGCCCTGAACCCAGGGGTGAGACGGGTTCCGTCGGGAGCCTGAAAATATCCATATTCCGGCGTATAGACAATACCTGTCTGGACTTCCAGCAACGCATCGCGCTCCCTATCGTAGCTGTATTGCTGCAGATAGAGATTGAATACGTTAATATTACGCATTCTCAATTCATGGGTATCGTCATAAGCAAAGGATTGGGCCGAAAGCTCATTGGTAGACCTAACCAAATCGACCCGGGAAAGCTCAGTGTATCCCGCCAGTTGATCCAATAGAGGATCGTTTTCCCGCAGACGTGTGAGCTCGCCGCGATGGCCGAGCATTTTCTCCCCTTGGGAGTCTGTGAACAGTAACCATAAAGAATCCTGGGGATCACGGTAAGCCTGGAAGACAAACTCGTCGGAGTCTGGTTCTAAAGCATACCTGCCTTCAAACTGGGATATGACCTGTTCTTTGTTGAGAATATTACCCGTTCCATAGTTGGTGACCGAAATATACACTGTGTAAACAATAGGGTAAACCACTAAAAGCAGCAGAAAAAACGCGGCAGGCAACAAGTAGCGATAGGGGTAAGCCTTTGGCAACATAAAAATGACGTTCGTTAAGAGTGCACCTAGTAAAAGCAGGACGAAAACAAGATAGGCCTCGGCGCTAAGAAGGTAAAGTGCAATCCAAATAAACACCACGTTGACGATTCCTAGTATCACGCCCTTGATAATCTTGCCCACTTTCTATCACCCATTTCTTGAAAACTCCATTCCCCCTGGAGCTCTTTGCAGTCAGCTCCAAGGGGAATGGCTAGAGACTTAATACACTATATTCTAGTAACCGCTGTCCTTGATCGTCTGAATGATGAGTTGAACAGCGTTTTCGATGGCAGGTCTAGGCTCAGATTGCTCATTGATAACGAGTTCAAGAGCGTCGCTCCAAGCAGTCCAAACTGCGTTCATGGCAGGAATAGCTGGCATTGGAATACCTTCGGCAGCCGATTCCATTACACCGCGCATATCAGGATCTTCGTTGATAATGTCCGCGGCGGGCAAGAAAGCTGTTGGACGGGGATCTCCCTGATAAATAGCTAACATGGTGTCTTTCGTAGCAACGAATTCGTTGAGGAACAGGTTAGCTAACATTTTGTTCTCGCTGAAAGCACTCATCATAAAGCCCTGAGCGCCCAAGAATGGCTTACCATATTGGCCCTTGTAAGATGGGATCTGTTGGAATCCGTAGTTGATACCAGCAGAGCGGACATCATTAAAGGCCCAAGGACCAGTAATCATACCGGCTGCGTTGCCGTTTTGGAACAGGCTCATCATGGTGTCATATGGTGTTGCACGACCCAAAATGCGTTCGTCCATGAGGTATTCAAAGAGCTCAAAACCTTCAACAGCGCCGTCATTCGCTAATCCAACATCTAGGGGATCCAAAACGCCGTCAGCGTCCATTCCGAAAACATAGCCGCCTAAGATGCTGAAGAATGGGAAGGTGTGGTAAGGATCGGGTTGAGGCATGACCAGTGCATACTTGCCTTCGTCTCTGAGCTTCATGCCCAAATCAATCATCTCTTCGAAGGTTTGGAAACCATCTTCTCCTGCTAGGTCTTTATTGTAAATAAGACCAATTGCTTCAATGGCGTAGGGGATACCATAGCGTTGTCCGCCCCAGGTAAAGGCCTCTAAGCCCGACTCGAGGAACAAGGACTCGTCTTCAACGTCAATCGGGTCGATGAGACCGTCTGTTACCAATTGACCTAACCAGTCATGGGCACCAACGATGAGGTCGGGACCTTCACCCGTAGGAGCAACGATAGCCAGATTGTCACGAATGTCGCCAAAGGGCAGCTCTTGGATTCTGACAGTAACGCCGTACTCGATCACAAATTGCTTAGCTACCTCACTTAGAATCGGGGCTCTTTCGCCATCGGACCAGATCAACAATTCTCCCGGAACAGAAGCCATTACAGGCAAACTAACCAACATGGCCAAAACAAGCACGACAAAAATCGTGGTTAATCTTTTCATTCTACGCACCTCCATTTGATAATCAATAAAACGGCAGTACAAAGCTTTAAGACCTCATCACCTCCACAATGACAACGTTTGCACTAGTAACGAAGGAAATTGGAAGGTTCTTCAACCTCCGCCTGTCTAATGTTCGCTAACGACTCCGTGCTTCCTGCTTAGTTTGTCAAGTAAAACCACCAAAATGCGCGATTTAACAAGTGAATCCCTTCGGTGTCTCGCTGGACACCTGCTGGCATTTGCGGTACATCAACCGATAATGAGTAACAGATTTAGTTTCTTTACTGCTCAAAAGTTGGTATACTGACAAAAAGCATACAGGGAGGTTGTCGGGTGGACAAACTTAAAATTACCGTTGGGGAACATGGCTATGTGCTTCTGAAGGACTGGATGGGTACCGATCTATCCCCTGTCAATGACGCTAAAGTAAGCTTCGATAAGGAAAGTACTGTCATGGGCGATAGAGAAAAGAGGCTCTTGACCTATCTCGCTGATCATCAACACACATCCCCCTTTCGGCATTCGATGCTGAAGTTCGAGGTTTATGCTCCGTTGATGGTAGCCAGACAATGGTGGAAACATGTTATAGGATGTGAACATGGTGAGGGATACGATCGTATGACCGCGTGGAATGAGTCAAGTAGGCGCTATATTACGGAGGAACCAACTTTCTTGATTCCAAAAGCCCATGAATGGCGTTCTGTGCCTGAGAATCGCAAGCAAGGTAGTGGAGATAATCTCGACCCTAGCATTGGAGGCAAATATAGTGAGGCACTGCACAAACACGTGGCAGAAAGCCTCAAGCTCTATGAACAAGCTCTCGAAGATCAAATATGCCCAGAGCAAGCTCGCCTGTTCTTGCCCGCTTATGGTCTTTATGTTCGCTGGGTTTGGACGGGCAGTCTGCAGGCTGTATCCCACTTTCTAAAGCTACGTTTGGACGACGGAGCCCAGAAAGAAATCAGAGACTTTGCCGAAGCTGTGGAGGCTCTGACGAAGGAAAAGTTTCCCTTAGCACTAGAAGCATTGCTCAACGCATAACACGAAGGCCGCTAACCCCAAAGACCCGGGGATTGGCGGCCCCCACGTTTAGTCTAGTGCTTACCACCGCGACGCTTATAATCTCCCTCGATTTTTTCCTTCCAGTTATCGTCCAGTTTCCCTGTTCGACGGAACTCGGCCACACTCTCACTCATCGCGGCAAAGTTAAGCTCAACACCTTCTTTGTCAGCGTGGTAGCTCTGTGCCCGATCAGCGCCAATTCCAAAGTGTCGAGCGGTCTCGATGGCATCGATATTGGCGCCCAAAAAGACGAACTCCCACGAGTCTTGCTTCTGATGGTGTTCTACGAGGGTTTTGATCGTATCCAGAGAGTATTCACGGCTACTGTTTTCCTCACCATCAGTGATGATAACAAACATTACTTTCTCTGCGCGATACTCCTGAGCGGTATGCCTCTGGGCCTTAGCGATCTTAGTGATGGTAATGCCGATGGCATCAAGAAGCGCAGTTGAACCCCCCACCTGGTATTCCTTTTCTGTGATAGCTTTGATTGCCTTGATATTGATACGATCGTGGAGCAGCTCGTAACCATGGTCAAAAAGCACAGTGGTAACCACGCATTCACCCTCCACCTGCTTTTGCTTCTCCAGCAGAGAGTTATAACCGCCGATAGTGTCACTCTCCAGACCGCTCATGGAACCGCTTTTGTCCAATATAGCCACAAATTCGGTCAGTCCGTGTCTCATGATGATGACCTCCTCAAGTCTTGTTAACGTAAGGATATCACCACAACCAGTCTTGCAGGTCGCTTCAGAAGCGACAATTTACCAGATGCCGGGAATCAGCCGATAACGCACATTCTGCGCGTATTCCATGTAACCGTCTAATCTTTCCTTCAGCATCTTGTCTTCAAGATAAGTCCTAAGTATAATGATGGCCCCAACAATCACGGCTATAAGGCATACATAGAGCGTAGAAAACACAAGTGAGATACCCAAGGCAGAGAGAAGCACAGCTAGATAGGTAGGGTGCCGCACTACTCCATAAACTCCCGTGCTGATCACTTGCTGATCTCTATCGGTTTGGATGCGTGCCGTAGACTCCAAGTAGGTGTTTACCACCAAAGCAGACATGGCAAGCACGGCTGAGGGCACGAGCAGTACCATCCCGGCCCAATACAAAGTCTCACTAGACACGGTGCCTTGCCACTCCAAGCCAGCTACGAGGTGGATCACGAAAAAGTGCAAAATCCAGTAGAGTCCCAAAAGCACCTTGTCCCAGGAAGGAGAATCGGTGACAACTTTCCCCCGTTCAGTCAAGGTCTCTGCGTTGACCCGGAACATGATGACCATAGATATGGCCGCCACAGCGAAGTTCGTGCCAAAATAAACCCAAATATGCCAATCAAGTGACCTTGCGCCGAGCCAGAACAACACTAGCCCCAATACTCTCTGCATCATCACCCGCGCAGCATAGCTGATTGCACCCTTTTGCATGTTTGACACCCCATCATAATGGAAAATTCTCCAGAGTAACCAGAACATGAAACACCACAAACAGCAAGGCCGTAATCGAGATAATGGAAACCTTTTTCGCCAAACCTGCCAAGAAAAAAGCGATCGGGGGTAAGACTACCATGGAATAAAGGACCACATTGCCCTGCATGCCTGCATAATACAGTACCCAGAAAAACCAGTAGAGCAAAATGGCTCCGAAAGCGAAGGCGGCTGATCTGCCCCTGGGCATGAGCTCATCATCATTTTTGCCCACCAGAAACAAGAGCATAATAATAATGGCGACTCCGAGAATGTGCTCCCCATACTCCAAAAAGGGCTTAGGCGATGCATTCGTTGTAAGAATATTTGGATCCGGAGGAAAGAGAACCCAAATCATATTTGGCAACAACTGCAAGGCCGCCACCAGAAATCCAAACCTGGAAAAACCCAGTCGTACGCCGTTCATACAAACATCCCCCAACCTACCCTTACGATCCACCGAGTAGCGGTTGATCGTATCGGAACAGAACTTCATTGATCTCATAAATATTATACTTGCCATGAACAATAAAATATTCCACAATCACATCAGACACCTTGCTCTGGGAAAGGGCAAAACCCGCCCGCTTCAATAGATCATTGGTTTCGTCAAGGGAGAGCTCCAAACCAATGGCCAGAGCAAGGACAGTGCGCTTGCTAGGCATGTAACCCTTATTGCTACGGATTTTCGAGAAAAGCCTGCGATCTAGGTTCGCTTTTTTATACACGTCCACATCGTCTTTCCCCTTGGTGTCAATTAATCGAAGCAAAGTCTCAGCAAAAGGCTCATCTAAGTTACCCACCAGATCGTCCAAAGGAGCCTCGAGTACGGCTTCCCCCACGGTCTGGTAGCTGGTTAAAAAGCCTCTCTCCACCTCAAGTAGATTTCTCCTCAGCCTGCGCTGCTCCACATCTTCTTCCACATAGTTTGCATCGAGGTAACTGGCAACCTCACCGATAAGCTCCTCGCTCACCGTAAAAGCCTCTTTATCAAAAACTGCAAGGTAGACATCTAAATTGTGGTCCTCTAGGAAATCCCCAATGGCATCCATGGCTACTTGCAGAGCTTCTTTTTTGGGGTAACCGAAGATACCGCTGGAAATCAGGGGAAAGGCAATACTCTCACACTGGTTTTCCACGGCTAGTTTTAGACTCTTAAGATAGCAAGAACGCAGCTGCGCCTCTTCTCCACTTGAACCATCGCGGTACACGGGCCCTGCAGTGTGAATGACAAACCTCGCTGGTAGGGCAAACCCTGGGGTGATCACAGCTTCGCCAATGCCAATGGGTGCCAGCTCTCGGCACGCTTCCTCGAGCCTCTCAATTCCCGCGGACTTAAAAATGGCTCCACAAACACCGCCGCCTTTCTGCAAAGCGGTGTTGGCCGCATTTACAATTGCATCCACATGCATTTCGGTGATGTCTTGCCTGACAATGGTAAAGGGCATAGCGTCTCCTCCATACGCCATTCGTTATCTCTAAAGGATGAATCAGTTAGCGATTTTCTGTAGATCCTGCCAAGGATAGAGAGTCCCTCGGCATTGCGGGCGATCTCTCCCATGGATGTAGCCTGTTCTTCGGAGGCCGCGGCCACCGACTCACCCATGTCATTCATGTCGATGAGACTTGTGACGAACTCCTGGATCGCTTGGGCTACTGCATCAATTCGCTCTCGAATTTGACCAAAGGTAGTTTCTGCGCGGCCCAGGTTACTTCCAATTTGAATTTGCTCGTCCGTCCCCTTTCCAAATGCTTCCCCAAATGTGAAAATGTTCCTCCTTGTACCCAAACTTTCTGAGAAGACAAGCGATACTTACCATCCCCCCTTCGGGACGAAGACAATACGTCCAGGCAGAAAGGAATGTTGAATATAGAATCCTTCACTAACGATGGTAGCCCTCGCAAATGCGAGGGCTACCATCGTCTAAGAGGTGTTGGGGTTAACTCTTATGCTTCCTTATTTCAAAAAGGCATCTAACATCCAAATTGTCTTTTCGTATTGGGCCAGACTGCCAATCATCAGGTCTGCACTGACTTCATCATTTGCTTCCTGGGCCGCGGCGATTCCAGCGCGTAATCCTGCCACCAATTGGCCATAGTCAGCCAATAAAGCGTTGGCAATCTCTTTGCAGGATATTCCCACATTTTCGGCTTCCTTCAGTTTTGCCTTGTTCAAGTAAGCAGCTAAAGAGGCAGATGGACGATGTCCAATCATCAAAATGCGTTCAGCCACTTCGTCAATTTCTTCCGCCACACCGTCATAAAGCTCCTCTAACTTGGCGTGCATCGTGAAAAATCCTGAACCTTCCACGAACCAATGATAGTTATGGAGCTTAGCATAAAGAACATGGAGATCTGCAAGATGTTGATCTAAATGCTCTGCTACCTTCTTCGTTGCTTCGGGTGTTAAGCCAATTCTACTCATGACATGCCCTCCTTATACGTACAATATTTTTAGGATTCGGCTCCTAAATCTGTCATGCCCTTTAATGATAATCCTTACCATTTGTTTTGTCAAGGCCAAAGGAGAATTCTTCTCGTTTCTGCTTCTCACTAAGTTACTATGTCAACTTTTACCGGTAAATATTCCGCCTCCCTTACCCAACCAAATGTGTACCACTGTCATTTCCTGCAAGATCATGGCTACCTTCGTTTGTTCCAGATCCGAAAAGGACTTTGCACAAAAGACGCAGAACCATTACCACGTAAAACAGTTTGGAGGCGAACACTATGACCACTGACAAGACCAAAGAACCTACTGCGTCAACAAGCAATGTAGACGTGCTCATGGCCATTCGTCACCGTCGCAGCATCCGCCGCTACACACCAGAACCTATAGACAACGCAACCCTCACCACCATCTTGCAGGCGGGCCTTTGTGCACCGACCGCTATGAATCGGCGCCCCTTTCACTTTGTGGTGATCAAAGACAAAGATACACTCGCGACGCTGTCTGCTGGCAAAAAATACGCCTGGATGCTCTCCCATGCCCAAGCGGCCATTGTAATCTGTGGTGACAATACTGTCGAGGACAGACCCGAACATCTCTATGCTGATTGCTTTGCAGCGACGCAAAACATGTTGCTAGCCATCCATGGTCTCCACTTGGGTGGAGTATGGTTAGGTGTGAGTCAAGGCTCCGAGTGGTCTGCTTTACTCCAGGAGACGTTAAGACTCCCGGCTAATATCATACCAACAGCAGTCATCTCCCTTGGTCATCCCAGCGAAGAAAAGCCTATCCCAAGTACCTGGGAACCGGAGAAAATCCACTATGAAGCTTGGTAAGACATCACCGCTGTGTTGCGTAACTGTTAAATATACTTTATAATATAACGGTCGGAAAACACAGGGTATTAGCCCCCAGTCAGGAGGATGATGGTGACAAGAGTGGATAAGAGCATCATAAACAATGTGGATCGCGTCTTTGAAAAGGCAGACAGCGAGGGTCGTAGCACTCTCTATGAATTCGAAATTTACGAGATTCTAAGTAAGATAGGTATCCAAACCCCCAAGCACCTGTTTGTCAAGGTTCCTGGTGACGTCACAAAGCAAGATGTAGAGGGGTTTAGCGAAAACATCGTAGTAAAGATCGTCTCTCCCGATATCGCCCATAAGCAAAAGCTAGGTGGAGTGAAGATTATCAGAACTTGGGACCTCCAGGGTCTAAAGACGGTCATGACCGACATGAAGGCGGAGGTTCTCTCCCACTTTGCAAGGAATGAACAGCCTGCTATCGAAGGTTTCCTACTGGTTGAATTCATACAATACACCCCATCCATTGGCAATGAAACCATGATTGGATGCCGTGAAGACGGTGAGTTTGGTCCCATGGTCCTGGTCAGTAAAGGCGGCGATGATGCTGAATTTTTCGCCAAATACTATGATCCGGCCAATATCTTTCTGCCTCCCCTTGACCCCGCAGAGTCCCTGGACTTTGTGAACAAGCTCCATGTGGCCCATAAGTTTAGGCAGACCGGAAGAGAGAACTACATAAAGCTAATCGCGGACGCCCTCAGTAAAGTATCACTTCTAGCCCATTGCTACTCCAGTGCTTCTCAGGATAGCCCCAAGTACAGGCTTGAGTCTCTGGACATTAACCCACTGGTTGTCACTGGGGATGGGCGGTTTATTGCCATTGATGGTTATGGCGAATTTTTCCCGGTACAAGACGGGACAAAAAAGCTACCCCAGGTCAACTCCGAAAATTTAGAGATGTTCTTTAGACCCCAAAGTGTTGCCGTGATCGGGGTATCAACAAATCTGTCGAGGCCCAATATGGCCAGGGAGATCGCTAAGCTCCTGCATAGAGCAGGTCAAGAGGATTTATACCTAGTGAACCCTAGAGGGGGAACCATGAAGATCAATGACGCCGAGTATCCCCTTTATAAAGACTTTCAGGAGATTCCTAAGGTCATTGACTTAGTCGTCTACGTAGCCCCTATCGCAAGTACGGCAGAGTTCGTGAAAGACCTAAGCGGACGGGCTAAGGCTGTCATTGTCATCTCGGGCCTTCCAGCTGATTTGGAGTATTCGCAGTTTGTGAAGGAAATGAACCAAGTCAAACCCAGAGAACTCAGACTAATCGGTCCTAATTGCATGGGCGTCTTTTTCGCCCCAGGGGAAGATGGCAAGGGAGTCAATACCCTCTTCATCGAAGAGGAAAAGTTGGGGCTCAAGTACTCCGAGAACAGCAATACCGCGCTTTTAACCCAGAGCGGAGCGTTAGCATTGACGTCCATCGACGCCGTGCAGGACAGTAAAATCTTCAAGGCCATCGTCAGCTTTGGAAATCAATATGATGTGAAGATCACCGACCTTATGGCCTACTTCGCAGACGATCCTACCATTGATCTAATTTCCTTGTATATCGAAGGATTATCCCCAGGCGAAGGACGACTGTTTTTTGAATTGGCGCGGGATATCCCAAAACCCATCCTCGTTTACAAATCTGGCAAAACAGAGGCCGGTGCCAAAGCAGCAGCCTCCCATACAGCAGCCATGAGCGGAAACTACGCTGTTTTCGAGGCAGCAGCCAAGCAAGGGGGAGTGATCCTGGCGGAAAAACTAGAGGATTTCTATGATTACCTCCGGATCTTCTCTCAACTTGCCAAGAAAAAGCCCCTGGGCAACCGCATCGCAGGCATTTTTAATGCTGGTTTTGAGTCCACCATTGCAGCAGACGAACTGCAGAACTTAGAGCCCGCTGCTTTAGATGCCCACACCATTGAAAGGCTACGCGAAACCGATGTACACGGCTTGGTGGATCTTTCCACAGCACTCCTCGATGTGACGCCAATGGCCAATGATCAGCTGTTTACCGACTATGTAGAAATAGTCCTCCAAGACGATAACGTAGATTGCGTCTTCGTGAGCATTGTCCCCCACTCTAATGCTCTTAAGAGTGGGGCCGACAAGGCCCGGGATGCAGATGGTATGGCTAACCTCCTAGTCGAACTGGGAAGGAAGTATCAAAAACCCTTGGTGGTTTCAGTCAATGGCGCGCGTCATTATGATGCGTTTGTGGCTGTGATGGAAGAAGGCGGATTACCTGTTTACAGAAATCCCCGAGCAGCCATTCAGGCCCTCGAGACCTTTGTAGGCTACCACTTGGGCCTGAGGTAAGCTGGCTAGATAGCACAAAAAGGGGCCTCAGCGGGAGGCCCTCTTTCTATTTGATTAATCTAGACATGACCTTGAATTCAGGAGTGCCTGATACTTTCAAGAGGTCAAACACAGCAGTCTCCGCATTTGTCACGGTAGCCCCTAGGGATTGCATCAAGTCCAATCCATTTAAATAATTATTCTTGGTTCTCGAAGCAACCGCGTCTTTCACCACAAAAACTTGGTATCCATCCTTGAGTAAGTCTCTTACGGTTTGAAACACGCAGACGTGCGTTTCCATACCCGTGACTAAGACTTTCCTCTTAGCCAGCTTTTCTAGGGCATCCTTAACCTCATCCGTATAGGCCGTAAAACTGTTCTTGGCAAAAATGTTCTCCTCAGTAATTTCATCCAGCAATTCCGAGACTGTTCTTCCGAGTCCCTTGGGATATTGTTCAGTGGCTATGACAGGGAAATTCATCTCTTTTGCTGCTGTGATCAGGATTTGGTTGTTCCTAATAACTTGATCCCTATACTTCATGACCGGCACCAAGCGTTCTTGTATGTCAATGACAAATAGCACTGCGTCTTCTCTAGTCAACGTAAATTTGTCCATGCTATGCCCCCTTCACACCACTACTACAGCACTTCTTTAAGTGCCTTGATGAATTCTTGATTTTCCTCCATGGTACCAATACTCACTCTCAGCCAGGTCTTGTACTTCTCCCCGCCGATGGGTCTGATGATAACGCCCTTCTTTAGGAGATCACTAAAGATCACGCCTGCATCTTTTCTTGCATTAAAGGCAATGTGGTTTGCCTCGGTCTTTGCATATTCCAACCCCATTTTTTCGAACTCGTCATACAGGTAGTGTTTCCCTTTGTTGTTGTTCTCAATGATCTTCACTAAAAACTCATCATCATCGATGGCGGCCATAGCCGCAGCCTGGGTAATCAACGTAACATTAAAGGGATTTCTGATCCTGTTAATTAGACCAAGTAGGGTCGCATCACCGATGGTAAACCCAATTCGGAGGCCTGCTATGCCATAGGCCTTCGACAGCGTCTTCATGACCAGCATGTTCTGGTACTTCTTTAAGAAGTCCAGGCTGTCCTTGGGATAGTCGGGATGGGTAGCGAACTCATAGTAGGCCTCGTCATAAACGACGAGGGTCTCAGGGGAAATAAACTCCATAATGTCCACAAGCTCGCTCCTGGAGAAAAAGGAACCGGTGGGGTTGTTGGGGTTACAGAGCCAAACCAGCCTTGTCTCTGGTGTGATAACCCTCTTAAAGCCTTCCAGATCATAGGCCATATTTTTCATGGGTACGATCTTCAAATCGGCGCCCATCATCATGGATGTGGAGAAGTACCTCGGGAAGGTGACTTCAGCCATAACGACTTCGCTGCCCTGATCAATAAATGTCTTCGCGATCAGATCAACCATTTCATCGGATCCGCAAGTGGGCAGGACCATATCGGGGGTAACCCCATACTTTTCGGCAATTTTCGCCTTGAGCAGCGTTGCGTTTCCATCGGGATACAAGTTGACTTCATCCAGTGCTTTCATGACCGCCTCCCGAACGGAACTGGAAAAGCCGAAGGGGTTTTCGTTGGATGCCAGCTTAATCACACGCTCCAGACCCAACTCGCGTTTTACGTCGTCAATGGGCTTACCGGGCACGTATGGTGAGATGATATCCAACTCTTTTCGGTATCGTACCGCCATCGATCATTCCTCCTGTTTATGTTTTTATTGATTGATCGTTAAAAGATTACTGTTTTTGTTCTGTTTCTTTCCCTGGAATTCCTGCTTAAATGCAAAAAGGCGTAGCTGCAAAAGCTACGCCCCCCCTAACTACTGACCTAAAAACCAAAGACAATTAACCCCACAAGAGCCGAAACTAAGATAGCTTTAATGGGATCGACATTTCGTTTGCGAACGGCCAGGAATACCACGGCGGCAATGATCAGACTCCGAAAATCGATGGGGAATGCATCCTTCTGCGACAAGAGGAGATCATACTGTAATGCGGTTTGCCCGATATACATGGCAGCAGCTCCGATTAACCCTGCTACAGCAGGTCTAATGCCATTGAAGATGGCCTTAAGTACTGGATGTTCTTGATGGGTCTCCCAAAAATTCGAAAGAGGTACGATAATCAAAAGGGACGGTAGGGCCAGGGCGGTGGTTGCCACGATAGCGCCGAGGATACCGGCTGTGCGGAAGCCCGCGAACGTGGCGGTATTTACTGCAATAGCGCCCGGTGTCATTTCTGCGATGGCTATGATATCAACAAACTCAGCCGCACTAACCCAGCCATACCTTGCGATTTCCTGCTGCATGAGCGGAAGCATGGCATAACCGCCACCGACAGTGAAAAGGCCGATCTTGAAAAACCCTGAGAATAATTGCAAGAATGCCATAAACACTAGTCTTCCACCCTCCTCTTAGCGCCCAAATAGTACGCAAGTAAACCCGCAAGGGCGCCTCCGAGAATAATGGCAATGGCATGGACATCCGTAAAAGCGCTTAATACAAACGCCGCAATTGCAATAACAAATGCCGACTTGTCTTTCAGACTGGCTAGAGCAATTCTCA
This sequence comes from Firmicutes bacterium UBA5493, assembly GCA_002424045.1. Classification (GTDB taxonomy): domain Bacteria; phylum Bacillota; class Limnochordia; order Darwinibacteriales; family Darwinibacteriaceae; genus UBA5420. The sequence goes on along the minus strand of DIPH01000004.1, from coordinate 24,663 downwards.
CAGCCGCAGCAGCCACCAACCCCACTACCGCTGACCTGATCCCACTGAAGGCCTGCAAGACATAGACACTATTCATGATAGAATCGAAATAAGACGCAATGGTCATAATCACGATCAAAGAGGGGGAAATCACCCCAGCGGCGGCTACCACAGCGCCCTTGACGCCACCCAGACGATTTCCTAGAATAATTGAGGTGTTAACGGCAATCACACCAGGTACCGACTGGGCCAGGGCGTAGATGGATAGAATTTCTTCCTTATCCGTCCAGCCCTTATTGTCGATAACCTCTCTCTCAATTAACGGTAGCATGGCATAGCCGCCGCCAAAGGTGAATAGTCCAATTTTAAACCATGCCACAAATAACTCCCGTAAGCTCGCCGTTCGTTGCTTCTGGTTCTGCCGCATCCCTATATCTCCTCTTGCCCTTAAATCAGTTCTACTTGGATGCGCTGAAAGGTAGATCTCAGCATCCGCCTCCAATTCTATGTTCTTCAAACACCCATGTCAAGCAACGCCACGCTCCTAACCCTTCGTAGCTGAAGTTAACCCGTCTTTATTGATGAAGTACTTCGATAAGGTCAGAAACAAAACGATCATGGGAATGCTGGCCATCACAGCAATGGCCATCATGATCCCTTCGTCACTGTGGGTTTCTGCCATAAACTTGGTAATATACAAGGGAATTGTCTTCATCTCGTCACTCTGGACTACCAAAAGGGGCCAAAGTAGGCTATCCCACTGGGAACGGAAGGCTAGAATTGCCAAGGTGGCAACGGCAGAACCGGAACTGGGAAGCACAATGCGCGAAAAAATCCTGGGTTCACTGGCGCCATCAATTCGAGCTGCATCTAGAATTTCGTCTGGGAAGGTAATCAAGTACTGACGCATCAAAAAGACACCGAAGGCATTGGCCAAGAAGGGCAAGATTAATCCGGTATAGGTATCCTGCAAGCCCATGCGCATAGCAACCATGTATAAAGGGATCATGATAGCCTCAAAAGGAATCATCATGGTTGCCATGATCAGCATAAAGACTAAAGTTCGACCCTTAAACTCGAATTTCGCCAATCCATATCCCGCAAGGGATGAAAACAAGACAGTGAAGGCCGAGACGGTACCGGCAACAATGAGGGAGTTAAGGGCGTTTCGTATGAAAATAAAGGTCCCCTCTGGTCCCCTTAGGCCATTCCAGAAGTTTTGCCAGTAAAAGCCCTCAGGGATCCAAGGATAGGGCATCCGCAAGATATCTCGTGCTGGCATTGCTGCAGCTGTAAACATAAAAACAAGTGGAATTACCACCAAGATGCAGGCTACGATGAGAAACAGCCAGATGAGTGTTGTGGCCATCTTCTCCAAACGCCAAGATCTTGTTTTATGTGCGTTCAATAATATCACTCCTGTTCTTCGGGGAGACAACTCTACATATGGCTTACTTCCTCCGTGCGGGAAACCTTCAATTGCAGCCATGTAAACGCAAACATCACAATGAATAGAAGGATACTCATGGCTGTGGCCCGCCCAATTCGATAATCTTTAATGGCCGTGTTGTAGATATTTAGGGTTATCACATTAATCGGCCGGGTGGGAGCTCCTGCATTGGTGAACATGTATTGTGTACTAAAGGTCTTTAAGCACTGAATCATGGCCATAATGGAGACAAGCATCGTCGTAGGCTTCAGAAGGGGTAGAGTGACATACCAAAAAAGCGTCCATCGATTCGCCCCATCGATCAGAGCGGCCTCCCGCAAGGTGTCTGGAATCGAACCAATACCTGACACAAAGATAACGGTAAAATAGCCAATGTACTTCCAAAAGTATACGACGATGGTGGAGAGCCTGAGCATTCCCGTTGTGGACAGCCAATTGTAATTTACTCCTGCAGTCCCCATCAAAGCGTTCAACCCCTGGTTAGCTAGACCCCGCGGGTCAAATATGAGTAGCCAGATCAACGCCGCCACGACGGATGACAGAACGGCTGGAGAATAAAAAGCCATTTGAAAAAACCGCCGGAACCTCTTAATAGACATGATAAAGACTGCCAAAACTAGGCTTAACACCAGTAGCGGCAGGAAGGTTCCAAGCGTAAAAATCAATGTATTTTGAACTGACAACCAAAAGTCCTTCGAACCAAATAAATACGTGTAATTATCCCAACCAACAAAACGCGGGGGACGTAAAGAAAGTAGGTTCCGGTTGAAGAAGCTCTCATAAAAAGCATTGATAATTGGGTAAAAGCTAAAGGCAGCGAAGAGGATCAGTGACGGAGTGACAAACACCCATCCCCATCTGGCCTTCTTCTTTTCCATACTAAATCCTCGTTTGCGATGCATTGGTTCTCCCTCCACTAGAACTATAAGATCAAGAAGCCCGAGTGTTAACCCGGGCTTTTTTCAAAGGCATCAGAGCATATCAATAGGAATCGTCAAGAACCTCTTGGATACGCTCACGAAGAATGTCTAACGCTTCGTCGGAGGGCATATTAGACAGCATTACACTTTCGATGGCTTCTTTGATAAAGCGTTCGAATTGGAAGCCGTTCTCGTGCAAAAATACCATATGACTCCGAGCCATATCGTCCATGAAAACGTTCATATATGGGAGTTCCATATACCTTGGATCATCAAGCAAGTCTTGCCGCGGTTGGATAATATTTACTGTTTCGAGGTATTCCCATCCATGATCGAGCATATAGGCAATGAACTTCCAGGCCCACTCCTGCTTTTCGGCAGAAGCTTGTGCATTGACCATCATAAAGTGACCGTAATAGGAACATCCAACGTCATTAACGGCGTTTTCAAAGACTGGGAACGGAACAACCATCCATTCGCCACTGTCGTAGAATTCAGGATTGTCAACCCTAATTCTACCCTGTTGATAAAAACCGGTTAAGCACATAGCAATGTCGTTATTGTCCATGTTAAAGATCTTCCGAGCAGCCGTATAGGTAGGACTTCCTAGGTTACGTCCATGGGGACCCCAGGTTCTGAACCATTCGAACACCTGAATCCAAGCCTCATCATTTACAATCGCCGTCTTGCCATCCTCGCTGAGTAACTGTCCACCCAGTTGTTCTACCATGGGTAGCATAGCCACTAGGTAATACGGATACCGGAAGTCGAAACCGCGGCGCGTAATAATCTCGCCGTTGCGAAGGGTCAGCTTATCAGCAACCTCAATCATCTCTTCCCAAGTTTTGGGATAGTCTGTTTCGGGATCAAGACCTGCGTCGCGGAAAATATTCTTGTTGATATAAATGGACCAGTTGGTCAATTCAAGTGGTAAACCATAAATCTGTCCGTCCATCGTTACGGTATCGAAGGTTCCAGGCATGTATTGACTGGCCAGATCCTGTGCATCCTTGTAACCAATGGCCTTATAGTTTACAGGTGCCACCCTGTGGTGCATCATATATCCGTATTCCTGCTCAATAGGCAGGTTGAAGATATCTGGGGCGTTATTAGCGGAGAACGCCGTCAGCATCAGATCACCCATCTTACTGGCCTCATTGACAACTCTCTTAATGGTGACATTGGGATACATTGCTTGAAACTCTTCAATGTAACGGTTTTCGATGACGGTACGATTATCGTCAGTGTGGGTCCAATACGTTAATTCAATGGTTTGAGCGCCAACTACGCTAGCTGCTAAAAGAAGGGACAATGCGATAAGTAGCAAAGCAGAGGTTTTCTTCAAAACAATTCTCCTTTCCATATTTGGCGAAATCACCGTGCAGCACTATGGGCCGTCGACACCCCCCTATTTATTTTTTCAAACCGAGACTTAACAATCCACACAAAAGCTGTACACATGTCATATTCATAATTCGCCAACGCTTCTCCCGTTCCTTCTGAACTCCTCACCATGGAGACGAAGGACTTTTATTATTTAGGCGGAACTAAGACCGAAAGAAAACTAGACAAGTCGGATGGGAGGACCACTATGGTAAGAATCAAGCGTGAGCAGTCTGTATTTGAGTTCTCACCGCACAATACTCCGGTAGCCCATGCTTCACCCGGGGATACCATCGTCTTTGAGACCTTTGATTGTTACAGTAACAAGATTACCCGAGAAGACCAAGTCGCCGCTACTATGGGCTGGGGCTACACAAATCCGGCAACAGGCCCCCTGTATGTAAAGGATGCCAGTCCGGGGGACATCTTGAAAGTCAAAATCATGAACATTAAGCTTGATTCCCAAGGTGCGATGCGAGTTGGCCCCGGCAGCGGCGCCTTAGGGCATATCCTTAGCGAGCGCAAAACCAAAATTATCCCCGTCAGCGATGGGAAGGCCAGGTTTAATGACCACCTGACTCTAGATGTCGATCCTATGATCGGCGTCATCGGCACAGCTCCAAAAGACGAGGAAATCCCCACTAGTACACCGGGTATCCACGGCGGCAACATGGACTGCAAACGCATTGGCATAGGTTCCATAGTGTATCTGCCCGTTAATGTCCCTGGCGCCCTCTTAGCCATGGGAGATGTGCACACATTAATGGGTGATGGAGAAGTCATCATCTGCGGTATTGAGATCGCAGCAGAGATCACAGTGAAGATTGATGTGCTAACTGGACTATCCCTTCCGCTCCCCATGGTAGTGGCAGGCGACCATGCCATGACGATTGCATCTAAGCAAACTCTGGACGAAGCAGCGGTCGTAGCCTCAGAAATGATGCTCCAGTTTATCCACGAGGCTTTGGGTATGGATCTTGGGGAAGCCGGGATGCTCTTGTCGGTTGTGGGAAACTTGCATATCTGCCAAATCGTCGATCCCCTCATGACTGCCCGCATGGAGTTTCCCTTATGGATCCTGGAAGAGTATGGATATCAACTCAAATAGGAAGGAACGTGACGAAGGGAGCCCTCCAAGGCTCCCTAAGCTGTGACCAAACTGGCTAACTACAATCTTGTTTCGCTGCCTGTTGCCAGATAATTTATTTGTTCTCCCATCACTGATTTTAGCCTCTCATAAGGTTTTATACCGGTACAGTGGCCCGTATAATACGTGGCCTTTGTATCCATGAGGTATTTTCCCAATTTATCTAGCATAGCGAGGTCTTCATGCCCGCCAACGGCACTGGAAAGATGGAATCCTCCGATCACATAATCCGGCATTCTTCCTTCCAAAGTGTGGAAGTGCTCGATGATATTGACGATACCATTATGGGCGCAGCCGGTAAATAGAAATATCTTCCCATCTTCCTCTATTACAAGGTTTTGTTCGTGGGTAAAGGCATCTGCAGTTGTCTGTCCGTCCTTTTTCATAACTAGGGCTGCATTCCATGCTGAACCTGGTTCTTTGCGGACGACATTCGAGAATACCTGGGTTTGCATGTTGATAAAAAGTCGGCCTGACGTGAGTATAATCCGTTTGTCTTGTTTCGGAGCGTCATCAAGACCGATAAAACCCAGTTCACCATCTGCACTCAATCGATAGTGCTTTCCAAATGCCTGTTGATGAAGGAAAACCTCCGCCTTGTAATTTTCTTTTAAAAATGCGCCTAAGCCGCCGCCATGATCGTAATGTCCATGTGAGATGACAAGATAATCAACATCAGCAATGGTGACACCAAGTTTCTTTGCATTTTGAAGAAACAGATCACTTGCGCCGACATCAAACAATACTTTATGATTCTTGGTTTCTATATACAGACTGAGGCCGTGCTCATGACCGTACTCTTCCGATATTGATGTATTTTCCACCAATGTCTTGACAATCATTGTCTTAGATCCCTTCTATGTCGAGGATTCGTTCTAGGCAACACACAAAGTCTTCTGCCTGCTTATGGGTTATGCTCAAAGGCGGACGCAGAATGATGGAGCTATGCCATTGCCCCGGCAGAAAGCCGTGATTCTGAAGTTGACCCACAACTTTTTCGCGCAGTCGGTTGTTTTCCTTCTTCGATTCCTGATCCGAGATGAGCTCAATGGCAAAGGAGGCTCCACGACCCCTTACATCGCCTATGCATGAGAACTTCTGTGCCAGCTTAGTTAGGGCTTCATGCCAATAGGCACCTACTTGGTTGACGTTGTCCAAGATTTCCTCTTTCCTGAGCTCATCAAACACTGCGCAAGCCCCCGCGCAAGAAAGGGGAAGGTCGCCACTCCCGCCAGTCATAATTTTTGGATCCGCATCAGGAATATCCTTTAAAAGCATGGCAGAAATGTGCAAACCGTTACCCATACCCTTGCCAAGCAGGAGAGCATCTGGCACAACCCCCAACCGCTGGTATTCGTACATGTGGCCAAGCCGACCTAGGCCGCTTTGCACTTCATCAAAAATCAACTCAATCCCGTTTTCGGCAGTCCACTCTCTGAGGGCCTTCAAATACCCATCTGGGGGAAATATGATTCCTGCCCCCTGAAAGGGCTCTACGATAACTGCGGCAACGCCTTGTGATGACTCGCTCTTGATCTTCTGCTTCAGAAACTCCAAGCAACGGAAGTTGCACCGATCTGGAGATTCATCAAACTGACATCTATAACAATACGGGTACGGCGCAAACACGATGCCTGGTGCGAGAGGGCCGTATCCTGTCTTCCGCACAGGGTTTCCCGACACCGACGAGGCCAAATAGGTCCGTCCATGTATACTGTTCCAGAACGAGACAATTTCGTAGCGTCCGGCCCGCTTCCTGGAGACCCTAATAGCCCACTCTACGGCTTCACTGCCACTACTGGTAAGGAGAATCTTCTGGAAATCGTTGTTTGTTGTTTCGACAATGTGGTGATACAACCTATTCTTGTATTGAGATGTTTTCTCGGGAGCAGCACTGTCTAGGCAATCCTTCATCATTTTCGTGAAGTGAAGGTTTGAATAACCAAGTTGTCTATTTATCTCGTTGAGATTGACATATTCTTTTCCTGTCTCATCCTTGAATCCAGCACCGTGTGCTTCCACCACAGTAAAGGAATGTGGACTTGTGACAGATGCTAGAATGTCGTACTGCTCAATGATATTCTTGTTGTTCAATCTGTTTCTCCGTTTCTCACTTCGGGGTGTAGTTTAATCAGACTCGATACTCCGAAAATGCCTTCAAGAAAACGAGGATGTCTTCAACCATGGCGTTCAGTATCTTCTCGCCCTTCTCAGACGTAGCAAGAGTACTATTCCCGTTTATACCTGATGCAGTCGACATTCTCATGGGCAGATAGACCTTTTCAACGCCGTTCTTCACTGTCCCAGGGACAATCTCGGTGTAATCTTCAGTGGCTTTGTCCATGTGAACCAGTTCGGGTTTAATGTGGAGCATGCAAGACGTTTCACTCTCGTCTCCATGACCTCCCCGTTTCTGCTGACACAGTGCATCATGCGTCTCCTTACCAAGACCAACCACGTTTGTCACGGCAACTTTGACACCGTAATCATTATTCATGGTCGTTGCAAGAATCTTCATAGGCAATCTTGTAGACACCCCGCCATCTAAGATCACGAACTTCTTTACACCAAACCGAGTAAAGCTCAACAAAATATCCTTGACGAAGTTGATGAAGTTGTCAGCTGCAATAGAAACGCTACCTTTCCATTCAATAAAAGCTGGAAAATGGGCATAGCTCAGGGTCGGTAAGCAGACCAAAGGAAACTTCTCCGTAATCTGCCTTGCCACCCACTCTGTGACGTAATAATCCGTCCCCATAGGAAGGTGGTTACCGTGTTCCTTAGAGCCCCCGCCGATAGGCAGCATTATGATTGAATCTTCTCCAATTAGTTCGTTCGCCTGCTCAAAAGTGATGTCCTGTAACGAGATTCCTTTCATCTGCAAACTCCTCTCATATCTCATTGACACGATGACAAGCCACAAAGTGACCGCTATCCACTTCCACTAACTCTTGATTACTGGTACGACACTCATCTACAGCGTAAATGCAGCGCGGGGCAAAACGGCAACCGGGCGTCGGGTTAATAGGCGATGATATTTCTTCTTTAAGAATTATGCGTTGTCGCTCCACCCTAATCTTGGGTCGAGGTATAGCGGAAAGCAGTGCCTTGCTGTAGGGGTGTCTTGGCTCCTCAAAGAGTCTATCCGCAGGGCTTTGCTCCACTAATTGCCCCAAGTACATAACCGCAATATCATCCGAAATGTGTTTAACGACCGATAAATCGTGGGTGATGAACATATAGGTCAATCCGTATTCCTCCTGCAGATCCATCATAAGATTCAGGATTTGCGCTTGAATTGACACGTCTAGCGCGGAGACCGGCTCATCACAAACGATAAACTTTGGTTCTAAAGCCAAGGCCCGGGCAATTCCAATACGCTGACGCCTGCCACCATCTAGTTCGTGGGGGTAGGAGTTTTCTAGGCGCTGCTCCAAACCAACAGTATTCATTAGCGTGGTCACCCTGTCTCGCAAGGCCGCGCCCTTGTACAGATGATAGCGGCGCATAGGTTCGGATATGATCTCTGCAACCGTCATTCTAGGATTAAGAGACGAATAGGGATCTTGAAAAATCATCTGCATGTCTTTTCGAAGCTCCTTTAGCTGCGCTTTGTTAGGAGACGAGACATCCTTCTGCTGAAAACGAATGACTCCATCCGTTGGCTCAAGCAATTGCAGTAATAGACGGCCTAGAGTGGATTTTCCGCAGCCCGACTCACCAACAATACCGAGAGTCATCCCTTCGCCTATGGAAATATCGATGCCATCGACGGCATGAAGCCAACCGTCTGGGACCCGAAAATGTTTTTTGAGACCTTTTGTTTCAACCAAGGGTAGCATGTTGTTCCGCATCCTTTCCTTGTGCTAATAAGCACTTGACTCGGTGGAGGTCATCCAAGTTAACGACGGGAGGATCCGTTTTCACGCACTCGGGCCTTTTCATACTACATCTGTTGGCAAATTTGCAGCCTTTAGGCAGCCTGGAAGGATCCGGGGCCAAACCAGGGATAGGAGTCAAGCGCGACGCTCTTGTGTCCAGATCAGGGATCGAGCTGAACAGACCCTTCGTATAGGGGTGCTCGGGATGATCGAAAATATCTTCTAGACTTCCATATTCCACAATCTCACCGCAATACAAGATGGCTACTCGATCACACATCTCTGCTACAACACCTAAGTCATGGGTGATAATGATCATCGATGTCTCAAAATCGTTTTTGAGCTTATTCATGAGGGCCAAGACCTGTGCCTGAATTGTAACATCGAGGGCAGTTGTGGGTTCATCAGCAATTAACAGCTGCGGGTTGCAGGCGAGGGCGATAGCTATCACAACTCGTTGCTTCATTCCACCCGAAAACTGATGGGGATATTCGGAATATCGATTGGGCGGAATACCCACCCGTTCGAGCATTGACTGTGCCCGCACAGCAGCTTCCGCTCGCGATATTTTTTCGTGCAACCGGATCGCCTCTGCAATTTGGTCCCCAACTGTCAAAATCGGGTTAAGTGAGGTCATGGGGTCTTGAAAAACCATTGATATGTGTTGGCCCCGCATTTTCCTAAGTTCGCCCTTGGACAACGAGAGTATATCTTGACCTGCAAACTTGATGGAACCAGATGTAATTACTCCCTGAGGATCTGGAAGTAGTCTCATAATGGAAAGAGCTGTCGTGGTCTTTCCCGCTCCTGTTTCACCCACTAGGCCTAATGTGCCGCCTTTTTCTAGGGTCAGGTCAAGGCCGTTGACTGCTTTGACAACACCATCGTCGGTTCGGTATTCAACAGCGAGATTTTCAATTTCGAGTATCTTTTCGTCCATATTCATCACCTACTCACTAGTTCTTAAGGCGCGGATCAAGAGCGTCGCGCAAGCCATCACCCAACAAGTTCAAAGATAAGATTGTGGCCATAATCGCCAGCCCGGGAAAGAGGACGATATGCGAATAATTGCGAATATAAGCTCGGCCCGCCGAGAGCATTGCTCCCCATTCTGGAATAGGAGGTTGAATTCCGAGACCAATAAAACTCAGGGACGAGGCAGACAATATGGCTAACGCCATGCTTAGGGTAATTTGGACAATAATAGGTGCCATGATGTTCGGAACCAAGTGCGAAAAAATAATGTGTGCGTCGTTGCATCCTGATAGACGGGCCGCTTCAACAAACTCTTGCTCCTTGACGGACAAAATGGAAGCACGCACAATGCGCGCAAAGGAAGGTACTGAGCTCACTCCAATGGCAAGCATTAGGTTAAACATTCCTGGTCCTAACGCAGTTACAATGGTAATGGCCAACAAAATCGCTGGAATCGCTAACAGTATATCGAGAGTGCGCATGATCAGATTATCTGTTTTTCCGCCGTAGAACCCCGCGATGGCACCCAGGCTTCCCCCGAGTGTCACCGAAATCAAAACAGACACGAGACCAATCTGCAGCGAGACACGCCCGCCATAGAGTATACGGCTAAAGATGTCGCGTCCCACGGAATCGGTCCCAAACCAGTGGTTGGCGTTTGGGAACTGGAAGGTCTCATCTAGATTCTGAAAGTCATAAGGATAAGGCGCAATCACATCAGCGAAGATAGCACCAAGGCAGATGATGGCAAACAATGCGAGACCAAACATCGCCATTCGACTCTTCTTCAAGCGTTTCCAAGCGCTAAGCCATAGACTGTAGTTTTTGCGGGAACGATCAGTTTGCTTGCTTTGCATGCATTTTCACCGCCTTTTCCTTTTTTCTCCTGTATTGTGAGCTGATCCTGGGATCGAAAAAGCCATACAATATGTCCACACACAAATTGACAACTCCAAACAAGAAGGCCAAAAAAAGCACACCGCCTTGAATGACAGGGATGTCCTTGGCACTGATGGAATCAACCAGGTATTTTCCTAAACCGGGTATGGCGAATACTGTTTCGATAAGAACTGCTCCACCCAAAGCACGACCAAACTGGAGGCCAATTAGGGTAATGATGGGTATGATCGCATTCCGCAAAGCGTGTTTCAGAATAACAACGATTTCCCTTTGGCCCTTGGCGCGTGCCGTTCGGATATAATCCTGACGGATAACCTCCAACATGCTCGAACGAGTAATCCGCATGATTCCTGCCATGTATCCTACACCATTTGTAATCAGAGGCAGGATCCAATATCGCGGTCCGTAAAATCCAGACGCGGGAAGGAGCCTCCAGTGCAAACTAACCAAGATAATGAGCATCAGACCGAGCCAGAAATTGGGAATGGAGATTCCCAACAAAGAAAACCCCGTGACGATGTTATCAAAGACTGAATATTGCTTAATGGCCGAGATGATGCCTGCAACAATCGCTATGACTGCAGCGAAAAGTATACTCAATGTGGCCAGCAAGAGCGTGGTCGGAAAGCGTTGCAGGATTTCGGCACTTACCGATTTGTTGTTCTTATAAGACCTGCCCATATCACCGCGTAATAGGTCTTTTAGGTAGCGAAAAAGCTGAACACCATAGGGATCGTTTAGGCCCAGTTCTTCACTGAGCATCTGAACTTCTTGCTCTGTTGCAGTTACTCCAAGAATAGTGCGGGCAGGATCTCCAGGGGAAAAATACAAAATGGTGAAGATCACAAACACGACACCCAAGAGCACGGGTATCATCATGATTATACGGCGTGATATATATCTAAACATTCTTTCGCCCCTTTTAGCATGAAAATACGAATGAAGACAAGGCGGAGATAGCGAGGGAGACCACAACCCAGGTCTCCCTCTTACTCATGTGCTCAGTTACTCAAAGTAGACCGTCCACAGATCGATATTCTGGTTAGGATGAGCCACTAATCCTTTGACATGCTTTCCAGCGGCCAGATGCACTTGACCAATCTGAAGATTTACATATACTGCTTCTTCCGCAAGAACTTCTTGCACCTTCTTGTACAATTCGGCCCGGATTCCTTGGTTCATCTCCACTGCAGCCTGTTCCAAAAGTGCGTCAACCTCAGGATTGGAATAGTATGAACGGTTGCCACCGGTTCCTTTGTTGTTGGTGTGGAACGAATTTCTCAAGGCATAGTCCGCATCACCGGTTACAGTGGTCCAACCTCCGATATACATATCCTGCCTGCCGTTCACTATAGTATCCAACCAATTGTTAAAGTCATAAGCTAGGATCTCTACTTCAATGCCGATTTGAGCCAACATGTTCTGGATAATCTCTGCAGAGGTGGATGCATTAACTGCATTGACTACTAGAGTGGTCTTGAAACCATCGGCATAGCCGGCCTCGGCCAAGAGTGATTTGGCTCTTTCTACATTATAGCCATATGGTTCTTCACTGGGGACGTAACCGAAGATGCTCGGAGCCATGACCGAATTGGCCCTTTCACCGAGACCGAAGGTCACGTTCCGGACAACAGCATCAGCATTTATGGCAGACGAAATGGCTTGTCTTACCTTGACATTATCAAAGGGAGGTTTGGAGCAGTTGTAGCTCAGATAGCTGGTGTTGAGAATATTGCTACTGATGACATTCACATTAGGATTGTCTCCTAAGTTAATGGCGTCGTTTGCGGAAATCGCCCGGGCAATATCAACTCCCCCTGTTTCCACTTCTATAGCACGGGTGGTCGCCTCGGGGATGTACCTCAATACCAACGTTTTATATGCGGGCTTTTCACCCCAATAGTTATCAGAAGTCGTCAACTCAATGCTGTCACCGCTGTTCCACTTTTTCAAGACGAACGGACCTGTTCCAACAGGGTTATCATCGTAATTCTCGCCGCCCTCCTCCATGGCCTTCTGATTCACGATGGCGGCAGTGGAGTGTCCTAGATGATTGATTGCCGGACCAAAGGGATACTTCAGTACAATGTCGACAGTATAATCATCGATGATGGTCGTTGCCTCCGCATCAATCATGCCTAGAGTACTTGCTGTGAACGGGGATTTCGAAGTCAACTCAAAGGTGTACTTTACGTCTTTGGCAGTAAAGTGTTCCCCATTGTGAAAATAGACATTATCTCGTAGATAGAAGCGGATTGTCGTGTCATCAATTTGTTCCCACCTTGTAGCCAATTCGGGCACCAAATTCATGTCACTATCGAAGGTTACCAAACCTTCATACATAAGGTTAGTCACAAAGCTTGTCCCAGCATCGTTGGAACCATGGGGATTCATAGAAGATGGTTCTCTATCAACAGCAACAATGAGCGTGTCTTGTTTGGCCAAAGCCAAGACCGAAAACGACAACACGACAGCCAAAACCACAAAAAGCAGACCCAGTTTTCTCTTCAATTCTCTTCTCTCCTATTTTGTTATAGTTTGCAGTCCAAGAATCGACCACTTCCGCCCCAGATTACCTTGAAGCTAAGTCGAGCTCCACCCTAAATCTGTAGTGACTATACTCATAAAACAGTTCCATGATCTCGATTAAGGTTCCGTCTGCAGCATAGGACTCCCGCTCCACTTTCAGTATAGGCGTCCTAGCATCCACATCCAATATTTCCGCCATTTCGTCATCGGCTGCATCTGCAGATATGTATTGAACACCTTTACCGAGCTTTACTCCAAGTTTGTCCTCATACAGCTGATAGATTGTGTTATCTTCGACATCTTTTCGAGACAATCGCCTCCCATATGATAGTGGTAAATAGAGCTTGGCATAACCGATGACGACCTCGTCTATGATGTGTAAACGTTCAATATACAGGCAAGTTTGTCCCATGGCCTCCTTATTCTTATCACTAAAGTGATTCGGTGTGTTAACAAAGGTCATCGTTCTCACCACAACTTGAGCCTGCAAATTCTGTTGTGAGATAATATTCGAAACCCCCGTAAGGTAATGCAAATCGTCCTGCAAGATAGTGGCTTTAGCGAATGTTCCTTTCCCCTGTTGGGTTTCAACAAGATTCTCTTCAGCCAGCATTTTTATGGCTTTACGAATTGTGATAAGGCTCACTCCAAACCGTTCTGCTAGGTCTGTATGTGTCCCAATGGAACCGCTATCACCGTATCGGTGTTCTCTAATCTCCTTTTTCAGAATAGAGGCAATTTGCTTGTACATCGGAAGAGCCGACTCGGCATTAATCACAACTCACAACCCCTTAAAGTATATACTATTATATATCTTTATATATCATTATACTACTTATTGTTAACATGTCAATACTGGACGGGTTCCTGTTGCTACTGCAGGATAGGAATCTGCGGAATAGAAATGAAAGAAGATCCCACCTCTGAGTACTTTATACTCAGAGGTGGGATCTTCTATGTACTATGTGATGACAGCGTAGTGACTTACGCTAAGGCTGAAAAAGATCTTCGAAAATCAAAGTCGCAGCTCCGACCGCTACAGCATCTTGGCCCAAACCTACTTTCTCGATCACGACCTTATTCTTGAGGATCCTAAATGATCGGGCCGTGACAATTTCACGCATTTTCGGGAGAACAAGGTCTATCACAGGCAGAATCTCTCCCCCGATCAACACTGCGGTGGGATCTAAAATGTTCATTGTATTAGCCAGGGCTAGTCCTAAATGGGTACCTACCTCAGACAATAGGTGAAGGGCGAGTGAATTTCCTAACTCAGCAGCGTTCCGGAGAATCTCAAAATTCAAGGCATCGGGGTCGTTGCCAGTTAATGCTAAGAGCTCGCGATCCTCGCCCCGTTTCATCCTGAGTCTGCCTTTAGAGACGACCGCCTCAATGGAAGCAACGCTTTCAAGGCAGCCATAATTCCCACATGTGCACAAGGGACCATCAGAAAGAACGTTGACATGCCCGATTTCCCCAGCACTATAGTGAGAGCCTGAAAACAACTGACCGCGCAAAATGACTCCGGATCCGATAGACTGCCCTACCTTAATCGCGAGAAGGTTGTCAATTCCTTTACCGTTACCAAACCAGCGTTCACCTAAGGCCATGGCATTGGCGTTATTATCCATCCGAACAGGTAATTGGTAGTGTTCACTAATGGCCTTTGCCACTGGAACTTCCTCAGCTCTCCTCGCAGGTGCAAACAGGCAAATACCTTCATCATTATCGATAATCCCGTGCATCGCCAATCCAATTCCATAGATCACCACGGCCCGGTCTTCAGCCCGTTTCAACAGATCATCTATGACCGTGTAGATCTCCTTCGTCGCCGTTTCCATGGTCTGATCACAAAGCTTGATCTCTAGTTTCTCGATGACTTCTGCCTCTAGATTAACTAAAATAGCAGAGATAAATGTAGATTCTACTGCAATGCCCACAACATGGATGGCCTCTTTGACTACGCTCAACATGATCGGCTTGCGCCCCCGGGCATTGGGCCCTTCACCGTTTTCACGCACTAAGCCTTCTTCCATCAAGGAAGAGACAATGCGGCTAATCGTAGAAGGATGCAACCCTGTTTGGCGTGCAAGGTCTGCCCGGCAAATTGAACCCTTTGCCCTAATCAGGCTAAAAATCCAGCTACGATTAGCGTCTCGCAGAAGCGGTAAACTATCTAGAATGTGCACATCTACACCACCCATGTCAAGAAGAGTCTAGTCCAGTTCCTACCTCCCCTGCCACTTGTCCTTATTGTCCATGAGTAGGTCGAACGTCTTTGCCAACTCCTCCTCTGTTGATAGTTCCAATACAACGGATTGGGCATCAGGCAAGGCGACGACTTTACTCCAAATCTCAGCCACATCCATCCATGTCTCTGGAGGCATATGCCGACCTTGATCCAAACTCTCGTAGGCGTAGAAATGAACATGCCGGATTTTTTGGCTTAGTGCATCTGCATAATCCACGAGGTGTAACTCTCCAGAACGCACCAGAGGGTTGGAAGCGGCATGGCCCGTATCAAAGGTGATACCTAGACCTGCATGGTCAGCCATCTGTAGGTGTGTTTTTGGATCCGTTGTCCAGCCAACTTTAAGATTCTCCAACAAAACTACACCATTTCTTTGAGCAGCAAAATCCCCCAACTGCTTCAGATTCGTCAGGGCAACCTCCCAGTCTAGCTCCTCCACGGATATGGAATTGGAGCCAACGTGGAGGGTTAGAACGGGCGGGACATCTTGTTTCAAAAACCAAGGCGCCAAATATTCTATATACAGCTGTAAATAGCCTAGGGAGGCCCCCGAGATTATGGGCTCCCTGTGGGCTAGTTCCACATCGACGGTTGGCAGGTGAAAGGTATAATAGAGCCCCGGATACTGATCGAGCTTCTCAAAAAACTGTTCGCGATGCTTTTTACTGGTCCGTAACCGGAAGCTATTGAGGTACCACTCAACACCATCATAACCCTCAGTTACCGCGTAATCCAAAATAACTTGCACATCGTTTCCAAACACTCTGCTTGAAAACATAATTTTCGGTTTCATGAATTTCCCCCCAAACTCTACCCTGTCTTAAAACTTGACGAGATCGACTGACCTAGAAAACGATTCATACCGTAAACGACGATAAAAACCACCAAAACCAAGAGTGTCGAAAGGGCACTGGCCTCACCGAATTTTCCATCGGCGACGGCCCCCCAGATCTGAATGGGTAAGGTACGCGTTCCAGATGAGTACAGCAAGATCGTCGTACTTAACTCCTGAAGCAAAGTGGCAAAGGTCAATATTGTCCCAGAAATAATCCCCGGAAGAATCAAAGGAAAGCTCACTCGTCTAAAAGTGTAAAGCCAACTTGCTCCCGCGATCATAGAAGCTTCCTCCAGTGTGGGATCGAGTTGTGACAAGCTCGCCACAACAGATCTGAACACATAGGGAGTCCTCCGGATGACGTAGGCTACGAGTATGATCGCAAAGGTTCCGGTCAAGGGTAGCCACGAATCTCCTCCAAACCCAGAGATCAAAGCTACGGAAACAACGGTTCCAGGCAGAATAAACGGTGCCATGATAGCGAGGTCCAAAATAATGGCCCCTTTGGGTCTGCGTCTTTCGGTGATGTAAGCTATCAAGCACCCCAAAATTGCACACAGCAGCGATGCGGTTGTAGCCAAAAAGAGTGAGTTTAGTATGGGCCGGGAGGCAATCGTGGGAATTCTCGTATAGTTGGCCAAGGTGAAACCCTCTGGGCCAGAACTCCCCCAACGAGTGAAAAAGGACATGACAAACATGGTGATTTGCGGTGCTAAAGAGACCAGCAAGATGATCCCGCAGTACACAGTAGCCACAATACGGATAACGGGGTGACTATGTAGCTCATTTTCGGAACGAGATGCACTGATTGTCTCATATTCCCTCTTGCTGATGATGAATTTTTGCAGCAAAAGCGCGCCGCCTGTGATGGCAACACTAACCAACGCTATTGCTGAGGCCCCATTGATGTCCCAGAATCCATTCACCCTGAAATAAATCAAGGTGGGCAAGACATATTGGTCGCCCCCAAGCATGGCTGGGATACCGAAGTTCCCCATAGCACGAATAAAAACAAGAATTGCGCCTGCTCCAACGCTTGGAATCACAAGGGGCAGAGTGATGGTGCGTAAAATTCGTTTGCGTTTGGCTCCCATGAGCATAGCTGCTTCTTCCAACAAGGGATTCACTGCTTCAAATGCGCCGTAGCTGAGCAAAAAGACAAAGGGATAATAGGTGAGGGTCATGGTAAAGATAATTCCAAACAATCCGTAGATCGAAGGTAATTCCATGCCAAACATCCCCAAGAACATATTGATGTAGCTCCTGGCAAACCCTTGCCGACCTAGGAGAAGCACCCAAGAGAAGGCACCGACAAAGGACGGCATAATGACAGGCAAAATTCCAAGGGACAGGATGAGTCTCTTAAACGGCATTTTTACCCTGGCCACAAAATAGCCCATAGGAACTCCGATTAACAAAGTGAAGAACACAACAGAAAAGCTAATTATGAAGGAATTGCGCAGACTGCCCTGATAAAGGTTTGAAGTGCTGAAACGTTCGAAGTTGGCGAGGCTGAAGGGCCCAAGACTGAATGTTCTACCCGCCGGAAGAAACGCCCGCACTAAAGTGGTTAATAAAGGCCACACCAAGAAGATGACCAAGAAGATCAACGGTATACTGAATACCAGGTAAGGGGTAAAGTCCTTTTGGAGCACCCGTGATAAGCGGCCTCGTTTTTCTTCCTTTGCCTTCATAGCCATTAATCTTCGCCTCCTTCAGCGAACAAAAAGCCAACCTGTTCCGGAAATTCAATGGCTATGAGATCTCCTTCCCCTACTCCTCGAACCAGACCAAGCATATCTATTTCGATGGTTCTCTCTTGGCCCTGTTCCTCAATGACCACTTCATAACGGATAACTTGGCCCAAATGCTGAATAATGCGGACTCTTCCCTGCATTTCTCCATTTGTGGACACAGGCTTGATCTTAAGATGTTCAGGTCTGAATCCTACTGTGACCCGATCTCCCTCGGAGACAGCCACATCTGGAGCCACTTTAGGGGTAAAGCTCATCGTATAATCCTCTTTCCCTAACTTAACTGTGTACCTCTCACCCTGTGTAGAGGTGATCTGACCAGAGAAAAAGTTCATTTTACCGATAAAATTCGAGACAAATGCGTTATTAGGATTATGATAGATCTCATCAGAAGAACCGATCTGTTCAATAAGCCCATCCCTCATAATCGCCAAGCGGTCTCCGATGGCCATGGCTTCTTCTTGATCGTGCGTAACGAAAATGGTAGTGACATTCGTGATCTTTTGAATGCGCCTGATCTCTGCACGCATATGTCTTCTCAGCTTAGCATCTAAGTTGGCTAAGGGCTCATCCAAGAGCAATATTTGCGGATCATAGACCAGAGCACGGGCAACTGCCACACGCTGTTGCTGGCCCCCAGAGAGAGCCGTAGGGCTGGGATTACGTTCTAGAACGTCCGGTAAACCAACCAAGTCCATGATCTGCGTAACCTTACTTTTCACAGTACTCTCATCGACGCCTCTGACACGTAGACCATACGCTACATTCTCAAAAACATTCATGTGAGGATATAAAGCAAAGCTCTGGAAAACCATGCCGATGTTTCGTCTAAAAGGCGGTATGGTTGTTACATCTGTCTCATCGTAGAATATCCGACCGGACGTGAGACTCTCCAAGCCTGCCGTACAACGGAGGAGAGTGGTTTTTCCGCACCCACTTGGGCCAAGCAGACAAAAGAGTTCTCCGGGTTCTATTTTGAATGACACTTTCTTCAGGGCATGGACCACCTGACTGCCTGTGAACGTCTTTTTGACATCTTTGTATGAAATGCTTGAACTCATAAAGTTACCTCCTAAATCTAGCCCGGATCACTCCAGGCTAGATTCTTGTGTGGTGCCAAATGCTGTGTAGCTCTAAAATACCTTGTCTGAGAAACGCATGGTTAAGTCTTCGCGGATTTCGGCAGCCTCATTAGCGTCGTATTCGCGCAGAACGATTTCGTCAAGGCCTGGCAATGGACCAGGTCCAGGTATGGCCGGATGAACCACACGCCGTGAACGGGTTTCATAGATTGTCCGATAGGCTTGTTCGGAAGTCAGATAATCCATGAATAACTTAGCATTCTCTGTGTTGGGGCCGCCCTTTAATATGGCGGATCCGTCAAAGCGGGCACCGGTTCCTTCTTCGGGATAAATAGCGATGACTGGGGAACCATCGGTGATATGTTGAGCAATATTGCTTTCACCAGTAATTCCAATGGCATATTCTCCCCGGGCCACAGATTCAGGCACCATGGTGGAAGAAGCTGTGAATACTGCATTTTTGGCAACATCTACGGCAAAATCAAACCCATAGAGATCATACATCATGTACAGCTGTGCATAGGCAGAGCCCGAAAGTGCGGGATTGGCCAAAATAATCTCGCCTCTATACTTCTCATCAGTCAAGTCATCCCAGCTCAAGGGGTAGTCTTCCGGTTTTAACAGGTCCGTGTTAATCATAAACGCCTGCAAAGGCATGGAAAAACCATAATATGCGGGGATTTCTGCATTATCGCGTACGGTTGCAGGAATCTCGTCATGATTCTTGGCTTTATAAGGCACTAAGGAATCATAGACCGCATCTAAAGACTCTTTAGCAATACCTAGTAAGATATCGCCACTTGGCCTTGGAGACTCAGCCATCAATCTGGTGATTAATTCGCCTGAACCAGCTCGGATAATGTCAACGATGATGTTTGGATACAGTGTTCTGAATTCCTCAGCTAAAGCTTGTGCTTCTTCTTCGGACGCAGCACTCCAAATGGCCACTCTCCCACTTTGCGCCAAGACCGCGGTACTAGCCAGAGACAAAACTAAGGTCAATACAATCAGAGTCAGCATTGATCTTTTCATGAATATTCCTCCTTTAGATTCTTACCACGCGACAATCAAACTAGACCGTATAGAAAGGCTCACCTCCTGGATAGTTGCTCTAAACAAAATGTTCCCCTCAATTAGCTAAAATCCTGCCTCAAAAACAAATATTCAGTGACGTTATTTTACTATAAATGACACTGAATTGGTTCTTATAGTTGCTCAGTGCAACTAAAGGCAGGAGTGGGGCGGGAAAATGGGCACCACAAGAAAGGGTCAAGACCATTATTGGTCTTGACCCTTTCTTGATCCTTATCTTTGAAGGGATATCTCTTGAATCTGCCCACGTACCTCAAGTACAGCTCTAGGCCTAACACTTAACTCATCGACCCCCATATTTACAAACGTCTCGACTAGAGATGGATCTGCGGCAGCCTCACCGCAAATACCCACCCAAATGCCTTCTTTATGTCCGTTTTCAATGGTCATCTCAACTAAGTGCAACACCGCTGGATGATGAGTATTATAAAGGCGTGCTACTTTGGTGTTCATGCGATCCACTGCGATGGTGTATTGGGTAAGATCATTGGTACCAACGCTAAAAAAATCTACTTCCTTCGCTAAAAGGTGGGTGGTCAGGGCAGCAGCCGGTGTTTCAATCATCATCCCGATCTCCACATCCTGCCGAAAGGAAATCCCTTCACGTGTAAGTTCGGCTTTCACTTCTTCCACCAGCTTCTTTGCTTCGTAGAGCTCTTCTAGGGTTGAGATCATAGGAAACATTATTCCAAGCTTTCCATAAACGCTAGCCCTGAATAGTGCCCTAAGCTGGGTCTTGAAAATATCAGTTTGCCCTAAACTCACCCTGATCCCCCGATAACCCAAAAACGGATTGTCCTCCTTAGGAATCTGCAAATAGGATATCTCCTTGTCCCCACCCACATCTAGGGTGCGAATAACCACCGGCTTATTAGCCATCTGTTCTAAAACCGTTTTATATGCTGCAAACTGGGTATCCTCACTAGGTGCTGCATCGCTTTGCATATACAAGTACTCCGTGCGAAACAAGCCAATTCCTTCTGCATCATTATCTATGACATCAGCTACATCACCTGGGGTTCCAATGTTAGCAGCAACCCGGATCTCCACCCCATCCTTCGTTTGGCTTTTGGTGCCCTTTAGTGCTTTTAGCGCCTCTTGCCGTTTCCCATATTCCCTTTGCCTCTCTTGCCACAAGCCCTTCTCGGTCTCATCGGGGTTCACGATCACTTGACCGGCATCACCATGAACAATAATGAAATCTCCAGGCTCAATCGTGGCTAGTATATCTCCCACGCCCGCAACTGCGGGAATCTGCATCGTCCGGGCCAAAATGGAAAGATGGGACATCGCCCCTCCCTGCTCGGTCACGACACCAAGTACCTTTTTCCGATCCATTTGAACGGTATCCGAGGGAAGCAGGTCTTTGGCCACTATAATTACAGGTTCTGGTAAATCAGCTAAGGATTGCTCTATGCTTCCCGTTATACAGTCCATAAGTCGCTTAGAAATATCTCTAATGTCCGCAGCTCTCTCCTGCATATAAGCATCATCCATGGAAGCAAAGATAGAGACGAATTCCTGTTCCGTGAGCTTAAGGGCGTATTCCGCGTTAATTCCTTCGTCTGAAATGATGGCGGCAATTCGACCCATGAAGCTTTCATCTTGGAGCATCATCTGATGTGCTTCAAAGATTGCAGCTTCGCTCTCGCCAATGTTTTCACGGGCCTGTCGTTGTAATGCGACAAGCTGCCCAACCGCTTCAAGCTTTGCGTTTTCTAGTCGTTGAATCTCCGCGTCAACGGATTGAACCTTCTTCTTTTCAATCACAGGGCTGGTTTCCTCCTTGATGAAAACACAGCCCATACCGATTCCCTTAGAAGACGCAATGCCTTCTAGTGTCACCATCTAGTACACCCCCCACTAGGGATTTTATTCTTCAAAGCCCCTTTCAAAAAGCTCTACAAAGGCTTGGATCGCTTCCTTTTCGTCGAGGCCTTCCGCGGTGATCGTCACACTATCACCTTGTTTAGCCCCAAGAGTCATAAGGGCCAAGGGGCTCTTTCCATTGACTTCTTTTTCGCCCTTAGAAATTTTTATGCTCGAAACAAACTGCGCCGCTGTTTTCACAAAAAGACCAGCTGGCCTAGCATGAAGACCTGAAGCTGCAGTTATAACAAGTGCAACTTTTTCCATAATCTCTCTCCTCAATCGTGTTTCAATTATGAATACCGGATAAATTGTCTCAGGACACCATGATGATGTTCAGAAAACTACTGCCGTTTTCAGTGTTACCCACACCAAAATAGTCTGCAATGGTAGCCGCTATATCCGACAGCGTGCTTCTTTCTCCCAAATCTACAGGCCTGAGTTTTCTTCCATACACTAATAAGAATGTCTTCTCCCTTGTGTGTTGCCTAAATCCTATGGTGGGATCGTTGCCATGATCGGCTGTGACAAGAAGCATATCTTCATCGTTCATCCCTTCGATAATGTCCCCGAGATACTTGTCAACGATCATGAGCTTCTCTGCATACTTCTGGGGATCTTGTGCATGGCCAGCAAGATCCGTCTCTTGAACCGTAGCCGCAATCATCCCCGTTGTTGCTTGTTGCATGACTTCTATAATAGATGTCATCACTTGCTCCGTATCTACTTTTGGAATCTTCGTGGCATGTTCGCATTCTATTACATCTTGCATTTTTCCAATTAGGATAACCTCATAGTTACTTTTAGCTAATAAGGTGCTTACTTGAGTCTGTGGATTGACCCCGTAGCCTAAGTGTCTGCTCAAATAGCCCTGATTATATACCCCTGATTTTGGCGAATTAACGCCTACCAGGCCATCATCTCTCTCTTCGATGCTCTCTAAAATTCGACTTAGGCTGACCCCTTCGCCTCCAAGGGCTATGACTCTGTTAACTTTTACGACGGATCGAACCTTTTCGCCAATCTCGATAATTTTGTCGAAGGAAATATCATCCAGGGGGCCTGTCACATTGTAAATCTGCCCATAATCCGTTTCAATGTTATCCGCCACAATCACGAAGTCATCAACGAGAATGTAGGGTCTGTCTTTTTCAAGACATGTTACCTTATGTCCTTCGTTAATCAGCTTTTCTACCACCATGTCTTTGTAGAAAGAAAAGGGTACCAGCAATGGCTCTTTCGGTTTGCTACCCATGATTTCTTGGTGCCCCAGATAACTATCTGCACCTTGATGCTCAAGATTTAGGATACCATAGCTTCCCATATTATCTATATTCTGTAGTCTCTTATGATGAAGGAGCTTGTTAATTCCGAGCTTTTCAAAATTCGGTATCTCGATTTCTCTGATCGTATCCAAAATATGCCGAAAGGTATCTGCCCCCACATCCTGAGGTCTGCACTCAACAACGTCATCCATTTGCCCTATTCCTAGGCTGTCCACAACTACCAATATCGCCCGCTTCATTCGATCACCTTTACCTGAGTAAATTGCCAAGACTATCATAGATTCCTACAATTCGCGGATCATCTGCGCCTATTCCCTCCACCACGGCTACTTCCGATCGAGTCACGAAAATTTGGGTTCTAAAGGCGTAAACTACTGTATCACCTACACGCACTTGATGGCCTTTAAGCATCAATTCGCCATAGTAATCGATGCTCGAAGGGGATACCTTCGCTACTTCTAGTACATTGCCCAAAGCTTGTTCGAAGCTAGATCCTACCATGGCCTTTCTCACGTTGCCTCTGCGATAAAACCCACCGCCAAAGGCATACGCCTTTCCATCAAGACAATGGGATATTTCGCTGACGTAAACTAAGGCTGGAGTTTCAGGCTGATCGTGCTGCGAGTTAATGGGAATGGTACCCGTAAAGGCGTGACCTGGCTCTCCATGTGTTGCACCTAGCTCTTTGATCATCGATATGGAAGTCACCGAATTAGCGCTAGGTGCATTGATCTGCGTCAGGTTTAAGCCAAGTTCCTTTTCTAAGAGTCTTGCCCCCTGGATCAAAGTCCTTGAATTTGGCGTGCCTTCAACTATGTGTTTCTCCTCATTGTACAAAAAGCAAGGGAAGGCAGTAACTCCGACTATATTCACCCCAGGATACTTCATGATCTCACGGGCCGAAACTGCAAGTGTCGCTAGGGAAACTCCTCCCTCTTGTCCCTCATAAATGAAGTCTTCAGGATCCACAACTTTCAACAATATATCTTGTACCTTGTTCTGCTTTGTGGCCTCTAAAGAAATCTGCTGGGCTTTTTCTACTGAAAATACGGTTACAACTTCGGGGTTTACGGCCAAGACTTCTGCAATCATAGCAGATGGTACCTGTACCAAGTGCCCTACATTTCCTATTCTAATTCCATGCTTAGCCAAGGACAGGGCCTCCCAAGGATCTACTGCTACTGCCTTTTTAATGCCTACTTCGGCAATTTTTTCTGCCACCTTGGGATTGCGACCAATCTGCTTGGTCATCATGTAGAGGTTGATCTGGTTGCGGTCAGCCTCGTCCTTGATTAATTGTGCATTTTTGTTTTTCCCCAGGCTATTTGAC
>DIPH01000028.1 GCA_002424045.1 Firmicutes bacterium UBA5493 | reverse complement strand
AGGTCTCTCAGGTGAGAGACCTTTTTTGATGGATACATCTAACGCTGGAAGCTGGCGATGATGTCTTGGAGCTGCTGTGCGAGCTCCGCTAGATTCTGGGCGGAGGCAGCGGTTTGCTCCGCACCTGCTGCCGTCTGTTCTGTCACTTCGCCAATGGCCTCGAAAAGGGCAACCGCTTCTTTCGTGCGTCCCGTCTGATCAATGGATTCTCTGGCGATCTCCTGAATTAGGATTTCCGTATCCTGGGCAGCCCGTGTGATTTCCTGGAGGGCGCTTTGTACTTCCAACACCTGCTTTTGCCCATCTTCCACACTGGCTATGGAGCGCAGAGTCTCACTGCGGATACGTCGCAAGACTTGATCAATTTCTGCTGTGGCCTTCTGGGAGCGGGCGGCAAGTTCGCCGACTTCTTGAGCGACAACCGCAAAGCTGCGACCTTGCTCTCCAGCTCTGGCTGCTTCAATGGATGCATTAAGAGCTAAGAGGTTGGTTTGCTCGGCGATGTCTCGAATAAAGCCAAGAATCTTGGCGATTTCCTCCGTTTGTTCCCCCAGACCATCCACAGAGGTCTTGATATGGTCCATGCCTTCCACTGCGGCCTTGACCTGTTCTTGACCCTTAGTGGCTTCTCCGGTGGCGTTTTTCGATAATTGCAGGGCTTCACCTGCCCTTCGATCGATTTCCACCATGGCCCGGTTCATTTCCTCAATCTGGTCCGTTCCACTTTGAATGTCTTGAATCTGGTTTTGCGTCCCTGCGGCCATCTGCTCCATGCCAGCGCTAATCTCCTGGCTGGATGTGGCCAATTCATTGCTTGCGGTACGAATACGGTGGAGGAGGCGGGCAAGTTGGCTTGTCATGCCGTTGAAAGCCTGGGTTAGATCCCCAGTTTCGTCCCGTCTTTGCCGTTTGTCCTTGTATTGACGCAAGTGCCCTTCGGCCACTCCCTTGGCATGCTCCGTAAGCTGCTTGATGGGGCCTGCAATACTGTTGGCCAGTAGAAGAGCGACGATGGCAATCAAAAGAGCCGTTAACACAATTCCAATTGCACCGATAGTCGTAAGTCTTTGAGTAAGGGCTAAAGCAAAGCTTGTGGGCTGAGCGATGCGGAATTCCCAATCAAAGGTTTCTGCTTCAGGGTTTCTAAAGCTCAGACCAGAAGATGCGGTAATGGATTCTTGACCCAAACTATCCTGCCCAAAATCTGAGCCTTGCCCGAGGGCGATGGGAGCTGGATTGTTTCCATCCAAAAACAAGCTCAAGGAAGCGCCTTCAGTACCGTCCTTGATACTGGCCACAACCTTGTCTGCGATAATCAACTGAAGTTCGCCATGGTCGATCCTGTCAATGATGGCCATTAAGCCCTCGGTGAAAAATCCAAGGGGAACAAGGCCGCGGATCACACCAGCTGGTTTCCCCGTTGTGGTACGGTTAATGACAGTGGCGAGCACTATGCCTGCCTCGTCCTTCCCGGGTAACTGCTGTATATCTCCAATATATGTAGTATGCTCTAAGGCATACTGAAACCAAGGTTCATTACTATGAATAAAGCGGTTGGGGCGCTCTGTTGCCCCTAGCACCATACCATCTAGATTCACCACGATGAGCTCCGAAAAAGAACGAAAATCAGAGACGGTGGTTTGGAGGAACTCTTGGGTACGGGCATTGATCTCTAGATTTCTCGTTTCATCCATAATGGCTTCCATCTCATCTACCGTCTTGTCTTCAAGGCCCAGCTCTCGGACAATGTTTGCGGGTCTAATAACAACCATTTGCTCAACGGAAGGGTTAATAGCCAGCCCGTTAAGATCTTTTGTGAGCTGATTGATGGAGCCATCGACGGCTTCTGCTATTCGTTGGGTTTGCTCACGCAGATTGGTATCCACTAAAGCGGTGACTTCCCCTTGAGTCTGGATAATAACAACTCCCGTGAGGGCAATAAGTGGAACAAGGGCTATGACCATGTAGGCTAAAATAAGTTTTCCCCTCAGTTTGAGGTTCAGTCCATGGAGGAGCTTACGATCTTTCTTATTCGTTTTTTTCTGCTTGTCATCGCGAGTCGTCATGAGGTCACTCCTTCGCCTTGCGCTAATATTCTACTAATACGTCCTTAACGGGCAAATGTCCTGCCCATAATTGGGAAAATTAGTTTGTGCTTCCATATAGCAGGAACCTTGATCTTTAACGTAGAAAGACTATAATTGGAATGTAATGTAAGACTAAGTGGAGGGACTAATGCAGATGAAAAAGAAACACATTCGCACATTAAGTGGTACGGCACTAAAGGAAACCCTAAAAACTGGTGGCTGTGGAGAGTGCCAGACATCTTGTCAATCAGCCTGTAAGACATCTTGCACCGTTGGCAACCAGGCCTGTGAGAAGTAGAGTTGGAGCCAGGAGGTAGTGTGTTGTTTGACAAGGTATGTGTTCATACGTTTAGTCAAGGTGGTCAACATTTGGTGGTCGATGGTAACTCCGGTGCAGTGCATGTTGTAGATGGAGAGACCTTAACCTTGATTAAAAGGATTTGTGACAATGATCGTATTCACGGTCCAGATGACCTCAAGGAGTTGCTTGAGGTCGAGCCGCAACTAACCGAGATTGGCCACGAGCTTCTGGCCTTAGTACAAGAAGGTTTGCTCTTTAGCTCAGATCTCACCGAAGCACCACCACGACCCGAGACTGTTGTGAAAGCATTATGCCTTAACGTAGCCCACGATTGCAATTTGCGCTGTGAATATTGCTTTGCATCCACTGGCGATTTTAAGGGAGAGAGGGAGCTCATGTCCCTTGATGTGGCTAAGGCCGCGGTGGACTTCTTGATCCAAAACTCCAAACACCGCAAGCAATTGGAGATGGACTTTTTCGGCGGTGAACCTCTGATGAACTGGGATGTAGTTCGCGAAACTGTAGACTACGCCAGCGCCGAGGCAGAGAAATATGGTAAAACCTTTCGTTTTACGATTACCACCAATGGAATTGGCTTAACACCGGAAATTGAAGACTTCATCAATGAGCACATGTACAATGTGGTATTAAGCATTGATGGTCGTCAAGAGGTCAATGACCGGGTGAGGCAAACAGTTTCTAGGCGTGGATCGGTCTATGAGATCATTATCCCGAAGTTTTTGAGGCTCGTTCGAAACAGGCGGGGTAAGAGTTACTATGCCAGGGGCACCTTTACCGCATATAACTTGGATTTTGCCAGTGATGTAGCCCATTTACATGATTTGGGATTCGACCAGATTTCGATGGAACCTGTGGTGGGCGATGCAAATGAGCCATACGCTCTTCGCAAAGAACATCTCCCAAGGATTCTCGAAGAGTATGACCGCCTTGCTGAATTATACCTAGATCGCCAACGAAGTGGAGACGGCTTCAACTTTTTCCACTTTAATGTGGAATTAAAAAAAGGCCCCTGCCTCTACAAGCGTTTATCCGGTTGTGGGGCTGGGTATGAGTACTTGGCCGTTGCTCCAAGTGGAGAGCTCTTTCCTTGTCACCAATTTGTGGGCGAGAGTGATTATGTTTTAGGTACGGTGTGGGGTGGAATTGAAAATCAGGAACTATCTACTTCGTTTAAAGACTCCCATGTGCTGAATAAACCAGTTTGCCGTTCTTGCTGGGCGAAGTACTACTGCAGTGGTGGGTGCGAGAAAAATAATCTCCAGAAGGCAGGAACTGGCAAGGTCCTCGACGAAATGGCATGCAATATGGAAAAGAAGCGTTTGGAGTGCTCCTTTTATTTACAGGCCGTTAGGACTGAAAGTGAAACAGAATCTGTTTAGCAGAGACAATGAAGGACGGGCTGTAGGTGGGCACTTGGCTCGTGTGGAGTTGCTAGTGCAACCGGCTGAGCCTTGCTTACGCCGGTTTTTTGCATGGAAGGTGGAATGAAGAGTGCGCAAGCGTCTAGGGGACATTTTGCAGGATCAAGGACTACTTAGTGACCAAGAGTTAGCCGCAGCCCTAGAAGAACAAAAAAGGACAGGGGACCGTCTCGGCGACACCTTAGTGCGCCTCAATTTAGTGACCGCGAGCCAAGCTGCGGATGCCTTAAGCGAACACTTGAAAATTGATCGGGTGGATTTGAATCGGCGTTACCTATCCCCTGAGATTGTGGATATAATTCCGGGATCAATCATCGTCTCCAAGCATGTTCTGCCTATAGAGATTCAAGATGGAGTCCTGATTGTGGCCATGGCAGACCCTTTAGATATCAATGTCATGGATGATTTGCAGCGCTTGACCGGTAAGATAATCAAACCTGTAGTGGCCACGGAAGGGGAGATCGCGGATGCCTTTCAGCGTACCCGAAATATTGCTCAAAGTGCCAAAGAACTGATTTCCCGTTATGAAGACGACGAGAAAACCCAAGAAACAGACGAGGTGGAGTACCTCGGCGATGCACCTGGGGTGAAGTTGGCCAATTTGATCTTGGAACAGGCCATCACCCAAAAGGCGAGTGATGTCCACTTAGAACCCCACGAACATGGTATGAGGGTGCGTTATCGGATTGACGGGCTCTTGCGGGATATTATGGAAATCCCTAAGCACTTGCGGGGCGATGTGAATTCGAGGATCAAGATTATGGGCGGACTTGATATTACCGAGCGCCGCAAACCCCAAGACGGACGCATTCAGATGACACTAGCTGGCCAAGAGGTGGACATGAGAGTCTCCTCCTTGCCTACAGTCTACGGGGAAAAGATTGTTGCCCGGCTCCTACATAAATCCAGCAACCTCTTGGAATTGGAGGATTTTGGGTTTTCACCGAAAAATCTTCAGAAGATGGAGCAAGTCTTGCTCTTGAACCAAGGGTTAATTTTGGTTACTGGACCAACTGGCAGCGGTAAGTCAACGACATTATACGCCTTTTTAAACCGTCTCAACTCTCCCGAGAAGAATATCGTTACGGTGGAAGACCCTGTAGAATACCGCTTAGATGGCGTCAATCAAGTGCAGGTCAATCCCAAGGTAGGTCTCACCTTCGCCACAGGTCTCCGTACAGTGTTGCGCCAAGATCCGGATGTGATTATGGTGGGAGAAATTAGAGACGAAGAGACGGGAGAAATCGCGGTTCGTTCGGCCCTAACCGGGCACTTAGTTCTATCCACCTTGCACACAAATAGTGCGGTGGCCACCATCACGCGCCTTGTGAATATGGGTCTAGAATCCTTTATTCTCAGTTCAACGATTATTGGTATTGTGGCCCAGCGCCTGGTGCGAACCATTTGCCGAGATTGCAAGGAGCCATCTCGACTGACAGATCCTCTCCTGATCCGGTATATACGGTCCTTAAACCTGGAGCCCCCCACCACCGTATATCGCGGGAAGGGTTGTCCTATCTGCAATAACACGGGCTATCGTGGCCGTACGGCCATTGCTGAGGTATTAGTATTCAACAAAGAACTACGGCGGGCTGTGGAGGCAGACGTTGGTGAAGCTGAGCTTTTGGAGATTGCTTTGCGCGGGGGCATGACAACGCTCCAGCACGATGCTGT
Organism: Firmicutes bacterium UBA5493; assembly: GCA_002424045.1. GTDB lineage: Bacteria > Bacillota > Limnochordia > Darwinibacteriales > Darwinibacteriaceae > UBA5420. Next base: position 26,667 of record DIPH01000028.1, on the reverse strand, counting down.
GAACAAGCTGATTGCAGGGGTCACCACCTCCGAGGAGATCATTCGGACAGTATACACTGTAGATATGGGGGGCGAAGAATGACATTCATCGAGGGCATTACTGGACTCGTTAAGATAGCGATGGAAGAGAAGGCCTCTGATCTACATTTGTCGGCTGGTGTGCCCCCAGTGATTAGGGTTTTTGGTACGATCAGGCCTATCGAAGGTTACAATCGGCTCATGCCCGCAGACATTGAGCAGATGGTGCGTCCCATCATTACTGACAATCAGCGCGGAGATTTGGAACGGGAAGGTGAAATCGATTTTTCCTATGGTATCAAGGGAATTGGTCGCTTTCGTTGTAACTTGTCTCGTCAAAGGGGTTCTCTCACCTTAGCCATGAGGGTGATCAGTCCTGTCATTAAGCCCATAGAGGACCTGGGTTTACCAGAAATTCTCCACGATTTGGCTCACCTAAGGGATGGCTTGGTCTTAGTTACAGGTCCTACAGGTAGTGGGAAATCAACCACCCTAGCCTCTATGATCGATATTATTAATCGAGAGCGCAAAGGTGTCATTATTACACTCGAAGATCCCATAGAGTTTCTCCACCAACACAAGGGCTGTGTCGTGAACCAGAGGGAAGTGGGGATTGATACGAAATCCTTTGCTAATGGCCTTCGTTCGGCCTTGCGTTCCGATCCTGATGTGATTTTAGTGGGCGAGATGCGTGATTTAGAGACGATCTCCATTGCTCTTACGGCAGCAGAGACGGGTCACCTTGTGCTTTCCACCTTGCATACCAAGGGTGCAGCCAAGACTATTGATCGAGTGATCGATGTTTTTCCTCCAGAAAGTCAACAGCAGATTCGGGTACAGCTTAGTACCGTTCTGGAAGCCGTTGTCTCGCAGCAACTCTTTCCCTGTAGGGATGGAAATGGTATGGTTCCGGCTGTAGAGGTAATGCTCGGCACCGCAGCCATTCGTAATATGATTAGGGAAGAAAAGACCCACCAGATTCCTTCGATGATTGAAACCGGTGCCCGCTTTGGGATGCAGTCCATGACGAGTTCCTTCGAGGAACTGGTGCGCAAAGGATTGGTCGATGACTCCGTTTTGTATCGTAAGGACTATGATCTAACAAGGTAGGTGGTGCCTAATGACGCGGTTTGCCTACAAGGGTCGAACTCGCAGTGGACAAGCTGTGGAGGGAGTGGTTCAAGCGGAGAGCGAAGCAGCCGCGGCTGGTGAGCTCCGCAAGGAGGGTTATATTGTAACCTCCCTGAAGGTAGCGAAAGAGCCCACCCAGTTATTTCAGAAAAAGTTGAAATTGAAGGCGAAGCATCTCGCCCTCTTTTGCCGTCAGTTTGCGATTATGCTAGGAACGGGCCTCACTTTAGTGAAGTCCTTAGAGCTCCTGGAACAGCAAGCGGCGGAGCCCGCTTTTGGTCAGGTACTCCAGACCATTAGACTGGATGTTGCTAGTGGAACAGGCTTTACGAAGTCTCTCGAGAAGCACCGGCAGGTGTTTCCTAACGTCTTTGTTCACCTGGTAGAAGCGGGGGAGGTCACCGGTTCCTTGCCTGAGATCTTTGACCGCCTCGCCATTTATTACGAGCGGGAAGATGAGCTTAGAAAGAAGATCACCGAAGCGTTGATGTATCCCGGAATTATCTCGGCCGTGTCTTTGCTCATGGTTTTGGTCTTGCTCTTTGTGGTCCTGCCCATGCTTGTGCGAAACTTTGCCGGTTTTGGTGTGGAAGTCCCCGCTATAACCATGACGGTTCTAAATGCTCGAGATTGGATGCTGACTAACTGGTACATCGTGATTGGTATTATTGTGGCCATCGTTTTTGGACTGCGTTACTACCTCAGTACCAAACAGGGGAGCTTGGTGAGAGATACAATTAAGCTTTCTCTACCTGTTGTGGGAGAGATGCAAAAAATGGTGGTGTTCTCCCGCTTTTGCCGTACACTGAGTCTTCTTTTGAGTAGTGGTATAGCCATGGTTCCCACTTTAGAGATTGTAGAACGTTTGATGGATAATGTGGTTATAAAAAGGGCTATGGGTGCGGCAACCGTCGGAGTGGAGCGAGGCCAGGGCATTAGTGTTCCCTTAGGGGAACATAAGGTGTTCCCCACCATGTTAGTGCAGATGGTAGCGGTTGGTGAAGAAACGGGTAATTTAGAGACCGTCCTGGTGCAGTTGGCCGATTATTACGATCGGGAAGTGAACTACACAGTGGCGAGTTTCACCAAACTCCTAGAGCCCGTGGTTATGCTGGTTTTAGCAGTGGTTGTGCTCTTTATCTTGATGTCTGTTTACTTACCCATGATGCAAATGGTAACGGCAATTTAGGGGGTGATGGTGTGCCCAAGAAAGTCATAGGGATCGATATTGGCTTTTCGGGGATTAAGGTAGCTGAAATTACGCGAAAAGGCCGAGCCAATGTGGTCACAAAGCTGGGGTGGAGGGCACTTCCCCCGGGAACGGTTGTGGACGGAAAAGTTACGAGTCTAAGCGATTTGTCCAAAGGCCTACAGAGCTTGCTCAAAGAGCAGAATATCTCTCCGGGATCTGCTGTCCTTGGAGTGAAAAGTTCGTGGGTTACAGTTAAGACCCATCGTTTTCCCTCCATGACCAAGCGTGAGTTAGAGAAGGCCTTGGAGTTTGAAGTACCAGAATTAGTTTCTTTTCCAGTCAAGGGCCTAGACGAAGTCTACTTTGATTATTTTATCAACTACAAAGATGATCAGGAGCTTGAAGTGGTCTTGGTAGCCTGTCCCCGCCAGCACGTGCTCCCCTTTATTCATGCCGCTCGGGCCGCAGGTTTGAGCCTAGAAGCCGTTGATATGCCAGCCTTTGGCTGGGAAGATCTCTTAGAGGGCGGAGGTCGCCGAGTTTTTGTGGAGATTAGTGAGGAACAGACCATCATTCAGGTGGCTTTAAGCGGCGTTTTTAGGGTTCTCCGTACAGTACCCCTTGGAGCTATCAACTTTAGGCAGGGTGTGGAGGAAGCCTTCCAGTGTACACCTGAAGAAGCACGGGCCTTAATCACGAAAGAGGATCTAGATTTTCTGCTCTTAGAGGGCAGTGGCAATAAACGGGTACTTAGGGCAACGGTGCAGCAATTTGTGGGCTCCGTATTGCAGACCCTTGATTTTGTTCGTGCCCAGGAGAGGGCTACAAGTTTCCGCAGTATGCTTGATACGATGGTATTGCTCGGGGATGTAGCGGATCTGCGTGGTCTAGGTGACATGCTTGAAGAAGAGGTTGACTTGCCTGTCCGCTTGCTGAAGGATATGGAGAATTTGCGCCTCAGCTTCGAAGTCCTACGTCCTGACAGGTTTAGTTGCTATGGTTCTGCCTTAGCTTTAGGGTTAAGGGGGCTGAGGTAATGAAGATTAATCTCTTGCCTAAGGAAGAAAGGCCCCTAAAGCAGTCTGCAGTACGTCCAGAGTTTATTGTTGGGTTACTTGTCCTTTTGCTATTGGGGGCGGCGGGATTTGTGACGCTGCGAGAAAACGCCAGGGTGGATCATCTGACCATGGTCTATGAGAAGGCCTTGTCTAAGGAAGAGGCACTCCAAGCCCAAGTTCAAGGAGTCAATCGCTTAAGGCAGGAACTCGCTGAGCTCGAAGCAAGGGAGAAGGCGTATCAAGAGCTTTTAGCCGAGGAGCATGAATCGGCCGTTTTGCTGCCTTCCCTTCTCGAAAAGCCCTTCCCGAGTCTTTGGATTGAGGCTTTAGTGTGGGAGAGCTCACAGGTTGAAATCGTGGGTTATACCAAGGATATGACGAGCGTATCTAGATACCTGAATTTCCTAAACGAACGAAGCGAAGAGTCTACCCTCAGTTTTGCTCATCCAGCGGAGCAAACGGATTTCATTATCTTTGGTATTGAGGTTAAGGGGGTGAGGGATTATGGTCAATCTCCGCTCGATTAGAGAGAAGCTTTCTTGGCAGGGTGTAGTCTTTGCCGCTCTTTTCTTGACCGCCGCGGTGATTTTTGCTGGCTTCTATTTACCAGCACGCAAGAAAGCCGGGGAGCTTGAGGAACAGCTTAGTCAGCTGGTTCAAAATGAACAGCTTCTTCTGAGAATTGTGGAACAAATACCGCAATTAGAAGCTGGGCAGAGGCAAATCGAAGATAAACTCCTCACATCGGCCAAATATATTCCATCCCAATATGACCTGCCTGAGGTACTAGAAGGCCTGAGAACTCTTAGTGCATACTATGGGTTGGACATTGCGTCTCTCGATCATGTACCCGTAAAGTCGGAGCAAGGAAGCGAAACGGGAATTATTCCTCTGGTCATGGCCGTGCAGGGTAGTGAAAAGGTGTTTGCGTACCTTTTACATATTCAAGAGGTTCTACAATCCCTCAAGGTAACCCAGGTAGGTTTGGGTTATATTGGTAGAGGCCTCTTCCATCTGGAGTTAACAGCTGATTTACAGGTCTTCATGCTCGATCATGCCCCAGCGACAGGCTTAGAACTCGCCAAGCTTACCCGGGAAGACCTGGTAGATTTGCCGGTTCAGGCATTTGGTCTCCCTTTCGAAATTATAAGTCAATACCTAGGCAGGCAAGTGCAGGTTTTGGGGATTGTGGATTTTCAAAGCCAGAGGAGTGCTTTAGTCTCTAAGGAGGGCAAGCAGTATTGGCTGAGGGCGGGAGATCGTCTTGGGGAAGCAGCGGTGCGGGAGATTTCGAGTAATGGAGTCTATCTCGATATAGATGGAGTAGATTTGAAATTGACTATAGGGGGTTGAGAAGATGAGGGCTCGATGGAAACTGGTACTCGCATTATGTTTAATCGTGGTTTTAGGAAGTGCTTTTACTCCGGCCTTAGGGCAAGGACGAGTGAATATGGAGTTTAAGCAAGCACCTTTGGTGGACGTTTTTCAGATTTTAGGCCAGTTAGGCGGCTATAATGTTCTAGTGGATCCGTCTGTCTCGGGGGAGGTCAGTTTTGTCTTACATGATCTACCCATGGAGGAAGCTCTTGATCTAGTTACCCGCACCACAGGCTATCGCTACAAGCTCATGGGTAACACCTTAATTATTGCCAGTGAAGCCCGCCTCAAGAGTGAGTTTGGCACCGAGGATTTCAGTTTTGTCTCGCTGGAACATGTTGATGTGGAAGCGGCACGAAATTTGATTTCCTTAGTGGTGCCAAGCGTAAAAAGCTATGTAGATCCAGAACTGGACTTAGTGGTTCTTTTTGGTCTGACCAGTGATCTACAACTGGCCGAACAGGTGCTTAGGCAGTACGACCGGCAAGCGAAATCGGGTGTTGCCATCCCGGTACAGGCGGAGCCCCCGGTGATCAAGGAGATATCCCCTGAGGATAACTTACCTTTGCATGCAGCCAACGTGCTTTATGCCGATGGAATAACGCTATTGGAGATTGTGCGGAGGCACTTGCCCCAAAGAGAGTTTGGCTGGGATGAGAGTCTTGGCAAGCTTACAGGCCGCACCACCGCGGATGAATGGGAACAGGTAGTAGCCTTGCTTCAAGAATATGATTACCCCCAGTTTGTTCTGAAAGGGATCTTAACAAACCAGGATCAGACCGTGATCCTTGTGGAGTACCAGGAAACCACGACCTTGCTCAAGCTTGGAGATACTCTAGCTGGTTGGATGGCTTCTTCGATTGCTGATGGGGCTGTAGAATTCACGCAAGGCCAGCGTAGCTTTTTAGTTAGGATAGGGAGGTAGAGCCATGACCAGCCGCAAGAGACTAGAAATTCTCAGTTGTGCTTTGCTTATGATCCTTCTTGTTAGCGGCGGGCTTTTGGCCGAGGAGCTTGATGTAACCTTCAACCAGGTCGAATTTGCTCAGATCTTTACAGTTTTAGGCGAGAGCCAAGGCTTCAATGTCTTGGTAGATCCTTCGGTCACAGGACAAGGAACCTTCCATTTGCAGGGAGTGACGTTTAAGGGAGCCTTAGACTTGATTTCCCAGCATAGTGGTTATCCATATCGTCTAGAGGGAAATACGCTTTTAGTGGGAGTACCAGAGGATAAAGAAGTGCGCTATGTGCAGACTACCCAGATTGGGTCATCAGAGGTCTTGGAGGCTCTGCAGCTTGTGATGCCACGTTCCGATGTCTATGTTCAGCCCCAAGGCGGCTTGGTGGTCTTGCATGGTACTAGAGATGTCTTGGATCGGGCGGAGGAGTTGATTTTTGCCCTAGACAACTCTGTCGTGGGCGAAAAGACTCCACAGAAGGGTCGCTCACTTTTGGATATTTTTAAAGACTTAAGTGAGGAGCTAGACCTTAATTTAGTGGCAGATCCAGCCATCGAGAACATGAATCTCATTATGGATGTGCGCAATCGAAACCCGGAAGAGCTCATTAAGCAGATTAGCCAGTTGGTGCCACTCCGGGTAGAAATAAGTGAGCATTCCCTAGTGGTTGCTACCATAAACCAAGGTCTAGAGCGCCTCAAGGTCTATCGTCTGGATTATGCTGAACCTGAAGCCACTAGGGCGGCCCTTGCGCTACTCATTGACGGATCGATGATTCAGCTGGATGAAGAGAGAAAGAGTCTGACTGTCCGGGGGACTGATCAAGAGTTAGCGGAAGTCGATCTCTTTATGGTTGATTTTGATCAGCCCGCGCCACAAGTTGTTTTGGAGGTCTGGGTACAAGAAACCTCCTTGGAGGGAATGCGCGAGCTCGGAATTGATTGGAAAGGCACGCCTTCGTTTTTGGGCGGTGGCGACGCTCCCGTGTTCTTTGAGCTCGAGTGGGAGCCTTGGGAGCTGATTTTGGCCCTGAGGGCCCTTGAGAACGAGGGAGAAGCAAAGATCTTAGCCAATCCCCAGATCGCCACTTTGAACGGCAAAGAAGCCAGTATTTTCGTGGGAGATCGGGTACCGATTGTTCTAGACGGACCGGATGGTAGTCGCACCATGGAGTTTCTAGAGTCTGGCATCAATCTCAAGGTTACGCCTAGGATCGCCGATGATGACTATATAACAATCCTGGTTCAACCAGAGGTTAGCACATTTATCTACCGTTCAGACACAAGTTATCCAACCATCAGGACGCGTGAGGCAGAGACCACTGTTCGCGTCAAGAATGGACAACCCTTTGTGCTTGGGGGTTTGCTGCAAGAACAAGAAAACGAAACCATTAGGCAGATTCCCTTTTTGTCTCAGTTACCAGTCCTAGGGAGGCTTTTCCAGTGGAAGGAGACGAAGAAGAACAGTACTGAGATGACGATCTTTGTCATCCCGCGTATCGTGGAGGATGGTCAGGGTGTGGTACGCCAAGATTTTTTTACCCAGACCCAGTGACCGGCCAGAAAAGCCAAGAGGACTATGATCAAGGTTACTGGGTTGAATTTGCGAAGGAACGACTAGCAGGGGGGGTGAGTGTGGGGTCTCGGCACGTTGAGGGGGGACTTGGAGCGATTTATAGTGAGGGTCAGTTTGGTGTCACAGGATATCTGCAGTATTCTTTAGCGTTTTTGTCGGCACGTGGTCAAATTGATCTCTTGAGTGATCAGAGGTGGATTCCGCAGGTGGTCTTCGGAGTACCTTTAGAATGGGAGCAGTTTAGGCTTGAACCGCATATCTTGTGGGCTTTAGAAAAGGACAAGCCAGTTAAGCCCCGTTTAGGTTTGCGGATGCAGTATGTATTTTAGTAACAAGAACGCGTAACTAAGGAGGAATAAAGATGTTGAAGAAAATCAGGAAGATGCTCAAACAGCAAGAGGGTTTCACCCTTGTTGAATTGATGATTGTTGTAGTTATCCTGGGGATTCTAGCTGGTGTCGGTATTCAGCAGTATGGGAATGTGCAGAATCGTGCCAAAACTGCAGCGCATAACGCAAACGTGCGAATCATAGCTAGTGCTGCGAATATGTATGTGATGCTAGAGAATAAAGCCCCTGTGGACGGGGACAAGACTGCCATTGAGGTAATACAGGAAGCAGGATACTTGCAGGAAATCCCAACGAATCCGTTCGGTGAAGGTGAAGGCTCGGTAGCACCTGCTGGTGCGTACGTAGTTGCTGTCACTGCTCCGGAAGGCGATGGTCAATATCGAATTGTAGTAACGCCTGGGGCTGTAGAAGAATAATCGGCTTGTTGCGTTGATTTTACGGGAGGGACGCGTGACGGCTAAGAGACGAACAGGCACAACGCTCATTGCCCACATGAGCCCGACCTTATTCGTGGCAGCGCTGTATAAGCGCTCTGATTGTACCGAGGATGCAAGTATCTGGTAGAAGTTTTATGAACTAAACCAACCTAACCACGCCGAAGGCCTTCTTCGGCGTGACGCACCATTTTGTGTATTGACCAAGAGGAGTGGACGACCATGCGTGATCAACAAGGATTTGCTATGGTGACGGTGCTCATGGTTGTTGTTGTGCTGTTGATCTTGGGCACGTCCATTGTTCAGATGCAGACTCTAGAGATGAGCCAGTCCTTGAGACAAGAACAGAACGTTCAGGCTCATTATTTGGCGCGTACTGGTTTAGAGGTTGGCCTCAAGTTTCTAGAGGGAGAATCAGCAAAAGGAAAGGAGTTTAGCGAGCTGAAGTTGGATACTCCTTTGTGCGGTTCCATTCCAGATGCGGGGTCCTATAGGGTGACATTTGAGACGGCGGCGGATCTAAGTGACCATTATCGTATCGACATTCTATCTACAGGGATTAGTGGGCGCAGAACGGACGTAGAAGAGACGATCAGGTTGTCCGTAAAGGTTGACCAAGTGCAGCCACTTGTTGACTATGCTTCAGAGATTGGCTGGTTTCAAAAGGACGGGGACAATAATGTTCAAACGCTGAGGTTTAGTGTGCTACCCTTAACAAGCGATAATCCCGTTATTCTTAAGGCAACGAGCAATAAAATCATGACAGACGGTGACCATTTCTTAGAGGCACCAGCCATGAAGTTTGGAGAAATGACGGAGCTGGAGGTAAAGAATAAAGAGACGCTGACGCTCAGGAGTGATTTCGTTTCTTTCCATGCCAAAGTAAACGTAGCTGGTACGCTGGTTCTTAGGGCTCTGAACTCTGTTACAACCATCGATGGCATACAACATGGCATCGTGTACTTTGGTGATAGAGTCTATGCGAACAGCGAGAACAAGTCCTACCCAGTTTCAAGAGGGTATTTTCTCTTTGCGGACGGAACTCTCCTAAAGGATCAGCAGATCATAGGAGAGTTGAGGCCCCTATCCGATGACGATCCCCTAGTTGGCCAGGCCTCAAGCTTCGAAGAGGGACTGGTAGTACTTCCCCATGTTCTCGGTTATTCAGCAGGGACCTGGCATGAGAGGTGAGATTGGGTTGTTGATAAGAAGGGGTCAAAGTGGTTTCACTTTGACCGAGATCCTAATAGCCGTAGTGATTCTTGGGGTTGTAGCAGCTGTCTTCTCGTCAGTATTCGGCTCGTCTGTTAGTTCCATACAGGGAGCTGGAAATCACCACTCTACACTCATAGAGGCTCAAAATCTACTGGATAGAGCTCTTGTGGACGAATCATTGGGAGAAGAAGATGGTGTTTTTCGGGAGCCTTGGACGTTGAACGAACACGAGGGAACGCTATATACGGTTAAGCTACCCTGGCGAACTGGACTTGGTGCAGAACGTGAACTGAAGCTCAGTACGTTTAAGGCCCGGTAGATCTGTAAGGGTAGGTGATGGGGTGAAACGCGGGTTGAGAAGATATGAAGAAGGCTACTCCTTGGTGGAACTTCTAATCGCGTTAGCATTAGTAGGTTTAGTGCTGTCACTAGGCTACAGCACCTACAGACTGGGAGTAACGCTATATTCTCGAGGGATGGATCAGTCGACTGTCCAGCAAGAGGAGCGTTACTTATTGGAGTTTCTTCCCCGGGAATTTCGGTTCGCCTATGACGTGGAGCTCTTTTCTTCGCTAGAAGAAGTTCCGATGTTAACTGAGAATGAGAAGATTCTATATAGCGATCCGCGAGGCATCTGGCGAAAGCAAGGGACATCTGATGCAAGCCTGTTCTTGCCTGTAGATCGGGTTACATATGATCTTGCATTTGGTAGCCAAGAAAAGTCAGGAGCGCTGCTTGTGGGCTACAAGGTCAGTTTGGCAAAGAGTTTTCCACCTGCAAACTATAAAGAGCTATCAGTTCACCTCTTCAACGCAGAACTCGAAGACAAAGGGGAGTTCACGGATACATGGGCTACAGTCATTAAGTACAGTACTGAACCGTAGCTAAGTGGAGTAGCTACGTTAAGGGTTACTGAATGGTGTCGCATTCGTAGTGGTTAAGGAAGAGGTTGCAGCATGGAGTTTTTTCTTATGTTTTGGCTATTTGTCTTTGGTCTAGTCTTAGGTAGCTTTTATAATGTGGTTATTTATCGCGTGCCTCGCAAGTTGTCCTTAATCAAACCGGGGTCTAGTTGTCCCCATTGTGGCCACAGACTAGGGGCCAGCGAATTAGTCCCTGTGCTTAGCTTTTTCTGGCAGAAGAGGCGCTGTAAGGAGTGTGGAGGAGCAATTGCGTGGCGTTATCCACTGGTGGAGTTTGTAACGGGTTTGAGCTTCGCCTTGATCGCTTGGAAGAGCTCGTTGCTATCGGAGCTCGTTATCGGTCTGGTTTTCTTCTCGCTACTTCTTATCTTGGCCTTGATTGACTTAGAACACAAATTACTGCCTGATGTTCTGACCCTACCGGGGACAGCTCTAGGCCTGCTCTTGGCACTCTTAGGCCTGACAATTTCATTTTGGTCTAGTGTGCTTGGAGCAGCAGTTGGTTTTGTGCTGATGTTACTCATTGCCCTGATTTCCCGAGGCGGAATGGGAATGGGTGATGTGAAGTTAATGGCCATGATTGGGGCGTTTATGGGCTGGAAGGCAGTCTTTTTCGTACTTTTTGGGGCTTCACTCCTTGGCAGCATTGGAGGCATTTTGTATCTTTACATAACAAAGCAGGACCGAAGAACTCCTATACCCTTTGGTCCAAGTATGGCCGTGGCTGCACTGGTTTTGTACTTTGTAATTTAACTGGAATCCATGTTGTATTACCCAAAGTCGGTGACACCGAGGAGCATCTTGTCGAGAACCAAGGGGAGGGGACCATAATGGGACTAAGAGACGAACAAGGTATGATGGCTATAGGTGTCGCTCTGATGCTCATCGTGGTCCTCGCGCTTTTTGGGGGTACGCTGTGGCAATATAGTATGGCTGAACTTAAGCGGGTTGAAAGGACAGAACAAGATATTCAAGCTCTATTCTTGGCTCGGGCTGGGGCTGAGATTGTAATGGCCGCTTGGCTAGAGGAATCTGTTGGAGAGAAGCCCGCTGGAGTGATGGAGCGGATTTACTATAACCGCGATTCTGGTCACTTTCAATTAACTGAGCCCAGCGACTATCTCGGTTATGTAGATGTAGTGGTTTCAATAATAGATGATCCACAGGATTCCCTGCGCGATGGGCTTACACAAATAGTCGCTACGAGCGTAGTTGATGGAGTCAGTCGAACCGCCACAGCGACTACATATCCACATCTTTTTGGGCATGATCCTTCGCTTGCGTGGTATTCAGAACGATATGGAACAATTCAAATGTCAAATGCGTTTGCCGAAGAACCTGTGATTATGCGGACTGACAACCGCGCTTCTAACAACCCCTTACACGTTGACAATACTCTCCCGGGTGAATCTGAGGTCGTCACTGTACAGTTTGAAGCACCTGCAATAGTTTTTGAGAGTCCCATGATTTTGGGACATAACATCGGTAGCGGCCGCAATGGAAGAGTAAATGTTGTTGTTTGTGCTGAAACCATCTTCTTCGATGAGGTGATTGTGTCGAATCTCCCAAGTTCTAAGCCTTTCATAATCACTTATCCTGATAGAATATATTCCGTAATATTGAAGGTTCCCGATGGGATGGGGATATTGGGATTCGAGATAGGGGCAGAAGATCCTACTGCAAAATACGGTACAGTGTATTTCGACCATGGCACAGTAAGCAAACAGAATTATTCTTGGGGATTCTTGGGTGGTATTTCAAAAAAAGTGCTGGAAGTTCTGAAGGTCAAGAACACATCAAAGAACCTTGCAAAGGGAGCATTTTACTTCAAGGATGATACAGATCTGTCGAATCTTGCAGCAGATTCTCTGATTCCGATACCTGATTCAGAAAGCCGTAGCAATCCGTTCAAAGGTACGGGTACATTTGTTTGGGAATAAGGTGGTGAAGAAGTGAAAGGAGTAACCGATTCGGAAAGTGGTTTCACGTTGTTAGAGGTTGTTGTGGCTATTGCTATTATTACAATGCTTACTGTTGCTTTTGCTCCTCTCATTGTCTCAAGTGTACAGCGTATCCAATGGGCTGGAACACGTATGCAAGAGCTGTATACGTTACGAAGTGAAATGGAAAAAAGCTTAGCATCAGAATCCTATGCGAAAACGTCTCCGGAAGTTTCCACTCATAAGCAGATGCCGAATCTTAGAGTTTGGAGTGGAGGTAGTAACACCGGTATCGAAGGTCTAGTTGTGCGAGTTGGAGATTTTGTATCCTTTTTACCGAAGGGTAGGGGAGATTAACGTGAGATACAAGGATACGGGAACCGCTGGTTTTACGCTGATTGAACTCATGGTGACTTTAGCCTTGGTTGGACTGGTTATCGCGGGGGGCTTTAGCCTGTATTTCTTCGCGGATCGGTCTTTTGTCTCTGGAACAGTCAGTGCTGATGTTCAGGCCGACATCCATTTGGCCATGCAAAGAATCACGAATGAGCTGCAATTGGCACATACGATAAACTTTCAAGAGCCAAACGATGCATCAGATGAAAACCTGCACCGTCTTCTCGTCAATGAAAGTGGTTTAGTTGAGCTTCGCACTTCTCGGGGAAACCAAATTCTAACTTCCATGAACCGAGGAGTAGCAGATTACGAGTTATCTTTTGGAACAATTGATGTAGATCGCAATATCCTTGGAATTGAGCTCTCATCTCGCGATGAAAAGGCTCCTTATAGCTTGCAGTCAGAGATTCAAGTGTTGAATATTCGTCCGGGACAGACTTTCATGGGCACAGGGCCTAGTGATACGATTTACTTCACAAAATCAATCTCTCAAAAAGAGAGGGCAGATGCAGAGGTTGTACGTCGGCGCTGCCTCATATCTTCCGTTTTCTTTGATGATCAGGATCCAGACCTAGATGTATTCAGAAGTTTTAGAGATGATCAGTTACAGACAACAGAAGTTGGTCGTATCCTAATACGTTGGTACTATAATGTTTCGCCTAGTTTATCAGATGCTCTGGAGGAAGTACCTTTAGTGCAAGGCATCGTCAGGGCTTTCATGCGAAACCTAGCTTCATACCTGCGTTGGCAGGATACGTTCCATCTATTGTTTGTGACCACCTTTGCTACTGCTCTACTAAGTGTTGGCTGGGGGCGGAGGAGGAGTAGGCTTTTGATGGAACTGTAACATTTAGCTACAGTAATTGATGACGTAGGGGGAAAGACCATGTTGAAGGCAACGAGGGTTATCATGCGAGACGAGCAATGGTTGTACTGCTTATGGATGTTGTAGTGCTCATGCTCTTCGGCCTAGCCCTGATTCCGTTCAACACAATTGAGACAACTCAAGTGTACAGACAGGGGCTCCATCTTCAAGCACTACTTAGCGCATTCAGGACTGGATGGGCCCGATAAACTACCTTGATGAACCAGGTTGGTAACTACGGAACCATGGATGAATTAGAATTGGAGCCCTCTTTTCATGGATCGCTGTCCATAAGCTTGTAAAAGTCGATGCCGAGTATGTGCGCCTCTCATCGCGAGGAATCGTGGAAGGAAAGTTCATGGCTGAAGACACAGTTGTCTTTGATTGAGTCAGTATCATCGTTCAACGATTATCTTAAGGCTACAATTGGTGCAAAAATGCGAACGAAACCGCCCGAATACTTGTGCACAGCATCAAGGAAGATTCATTAACGAGTGATGATCCAGTACATGTGTGCTTATGGTAGCTGGATTGAGAATCACTAGAATGCTGCATCACTCTTTTCTTTGTCAAACACGACGATCTCTTGATTTGCTTAGAGGCGCTCGAGAGGCGCTCGCGAGGGGGAAGATACAACCAGACTCTATCTAGTTCACTGAAGGAGAAGCCATTGGTGTACAGAATATATTGGTAGTGGCAGATTATTGGTCGGGCTCAGTTTATTCGGCCAGGAGGGTTGTTGATATGGTGAAAAATCTGCATGAACTTATTGAACGCGGTGAGGATTCGTTCTTGCAGCTCAAGGTAAGATTTGATAGCGTTGATCAACTCGCAGCCGAGCTTTGCGCATTTTCTAATTCTGAGGGCGGAAAGATTCTTGTAGGTGTAAGTGATCATGGTGATATTGTCGGATTAGATCAACAACAACTACAGAAGCTGAATCAAGATATTTCTAGTGCTTGTTCCCAGAAAATCGACCCCCCTATCAGTGTTACGACGAAAAATGTCATGTCTGGTGACAAATTGGTCGTCGTTATTGAAGTCCCTCGAGGGGCTAATAAGTTCTACATGGCCAATGGACGCGATGTCTGGGTCAAAGTAGGAGCTGATAAGCGTAGGGCAAGTCGAGAAGAGATTCAGAGACTTTTACAGGAATCGGCTAATCTTTTTGCTGACGAAGGGGCAGTTGATGGGACGAGTTTAGCCGATCTTGACTTGAGGGAATTTCGCGAGCTCTATGAGCGCCGAATCAAGGAGTCCTTTGATGAATCAAGTACTCCTGTTGAGACCTTGTTGGAGAACATGAAACTCATGGTGAACGGCAAGTGTACACTGGCTGGACTCTTGCTCCTTGGTAAAAAGCCCCAGTACAAACGGCCAAGCTACGTTGTGAAGGCGGTTTCGTATGTCGGGAGTGATCCAGCTGGCAGCGAATATAAAGATAGCAGAGATATTGAAGGCACAATACCGCAGATGTTCAAAGCATCAATAGCTTTTCTAACCAACAATCTTCGCATGTTGCAGAAAGATCAGGACTTCAACTCCATTGGCATTCTGGAGATTCCAAGGGTTGCTCTAGAGGAAGCGGTCATGAACGCCCTTGTACATCGCAATTACTATATTGCCAGCAACATTAGGATATTCATGTTCGATGATAGGGTAGAAATACGAAGTCCAGGTAAGCTTCCCAATACATTGACTGTAGAGTCAATACAATATGGAATCCACATCGAGCGTAATCCCATCATTGTCTCGCTCTTAAGAGATTTTGAAGGCATACCCTATCGCGGTATAGGAACAGGTATCCAGCGTATTCAGCGCGAGTGTGAGGAGTCTGGAATCAAAGTGGAGTTTCACAACTTGGAGAAAGAAGAACAGTTTCATGTTATTTTTTACCGTCCATAATCTGGAGGGTGCGCCCCTCCGTTTTTTAGTCTACAGCTCATTGATCTGGAAGACATTCCTGAGCACCTAGATGCAATTGTGGCTCAAGCCTGGAGCCAGGTTTGGATGAGTGTCATATTTCAGCATAATAATGGATAACCTAGGGTAAACGGCCCTGGGAGTGAGTTCCATTGTTGAAGCGGCGAATGCAGTATTTCCACCTGTCCTGGCTTTTGATTCTCATAGGACTATTCAACATGATAGACTTTTTCGCCACACAGGATCTCGTGGTATTTGGGGATCATAGTGAGTGGAACCCTTTTATGAGTGGCTTGGTTGGAACCCCTTATTTTGCTCTCTACAAACTCGTTCTTATTCCTGCTGGTCTTTTGTTCTTATGGTTTGTCCGGAAGTCTCTTGTGCCGAAATATATCGGCTGGGTTCGCTTCGCCTGCGGATTATATGCTCTCTTGATGATTTATACGTGGGGAGTCTTTTACGCCTAATTGGTTAGGTTAGTTCACGGCACGGAGGTTTTTCTGGATATTTGGCTTTGTCTTGGATCTTGTCTATGGTAGTCTTTTGACGTCGTGGTCTTCTTTTCTCTGTAACTGTCCGATGAGGGTCAGATGCGAGTTGTGTGGAGGCCAACCCCATTATTGTCTTCTGGTCGCGTCGGTACTGGATAAGTGCACTGCAAAACGGGAATCGTAGACATAGGTGGTAAAATGGGGAAGATCCAGGATAAGGTGTTACTTGGCGTGCTCTGCGGACTTGGTGGAGGCTTGGTTAAGAACGCTCTTAGCGAACTAATTACCAGGAGTGGCTTTTCTGAGTATGGTGGACCGTCACGGGCTGCGGGTATGTGGGTTTCGGCGTTACAAAATCACTACTCCAAGAGGTAGATTAGTGGGTTGGATAGCCGACAGCACTATTAGTGCGATGCTTGGCGTGGCGTCTGTCTACATCTTGTCTCTTACTGGGAAAGAGAAGGCCCCCTTGAAAGGCGCCCTGATTTGTGGAGCAACGGCATGGACTGCTCTCTACGGAATTCTCGGAACCATGGGGGCTACCGAGGTACAGCATCCGCAGCCAAAGACAGTCCTTAGCGAGTTTGTTGTCCACACCGTGTACGGGGCTGTGGTGGCGACAATGGTTGCCTATCTTGGTGACGAGGATCTATACAATGGAAAGCTTCCTTGGAGCCCCATAGGTGCGAAAGCACAACCGGAAGAAACGCCTTCGAATGTTGGTGTACGCCGGATCGGGAAGTATAGAATACAGAGAAATTATATGACCAGTTTTCCCTATTAAGACTATCGCAGAAGGCCGGTGAAGATATCATATATGTCGTTCACCGGTTTTCTTATGTGCTCTCGCATGGCGCTGAACTTGGCAATCCGTCTAGAACTCAACCGTTTGTCTCCTTATTACGGATTCGAGCGGCGTACCTCATTGAGGAACTGCACAACGCAGCCAGGGAGAGTGTGATCAATATGGGGAACCAGAGTGACGGTTTCAAGGGAGAAGCAAGGCCAATCTACAGTGTGCAGTACTTAGACAAACGAAAGTGGAATGATGCGGTTTCCCACTCAGTAGAACCCTCCAGTAGCTGACTAGGGTTTTTTTGTATGTCCTGCCAGACTTGGTGCTAGACAAGGGGCGTCGTTTTATTCGGAAAAGTCTATATTCTAAGAGGTATTTCAAGTTATTTGCCTAATTCCAATATTAATGTTCAGGCCTGCTTGGAAGAGGCGACCTGAACGAGACTGGAACTGAAGCAGGACTTGGGGACGTTGTGGGCTAGCAAAAAGTCGCCTCCACAACTGATGTGAGAGCGACATTTCGTTCACGCTTTGTTTTGCTGCACTTCAAAAAAGTTTCAATCCGCGCAATTGATTGCGACGACTTCATTTTAGCACAAAATTGAAAGAGACTAATCATTCTCGTTAGACGTATAGTGTTGATAATTTGGTTTCCAAAATGTACAGCAAATGTAAATAACAGAAAGGAGGTGTAAGTATTGTGTGATCAACTGAAGCCAGAATTCATAGCTCGCTTTAGGCCAAGCGACATGAAGCCGCAAAGCCTATGGGAGCACCTGCACTCTGTTTCTGATATGGCAAGTCTATTTGCAGGAAAGGTTGGTCTAGGGGCTACCGGTAGCTTGCTCGGTTTGAGCCATGACATCGGAAAAGCTACGGTAGAATTCGATGAATATATCAAGTTCAAGAACGGCTTAATCGATAAACTGAACTTCGATCTGACAGGGGGAAAGCTGGACCATGCTACCGCTGGTGCCCAGGTTCTGCATGAAGCATTCCTCCGACCAGATGGTATCACTACCTTAGCAGCGGATGTTCTGGCCATAACTGTAGCATCTCACCATGGTTTTATGGACGCCCTAACCCCTGATGGTTGCGACGTTCTTAGTAGACGTCTGGCAAAAGGTGAATCAGAAACCAGAAAAGATCAGGCACTATCTTCTCTCTCACCAAGTATAAAGAAACGCTTGCAAGAATTGTTAGCTATAGACATAAGTGAGGAGCTAACAAATTTGCTCCGGCGTTCCATAGGAAAAAATTACAGGGAAGACGAAGCACACTTCAACATGAGTCTGATTGTCCGTTTTTTACTTAGCTGTTTGATCGATGCAGACCGAATAAATGCCGCAGATTTTGACGCCCCCGAAAATCTAGAAAAGCGACAATATGGCAAGTATGAGGAATGGGACAGGCTTATCGAACATCTTGAAGACTATCTAGCAACATTTACGATACGCCACGAAATCGATGAACTACGAAGGGACATTTCCGCAAAATGTCTAGCCATGGCTAGACAAGACCGAGGATTTTTCCGCCTAACAGTACCTACAGGAGGCGGCAAGACATTAGCAAGCTTGAGATTTGCCCTCCATCATGTGGCAAAGCATGAGATGCAGCGGATAATCTATGTCATTCCATATACCTCCATTATTGATCAAAATGCCGAAAGCATTCGCGAAGCTTTAGGGGTTGACACCAAGGATACTAAGATCGTCCTAGAACACCATTCCAACCTGATGCCAGATAGAAAATCTAGAGAAAACGATGAAGAAGAGAGTAGGGAGGAATGTGATCACTACAAACTTTTAGCAGAAAACTGGGATAGCCCCATCATCCTCACTACAATGGTTCAGTTTATGGAAACTCTTTATGCCGCAGGAACTAATAGCTGCCGACGCATGCATCAATTAGCCAATTCCGTAATCATATTTGATGAAATACAAACCCTACCAATCAATCTCATCCACTTATTCAACCTCGCAGTGAAATTTCTCGTTAATGCATGTAACTCTTCCATTATGTTGTGTACCGCCACACAGCCAATCTTACACGCAATTGATCCTCCATCCAGAGCTTTGCCTTTTGATAGTAAGAGAGAAATCACAGTCACAAAAGAGCAACATCGCAAGACACTTAATCGTGTAGATGTTTTCGATGTAACCAGACCTCAAGGATGGAATCAGCGTGAAATCGCAGAATTAGCCAATGAAGAGTGCGCTGGGGAAAAGTCAGTCCTGATCATTGTTAATACCAAAGGCGACGCAAGGGAAATCTTTCGGGAATTGAAAACGGTCACAGGGTTGCCAACTTGTCACTTAAGCACCAGCATGTGCCCGGTTCATCGGATTGAACAATTGACTGAAATTAGAGGATTACTAGAGCCAGGCAAGAAACGGCCGTTTATCCTAGTTAGCACTCAACTGATTGAAGCTGGCGTGGATGTTGATTTCGATGTTGTAATTCGCTCTTTAGCAGGTATAGACTCTATTGCCCAGGCAGCTGGACGTTGCAATCGCCATGGTAGTAAACCATATAAGGGACGAGTTTTTCTCGTCAACTCAAATGACGAAAACCTCGGCAAATTGCCTAGCATTGCTATCGCACAAAAAGACGCCAAGAGGGTTTTAGGCGAATTCCAAAGGGACATAAATGGGATTTTTCAGGGACATCTCCTCAGCGATCCCACACTAGAGCGCTATTTCCAGTATTATTTCCATACTAGAAGCGGGTTAATGGACTATCCTGTCTCTCAGAAAAGTCAAGTTGGGCGAAATGATACACTCGTCGATTTACTCTCCACAAATCAAAAATCCATATATGCCCATGGGATCAAGCCACAAAGCCCTAAACTTAAGCGCTTTCTAAACCAATCTTTTCAAACAGCCGCAAGGTCTTTCGAAGTCATCACCAATGCGGGTCAAGGCGTTATTGTTCCTTATGGTGAAGGGATAGAGCTCATTAATGATTTGTGTGGAATTTTTGAGCCTAATAAGCAATTTGAGCTTTTGCGTCATGCACAGAGATTTTCTGTGAATTGTTTCTCACATGAACTTGATCGGCTATCGAAAGCAGGGGCATTACATGAAGTTCAAGAGGGCTCTGGAATACTGTATCTTGCCGAAACCCATTACGATGATGAATTAGGTGTAACTATGGAGAAGTCAAACGCAATGTCAACACCATTTGCCTAGAGGGGGGATAGAGTGCAAAAAGATAATATTGTGCAGTTTAAAGTTCACGGAAAGTATGCCCTGTTTACGGATCCCTTGACCAAAATAGGGGGTGAGAAGTTTTCCTACCAAGTACCCACATATCAAGCTGTAAAAGGGATAGTAGAATCTGTTTATTGGAAACCAACGCTTGTATGGGAAATTGATAAGATTCGGGTTATGAAAGCTATCCAAACAGAGAGCAAAGGAATAAAGCCTACCAAGTATGGCGGCGGTAACGATTTAGCCTATTACACCTATTTGCGAGATGTGGAGTATCAAGTCCAAGCACGCTTTTCATGGAATCTCTTGCGGGAAGACTTGATCCAAGATAGGAATGAGAACAAACATTATTTTATGGCAAAACGGATGATTGAACGAGGCGGGAGGCGAGACATCTTCCTGGGGGCTAGGGAGTGCCAAGGCTACGTTGAGCCCTGTGTTTTTGGCGAAGGTGACGGATACTATGACGATCACCCTCAGCTAAGCTTCGGGATGATGTTTCATGGGTTTGATTACCCTAGTGAAACAGGTGTAAAGGAACTTCATGCCCGCTTTTGGGCGCCGCATATGCATCATGGGGTTATAGAGATGGTAACACCTCAAGAGTGTGAGGTTCGGCGGTTCATTCGTCCAATGCAACATAACGAACCACAAACGACACCCCTTGATTTCGACCATTCATTGCAGGATGTCCTGGAGGATGGGGGGTTACGATGAGTTGGCTTATTGGTTTATATGAAACATTTGAAAATAACCAAGCCTTGCTCCAGGCTCAAGAGGATCCCTTAATTCCCATATGCCATACAACACAACAAGCCCATATTGAAGTAGTTTTGAGTGGGGATGGTGAGTTTTTGCGAGCAGATGTGGTTCCTAGGGACGATAACACAACATTGATCCCTTGTACCGAATCGTCATCATCACGTGCTGGGACAAAACCGCAAAACCATCCACTATGCGATAAGCTTCAGTATGTCGCGGGAGACTTTGTTAAGTATGGTGGAGTAGTCACCAGCGGATTTGCTAAGGAACCAACCGTACCGTATGAGTCCTACGTGCAGGATTTGAGGCAATGGGCAGATTCAATATATAGCCATCCAAAGTTAAACGCAATACTTCGATATGTAGAACAGAGTACCTTGATTGAGGATCTCGTTAAGTATTGCATTCTCCCTGTAGATACCAGTGGAAAGCTACTGCAGAGGTGGACAAGCCAAGATGAAGCCCCAAAGATCTTTACTGTTCTACCTAGCAATCAGGCCCCTCATGATGCCTTTATACGGTGGGTGGTGGAAACACCAGGAATTCGTGAAGCTTCCGTTTGGAACGACCAAGAGCTAGTTCAAGTATGGATCGACTACTACATTTCGAATATCTCCGAACGCGACATCTGCTATGTAACAGGAAAACAAGTGCCCATTGCTTTGTTTCACCCTGCCAAGATCAGAAATGATGGTGACAAAGCAAAACTGATTTCGGGCAATGACGATAGTGGATTCACCTTTCGCGGCAGGTTTGAAAGTGACAGCCAAGCGGTTAGTGTAGGTTTTGAGGTCACACAAAAGGCCCATAACATGCTACGTTGGTTGGTGCGAAATCAAGGGTTTAGGAGTGGGGATTTGGCTATTGTGGCCTGGGCTAGTGTGGGAAAATCAGTTCCGAATCCGGTCAGTGACTCAACTAGTCTTCTCGCTTCCCTCGATTTACCGCTTGATGAGCCACAACAAGAACCGGAAGTAGCATACACAGCCGAGGAGTTTGCTCTAAAACTGCGCAAGAAAATCCTGGGGTTGAAGCAGGAATTAGGGGAATTCACAAATGTTAATGTTATTGCTCTTGATTCGGCCACGCCGGGTAGAATGTCCATTAGCTTTTATCGAGAACTATGGAGCTCCGAGTTCTTAAATCGTTTGGAGAACTGGCACATGAACTATGCGTGGGAGCAAAACTATCGGCCGAGAGGTGTTGATAAGGACTTTCCCTACGTCTATATCGGTACACCGAGCCTTTTCGACATCGCAGAAGCAGCATATGGGACTCGCATCGATGCAGAGTTAAGGGCAAAAACAATTCAGCGCCTTCTTCCATCTGTTATTGAGGGACAGCCTCTTCCAAGTGATCTTCTGGGCGCCACAGTAAGGCGAGCTACCAATCGGGTTGCTTTTTCGGAAGAATGGGAGTGGCGAAAGACGCTGACAATTGCCTGTGGATTGTATAAAGGGGCGAATATTAAGGAGGGTTACGCAATGGCTTTAGATCGCAAGCGTGACACGCGAGACTATCTTTACGGACGGCTATTGGCTTACGCTGATAATTTAGAGAGCTGGGCCTTGTCTGAAGCTGATACAAAACGAGCGACGAATGCTGCAAGGAGCATGAATCGCTTTGCTCAACGTCCTTTTTCAACGTGGTTAAACTTAGAGATACAATTAGAACCATATAAGAATCGGTTAAACCCAAAAATCACTAATTGGCTAGGCCAGACCATAACAGAAGTCATGGATTTATTTGATCCCGATGATTATACAAACGATCGGCCACTATCAGGGGAGTTTTTACTAGGATACCATTGCCAAATGTCGGAATTTAGAAAAGGTAGCCCAAAGAAGGCTGAGGAAACTGACGTCAAGCCCGACTTGGATCAGTAAGGAAATATCCTATCAACTAGCTTGAGGAGGTAAGCGAAAATGACAACCCTAACAAAGAAGGTGGACTTTGCTGTTATTTTGGAAGTGAATAATGCCAACCCCAATGGAGATCCCTTGAATGGTAATCGGCCGCGCGTAAACTATGATGGAATCGGTGAGATTTCTGATGTTTGCATAAAGCGGAAACTACGCAACCGCTTCTTGGATCAGGGCCACAATGTGTTTGTTCAATCCAATGACTACAGGATTGACGAGTATTCAAGTCTACGCCAAAGAGCTGAAGGGGAACTGAAAGGTCTGATGAAAGACTCTGAAAAAATGACAAAGGTAGCTTGCGAAAAATGGTTAGATGTGCGGTCTTTCGGTCAAGTCTTTGCCTATAAGGCTTCCAGTGCTAAAAAAGGGGATGGAGTTTCCGTAGGTGTCAGAGGACCGGTATCAATTCACCCTGCCTTTTCTGTTGCACCAGTGAACATTACGAGTACACAGATTACAAAAAGTGTAAGTGACGAAGCTGGTAACAAAAAAGGTTCTGATACGATGGGCATGAAACACCGCGTCGACCACGGAGTATATGTCTTTTATGGCAGCATAAATACACAACTAGCTTCCAGGACAGGTTTCAGCGACGAGGATGCGGAAGTGCTTAAACAATCTCTGATTCATCTCTTTGATAACGATGCTTCATCTGCACGCCCTGAGGGCAGCATGGAAGTTCACAAGCTTGTTTGGTGGGAGCATCCCAACCCCACCGGGAAGTATTCATCTGCTAAAGTTCATCGTGCTTTACAAGTTGGTGTTAAGGATAGTGTTCGAGATCCGGCCAGCATTGAGGATTACGACATAGCTATAGGGGAGTTAGAAGGTATTACGACTGAAGTGTATACAGGACACTAAGGTGAAGGTAACGAAAACAGGGGAATATCTATCCCTCTCAGGTATACAGCACTATGCATTCTGCCCTCGCCAATGGGCTTTGATCCATGTTGAGCAACAGTGGGAAGAAAACATTCTGACATTCCGTGGTCAAGAGTTGCATAAGAAGACAAATGATCCTTTTGTGGTAGAAAAACGCAAGGACATGATCGTTGCTCGAGCCGTACCAATCGTCTCACATGCGCTCGGATTATACGGCATTGCTGATGTGGTAGAATTCGAGCGGGCAGATGAAGGTGCAAAGCTTGAAGGACGGAGCGGTCTGTGGTGGCCCTTACCGGTTGAATACAAGGTGGGGAGACCTAAGCCAAGTAATTGGGATCTCTTGCAGTTATGTGCCCAAGCAATATGTCTTGAAGAGATGTTTGCTGTAGCGCTCGAGCAAGGTCAAATCTTTTATGGTAGAACCAGGAAACGATTAGATGTGGCATTGGACAACAATTTGCGGGCGGAGACGAAGCAAACAGCTGAACTTATGCACGAAACCTTTAATGCTGGAATCACCCCTCCGGCACAATATAGAACAGCGTGCGAGAAGTGTTCCCTGTTGAAACTTTGTACACCAAAACTAGCGAAGAAGAGACTTGTTAAGGATTATGTGCTCCAAGCATTAGATGACTAGTGGTGGAACTGTCGTTAGGAGGCAGTCATATGCGCAAACTACTAAATACACTCTATGTCACTACTCCCGAAGCTCATCTTGGCCGGGAGCGAGAAAGTGTTCTTGTTTACGTTGACGACGAAGTTCGCTTTCGAATTCCAATCCACAATCTGGAAGGGATTGTTACATTTGGCTATACTGGGGCAAGCCCTGCTTTGATGCACCTATGTACATCGCGCGGGGTTGCCCTATCCTTCCTTTCACCAAGTGGACGCCTTTTGGCGAAAGTGGGTGGTCCGGTCCAAGGCAATGTGTTATTGAGGAAGAGACAATATGAGCTGTCAGATGAACCAGCAACTACTTTGGAATTTGCACGTAGTTTTATTCTTGGAAAACTCTTAAACTCCAGAACGGTACTTAGGAGGTTTCTACGAGACCACCCAGACCGTGAAGGTACCCGAGAAGTTGACCAAGCGGCCCGAACAATCACCAGTCAAGTTGATAAACTCCTTGATGTAAACTCCATGGAAGTATTGAGGGGAATTGAAGGGGAGGCCGCGCGAACATATTACGGTGTCTTCAACAACCTCATCTTAGACTCAAAAGAGACGTTTTACTTTGGTGGTAGGAGCCGAAGGCCGCCTTTAGATCGGACTAACGCTGTGTTATCGTTCTTATACAGCTTGTTAGCTCATGATTGTTCAGCAGCACTGGAAACTGTTGGTCTGGATCCTCAGGTTGGGTTTTTGCACCGGATTAGACCTGGAAGAGCCAGCCTAGCTTTAGACCTTATGGAGGAATTGCGGCCATATCTGGTTGATCGTCTAACACTTTCTTTAATCAACACAAATCAGATAGATAAGAGAGACTTTGTAGTTAAGGAATCCGGTGGGGTATTGATGACAGATGATGGCCGAAAAAAGATTATCAATGCGTGGCAGACTCGGAAGCAGCAAGAGGTAACACATCCATACTTTGAAGAACGATTTGAAGTTGGTTTAATACCATATGCTCAAGCCATGCTATTGGCTAGATGCATTAGAGGCGATATTGACGGATACCCTCCATTTCTAATGAAGTGACTGCTTGTATGTGGTTGTACGTTGGTTCGTTCGAGTGCTCGGCTTAGAGTGGAGGTGGTCGGCCATGATGGTTTTGGTTACTTATGACGTGAACACAGAGACTCCTGAAGGTAGGCGACGGTTACGGTTAGTTGCAAAGACATGTGTAGATTATGGACAACGCGTACAAAACTCTGTCTTTGAGTGTCTGGTTGATCCAGTTCAACTAGCCCAGTTGCGAAAAGAGTTAGAGAGAATAATTGATCCCGCAAAGGATAGTCTGCGCTATTATTTTCTTGGTAGCAATTGGAAGAGGCGTATCGATCATGTGGGTGCTAAAGAAGCGTACGATCCAGAAGGAGTGCTGACAATTTAGGCCTATGCGAACCCCAATTGAACATGAATTTCCCGGGTCCATCGCAATGCCCTCTAGATGCATCTTAACAGACTAGTTTGAGTTTTCCATGAGAAAACGACATGTACAAAAATGGGGGTTCTCGGAAGCGCGTGGCAGGATCGTGAGTAACACGATGTTTGAGACCCCTACTGTCGCTCCCCGTGCGGGAGCGTGGATTGAAACATCCTCGATGTTAAAACGAGGTATACCCATAAATGTCGCTCCCCGTGCGGGAGCGTGGATTGAAACAATTAAAGTTCATGGTGAGATTCCTAGCGACTTCGTCGCTCCCCGTGCGGGAGCGTGGATTGAAACCCCCTTGCGGCTCTACTGGGATAAGGCCAGGGATCGTCGCTCCCCGTGCGGGAGCGTGGATTGAAACTATGGTACCGGCTATTTCCTTCTCGTCCCTGGGGTCGCTCCCCGTGCGGGAGCGTGGATTGAAACATGGTGGCGGGCAAATCCATCCTGTCTCTCACCTGGTCGCTCCCCGTGCGGGAGCGTGGATTGAAACCTGGTTCGCGCCCAAAATGCTTCAACGGCCGAAGGTCGCTCCCCGCGCGGGAGCGTGGATTGAAACGTGCACCCAACCGACAGGAGTGCCACAAACACAAGTCGCTCCCCGTGCGGGAGCGTGGATTGAAACGTCGCGGTGTATGTGCTTATGCGCCTCGAACCCACGTCGCTCCCCGTGCGGGAGCGTGGATTGAAACGTTCGTGCCCCTTACCTGTTGCATAGGTGGGGGGCTGTCGCTCCCCGTGCGGGAGCGTGGATTGAAACTTGTAGGTCATGAAGGTGGAGTAAGCCACGCCTAGTCGCTCCCCGTGCGGGAGCGTGGATTGAAACAAAAGTGGGAGTCCGGGACGGCAGAGCCCTCGTTGGTCGCTCCCCGTGCGGGAGCGTGGATTGAAACGCTTTAATTATCAAAGGAGATTCTATGATCGACGGTCGCTCCCCGTGCGGGAGCGTGGATTGAAACGCGTCAGCCAAAACAGACAGATCATCCGACGTATAGTCGCTCCCCGTGCGGGAGCGTGGATTGAAACTTATTGGCCTTAGAGCGACCGAAAGCATGAATCGGGTCGCTCCCCGTGCGGGAGCGTGGATTGAAACATCGAACTGGATAACCCGAGATTGGAACACTTGGTGTCGCTCCCCGTGCGGGAGCG
>DIPH01000047.1:17871-55174 GCA_002424045.1 Firmicutes bacterium UBA5493 | reverse complement strand
CATGCCTTCTTTGACAGTCTGAACCCTACACCTACGTGTAGGGTTTTTTAAAAATATGCTATGCATATGCAGACTGAACCGCTCCCTGTCAAGTAGACAGTGGAAGTAACAAACTCAGATTCGTTGGACTCTGTCAATGACAGGGTCCATTTTTCTCTAGGCCATTCCTCTCAATTTGCTAGCAGTAGCAATTCGGTCAACGGCGACCATGTATGCCCCCATCCGTAACGAAGTGCCTGCTTTTTCAGCCGTATCCCATACATCATTAAATGCTTTGACCATAAGATTCTCTAACTTCTCATTGATCTCTTCTTCGCTCCACTTAAGGTTTTGAAGGTTTTGAATCCATTCAAAATAAGAGACTACAACGCCACCTGCATTCGCCAGGATGTCAGGAACAACTATCACACCTTTTTCCTCCAAGATTCTATCCCCTTCGGAAGTGGTAGGACCATTTGCACCCTCCACAATCATCTTAGTCTTAATTGCGGGCGCCGTTTTTTCTGTAATCGCGTTCTCCAAGGCAGCAGGAATAAGGATATCCACTTCTGTTGATAGCATCTGTTCATTTGAAATCCTGGTCAAATTCGGCACATTGTAGTCTGCCAAAGTTCGCCCGCGTTTTGTCCTTAAGAAATCTACGATCTCTTCAATTTCCAATCCATCTTCAGAAAAAACTGCACCGGATACATCACTAAGGGCCACAATTTTGCAGCCTTGGCTGTGCAGAAACTTCGCTGAAGTTCCGCCAACGTTTCCTGCTCCTTGTACTGCAACTCTCGCACCTTTAAGATCCAGCTGGATTTTCTTGGCTATCTCTCTAGTCATGAGCATAATACTACGACCTGTAGCTTCTCTCCGGCCAAGGGATCCACCAACCGGAATGGGTTTTCCTGTGACCACGCCTGGTGTAAGCTGGCCTTGTAATGTGCTAAAGGCGTCCATAAACCAGGCCATGACCTCGCCATTGGTATTAACATCTGGAGCTGGAATATCGATATGAGGGCCAATAATTGGATAAAGGAGGGTTGCAAATCTTCTGGTGAGTCTTTCTAGTTCTGCGTTGGAGAGCTTGTTTGCGTCAACGGTGACTCCACCCTTACCTCCACCGTAGGGGATATCAACCACCGCACATTTCAGACTCATCATGATTGCAAGAGCCTTGATCTCGTCCATGTCAACGTCTTGGTGGTAACGAATTCCTCCTTTGTATGGACCCCTTGCTCCAGAGTGCTGCACCCTATAGCCTTCAAATACCCTTATTGACCCATTGTCCATTCTCACGGGAACTGAGACCTTGAGCTCCCGTTCAGGATACTTTAGTTGAATGTAGTCATCTGCCTCCAACCCTAGTTTCTTCGCAGCCCGCTCTAACGTTTTAAGTGTTTCCACGTAGGGATTGTATTTGTTACTCATCTGGTTCACCTCGCGTCAATTAGTGCTGTTGGTGTTAGTGAAAAACGTCTTGTTTTTGCTATTCTATAGTCTTAGACGCCAGATGTCAACGCTATAGTTGCGAAAACCAGGTATTCCGTTAGGACTATTCTAGGTCTTGATACGGCGGTGCACTTCCTCTTGTGGCGTGCCCACGCTTGCCTTTGGATCGTTCCCTTTTCGAAAACTGAGCACGTAGAACAGCTCACGCCAAGCCCAATGCAGTTCAAAGGCATGAACATGGTCCCATGGTATATCGGCAAAAGGAGGCCGACATAAATTGAGAGTATTCATCTCGCCTAAGCGCCGCCCAATCCACGTTTTCCGTCTTCTTTCTGACATGCCCTCATCGCTAATAATGACAGGTGCATCTGGTTTTGCTACCCGTACCATTTCCTCAATGCCCTGCCTAACATTACCAAACATATTGATGCCGCCGAAGTGAAAAACGGCGTCAAAACTGTTATCAACAAACGGTAAGTGACATCCATCGGCCCTAGCTAAGTGAATGGGTATCGGTATTGTGCTGGCCCGCCCTTTAGCAACCTTTAGCATGGCTAAGGATAGATCGACAGCAACGATTTGTCCGTGCGGGCCGATTTGGTTGGCTAGAGGACGTAAATTGGCACCAGTGCCCACCGCCACTTCTAACACCATGCCTCCCTTGGGGGCGTTTAGGAGTCGAACAAGTCGCTTACGCTGGGATGGCTCCCAGCACCCGAAAATCATACTCTGCAGCCTCAAAGTGGCATCATACTTTTTGGCGGTGTTCATGCCATATTGCTGCTGAAATAAGTCGTCAAGTGCCGACACTTTATCCTCGTCAACAAGGCTAAGTATCCCTTGGCGTAGAGAATATCGTCGTTTACCTGCATCAACAGAGTCATTTCCAAGGTGCATGGGAGCACAAGTATAGGGACAGCGCAAAATAGGCAGGAGACTCGACAAGTAAGGTTCTTGTGGCATCAAATTTACCTCCTTCAAATGTCAAAACATCCAGCTCAAGAGTCTTGTTACAAATGACTTGGCGGGTTTTTTCTGCCGCTTTACTCTAGATGAGACTTCTATTCTCTCTCTCTCCGAGAACGCTTGTAGGAGACTAAAGGTTGTCATGGTGTATTCCTCCTTTATTGATTTCAATCATACTTTATCAAGGAACTAGATGGAGGGTAACAGCCTAAAAGCCCATTTTATGTCAGCCTTTGGATGGAGGCACGACTCTAACAAAAGGTGTAGAAGCACGATAATTAGAAGTAGCAGGATTGTAGACCATCACGTGGAAACTCCTAGGTGAATAGGATGAATGGAGGTGATGGTATGGAGTGCCTAATTTGTCGTAGCGTAACGGAGAATGGGTGTCTGGCTTTTTGTGGAGCAGTCATCTGCGGTGAATGCGAGGCGCGGCTCATGGAACAGACGGTTGATGAGCCTGGATACGATATTCAAGTTCAAGCATTTCGTCTGTTGTGGCAGAGGCAATTCTTGGCAGCTCGCGACCGTCACCTAGCGGATGGTGATCATGTGTGATCCAAAGGAATGCTCCGTTTTGGGATGCGCTCACTGCTTATCATACAAAGGGTGTGATTCCTTTTCATACACCTGGGCATAAACTACGGAGCGGGCCCTTCTCCAATATTGAGGCTGTCTTGGGTTCGGGATTCTTTGCCCTCGATCCATCGGATGAAATTGAGAGTCTAGAGCTGAATCATGACTTTGAAGTCGCTCTAAAAATGGCGGAGGGTTTGGCTGCAGAGCTTTTTGGAGCAGAGGCCAGCTTGTTCTTAGTTAACGGGACAACTGGTGGGCTGCATTATCTTTTGATGCCCACAAAGGGACGGGTTCTTATTCCGCGTTTTTCCCATGAAGCCGTGTATTCCGCTATGATGCTAGCTCAGGGCGAGGCGATCTATTTACCAGTTACTTATGACCCCGATTGGCTAATTCCTTTACCACCCCGGGTGGATGAAGTGAATCAGGTGTTGTCAAAGACCCAGCCAGAAGCGTTTGTTTTGACCAATCCCACCTATTATGGAACCGTCGGAGATTTGCGTGCCATCATCAAACGAGTCAAATCCCATGGTGTCCTTGTGTTCGCAGACGAAGCCCATGGCGGTCATTTTAGATTCTCACCTGAACTTCCCGCTACAGCCCTAGAGTGTGGAGCAGATGCAGTGGTCCAAAGTACCCACAAGACCCTTGGGTCCTTTACCCAGACCTCTATGTTGCACGCCAATAATGCCTTGTGGTTTTCGAAGGCGGTACAAGCCCAGAGAGCTTTGCAGACGACAAGTCCGTCCCTGGTCTTCTTTGCGGTCCTAGATGAGGTCCGCAGAGTGTTGGCCGATCAAGGACGCGAGTTGGTGGGACAAGCCCTAGAAATAGCCAGAGAATGCCGAAGGCAGCTCGGTGCAATAAATGGCGTGGAGCTCCTTCCCAGTTATCTGCAAGGCGATCCTTTGAAGATCGTGTTTTCCCTACGGGACCTAGGTTTAACAGGGATAGAAGTTGAGCGCATGCTTCGCATCGATTATAATATACAAGTAGAGCTCAGTGATTATTATAGTGTTTTAGCCTTGGTGGCTATCGGGGATACTATGGAGAGTATTAGAAAACTTGTGGCCGCAGTCCGTGACCTGTCGCAACGTCGTGGTCATCTGGGGTCTATGCCCTTGCAGCGCTATACAATGGATGTTCCAGCGTTGCCTCCTATCGTCATTAGCTTACGGGAAGCGTTTTTTAAGGAAAAAGAAATCACGTGTCTGCAAGATGCCAAGGGAAAGATTAGTGGAAACTTCTTAACCCCTTATCCTCCAGGAGTACCTGTAATAGCACCTGGAGAGCAGTTCACCTCTGACATCATTGAGCACCTTCTCTGGTGCCACAGCATTAATTGGCCTGTGAGGGGTTTAATGCCAGGGCAGAAGGTTGCAATATTAGAGGATAATCACGGTTTTTGCAGAAAAACAGGATAAGGAGATCTATACTATGCACAAGGGATCGTTTATCACTCTAGAAGGTGTAGATGGAGTTGGCAAAACAACCCAGGCCCTTTCGCTCAAAGAATATCTTGAGAAGCACGGTCATGAGGTATGCCATACGTTTGAACCAGGAGGAACACATATAGGCAATCAGATTCGCGCTTTACTCCTCAACCCTGAGCACAGGGAACTCCATTCCATGACGGAGATTCTATTGTACGCGGCAGATCGAGCACAGCATGTATATGAGACGGTGCGTCCCAACCTGGAGGCAGGAAAAACGGTGATTTGTGAGCGTTTTGTAGATTCGTCCGTGGCCTATCAAGGTTATGGCTTAGGCTTGGACATTGAGGCAATAAAGCAAGTGAATCACTGGGCTACAGGAGGTTTAGTTCCGGATCTAACCATCTATTTCGACGCTAATCCTGCGGAGTCTCTGGGAAAAACCAAAGGCGACCGCATTGAACAACGCGCACTAGAATATTATGATAGGGTCAGGAAGGGTTTTTTGACTATGGCCCGTGCTGAACCTCATAGGTTCAAGGTGATCTCGGCGAAGGGAACCCGTGAAGAGGTGGCTTTTAGAGTACAGGAGGCTCTGGAAGGGAGAATCTTCTTATGAAACTACTGGTGACTATTGTGCAGGATCAGGATGTGCCTGGTTTGCTCGAAGCTCTGGTGGAGAGTGATTTTCGAGCCACGAAGTTGGCAAGTACAGGTGGCTTCTTGCGATTAGGGAACACCACATTGCTAATCGGGGTAGAAGATGACCAGCTAGACAATGCCCTTGCCGTGATCAAACGTACCTGTAAGAAGCGGGAGCAGGGCGATCCTTCGCCTACCATTCCCTTTTCCCGCGGGGGGCTGGGCACGCGCCTAGAGAAGATTTCGGTTGGGGGTGCCACGGTTTTCAGTGTGGATGTAGAGAGGTTTGAGAAGATTTGAGGGTCGTCAAGACAAACTCAAAACGGGAACGACCGATATCTCCTAGTAAGAGACGGAAAAAAAGCCCCCCTGTGGAACGGTCATTTTCTGAGGTGCTCCAGACAGAACAGGTTGGGGTCAGGGATATTGATTTAGCTGCAGCCCTAGAAGAGGTTGATGAATATGCTAGGCGCCTGAGGGAAAGCCCTATCCTGGAAAACCTACTTCCCTATAAGAAGAAAGTGCGGGCCATCTTATTGTTTTTAGTGAAGCAATCCTATAGTGTACAAGAGAGTACCGTCTACGATTTCCAGGGACGTCGACGTTTGCTGGTCCTGGTGGAAAGCATTGACCAAAAACTCGAAGAATTGACGCGGGAGTTCTTGCACAGGCAAACCAGTAGTCTGGATCTAGTGGGTCGGCTGGATGAAATTCGCGGATTACTTTTGGATCTTCAAATTTGAGGTGAAACGATTGTGACTCTTGATCATATTGTGGGTCAGGTGGTTCCAGTATCTATTTTGAGACGTGCCCTCAGCACGAAGTCGATAGGACATGCCTATCTTTTTTCTGGCCCAGAGGGCGTGGGCAAGGAGACAGTGGCCAGGGCTGTTGCCCATGAATTAGCAGAACAAGGGGGACCCCTTTCAGCAATTCATGTCTTAGGCGGCGAGGAGACAATTAAGCGTGAGGAGATAATAGTTCTGCGCCGGGAGGCTGCCTTAGCGCCCGCTGGTCATTCCATTTGGATTCTTTTGGATGCCCATCGTTTGACGCCTGAGGCCAGCAATGCTCTGCTTAAGACACTAGAAGAGCCCCCTGAAGGGACCTACTTTTTCTTAACGACAACGCAGATCCACTCATTGTTACCCACGATTCTATCACGGTGCCAGCATTTGCCTTTCCGCCGTATCCCGGAAGGGGACATTGCGCTGTGGTTGGCGAAACGGACAGACTCAAGCGTGGAAGATGTGAAGATCCAGTCCATTGCCAAATTGGCCCATGGATCTTTAGGTAGGGCCTGGGCCTATTGGGAGGGCTCCTTACTGGAAGAGAGGGAGGCCGTGGTAGCCAAGCTCATGGAGGTTCCCAAATTGTGCTATCCTCGAGTACTAGGCTTAAGTCAGAGCTGGCCTGAGGATCGCAAGAAGATAACTGGTGAGTTGCAGTTGTTATTAGAGTGGCATCGTGATCTGCTGATCGTTAAAAATGGCGCAGAACTCCCATTATATAATCCGGGCTATAAGCGGGAACTGGAAGAGATCAGTGCTTTTTATACCAATCAAGATTTAATCATGATTATGGAACAGATCATTGAGTCGGGGAAAGCCATAGCCGGAAACGGCAGGATTCGGTTTTATCTAGGATATCTCCTGTTATTGATGAAAAAGGGAGCGTTGACCTGATGGTAAAGATTGTTGGAGTCCGGTTTAGAAAAGCCGGTAAAATATATTATTTTAGCCCGGGGGATTTAAAAGTAGCAGCCGGAGATGGCTGTATTGTAGAGACAGCCCGGGGAGTAGAATTTGGGGAGATTGTGATTGCCCCGAGGGAAGTGGCGGAGAGTGACGTGATTCAGCCGCTTAAGCAGGTCTTAAGAAATGCCAATACGGAGGATTATGAACGCTTGGAGGCCAACAAGGCTCGAGCTCGAGAGGCGTTTCAGATAGCTATAGGCAAAGTGGCAGAGCACCAGCTCCCCATGAAACTTTTGGAAGCAGAGTACACCTTAGATGATAGCAAGCTGATCTTTTCTTTCACCGCAGAAGGTCGGGTGGATTTCCGCGAATTGGTGAAAGACTTGGCGGCCATTTTCCGTACCAGAATTGAACTACGGCAGGTGGGGGTCAGGGATGAAGCCAAGATCATTGGCGGCCTGGGTTCTTGCGGGCGAGGGCTGTGTTGCGCGACATTCTTAGGGGAATTTGCACCGGTTTCGATTAAGATGGCCAAAGAGCAAAATCTCTCCCTTAATCCTTCTAAGATTTCTGGTGTCTGCGGGCGCCTCATGTGCTGTTTGAAATACGAGTGTCAAGTCTATGAAGACAACAAACAAGCTTTTGGAAAAGGCTGTAAGGGTGCACCTATGATGGTAGATGAGTTTTATCATGAGATGGAAGAAGAAAGCGATTATTATGATGATCTGCTACAAGAAGACAGCATTCAAGAGGTAGATTATCAGATGATGCTTGAAACTGCTGAAATTGAGAAGAATACGACAGAGGAACCCAAGAAGCAGCCAAGGCATACTTCGCGCCCGAAAAAGAAGCGCAAACCCAAGGGAACAGGGGAAAAGCAGGTAGCAAAGAAAGAACCAGAACAGAGCCCCCCGAAAGCCACCGGGGAGACTGCACCCAAAAAGAGAAGGCGCCCAAGGCGGAGAACGTCGAAGCCGAAAGCTGAAAACAAGGATGAATGACCATGCTCTATATTTGCCCTACCCCTATCGGTAATTTGGAGGATATTACCTTACGGGCATTACGAATTCTTCAGGAAGTTGACCTGATTTTGGCGGAGGATACCCGCCACACGGGTCAACTTCTTCATCATTTTCAGATCAGCCGGCCTCTGGAGAGCCTCCATGAGCACAATGAAAAGGGCAAGACTGTCCGCATTCTTGATCTGCTCAGGCAGGGGAAGACTGTGGCCTTGGTGTCTGACGCAGGAATGCCGGGGATTTCCGATCCAGGTGCCTTTTTAATTCGCGAGGTCATTGAGGCGGGCTTGCCTCTTGAAGTGTTGCCAGGGGCGAATGCGGCTCTGGTGGGCTTTTTACAGAGTGGTTTTGCCAGTCAGCACTTCCTCTTTTATGGATTTTTGCCACGACGCAGAAAGGATCGGATCCAGGCTCTTGAGGATCTTAAGGACTTGCCCTACCCTATCATCTTCTACGAATCCCCCCATCGCCTGCGGGAAATGTTAGCAGATCTTCTGACTGTCTTGGGGGATCGTACCATAAGTGTTTCACGGGAACTCACGAAACGATTTGAAGAAACCAAGCGGGGTCCCATAAGCCAGCTGGTGGCTGACTTTTCGCAGGAGCGCCTCAGGGGAGAGTTTGTCATTACCATTACGGGAGGAGAGTCCACGGCACAAGAGGAACATAACGAAGACGATATTCTTCACATATTAGAACACCTGATATCTAGCGGTTTGAGTCGTCGAACCGCTGTGGAACAGGTAAGTGAAAAACACCGTCTTCCGAAAAATCAAGTATATGAGATAGCCTTGAGACTTAAGCTTGAAGACTAGCTCGACACTTCTGACAAATCCCCTTGTTCATGTAATTATCGACGTTTTCCTCGGAACCGCAGAAAATGCAAACCAGGGACGATTTGCGCAGAATGATGAGATCTTCCTGTACAAAAATTTCCAGGGGATCTCGCTCTCCAATGCCCAGACTGCGACGAAGTTCAATGGGCAAAACAATGCGACCTAGATCATCTACTTTGCGAATTATGCCAGTGGATTTCATGATCACCCTCCTCATCAATTAAAATGCTTGTCAGCAATCCTAATTATACTTGTTTTAGGAGGAAGCGTCAATTTTTGACAGGACGAAATTTGTGCCTTGAATTAGTAGGAACGAGGTGCGCTTTTCAGGCACTCTTTGAGGGTATCGCCGCGTAAACCAACTCGAGTCGATTCCAGCGTTAAGACATCGTGGGGCTGGACATTGCCCAAGTTGACATTCGGTCCCAAATGGACTAGAAGATAGTTGTGCTGGCTGGTTTGGGGTGCCTCAATGATGAGGTGGCTGTGGTCCTTAACGCCGCCCACTAATGCTTGCAATAATTCATCGTTGATTTTGCCCTCTGCATTGTATATGCCCACACCTTTACCTGAATCTCGCCCCTCAATGATCACCTTTTCGGCCCCGTTGGCCAGGTCTTCAAAGATTTGCTCAATTGCCATCTCAGGTTGGATTTTCACTGTGGGATCTTTCTTGCCTATCTCAGAGAGAACCCCAAATCCTTCGCCCTTAGCCATGCGTATATACTGGGCACGTTCTTTGCGGGGTAAATCGATTGTGCCCTCTGACACCTCTACATAGGTAAACCCTAACTCACGGGCCCTGTGAAAGAACTCCTTGATGCAACCCTGGAATACAGCAATTTCAAAGAGAGTACCTCCGGGATACACCTCGATATTATACTGTTTGGCTAAAGCAATTTTGTTCTTCATGATCTGCGAAGGATATAGGGCTGAACTACCAAAGGCAATCTTCAAAAAGTCAATGTGGTCGGCAGCCATCTCCAGCAAATCACTCGTCTCTCTCAAACCAAGTCCCTTGTCAATTACCATAGTAATGCCATTTGAGCGTGGTTTGGCCAAGCGCCGGGTTTCTGGTAATGCTACTACGGAATGCCAGGCACCATTGCTAGTGGCAACATTCATAATGCGTCCCTCCTAGGAATTTCGGTCTACTCACTGCTTAGTCTATTCACTTGGCCTAGGAGGGGTGATGGACACGGCGGCAATTATCGCAGTAGTGGCAGCGATACAAGCACAACCAAGAAACATGGCCCATGTGCCAAGTCCAGCGGCGAGTCCGAAAGAAGGTGGGCCTATGGCCACACCAAAGAAACGAACCGTTCCATAGAGGCAGGTGATCATGCCTCGCCTGTCGGTACTGGTGGCTCCAGTGATCAGCGAGTTGATGGGAGGGAGAAGAATTCCAATGCTGACTCCCGTGAGGAATAGCGTTGCCATATGGGGCTTTAAGCTAGTGAACAGAGGTAAGAGTCCTAGGGTGACGGCTGTAGTAAACATCCCGCCGACGATGATGGGTTTCCAGAGAAATTGCTTATCGCTAAGAAATTGGCCACTTAAGTAGGATGTTAGAGCCATAGAAAAAACTGGGATCGCAAGGACAAAGCCCTTTTTCAAACCATAAACATTGTAGGTGGATTCTAAAATATCCGATATGTAGCTTAATACTCCAAAGAGGAGAAATAGGGCCACCATTCCCACCAGGTAGCTTGCGAGCAGGAGTCTACCTTTTTCCTTGAAGACTTCCTTGAGTTTTCTCCAGTATTCCTGTAGACTTTCACAAGTGTGTTTACCTTGCATCTCCGGGACCAAAAACCACACTCCAAGGGCAATGGGGAAGGCCAAGAGGCCGTAGGCGAAGAAGGGGGCATACCAGGATAGAAGGGCAATGAGCGAACCTAAAATGGGGCTAAGAACCTTCCCGAGACCATTCGATGCCTCTAGGAGGCCTAAAGCCTTCGTGCGCTCGCTGCTTTGAAACGTATCGCCAGTTAACGCCATGGCCAGCTGGTAGGTGCCGCCAGCTCCTGCTCCTTGCACAACTCTCCCAGCTAATAATAGGCTGTAGGGCTCTTCCATGAAAAGGGCAGAAAAGCCGCATATTAACCCCCCTAGGCCATAGATAAAGAGCGCAGGGACCATAATCACCTTTCTCCCATAGCGGTCAGAGAGAAGTCCAGCAAAGGGGATCAGGATGCCTGCTGGTACAGAGAAGAAAGTGACAATGAGACCCACTTGAAACTGGGTGAGCCCCATGGCTTGCTTCATCTGAGGGAAGACTGGAATCAGCATGGAGTTGCCCAATACCATGACCAAAGGAACTCCACAGAGGATGGCAAATTGCAGAGCCGTTTTCTTTTTCAAGTTTGTCCGCCTTTCAATTGGCATATAATGTAACGGGTGCAGAGGTAGTGGTTGGAACACACTATTAGTATGCTTTCCGGTGAAGGGCCTACTCTTGACAAAGCTTGGGATAAAGGCTAAGATTTTAATAGCAGAATAAACGCGCGATGATTGGAAGAGTACGCTGGAGGATTCCCCCAAGAGAGTCAGGGTGGCTGTGAACTGATGGGATGTACCGGCCGAAGATGATCCAGGAGCTGTGGGTTGAAATAGTAGTAGGCTCACCGGTTAGGTCCCGTTAATGTACCAGTAATGAGGTTTTTTGTTATGGCAGATTGCCATAGCAAATGGCAAAGTTTGGGTGGTACCGCGTGAGTTGAGCTCTCGTCCCGAGTGGATGAAGGGCTTTTCTATTTGTAGTGGATGTTTGACGGAAGTCAAACTCCAAGGTGATTTGCTTTGCAAATCAACAGAAGGAGTGATACTTGTGAGTGAACGATTTTATGTAACAACGCCCATCTATTATCCCAGTGACCATCTGCACATTGGTCATGCTTACACAACGACGGTGGCTGATTCTTTGGCCCGCTGGCACCGTTTTGCAGGCAGAGAAGTGTACTTTGTGACGGGCTCTGATGAACATGGTCAAAAAATCCAAAGAGCGGCTGTGGCCAAAGGAGTCACCCCTCAAGCGTATGTGGATGAAATTGTGGCCTCGTTTATGGGTCTTTGGGAAAAAATGAACATTAAGTATGACGACTTTGTACGCACCACCGATCCCAGACATCATAAGGCGGTGCAAGCAGTTTTTCAGAAGATTTACGACCAGGGTGATATTTACAAGAGTACCTACGAAGGCTGGTATTGTACGCCTTGTGAGACGTTCTGGGTGGAAAATCGCCTAGAAGACGGGAATTGTCCAGACTGCAAGCGGCCGGTGGAATTAGTGGAGGAGGAAAGCTACTTTTTCCGTCTCAGCAAGTACGCTCCCCATCTCCTAGAGTACATCGAGGCGCACCCCGAGCTCATCCAACCTGAAACGCGCCGCAATGAGATGGTGAATTTTATCAAAGGTGGCTTAGAAGACCTCTGTGTTTCCCGGACAACCTTTGATTGGGGTATTCCAGTCCCCTTTGATGATAAACATGTGGTCTATGTGTGGTTTGATGCCCTGGCAAACTACCTAACCGCCCTAGGTTATCCTGACAACGACGAGATGATGAACACGTGGTGGCCAGCTGATTTGCACCTGGTGGGAAAAGAGATCATGCGTTTTCATACCATTATTTGGCCCATCATGCTTATGGCCCTTGATTTACCCCTTCCAAAGTCGGTATTTGGCCATGGCTGGTTACTCTTCGACAGTGATAAGATGTCTAAATCCAAGGGTAATGTTGTTGATCCTTTGGTACTCATTGAAGAATTTGGGGTCGACCCCATTCGTTACTTCCTCATGCGGGAAGTCTCCTTTGGGCAAGACGGCAATTTCTCGCGTAAGGCGCTGATCGAAAGAACCAATGCGGATTTGGCTAATGATCTGGGCAACCTGCTTAATCGCACTCTATCCATGTTAAATCGCTACTTCAATGGAGTCGTGCCCGAGCCGGCTACTAACGCTACTGACGTGGACCAAGCCTTGATAGATTACGCCAATTCTCTAGGTGGTGTGGTTGATACTTGCCTCAAAGAGTTCAAACTCAATGAGGCGTTGATCAAGATTTGGCAGTTGGTGGGTAAAGCTAACAAGTATGTTGATGAACGGGCACCTTGGAATTTAGCCAAGCTTGAGGATACGAATGAGCTTCGGTCTGTTATGTATAATCTAGTGGAGACTCTACGTATTGTGGCCCTTTTGATTAAGCCTTTCCTGCCGGAAACAGGTGAAAGAATGTGGGTTCAACTTGGTCTAACCGATCTAGATTCTAAAGGCTTAGGCGATGCAAGGTGGGGTCGTTTGCCTGTTGGCACCCAGACCACCAAGGGAGATCCCATTTTCCCGCGTCTTGAAGTAGAAAAGGAAGAAATACCGGAGGTGAAACCACAGGTGAAGAAGGAATCCGCTCCCATACAGGAAAAACCGGAAGGAGTTCTTGTTAACATTGAGGATTTTCTAAAGTGCGAATTGGTCGTGGCGGAAATTGTGGAGGCTGGTCCTGTGGAAGGGGCCGACCGGCTCTTGAAGCTTCAGGTCGACATTGGTTCCGAAAAGCGCCAAATTGTGGCAGGTATTGCCAAACATTATGCCCCGAGCGATCTAGTCGGAAAGCGCATTATTGTCGTACGGAACTTAAAACCTGCCAAATTGCGCGGAGAGCTCTCTGAAGGTATGCTTCTTGCGGCCACAGCTCCCGATGGCACCTTGGAGCTAGTGTCTGTCTCCGATGCGATACCTGCCGGAAGCAGGGTCAAATAGCATGATTGATAGTCACGCTCATCTCAATGATCCAGCGTTTGAAGACGATTTGGCAGACGTTATTTCTAGGGCTGAGGCTCAAGGGG
Source organism: Firmicutes bacterium UBA5493 (assembly GCA_002424045.1). Classification (GTDB taxonomy): domain Bacteria; phylum Bacillota; class Limnochordia; order Darwinibacteriales; family Darwinibacteriaceae; genus UBA5420. The sequence continues at coordinate 41,723 of DIPH01000047.1, read as the reverse complement.
TGGATGCCATCATCAATGTGGGCTACGATTTGATGTCATCGAACGTTGCTGTAGAGTTAGCCGAGAGGTTCCCGGGTCTGTGGGCTGTTGTAGGTCTGCATCCCCACGACGCCAAGTTGTGGACAGAGGAGCTCTGCGATGCCATCAAAGAACTGACGCAGCATCCTAAGGTATTGGCCATTGGGGAAGTAGGATTGGATTATCACTACGATTATTCACCTCGGGATGTACAGCGCCACGTTTTCAGGGAGCAACTAGCGTTAAGTCTAGAATTGGATTTGCCAGTTGTGATTCATTCCAGGGAGGCTACTAAGGATACTCTAGACATAGTAGGGGAGTATCCCAGTGTCCCCTGCCTTTTGCACTGCTATTCAGGTAGCTTGGAAACCGCTAGACTCTATGAGAAAATGGGCCACTTCTTTTCCTTTGGAGGACCCATCACATTCAAAAATGCCAACAAACTGAGAGATGTAGTCGCAGGGCTCCCCTTGGAGAGGATCCTGCTTGAGACAGACTGCCCTTATTTGACTCCACATCCCCATCGAGGGAGACGGAATGAACCAGCCCACCTGCCACTCGTGGCAGAAGAACTGGCTAAGGTTCATGGTCGTACTGTGGAGGATGTTGTAAGACAAACCGTGGAGAACACCAGGGAGTTTTTCCGTTTGGTGGACAAGGAGGATTTGTAATGACCGTTGTTGCATTAGTCGGTACCCAATGGGGTGACGAAGGTAAGGGAAAAATAACTGATGTCTTGGCCTCCAAGGCTGATGTGGTTGCACGCTATCAGGGTGGAAATAACGCAGGTCACACAGTAGTGGTGGGTGATGACACATACAAGTTGCACCTTATTCCCTCGGGAATTCTTTATGAAGGGACGACTTGTCTGATCGGAAATGGTGTGGTTGTTGATCCCAAGGTGCTCTGTGAAGAAATTGCCTATTTGCACTCGAGAGGGATCGCCACTGCGAATCTCTATATCAGTGAAAAAGCGCATTTGATTATGCCATACCATAGAGTTCTGGACCAATTGGAGGAGGGTCAGCGCTCGCTGAAGATTGGCACCACTGGACGAGGTATTGGACCTGCGTATGTCGACAAGTTTATGCGGATGGGTATACGCATGATTGATCTGAAAAGCAGGACATCCTTAGAACGGGCCATCGACCAAGTGCTACCGCTTAAGAATCAGATACTGCAAAAAGTCTACGATCATCCCGGATTCATGAGGGATGAACTAATTGAAGAATACGCAAGCTATGCAACAACCATTGTGCCGCTTTTGGCCGACACGTCTCTTGTTGTGGACAATGCTCGACAAAACGGCCAAGCCATACTGCTTGAGGGAGCCCAGGGGACGCTCCTGGATGTGGATCACGGCACCTATCCCTTTGTAACCTCTTCGAACTCAACGGCAGGTGGTGCAGCACCTGGGATAGGTCTAGGCCCGAACCATATTGACCAAGTCATTGGAGTGGTTAAGGCCTATACGACCAGGGTGGGTGAAGGTCCTTTTGTTTCAGAACTTAAGGATGCCATAGGGGATTTGATTCGAGAGCGGGGCAGAGAATTTGGAACTACAACTGGACGTTCCAGGCGCTGTGGCTGGTTTGATGCGGTATTGGTCCGCTATTCCGTACGGATCAATGGCCTGACGGGGCTCGCTATGACTCTGTTGGATGTCTTGGATGCCTTGGAGAAAATTCAAGTCTGTGTAGCCTATGAATACCGCGGGGAGCGCCTAGAGCATTTTCCGGCCGACTTGGATGTCCTCAAGGAATGTAAACCCATCTACGAAACATTGCCAGGTTGGCAGGTGGATACGACAGGGATCAAGAACTTCACGGAACTACCCGCCCATGCCAAAGGGTACTTGGCTTTCTTGGAACAACAAGTGGGATGTCCCATTCAGATCGTTTCGGTCGGACCAAAGCGTGATCAAACCATGCTTTTGGAACCAATTTTTTAGTAGCAGAATTTTCACCGCCGATCTCTTGACAATCGCACCGTTCTGGGCTATCATAGCACTTGTGGCGAAAAGAGCCATTAGCTCAGTCGGTAGAGCACCTGACTTTTAATCAGGGTGTNNTTACATCGCAAAAAGCATTAGATAACTACCTGTTGACAGCAGGAATAAAATATTGTATTATATAAAAGCGTTGTTTTTACGGGCCATTAGCTCAGGCGGTAGAGCACCTGACTTTTAATCAGGGCGTCCCGCGTTCGAATCGCGGATGGCTCACCAATTTTGCCCCCATCGTCTAGTGGCCTAGGACATCGCCCTCTCACGGCGAAGGCAGGGGTTCAAATCCCCTTGGGGGTACCAATATGTGAAAAAAGAGTTCAGCTGAGGCTGAACTCTTTTGCATAAGAACCGGTCTTTTCACTCATATTATTGACAAGGAGGGACGATGCGTGAATAGGACAGTAGGAATAGTGATTTTGCTTCTGGTCGTGTTAGGCATAGCCATGTATATTAACGCCCAGCGTCAAGAAGGACCCGCGTGGCAGGATGGAACCTATGTTGGCCGATCGAGCCCAGATGAACGAGGATACTTCGGAGAAATTGAGTTAGTGGTAACCGATGGAAAGATAGCTGAAGCGGAATATGAGGAGATGGATCAGGAAGGGAATGTAAAGGATGAGAACTACCCCTACCAGCTAGGTCCCCAGTCCCACGATGACTTTGAGAATCGCCTGGTCAAAGCACAAAACCCAGACGATGTAGATAACATTAGTGGCGCTACCCAGACCCATGATCGGTTTGTTGAGGCTACCAGGGATGCCCTCCGCAAGGCCGAAAAAGGGGATCAATCTAGGCCTCCAGCGATAAAGCCTCCTGCGCCTCCCATGCCAACCGAAACAGGCGATAATGAAGAGCGTACAGATAACAAAGAGTGGAGAGACGGTACCTATACAGCTAGAACAGATACCGATGATTATGGTTACTATGGTGAAATGGAAATTGTCATTCGGGATGCCCGCATAGCCGAAGTAAATTATGACGAGAAAGATCAAGAAGGCACCCCGAAAGGCGAAGACTATCCGTATCCGCTGGGACCCGAGTCAGAGGACAGGTATGAAGAACAGCTCCTAGAAACTCAAGACCCAGAACAAGTTGACAAGATTACAGGTGCTACTCAGACCTGGGAGCGTTTTAAGGAAACGGCTATGGATGCACTGAAGCAGGCCCAAGATCAGCGCCAAACTCAGCCGCAGACACAATCTCAATAAGTCCATTAAGAAGGTGCAATCCCTAAGCCGCGGTTTGCACCTTTTTCCATAGATCTTCGTCGTTCGCTACAAAGTGGGAGTTGGACGCACTTTAACTTCTCGAGCATGAGCACAGGCTTGCAGATCGCGGGAGGTCTGTTCAAACCACACAACAAACTCCTCTTCGCATTCCACCTCGAGCACTTCTATCTCGGCGCGCATGGAGAGATTCTTCTCGGATTTCTGTTTGCGCATACAGAAAACGACCCGTTTTACCTCTTCGCCGAACAACAGAATCTTCTCATCACCAGCGCTATCCTGTGGCCATTTTAAGAGGTGAATTGACCTTGCCTCTTCGTGTTGCTGAAAAAACTTAGTGTAAATATAGTCTGTGATGTGGGGAACATAGATGGCATACATTTTCAGAATGCCAAGTAAAGAGTAATACAAAGCAAATTGCCCCGAACGCCTCTCCTCATAGCCATGAATGTCGGGCTTGTATAGTCTGGATTTAACGATCTCAATGTAGTTGTCACACAGGTCCTTCCAGAACAGCTCATCAATTGCATGCCTCGCTGAACCGAGCTCGTATTCACAGAGAAGCGAACTCGCCTGCCTATATGTCTCGTTTGTACGCTCTATGATCCAGCGGTCGACAGGCAATAGTGCTGGTGTCCTCGAGGGATCAGCGTCCTCCAATTGCGAAATCACGAACCGGCAAGCATTCCATAATTTGGTCATGAACCTCTTCGAGGTGGCAAGTTCGTCAACGTCAAAGAAGGTATCTGTGCCAAGCTTTGCATTGGCCGACCAATAACGCAGGGCGTCTGCTGAGTGCGTTGAAATAAGCAGAGCTGGATCAAGCAGGGAATTGCTCTTCGACTTACTGAGTTTTTCGCCCTTTTTTGCCAAGACGAAGCCGCTGATCATAAGATCCTTCCACGGTATTTCCCCGGTGTGGTACAGGCTTCTAACGATGGAGTAAAACGTCCAGGTGCGAATGATCTCGTGTGCGTGTGTTCTCATGCTCATGGGAGTGAGTTTTAGGCCGAACCGTTCGTTGATTTGGGGAGTGATTGACGAGGTCACCCATGTGTCAAAAACCGCCTTCTCGGGAATGAACTCCTCGCATCCGCATTCGCATTTTTCCTGACATTCCGTTTCAAGGGGATTAACAGGGAGCTGTTTCCGAGAGGCAAAGATCGGACTACCACAGCTTTTACAGTACCAGACGGGAATGGCAATGCCAAAATAGCGTTGCCGGGAGATGGACCAATCCCATTTTAGGTTTTGAACCCATGCTATATAGCGATTTTTCATCAGGGCGGGATACCAGTTGATTCTGTCGGCAGCCTGAAGAAACTGGTCTTTATGGGACAGAATGTCGATATACCATTGGCGCGATGGGATAATTTCCATCTCCGTTCCGCATCGTTCGTGCCGGGCAACCGCATGTGTTAGTCGTTCAGATCGCAGAAGAAGGTTCTCGCGCTCCAGTAGGCGCAAGATCTCACTTCTGGCAGCATGTGTTTTCAATCCTCCGATGAGGGGAACATCCTCTGAAAGTGTGCCGTCGGGCAAGATAACCTCACGGTATGATAGGTTGTGTTTAGAGAACCACTCTGCGTCTGTACTGTCCCCAAAGGTTGCACACATGACGATGCCGGTACCTTTATCGATACTAACCTGTTCATCAGCTACGATCGGAATATCGTACTCGTATAATGGAACGGTGGCTGTTTTCCCAATCAGGTTCTGATAACGCGGATCACTCGGATTGACAAACAGGCATACACATCCGTATAAGAGTTCTGGGCGAGTTGTGGCAACCTCGAAGGGTTTGCCGCCAACCATGAACGGTACATAGTTGAACGTGCTGTCTACATCTGCAGTATCAAGCTCCGCTTGGGCTATGGAGGTTTGGCACTCGGTGCACCACAATACAGGGGATTCTTTAGAGTAGGCCTTACCCATCTCTACAAGATCTAGGAACAAAGCTTGCGAGATTCCTGCGACCTCAGGGCTTATTGTTTCATATTGCAGCGACCAGTCGACGGAAAAGCCAAGCGATGCCCAAAGTTCCTTAAACTCGGTTTCGTACTTCTCCGTTGTCGCCTGGCACTTTTCAATGAACTGACTGCGGGGAAGCTCCTTAGCTCGAATCCCTTCTTCCCGTTCAACCAGCCTCTCCGTAGCAAGGCCGTTATCATCGAACCCAAAGGGATAAAAGACATTATACCCCTGCATTCTTCGAAATCGGGCGATGATTTCGGCTTGGGAGTAGGAGAATAGATGGCCAATATGTAGCTTTCCGCTGATGGTGGGAGGCGGCGTATCAATCGAATAAACCTCACCAGGATCATCCGGTGCGAACTTGTAGATCTGCTCGCTCCGCCACATTTGTTGTATCTGTTTCTCAACCTGCTCGAAATTGTAGTGTTTTTCCATTACCAACACCTCCTAGTGAAGTCAGCAAATAAAACAAAAATGCCCCAAAGCAATTTGCTTCAGGGCGAACTTTGGGTCCGCGGTACCACCTAAATTCGGAGACAATGCTCCGCTCTCCACCGATGCGGGATATGTAGACATATCCGATATCGTTTTCCTATGACGGCGGAAATTCCGTTGAAGTCTACTAGGAATAATGTATTCCGTTCGGTTCACAGCTCAGAGGCTACTTCCAAGGGCATATGCCCTGAGTGTAATACTCTCCTCTCCTCATGAAGGCTTACACCAACCGCCTTCTCTCTTCGTTTCGGACAAGCATGTACTCCTCCTCGTCATCGCCTTTCGTATATTTAATTGGAACAATTATAACTCGAGCCAAACAAATGATCAAGTACTATTGTTTAGTCATACGCTTGCAACATTTCGATATAACCCCGCCAGCATTGGGGCTCAAGCTACATTCTAGGAGCACTATCTAATGCAAATTGATATCCTTAAAAGGTTTCGGAAGACAATTCTTGACTTCAAATGCGACGTTATAAAGTTTCTTGGCAAAAAAGAAAAACACCTACCGACAAAATTTCTTTTGTCCATAGGTGGTTAGTGTTGGTGGAGATAGGGGGATTCGAACCCCCGACCTTCTGCATGCGAAGCAGACGCGCTCCCAACTGCGCTATACCCCCATAGGAAAGATGCAACTCTCAACCTTGAGCTGCATCTTTTTCTGTTGAGATGGTGGGGATTGTAGGACTCGAACCTATGACCTCTACGATGTGAGCGTAGCGCTCTAACCTACTGAGCTAAATCCCCGAAAAATGGAGCTGGTGGTGGGAATCGAACCCACAACCCCGTCATTACGAGTGACGTGCTCTACCATTGAGCCACACCAGCATAAAATTGGAGCGGACGACGAGATTCGAACTCGCAACCCTCGGCTTGGGAAGCCGATGCTCTACCATTGAGCCACATCCGCTTTCTGATTACCATTATAGAAAAAACGCCAGCGGAAATCAAGGGGAATTATGCAGGAAAGCTAGTGGTTGAGAAGAAATGTGCTTCGTTAAATTGACTATTTCGTTAGCTTATCGATAATAGCCATGATTTCAGTGATTTTCTCTTCGGCACCGTCTGTTTCCATGGCTTCTCTCACACAATGGTTGAGATGGTCGTGGAGGATTTGGTTGTTCACGTTGCGTAGGATGGCCTGCGTGGCTAAGATTTGATTGGAAATGTCCACGCAGTATCGATCCTCATCGACCATGCGCATCAGACCATCGATTTGGCCCCGGGCTGTTTTGAGGAGCCGCATGACTTTTTCACGGTCGCTTCTCATCGTCCCAAGAATCCTTTCTTGTAGTCTATAGACACCACTTCATACCCTGCATCAGCGACCGCATTGCGTACTGCTTCCTCGTTCCATGCACCTTTCACTGAAAGTATGGCCTGGTCTTTTTTGTGGTTTACGTCCGCTTTGACGCCGGGTAGCTTGTTGAGAGCGGTTTCCACCCTCTTTTGACAATGCTCACAGGTCATGCCTTTGATCTTTACGATTTTCTTCATCATTAACACTCCAATCTATCTTTCTGGGTTGAAACGCCGTAGGCGTAGCGCATTAGAGACAACAAAGATCGAACTCAGGCTCATGGCGGCTGCGGCATACATGGGGTTCAGTCGCCAGCCATAGAAGGGATAGAGAAGTCCTGCGGCCAGGGGAATCCCGAGGGCGTTGTAGAAAAAGGCCCAAAAGAGATTCTGTTTAATGTTACGCAATGTGGCTTTGCTGAGCTTGATGGTCGTAGGAACATCGTTCAAGTCATCTTTCATCAGTACAATGTCAGCAGATTCGATGGCCACGTCGGTACCCGCTCCAATAGCAATGCCCACATCAGCTCTGGCTAACGCTGGGGCATCGTTGACCCCGTCACCTACCATAGCCACCGTTTTCCCTTGCTCCTGGAGAGTGCGAATTTCCCGTTCCTTGTCTTCCGGTAAGACCTCAGCAATTACCCTTTCGATGCCCAGTTCACGGCGGATGGCTTCGGCCGTTCTTTTGTTGTCGCCAGTTAGCATTACAACATCAACGCCTAGATTCTTTAGCCTTTGAATGGCTGGTTTGCTTGAAGGCTTTATTACATCGGCCACTGCGATGATACCTAAGACTTCGGTGGTATTGGCAAAGTACATAGGAGTTTTCCCTTGTTCTGCCAAATCGTCGGCCTGGCTCTCCAACTGTCCTAGATCAATCTTGTTGTCGTGCATGAAGGAGAGATTGCCCGCGAGATAGTCCTTTTCTCCTATTTTTCCCTGCACCCCTTTACCTGGTGCGGCCAGGAAATCCGTTACCTGTTTGAAGTGAACTTCCTCTTCCATGCCCTTAGTGACAATGGCTTCAGCCAAAGGATGCTCAGAAGATTTTTCTAGCGAAGCGGCGATGGTGAGAAGTTCCGCTTCACTCAAGGTAGAACCGGTGATGACGTCGGTTACTTGCGGCTTGCCTTCGGTGATGGTTCCGGTCTTATCTAGGACGACAGTATCGACGCTGTGGGCTGTTTCCAACGATTCGGCAGATTTAATCAAGATCCCATGGAGCGCTCCTTGTCCAGTGCTTACCATAATGGCGACTGGTGTAGCAAGCCCTAGGGCACAGGGACAGGAAATGACGAGCACCGCAATGCCAATTGTCAAGGCGAACTCAAAAGGGTAGCCCAATAGCAGCCAGACTACGAAGGCGGTTATGGCAATGGAGATAACTACAGGGACGAAAATCCCACTGATCTTGTCGGCCAATTTGGCAATGGGCGCCTTAGACGAGCTCGCCTCTTCCACGAGGCGAATGATCTGGGCTAAGGTCGTATCATCACCAATTCGTGTGGCCTTAAAACGAAAGGCACCGGATTTATTGATGGTTGCAGAGATTACCTTGTCACCAACACGTTTAGCTACCGGAATGCTCTCGCCGGTAAGGGCCGATTCGTCAACAGCGGAACTTCCGTCTACGATGACTCCATCGACAGGAATGCTTTGACCAGGCTTAATGACAATGATGTCACCTTCTACAAGATCTGCTACCGCAACTTCCACTTCCATGTCATTACGGATGACCGTGGCCACCTTGGGAGCCAAGCCAATGAGCTTAGCAATGGCATCAGAGGTGCGTCCTTTCGAGCGAGCTTCAAGGAACTTACCGAGAGTGATCAAAGCTAGAATCATGGCAGCGGATTCGAAATAGAGATCGTGGCTATAGCGCATGACCAGATCCAGATCGCCGTGCCCTAGTCCCCAGCCAATTCGGAACATGGCAAACACACCATAAACAATTGCTGCTCCGGAACCAACGGCAATCAGGGAGTCCATATTAGGACTTCGACGCCAGAGGGTTTTAAAACCAGTCTGGTAGTACCGTCGATTAACGTAGATCACAGGTAGGGTCAACAAGAATTGAACCAGGGCCATGGCGGCGGCATTTTCTACGCCTAACAAGAAAGAAGGCACAGGGAGGCCAACCATGTGTCCCATAGCCACATACATCAAGAGTACCATAAAGACCATAGAGACAATGGCGCGATGCTTCATCTCGTTGATTTCATCTTCTACCTGGCTTACCTCGTTAGTTTTGGCAGGTGCATCTGAGCCTGCAAGGGAGGCACTGTACCCGGCGTCATTCACTGTGGACATAATTGCACTCGGTTCTACCAGACTGTCGTCATATTCTACCGTCATGTTATTTGATAGTAGGTTTACGTTTACCGAGGAGACCCCATCCATATGTCCAACTGCTCTTTCCACAGCCGCAGAGCAGGAGGAACAGGTCATTCCGACCACGCTGAACTTCTCTTTTTTCATCGTTCTTCACTCCCCACTACACCCCTGGGGGGTGTTGCTGATTTGAGTATACGGTATAATTCTGCTCAGTGTCAAGGGTTTTAACTCTCAGCTGGATTCTATGCTGGAAATTGTAGAAGGGGAAAGCTTGACGGTAGGGGAATATTGGGTAAGCGGGATAGATAGGGAGGTGCGATCATGCGTTTAACGTGGGATGAGATACAGACGAATGCAGTGAGATTTAGCAAACGGTGGAAGGATGCACATAATGAGGAGGCGCAGGCGCAGCCGTTTCAACTCGATTTCTTACGCGTGTTTGGTGTTTCTGATCCTGAAGCGGTGGGCGATTTTGAGTACAAAGTCTCTCTTTCCAATAATAGGACAGGTTACGTTGATTTTGTCTGGAAAGGGAAAATCGCCATTGAAATGAAAAGCAGGGGCAAGGATTTGTCGGATGCCTTTGATCAGCTACAAAACTACATGCAGCATCTGCCAGAAGATGAAGTACCCGATTTATGGCTTGTGAGCGATTTTGAACGGATGCGGCTATGTAGGCGCTCTACGAATGAGATTTGGAATTTCAAAACGAAAGACCTACGCAAACACATCAAGCGATTCGCCGACATTGCGGGATATGAAACAGAACGCATACGTGATGACCAGATAGAAGTCAATGTCAAGGCCGCCGAAAAGATGGCCAAACTCCATGATGCGCTGAAAACCCATGGTTATGAGGGGCATGATTTAGAAGTCTACCTTGTTCGTCTACTGTTTTGTATGTTTGCGGACGATACAGGTATTTTCCCGCAGGATAGCTTCTTACAATACATCGAGAGTTCTAAGTCCGACGGCTCTGATTTATCGGAGCGGATAGGTAAATTGTTTGAAGTCCTGAACATGCCCGAAGAAGTTAGAGCGAAGCGGACTCTGTTAGCAGATGAACTAAGAAAGTTTCAACATATAAATGGTCCGCTATTCAAAGAGTTGCTACCAACTGCTGAATTCAATGCGAAAATGCGACAGACTTTAATTGACTGTGTCAGTTTTGACTGGAACGACATAAGCCCGGCCGTTTTCGGCGCCATGTTTCAGGGGGTCATGGATAAGGAACAACGTAGAGAGTTAGGAGCACACTATACAAGCGAAGAAAACATCCTTAAGGTGATAAATCCTCTATTTTTAGATGATCTGTGGGAGGAGTTTGATCGGGTAAAAACAGATCCCACGGCACTAAACCAATTTCACGAAAAGATTGCACAGTTGAAATTTCTTGACCCAGCCTGTGGCTGTGGGAATTTCTTGATTATTACCTACCGGGAATTGCGCCTCCTTGAGCTTGAAGTGCTGAAGATGAAGATCACTACTAATCAGATGGTGATTGACATTTCTCCTTTGCTAAAGGTGAGTGTGGAACAGTTTTATGGGATAGAGTATGAGGATTTTCCATGTCAGATCGCGATGGTGGGCATGTGGTTAGTGGACCACCAGATGAACTTGCGGGCGTCGGAGTATTTCGGACAATATTATGCCCGTCTGCCGTTGACGCAGTGTGCAACAATTGTTCACGCAAACGCTCTGAGGATTGATTGGGAAAGCGTGGTACTGAAGAAGGAATTGAGCTACATATTGGGGAATCCTCCCTTTTTAGGATACTCCAACCAGAATGAAGAGCAAAAATTAGATGTGCTGTCTGTTTATATTGATGAAGATGGTAGGCCATTTAAGACTGCGGGAAAGATAGACTATGTGGCGGCATGGTACTACAAGGCAGCTGAATATTCAGTAGGCACACAGATTCGCGCTGCTTTTGTCTCAACCAATTCCATAACCCAGGGGGAACAGGTTGCGGCCGTATGGAAGCCCCTTTATGATCTGTTTTCAATTCAAATTGATTTCGCTTATCGTACATTCAAATGGAGTAATGAAGCTAAGGGGAAGGCCGCGGTACATTGCGTGATTGTAGGTTTTAGCAGTACCCCAAACCATCAGGCTAAGCGACTGTATACGTCTGAGGAAATGCAACTCGTGGATAATATAAATGCCTACTTGGTCGCAGCGGAAGATGTATTTATTGAGTCGCGGCCAATTCCACTTTGGGATGCCCCTGCGATGATTACCGGCAATAGACCTGCTGATGGAGGACACCTAATAATCGAAGATTCGGACAAAGAGGCTTTTATGGCCGCTGATCCTCTATCGGAAAGATACATACGGCCGTTCATGGGTTCGGCAGAGTTTATAAAGAACAAACCAAGATGGTGTCTATGGCTTGTGGGCGCCACGCCGGCAGAGTTGCGGAACATGCCCGAAGTAATGAAGAGGATCTCAGCCTGCAGAATCGATCGAGAGAACAGCCGTGATGCTGGGAGGCGCAAGTTGGCGCAAACTCCATCACTTTTCAGGGAAACAATATCGCCAGTTCAATCGTATATTGTTGTTCCAGCAACGTCTTCTGAACGACGGCGGTATGTCCCCATTGGGTTTGTAGACCCAGAGGTAATCGTAAGTAATGCTGTCTTGATGATTCCAGATGGTACGCTATATCACTTTGGGATCCTTACTTCCAACGTCCATATGGCCTGGATGCGTGCGGTTTGTGGCCGCTTAAAAAGCGACTATCGATATTCCAAAGACATTGTCTACAACAACTTCCCATGGCCAGATGTGGCAGACACGCAGAGGGCAGCGGTGGAGGACGCCGCTCGTGGTGTACTGGAAGCACGAGCATTGTACCCAGATAGCTCCCTAGCTGATATGTACGATCAACTAACTATGCCGTCTGAACTGCTTACGGCCCATAGGGCACTTGATCGGGTGGTTATGCAACTATATGGCTTTTCCGTAAAGGACACAACGGAAGCAAGCTGTGTTGCGACGCTTATGGATCTATATCGGAAGAAGGTGGAGAAAGATGCTTCTTGACATTGGTTTCATCTGTAACGTAACGTTAGGTAGAGGGAGGTAGCCAAAGGTCATTCTTGATTTTCCCCCATGTAGCTGTTATAATTACTTTGTCGTTAAAAAGCGCCTATAGCTCAGCGGATAGAGCACCGGCCTCCGGAGCCGGGAGCGCAGGTTCGAGTCCTGCTAGGCGCGCCATAACAATCATGAATCCGAATCATTCGCCGCGGACGACCTGTGGAGAGGGATTCGGTTTTTCTTTGTACGTAAATTCCACAAAGTCTCCAAAACGATTGATATTGATCGTACATTCTGGTAAATCCAGTTATTAGCAGGAGGTGACATGATGACCACAGTCTCAGTTAACACAATCTTAGATAGACTCGCCCATACTATTTCGTCCATTTCGCAAGATATGCGTTTCCAAGGGAGAGATCTGTCCAAAATCAAATAGTGTGAACTGAGCAGGTGAATCATCATTTTGAACACTATTACGAAGTATTCCCGGGTATGGTTTCTTGCCCGGGTTGCTGAATGTAAATATTCAGCTTGGCGTTTCGAGTTTCGTTCACGAAACATTTCCCGAAACATCCACTAACTTCGGTTTCTCAAAGACCTGGGCCCGTTTTTACTGCGTGCTCAGGTTTTTATTTGGCCTGGATATGAGGGGGAAAAAGATGTTAGAGATTGCATTCGAGGGTATACAGAAGTTTTACGGAGCGAACGAAGTACTCAAGAACATCACCTTTGAAGTGAAGCAAGGTGAGATTGTTGGCCTCTTGGGGAAAAGCGGCGCGGGCAAGACAACTCTATTTAAAATCCTTTCTGGGAACGAGAGCATTGATTCTGGAAGGAAGATAATTAGAAAAGGGGCTGCGGTTGGTCTTTTAGACCAAATTGCCGACTTTCCGAGGCGCTATACGGCCTACGATGTCTTACTTGAAGTCTTTGAGAATGTGCGGGAAATCGGCGATCAGTTGGAAGAGCCGAGGCAGTCATGGAGAGACATCCAACGGAAGAAACATTGAGACTCTATGGTGAATTGCAGTTTCTGTACGAAGCTCAAGGTGGATATGGCATCCAAGATAGCATTAATAGGGTATGTAGAGGCTTAAAGATCGATGAAGCCATGGCGAGTAAGGAATTTGATGTATTGAGTGGCGGCGAAAAAACCCGTGTCATGCTGGCGAAACTAATCCTGAGAGCTAGAGGATCTCGTAGATGACTACGAAGCCATGAGTAGGCTCTACGAAGAGAAGCTCAACATTGAAGCGGGTCTGGAGAAGCTGTATGAGGCCTGGCTTAGACTATGATCTTGCAGAATAACAATCTTTGGGTTACACTACAATTACAAGAATAATCCCAAAAGCGATGAAAAGAAGGAGTAAGTGGCTGGATCCTCTACAGAGAACCCGGTTGTTGAGAAAGGGTAGGGTGAAAGCTGCTGAACATGGTCTTGGAGCGGCGTACCGATGGTTACCAGCTGGGTTTAACCTTAGGCTACGACGGGGGCGCCCGTTTACAGCGCTATGCTCTAGGCAGGTCTTATAACCAGCCTGCAGCAGACAAGGTCTGTGCCGTGAGGTATAGATAAATTTGGGGTGGTACCACGGAGTTTGCGCTCTCGTCCCCGAGAACTAACGTTTTCGGAGAGGAGGGCGTTCTTATTTAACCTAGGATCCACCACAAATAAGAGGGAGGAAAAACCATGAAAATACTAATTGGTAGTGCCTGGCCTTACGCTAATGGGCCGCTGCATATTGGGCACGTGGCAGCTTTGCTTCCAGCTGACGTCATCGCCCGCTACTTTAGGGCCAAGGGCCATAATGTGTACTTTGTTTCAGGAAGTGATTGCCATGGTACGCCAGTGGCCATAAGGGCCAAAGAAGAGCATATATCGCCAGAAGAGATTAGCGATCGCTACCATGAAGAATTTTGTGAGTGTTTCGAAAAACTGGGGTTCAGTTATGATCGTTACGGAAAGACTTCGTCAGTGGAGCATCAGGCTTTTGTGCGTGATTTCCATGAACAACTGTATGCCGGAGACTACATCTATGAAGAGGATGCACCCCAGGCCTATTGTCCTACGTGTGAGCGCATTCTGACGGACCGTTTTGTAGTCGGTGTTTGCCCCGTTTGTTCAGCCAAGGCGAGGGGAGATCAGTGTGATGCCTGCGGAACTGTAGTAGAACCTGCACAATTAGAAGATGCCTCTTGTGCTTCTTGTCATGGGGCGGTTAGCTTTAGACAAACAAAGCATCTCTTTCTTGCCATATCCCGCCTCAAGAAAGAACTGACCACGTATCTTGAGGCTCATCCTGCGTGGAGAAAAAACGCCATCTCCTTCACCAAGCGTTATATTGACGAAGGTTTGCGTGACCGGGCCATCACCCGCGATCTTGATTGGGGCATTGATGTCCCCAAAGATGGCTATGAGGAGAAGAAGATCTACATTTGGGCAGAAAATGTCTTGGGATACCTATCCATGAGCAAAGTGGTCGCGGAAAGCCGCGGTAAAGACTATAAAGCGCTGTGGAATAAAGACAGCAAACACTATTATGTGCACGGTAAGGACAATATTCCCTTCCATACCATCATCTTGCCAGCCCTCCTCCTGGCCCACGGAGGCCAGTGGAAGCTGCCCGATGTTATCGTCTCGAGTGAATATCTCACTCTTGAGGGACGAAGGATTTCCACCAGTCAGGACTGGGCTATTTGGGTGCCTGACATCCTAGAACGCTATGAACCAGACTCAATTCGCTATTTTCTGACCACTAACGGACCTGAAAAGAGAGACAGTGACTTTTCATGGCGTGAATTTGTGAACAGCCATAATAGCGAGCTCTTGGGCGCCTACGGGAATTTCGTCCACCGAACATTGGCCTTCATCCATCGCTATTTTGACGCTGTTATTCCCGATGGAAAGCTAGATAGGGAGATTGAGGCGAGAATTGGTGACCTTTTTGTAGCAACTGGAACCCTAATCGAAACGGGAAAGCTGAAGGAAGCACTCGATACTATCTTTGAGTTTGTGCGCCTTGGCAACAAGTTCTTTGACACAGAAAAACCCTGGGAAACCCGGCAAACGAGTCGAAATGCCTGTGGCAACACACTTCATACCTGCGTACAGATTGTTGCCAATCTGGCGGTGCTCTTGGAGCCTTTCCTGCCATTTTCCTCTGGGAAGATCAAAGCTTGGCTCCAGCTAAAAGATCATTGGGTGGCGCAACAAATCCCAGCTGGGTTTCGGATTCCTGAACCAGAAATCCTCTTTGAGCGTCTTGAGAAGAAGGTCATTGGAGAAGAACTAGAAAGATTAAGAAAAGAGGGCTGAACAGAATTGGGAAGGAATTGCTAATCAATTGTCCAACTACTCAAAGGAATGAGTGAATGAGAGGAGTGATGGGTCTATGAAGATAGGAGTTTTCGCGGTACTGTATGGTGAGCTTACTTTACCTGCCATGTTGGAAAAAGTAAAGAGTTTCGGTTTGACCACCGTAGAAATAGGCTGTGGTGGTTTCCCAGGTAAATCTCATTGTGATCCTGAGGTGCTCTTGGCGCATCCGAAAAAACTGGAGGCCTTTAAACAAGCATTCCAAGAGGCCGGCATGGAAATTAGCGCCCTGAGTGTGCACGGTAACGCTCTCCATCCCAATCCTGTCATCGCCAAGCGTTTCCATGAGGATTGGCGAAATGCTTGTCGTCTAGCCGCGAAGCTGGGAATTACAATTATCAATACCTTCTCGGGGTGCCCCGGGGATAGTGAACATTCCAAGTATCCGAACTGGGTTACTTGCTCTTGGCCCACGGATTTCCTGGAGATCCTAAAGTGGCAATGGGAGGAGAAAATCATCCCCTATTGGCAAGGGGAGAGCAAATTTGCCCTGGAGCATGGGGTAGACAAAATTGCCTTCGAGATGCATCCGGGTTTCGCTGTGTATAATGTGGACACATTACTTAAATTGAGAGAGGCTGTGGGAGAGACTATTGGTGCAAACTTTGACCCATCGCACCTAGTGTGGCAGGGTGTTGATCCAGTAGCGGCCATCAGAGAGTTGGGACGACATAATGCAATCTTCCATTTCCATGCCAAAGATACCCATATCGATCGGTATAACACAGCAATTAATGGAGTTTTGGACACTAAGGAATACGATCGTTTGCCTGAGCGCTCTTGGCTCTTTAGGTCTGTTGGCTATGGCAACGACTACAAATATTGGAAGGATATTGTCAGCGAACTGCGCCTGATCGGTTATGATTATGTTCTGAGCATTGAACACGAAGACGCATTAGCCTCCATTGATGAAGGATTTGGGAAAGCAGTCGGTTTCCTGCAAGAGGTTATTCTGAATGAACCAATGCCCAAAGCTTGGTGGGTTTAATAAACAACAGCAAGGAGGAATAATATGACAGCACGTATTATTGATGGAAAAGGAATTGCAGCGGAAATCCGCGGGGACTTAGCCAAACAGGTGGCTGAGTTAACGGCTCAAGGAAAGACCCCCGGTTTAGAGGTAATCTTAGTGGGTGATGATCCTGCCTCCACAGTCTATGTACGTAATAAGGAGAGGGCTTGCAAAGAGGTTGGGATTAATTCTACAGTTCATCGCTTGCCCGCAGAAACAACCCGGGAGGAGCTCCTTGGTCTTATCGAACGGCTCAACAATGATACAGCAGTACACGGAATCCTAGTGCAACTGCCTCTGCCATCGCATTTAGATGAAGACGAAGTGATCAATGCCATTTCACCTAAAAAGGACGTAGATGGTTTTCACCCCATTAACGCGGGTAAACTCTTGATCGGCGATGACGATGCCTTCGTTGCCTGTACTCCTGCGGGTGTTTTGGAGTTAGTGAAGCGTACAGAAGTCCCCATTAAAGGCCAGAACGTGGTCATCGTAGGCCGGAGTAATATTGTAGGTAAGCCAGCAGCTGTTCTGTTTTTACGCGAGCATGCCACTGTCACCGTCTGCCACTCACGTACGAAGGATGTGGCGGAAGAATGCCGCCGGGCTGACATTCTCATCGCAGCAGTGGGGCGCCCTGAGATGATCAAGAAGGACTGGGTCAAGCCTGGAGCCGTTGTCATTGACGTGGGTATTAACCGTGTAGACGGAAAGCTCGTAGGCGATGTAGATTTTGAAAACGTCAAAGAGGTGGCGGGGGCCATAACCCCAGTTCCAGGAGGCGTTGGCCCCATGACCATTGCGATGCTACTTAGAGCCACCGTTGAATCGGCCGCTAGGGGCTAAAGGGTAGCGCAAACTGGCGCATAACGGTAAAAAGATGGCGGGCATCGTCAATGTTTCCGGTAACGGGAACCGCCCAGCCATAGGTTTTGTGAAACGGCCGTGATTCCCAAAAGGGGACAAAACAGTTTTCCCAGGTGGTGCCTTCGAGTTTATCCATGAGTGGTGCGAGGGCTTGACCGCGATACAGCTCCTGGGCAAAACTCTCCTCGATAATGAGGAGGTCTCCATCGCCGGCGCGCAGCATATCCACAAGATCGTATCTATCTGTAGTGTGGGCTATAGTCCACTGTAAACCATTGGCTAGAATCTCAGGTTCTAGCCAATTTCTCATATCAAGGTATTCGCTTTCCGTACCCTGAATCCAGATGACCAAACCATCATAGGTTGACTGGGCCGGCAACAGAGTGCGGGGCAAGATGAAGAGAAGGGTAAACATGGGCATCACCAAAAGGAACGCCATGAGCGCTACAAACCATGGACTAATGGGGGATGGGGGTGGATCAAGCTTCGGAGGACGTGGATTTTGTTCCCGCTCTTTTTTAGCCTCCCGTGCTTCTTTCTTTGTGCGAATGTACTTCTTCTGAGCTTCAAGATGGTCACGATAACTCAAGAAAACTCCCCTTTCCATTTCTTTTTCTAGTATTGCCACAAAGTAAGGAGGATATTGCTGGGCTAGAGTAGTATGTATATAAATAATTGCATAGACGATTTAGGTACAGTTTGCCGAAACAGGGTTTTGGCAAACTGTATAATAGGGAAGTTGGGCTCATGTGATGAATGCAAAACATTCTGGTGAATGTAAACATTCATCTCGGAGTTTCACTATGTGAAACGTCCATACTGAGAAACCACGCGGTCCCGCCACTGTATCCAAGGAGCAACTCATAAAATCCACTCACCTTTGTGGGGAAGGAATGAGCTTGCGTTGAATTGGGAGCCAGGAGACCTGCCTAGAACGGAAATTTAGAACCATCTTGCGCGGAACGGGAGGTGTTTTTAACTTTGTTTTTCCCCTAGCGACAGAGGCTACAGTGTCCTAGGGTATTATTTTTTTGGGAGAGATCTTCATGAAGAAACAGTGGATTTGGCTTTGCATACTAGTATTGGTCCTAAATGCAGGTATCGTTCAGGCTACGCCGCAGAGAATTGTCTCTTTAGCACCTAGCATTACCGAAAACCTCTTTGCCCTTGGTGTAGGCGAACGAATCGTGGGGGTAACGAGCTGGTGCGACTACCCAGAGGAAGCACGATCAAGAACCATCATTGGCGATGCCATGAATCTTAATGTAGAACTGCTTCTGAGCTTGGAACCTGACCTTGTGGTGGGAGACTCTACTTTGGTCCACAGTCATCTGGAAAGACTTGAGGAACTGGGAATTTCCACCTTTGTAGTCGGTCCCCGAACGGTATCTGAAGTACAGGAATCCCTCATTGACTTGGGGGAAGCGGTAGGAGCGAAAGAAAAGGGTGAGGAACTGGCTTCTTCTATGGAACTTCGCCTAGCTGAGCTCACGGGGAATGTTCGGCGCTCGGAGAAAATTCGAGTGTTCATGGAAGTGTGGAACGAGCCGTTGATGACTGCTGGACCAGGTAGTTTCATGGATGAGCTCATTGTCCTTGCTGGCGGTGAGAACATCGCAGGAGACGCTCCGACGCCCTGGCCTGTATTTAGTGAGGAATTGGTGATCGAGCGGGATCCTGAAGTGGTAATTTTGACCAGTTTCAACCTCGAAGAAGCCCTAGGCCGACCAGCCTGGCAGGTGACGACGGCTATGAAGAATGGCGACGTTTATGAGGTGAACCCTGATCTTTATTCCCGGACCACTCCGCGCCTCTTGGACGCCCTGGCTGAGCTAATCGAGATCTTGGATGCGATTGGCCAGTGACTGTGAAACTTCACCGTATAGGCGGTATAGTAATAAGCATAGTGGCTGTAGTCGTGGTGGCTACAGCCTTGGGATCAGTGCAGATTCCTTTGGGAGATATCCTGGGAATGTTGGTGTCAAACATACCCGGACTCAAGGGGCTCGTGAACGCGGACTGGCCTTTGGCCCGTGAGGTCATTGTGCTTCAGGTTAGGCTACCTCGGGTGCTCTTGGCTTTAGTGGTGGGGGGAGGCCTCAGCGTCTCAGGAGTCCTCTTTCAGGGGAGTCTTCGTAATCCACTGGCGGATCCTTACATCATCGGGGTTTCTTCCGGGGCTTCCCTTGGAGCCACCGTTGGACTCTTGTTTTTTATTCCCGGGGGACTCGTTGGTTTTGGAGCGTTACCGGTTTTTGCTTTTGCAGGTGCCATGGTAGCTACTCTGATCGTGTCTCGCTTGGGGAAGTATCGTGGACGATTAGAACCTACAAGCTTGATTTTGGCGGGGGTGGCAGTAGGGGCTGTCTTGACGGCGGTTGTTTCGTTCTTGATGGTGCTGCGCATTCAGAACCTGGCAGATGTCTACCTCTGGCTTATGGGAAGCCTCTCTGGCCGAGGCTGGCAGCATCTTGCGGTAGCTACGCCCTATGTCTTGGCAGGGGTGGTCCTCGCCTTGTGGCTCGCTAAGGATTTGAACGTCTACTTACTTGGCGAGGAAGCTGCCCATAGTCTGGGTATTGATGTTCAACATTTGCAGCGCTGGGTGTTAATCATTGGATCCCTTATGGCGGCTGCGTGTGTATCTGTTTCAGGAGTGATTGGATTTGTGGGTCTAATGGTGCCCCACGCCCTACGCCTCCTTTTCGGGGCTGAACACAGGCGCCTTATTTTGCACTCTTTTTGGGTGGGTGCCATCTTCTTGCTGGTAGCAGACACGATAGCGCGTACGGTTCTTTCGCCTACAGAGCTACCTGTGGGCATTATTACGGCCTTGGTTGGCGGGCCCTTTTTTATCTATCTTATGAAGCGAGGTTCAGGTTACCATGGTTGATAAAATCCGTTTAGTCAACGTCACCTACTCCTATGGGAAGACACCTGTTATAAAAAGCCTGAGTCTGCAGCTGAAGCCATCTTTGTTTTATGGTGTGGTGGGCCCTAATGGCGCCGGAAAGTCAACCCTTTTAAAATTGATGGATAGTTATCTTAAGCCGCAGGAAGGTGCAATTTTCCTGGATGACCGTCCCCTAGATTCATATAACCTCAGGGATTTGGCCAGGGAAATCGCGATGATTCCCCAGCACTCCCACTACTTTCCTTTTACGGTGAAAGAAATGGTGTTGTTAGGACGCACTCCTTTTTACACTCGCTTAGGTCAGCCTAATGAAGCCGATTTGGAGATTGTTAAGGAAGCCATGGAGGTCACAGAGATCGGGCATTTGGCTAACCGTCTAGTGAGTGACCTGAGCGGGGGCGAGCGGCAGAGAGTTACTTTAGCCCGGGCATTTGCCCAGCGTACGCAGGTTTTATTATTGGATGAGCCTACAACTCATTTGGACCTGGAGCATCAGGTTAATACCTGCCGTCTGCTTAAGGCAAGGAGCGAAGAAGGTGTAACCTGTATCGCTGTACTGCACGACTTAAATCTGGTGGCTGGTTTTTGTGATTATGTCTTTGTCTTAGACCAGGGGGCCATGGTTAAAAAAGGAGTCCCAGAAGACGTATTCACGTCCGAGCTCATCGAAGAGGTTTTTCACGTCTCCGTTCCAAAACTCCATCATCCGTTGACGGGGCGCCCTGTGATCGTGCCATAAATCGCTTTCTTCCCGGTTATACTAACAGCAAAGTATAGCTAAAGGAGGAAAGACGATGAAATGGCGTGCCAGTCTAGGGATTACGATTCTACTCTTGGCTCTGTTCATGGTTTGGTCCATATTGAGTCCGGCAGAAGCGCCCCTTAGCGAAACTCCTGTTGAATCCCAGGAACCACAGGGAAATTGGGAAGAACCGGTTGTCCAGGCGGTTGCCAAGGCAGGCCCGGCGACGGTTCGAATCGACACCACCCGTGAGATCATTGTGGATCAGTTCTTCTTTCAACAGTTGCAAGAACAGAGGGGCATAGGATCGGGCGTCATTTACCGTGCCGATGGATATATCTTGACCAATCATCATGTTGTGGCAGAGGCTGAAGATATCGTAGTCGAACTAGCCGATGGGAGGCGTTTTCCCGGAACGGTAGTCGGGGGAGATTCCCTCACTGACCTCGCTGTGGTGAAAGTAGAGGTAGACGGGCTTCCTGTGGCGAGTTTTGCTGATTCCAATGAACTGCGAGTAGGTCAGGTGGCCATAGCCATCGGCAATCCATTAGGACAGGCTAATACGGTCACCACCGGAGTTGTCAGTGCGGTGGATCGCGATCTGTTAGTGGACCCTAGGGATAATCGCTATTTAGAAGGTATGATACAAACAGACGCTGCCATTAATCCAGGTAACTCCGGAGGGCCCCTCATTAATCAAAGCGGAGAAGTGATCGGCGTAACCACAGCCATTATCGAGCAGGCTGAGGGGATTGGATTTGCCATTCCATCGACCACTGCAAGAAACATCGGCGATCAGATTATATCCCATGGCCGGCCACTGCGCCTTGGCGTTTTGGGCGGATCCCTAACTCCTGCTTTGGCCAAGAGCCTTCGTGAGCAAGCCAACCTTGAGTTAGCCGTTGATCGCGGTGCCTTCTTGACCAGGGTGTTACCTGGTACCCCTGCAGCCCAGGCCGGTTTGGTACAGGGCGATGTTGTGACCGCGGTTGACGGTCAGGAGATCGCAGGCATGCGAGAGCTCCAGGATGCTGTTCAAAAGGCGGGGTTCGGAGGCAGCCTCCGTCTGACGTTTTATCGGGGATCCACCAAAGATCAAACCGAGGTTCAGTTGTAAGGTCCCCAAACCGTACTGACCAGAGGCAAGTGCCAGCCCTCTGGTCTTCTTCTTTTTTTTCGTGTTTACTTGTGGTATGATACATGTAACCGTAAATGCACATTTTTCCAAGGGAGGAAAAGCATGTATGTAGTTTGTGCAGACCATCTTGAAGAAGCCATCGATGAATTCGTAGACATCTACGAAACGCCGCCTGATCTTTATGAATTAGAGAGCGTGTCGTTCACCGATTGGAGTGTACCCTCCCATTGCACCTTCTGCAAGAAGCCTCCAGTATACTTGGTTGTGTAATCTAGGGGGTTGGTGCCGTGAATGTTCAGGTTGTGGCTGTGGGGAAGATTAAAGATAAATTCGTAGACCTGGGGCTGAAGGAGTACAGTAAGCGCATGGGCCGCTATGGTCGCTTTCAAATCGTAGAGGTTAAAGAAGACAGCTTCAACGAGCCCCTTAGCGAAAAGGAAATAGAACAAATTCTAGCGCGAGAAGGGGAGCGTGTTCTGGCTGCAATAAAGCCTCGCTCTTTTGTTTTCGCTTTGGATCGCGCTGGAGAATCCTGGAGTTCTGAAGAGTTGGCTGCGGAGTTTCAGCGCCTGGCTATCAGTGGTACAAGCCAGCTCGTCTTTGTGATTGGAGGCTCCTTAGGATTGGACGAGAGGGTCACTGATAGTGCTGATGTGGCTTTGTCCTTTTCGGCGTTTACCTTTCCGCATCAGCTTATGCGTCTCATTTTGCTAGAGCAGATCTATCGTGCCTTCACCATCGTGGCTGGAGAGCGTTATCACAAATAAGGAAAGGAGGAAGATTGATGCGTTGGAACAAGATTTCTGATGCGGTGATCAGGCGTCTGCCTTTGTATTTGCGGGTATTGGATGACTTAGCCAATGAATCCGAAACGGAGTCCATTTCTTCGCAGGAACTCGGCGTACGAGCCGGAGTGGGACCGGCCTTAGTGCGCAAAGACTTAGCTTGGTTTGGTGAGTTTGGCAAACAAGGCGTAGGTTATGAGATTGGCTTTTTGCGGGATGAGTTAAGGAAAATCCTCAACCTTGATAGCAATCTACCTGTTGGTTTAGTGGGGGTGGGTAGTCTCGGGGTCGCGCTCACTCGATATCATCTGAAACGCTTTGCGGAAGATGAGAGTTTCAATCTCGAACTCGCCGTTCTTTTTGACAGCGATGTTGCGAAAATTGGGGGTTCTGTGGAAGGAATTCCTGTTCATGGATTAGAAGATATCCCAAGTCAGGTCCAAGAGAAAGGGCTCAAAATTGTAATTATTACAGTTCCAGCCCAAAACGCCCAAGATGTGGCAAATCAATTTATTCACGCCGGGATCCAGGGCATTTTAAACTTCGCGCCTGTCAAACTCCAAGCGCCTGATACAGTTCATGTGGTAAATACCGATGTATCCTTGGAACTACAGCG
>DIPH01000047.1:0-17692 GCA_002424045.1 Firmicutes bacterium UBA5493 | reverse complement strand
CAGCAGATTGATCTTCTTGTGATTGGGGGAGGACCAGCAGGGTACGCTGGTGCTATTCGTGCTCGCCATTTGGGCAAGAGTGTAGTGGTGGTAGAAAAGTCAAGCGTGGGAGGAACCTGCCTAAATCGGGGTTGCATTCCGACAAAAGCGTTGCTTGAGAGCGCCCATTTTTACGGGAGTCTTGCTTCTGCCAAAACTCACGGTGTGAGTCTGGAGATCCAGGATCTAGATTATTCTCAAGTTGTCAAAAATAAGGACCAAGTGGTTGAACGCTTGGTAGACGGGCTGAAGTTCTTGTTGGACAAGAAAGAAATTCGAGTGATAAAAGGAGAGGCTCGGTTTTTATCATCCACCGAAGTGCAGGTGGGAGATGAAATCTTCAAGCCCGACAACATTCTTGTAGCCACGGGAACCGTCCCCTTTGAGCTTCCCAATCTTGCCATCGATGGTGAACGAGTGGTGGACAGCGATCAACTCTTGGATCGGGATTCTCTGCCTAAGTCCCTAGTGATTGTGGGCGGTGGCGTCATTGGCTGTGAATTTGCCACTGTTTTTGCATCCTATGGGGTTCAGGTGACAATCGTGGAATTAATGCCCCAAATCCTGCCTCCAGAGGATGCAGAGATCAGTCAGACGCTGACGAGAGAGTTCAAGAAGCGCAAAATTAAGGTGTTGACTGGAGCTAAGGTAGAGAGATTACGCCATGAATCGGACCACGTCGTCGTCGAGGTGGATCAAAAGGGACGCACTTTGGAGTTAGAGACCGAACTGGTTTTAGTATCGGTGGGTCGCAAAGCTGTTCTTCCGAAGGGTTTCCCCGCAGAGGTCGACGCTAGAGGCTATGTGGTAGTGGACGGGAAGTACCGGAGTTCTGTGCCCCATATCTATGCCGCTGGCGATATTATCGGTGGTATGCAACTGGCACATTTGGCCTTTGAAGAGGGTTGGTCTGCGGTAAACAATATGGCTGGGGAGCCTGCCAGAAATGAGTGGTTTGTACCAAGCTGTGTGTATACCACACCAGAAATTGCTTCTGTGGGCTTAACAGAGGAGAAGGCTAAGGAACAATATGGAGAGGTACTAACTGCCAAGTATTCTCTGAAAGGTAATGGAAGGGCAGTAATTGCAGGTCAAGACTCTGGTTTCGTGAAGTTTGTGGCGTCAACGGACGGCGTTGTACGAGGAGTACATATCATTGGACCCCAGGCCACAGAGTTGATATCTGGAGCAACTGTAGCCTTGGAGCAGGGATTGACGTTGCAGGAGTGGGCAGAGGTAGTCTATCCGCATCCAACCGTTTCCGAATCGATCAAAGAAGCGGTTTTAAGCGGATTAGGAATAGGCCTACACTCATTGTAGGAACAAAAAGAGACAGGGGGACTGAATAATGCTTAGTGATATTCAAATTGCACAACAAGCCAAACTGCGTCCAATCGAGGAGATTGCCAAGCAGCTTGATCTGTCACCAGATGAGGTTGAATTGTATGGCAAGTACAAGGCAAAAGTAGACACAAAGGTATATGACAGACTGAAGGATCGCCCGGACGGCAAACTCATTTACACAACCGCCATTACAGCCACTCCAGCGGGAGAAGGCAAGACTGTTACCGCCATCGGCTTGACCCAGGCCCTAGGCCACCTTGGGAAAAATGTCATTGCTTGTATTCGGGAACCATCTCTAGGTCCCACCTTCGGCGTGAAAGGCGGAGCAGCTGGCGGTGGATATTCGCAGGTCGTGCCTATGGAAGACATAAACCTTCATTTTACCGGCGATATTCATGCCGTGACTACAGCACACAATTTATTGGCAGCTCTCTTGGACAATCATATTGCTAAAGGAAACGAATTGAATCTTGATCCCAAACGGATTGTATTCCGGCGGGTTATGGATATGAACGACAGACAGTTGCGCAATATCGTCATAGGCCTAGGCGGCCTGGGTGACGGTTATGTGAGGGAGGCAGGTTTCGATATTTCCGTAGCCTCTGAAATCATGGCCATCCTCTGTCTGGCTACCGATCTTCAGGATCTTAAGGAGCGGGTAGGGCGTATCCTTGTGGGCTACACCTACGATCGCAAGCCGGTATACGCCAAGGATCTCAATGCCCAAGGAGCGATGGCAGTTATTATGAAAGACGCCATTAAGCCTAACTTGGTGCAGACTCTAGAAGGGCAGCCTGCCTTTGTTCATGGTGGTCCCTTTGCGAACATCGCCCACGGCAACAATAGTATCATTGCCACCCGTATGGGCCTTAAACTCGCGGATTATGTTGTGACCGAAGGTGGATTTGCGGCCGACTTAGGTGCAGAAAAATTCTTTGATATCGTCCATGGCTATTCCGGATTGACACCTGATGTGGCAGTAATCGTAGTTTCTGTGCGTGCTTTGAACATGCATGGTGGTGTGGCGAAAGAGGATGTAAAGTTGACCAATTTACCTGCTCTAGAAAAAGGCATGGCCAATCTAGATAAGCACGTAGAGAATATCAAAAAGTTTGGACTGCCCATTGTGGTCGCCATCAATCAATTCCCTACAGACGCACCGGAGGAGTTGGAACTGGTACAGCGCCATTGTGACGAGCTTGGTGTCAAGTGGGCAGTGTCGAAAGTAGTGGTTGACGGTGGACCGGGCGGAGTAGAATTTGCTCAGGCCGTCTTGGATGTTTTGGAGACGGAACAAGCAGAATTTAAACCGCTCTATGATTGGAAACAACCGATTAAAGCGAAACTGGAAACTCTGGCTAAGGAAATCTACGGAGCAGACGGCGTCACGTTTGCACCGCAGGCAGAACGTTCCATTCGCGATTTGACACGTCTGGGCTATGGCGAATTACCAGTCTGTGTAGCAAAGACACAGCATTCCATTTCCGATGATCCTAAACTGAAGGGTGCACCAAAGGGATGGACATTAACCATCACCGATGTCAGACCATCTCTTGGCGCAGGTTTCTTGGTTTGCCTCGCAGGTGATATCATGACCATGCCGGGTCTACCCTCTAAGCCAGCAGCTGAAAATGTAGATATTGACATGGATGGCAATATCACAGGACTATTTTAAAAAGCGGCCTAAAAGCGTGCCAAAAATGGCAGTTGTCTATTCTCAGTACTAATGGTATACTAACTGAGAATGGTTAGTGCAAGCAACGAGTGCACGACCGATTTTTTCCCCTGTAGGAATTCCTACGGGGGAGTTTCTTTAGTTAGGGAGGAGTAGCAATGAGCGTTGTTTCAAAGCAAAAGGAGCAGTTGCGCTCTGCGATTCAGGCTGCCATTGAGGCCGCCCAGGCGAGTGGTGAATTAGAGTTTGCTACTGTGCCTGAAATAGGTTTGGAGGTGCCGCGGGATTCTGGTCACGGAGACTTCGCTTCCAATATTGCCCTTGTTGCCGCAAAAATGGCAAGGAAAGCGCCTAGGGATGTAGCTCAAATCATAGTGGGGCACCTATCCTTAGGGGGATTTATTCGGGACGTAGAGGTGGCTGGGCCAGGTTTTATCAATTTTTTCTTGAGTTACGATTGGCTCTTTGATACCATTCGGGTCATCGAAGATGAGGGTCAGGCTTACGGAGACTCGAGACATGGTGAAGGTGAAAATATTCTCCTGGAGTTCGTTAGTGCCAACCCAGTCGGTCCCATGAACGTAGTGAATGCTCGCGCGGCTGCAGTGGGAGACACATTAGCGCGCCTTTTTCGAGTTGCAGGCTACACTGTGGGTACCGAGTTTTATGTAAACGATGCCGGTAATCAAGCGGATGTGTTTGCCCGGTCTCTAGAAGCCCGCTACCAGCAATTGACAGATCCAAACTATCCTTTTCCCGAGGATGGGTACCCCGCTCCTTATGTCGGTGAATTGGCAGGAGTGTTGCAGGGGGAGCATCCTGAACTACTAGAGAAGGGTCTTGAGGAGCGTCTCGCCTTTTGCAAGCGGTGGGGAACAGACCAAATGGTAGAAATGCAAAAGGCGGATCTCAAGAACTACGGCGTAGAATTTGATCTATGGTTTAGGGAACGGGATCTGCATGCTGCAGGAGCATTAGAAGAAGCCATCGCTTTCTTGGACGAACGAGGCCTTTTATTTGAAGCAGAGGATGCCAAGTGGTTTCGATCCACGGATTTTGGTGATGACAAGGATCGGGTTATTGTGAAAAGTGATGGTTCGTACACTTACGTCACCGCCGATATCGCTTACCACCATGACAAGCTCAAGCGAGGTTATACGAAGCTCATAGATATTTGGGGTCCTGATCATCACGGATATATTGGGCGCATGCAGGCGGCCATTCAGGCCTTAGGTTACAGCGAAGACACTCTTGAGGTGTTAATCCTGCAGTATGTGGCCTTACTTCGCAATGGCGAGCAGGTGAAAATGTCGAAACGGGCCGGAGAATTCATTACCATGCAAGACTTAGTGGACGAAGTAGGGAAAGATGCAGCGCGCTTTTTCTTCTTGAACCGCAGTCCAGAAAGTCACTTGGATTTCGACTTGGATCTGGCAGTAGAGCAGTCCAACGAGAATCCGGTCTTTTACGTGCAATATGCTCATGCCCGAATTTCCAGTATTTTGCGCCAGGGACGGGACATGGGTGTCAGTCTACCCAATTCCAAAGAGGTTGATCTGAGCCTTTTGACCCATGATTCTGAGATTGCTTTGATAAAGCAGATGGCATCGTTGCCCGAGGAGCTTTTGACCGCGGCTATGCAGCGTGAACCCCATCGGGTGACCCGTTATGCGCTGGATCTGGCCAGTCTGTTCCATTCATTTTACACTCACTGCCATATTTTGGGGGAAAAGGAGCAGTTACGGGATGCCCGGTTAGTGTTGGTGGCACAGGTGCAAGTTGTGCTTAGAAAAGTATTAGGCATCTTGGGTGTGGACGCCCCCGAGCAAATGTGAGGATGGTGAATTATGAGCTTTGGCCAGAGTTGGCGGACGTTTGTAAGGGCTCTTAAGCTGAGTTACGACAATATTGGAAAGGTTATGCTAACCAATCTTGTTTGGTTTGGTATCGGTTTTGCACCAATGTTGGCGTTTTCGTATGTCCCTTTTCTTCAGACCGATGTATTCTTTTTGGTATCCATTGTGGTGACTCTCATTACCATTGGTGGCGCTACCGGTGCGGTACATTATCGTATGAACCATTTGATTCAAGGCGAAGAGACAGTTCTAAAGGATATGTGGGAAGGGTTCAAGCTTTATTGGTTTAGAGGTACCATCCTATTTTTTCTGGGTATTTTGGGTTTTCTGATCCTCGTCTTTAACATTTGGTTTAGCCAAAACTACCCCACCACTATATTCACGATTCTTTCTGGGCTTTGGATCTGGGGCATCATTTATTGGATTGCGCTCCATCAATTTGTTTTTCCCTTTCTGGTTAACCAGGACATAGGTGTGTTCAAGACATTAAAAAGGGCGGCTCTGATCATTTTGGATAATCCCTTGCCTAGCCTAGTGTTGTTGGTTTTGAGCGTGATTGTGGTGGCACTCAGTCTTGTCTTTGCTGCCCCTCTTTTGATTTTCATGGCCAGCTTCCTAGCTGTCGTACAAAACTGTTTTTATCATGAGCTGATGGTGAAATATGAGGTGCAAGAACAAGACAATTTGGTAGAGGTTGAAGGGGAGGACAAAGCGTGAGTAAGTTTATTTTTGTGACTGGCGGAGTAGTCTCCAGTCTCGGCAAGGGTATTACTGTGGCTTCTTTAGGCAGACTGTTGAAAAGCAGAGGCTTGAGAGTTAGCGTTCTAAAGCTTGATCCGTATCTGAATATGGATCCGGGCAACATGAGCCCTTTGCAGCATGGAGAAGTTTTTGTCACCGAAGACGGAGGTCAATGTGACCTTGATCTAGGGCATTATGAACGTTTCATTGACACGAATTTGACCAAGAAGAGTAATGTGAGTACAGGACAGATTTACTGGTCCATTCTTTCCCAGGAACGCCAGGGAGAATTCAATGGAGGAACCGTACAGGTGATTCCCCATGTGACCAATAACATAAAGAACCGCATTCTCCAAGTGGCGGAGGATAGTGGAGCAGATGTGATTTTGGTCGAAATCGGGGGTACCGTTGGGGATATTGAAGGTCTCCCCTTTTTTGAGGCCATTCGTCAGATGCGAACGGACGTGGGTAGGGATTCCTGCCTGTACATTCATGTTACACTCATTCCGTATATCGCCGCGGCCCAAGAGCTTAAGACCAAACCCACACAGCACAGCGTCAAAGAATTGCGTAGCATCGGCATTAGCCCTGATGTAATTGTGTGCCGGAGTGAAAAGGAAGTGACAGAGGATCTGCGGGCAAAAATCGCTCTGTTTTGCGATATAGATAGAGAAGCTGTTGTTCCCAACACAGATGTGGAGAGCATCTACGAGGTACCTCTTTGTTTTGCAGAATCCCGCTTAGACGAGATCGTTTTGGAGAAGCTAAATCTAAATGCCGGCCCAGCGGACTTGGGCCAATGGCGTGACTTAGTGGCCTCTATCAAGGGGCTTTCCCGCAAAGTGGTCATTGGCATTGTGGGAAAGTATGTGACACTTCCAGATTCGTACTTAAGTGTGGCGGAATCTCTCCGTCACGCTGGTTTTGTTCACGGCACCGATGTTGAATTGCGCTGGATTGAGGCAGAGGACGTAGCGAAGGATGGCTACAGGCACCTAGAAGGTCTGGACGGGATTATTGTTCCAGGAGGATTTGGCTCTCGCGGTGTGGAAGGAAAGATAAAGGCCGCTCAATATGCCAGGGAACATGCAATTCCGTTTTTTGGTATCTCCCTTGGGATGCAATGCGCCGTCATCGAGTTTGCACGCAATGTTGCCAACCTTAGAAATGCAGGTAGTGTAGAGTTTGGAAACCCGGAGCATCCTGTCATTAGCTTTAGACCGGGTCATCCCGAGGTTACTGGACTCGGAGGGTCCATGCGTCTCGGGGCGTATCCATGCCGAATTGAAGAAGACTCCCTCAGTATGGAAGCGTATCAGAACACCCTCGTTTATGAACGTCATCGGCATCGTTATGAGTTGAATCGGGACTATTTAGACATCTTGGTGAATGCCGGGATGCGGGTGGCTGGTGTTTCTCCTGATGGTGACTTGATTGAGATCATCGAATTGAAGGACCATCCCTGGTTTGTAGGAACGCTGTTTCAACCTGAGTTTAAGTCCAGACCCACGAACCCCCATCCCCTGTTTGTACGTTTTATCGAAGCCATGTTGAAGACCTGCTAATCGGCAGATACTTGGAGGTGTATTTATGCTTCGAATGAAAGTGAAAGCTGTGGGCATAGATCGTGAAACCTTGCTTCCGGTTGTAATTCTCACCGATGAGATGGAAGAGTCCTATGTTCCGATGGTCATTGGTCCCGCGGAGGCCAACGCCATTGCGGTGGTGTTAGATAACGTGGAAATCTCGAGACCCTTGACACATGACTTACTCCTGAGCTCCGTACTGGCCCTAGGCGGAAAAGTGGACAAAGTTGTCATTACAGATCTAGCTGACGACGTCTATTATGCGGAAGTTTTTTTGGTACACGAAGGAAGAACGTTGCGTGTCGATGCGAGGCCTAGCGATGCTATTGCCTTGGCTCTGCGTTCTGGTGCCGCGATATTTGTGGACGCAAAGATTGCCCCTTACGCCATGGTTATTCCGGGCGAAGACGATCCTGAACTGGAACAGTTCCGGTCTTTTTTGGAGGATCTTTCCCCCGACGATTTCCGTAAGGATAACTAGGGGTTCTAGAATTTTGCATAGATGGGAGATTTTGGCGCATACTCTTTGGTAGAAGGAGTGTGCGCCATGTTAGTGCGAAATACTAAGATGCTGATAGTTCTTGGTTTGTTGCTCGTGAGTGCTTCTACTGTATGGGCTCAAGTGGATGGATGGAAAATGGTCTACGGGGATGTGTTGCAGGTGTTTGTGGACCAGCATAAGATCTTACTGGAGTCCAGGGGAGAACAGAGG
This sequence comes from Firmicutes bacterium UBA5493, assembly GCA_002424045.1. Classification (GTDB taxonomy): domain Bacteria; phylum Bacillota; class Limnochordia; order Darwinibacteriales; family Darwinibacteriaceae; genus UBA5420. The sequence continues at coordinate 9,739 of DIPH01000047.1, read as the reverse complement.
GTTTATGTGCTGGACGCTGACTGCCAAATCTTGCGCCTAGGAGTGTCGGTGAGTCTAGAATCGATGCATCCTGTTGCACCTAATGCCTACCAAGACGCACTTTGTTGGATCAACCCTCTGGGATTGATTGGTCATATCTTGGTCAATTATTCTGTGCAGGAAAAGGACGGTATTCTCGCTAGTTATGATATATTTGGGAATCTGAAATGATTTCAAAGGAAAATCCTTCTTGTTGGCGAACTATTAGTCGCGATAGGAGGAATTTCTGTGATTGTAAATAGCGAGAGGACGATTGCGCTGACCTGTCCTGCTTGCCAAGGAATTCAAAAACATACATTTTCTCTGTTCTCTATCTCCCACAAGCCTCTACAGCTTGTGTGTAGCTGCGGCTTCTCCCAGGGTCACTTGCGCAGACTAAACAGACATTTCGAACTGGATGTTCTTGGTATAGAGGGTGAACGGGCGCGGATCTTACTCCCCAGGGGCCGATTTTTCGGCACACCTTTGATCAACCTCTCGTCGCCTCTGAGCGGGCAAAGCTTGGGATACCTAGGTGATCCTGCTAGGGTGCAAGAGGTTGTGTTAGATGGGCCGCCCGAATTTTTTCTGGAATCCGATGATTTTGCGAATCCTGATATCATGCGGAAGGTGCTCGAAATTCTGGAGGATCTAGCGAGTCAAGACAAGATTCGTTGTGAATGCGAGCATTCGTCGATCGGGATCGATGTTTATCCGGACCAGGTGGAGCTAGTTTGTTCATATTGCGGTAGTGTGGTGAAGATTGGCGCCAGTACTCGGCAACACCAGGAAAGGCTTGCGCGAGTAGCTGAGATTGTTATGGAACCGTGCACATCGCAGTTTTTAGGGGAGTGGCTCAAACCCTTAACTTAATTTATAGCTAGAGGAGGCTGTTAACATGTTAGTAAGTGGTAGCGAATTATTCCAAGCAGCAAAGAAAGGCGGGTATGCAGTAGGGGCTTTTAACCTCAATAACATGGAGATTCTGCAGGCTATTATTGAAGCAGCCGAAGAGGAAAACTCCCCCGTATTCATTCAAGCGAGCCAGGGTGGCATTAAGTATGCCGGTATTGAGTACATAGCCGGTATGGCCAGAGTGGCAGCGGAAAAAGCAAGAATACCTATAGCGTTGAATCTCGATCATGGCACTAGCTTCACCCAAGTGGCACAATGCGTGCGGCATGGCTTTTCTGCCGTAATGATTGACGGTTCAAAGCACCCCTTTGAAGAAAATATTGCTTTGACGCAAAAGGTCGTGGAGGTTGCCCATCCCAATAACGTTTCTGTAGAAGCTGAGCTTGGAAAGATCGGCGGAGTAGAAGATGACATTGTGGTCGATGCAGCAGACGCATCCTTTACAGATCCAAAGGAAGCCGCAGAGTTTGCAGAACGAACCAAGGTGGATGCCTTGGCAATCGCAATTGGTACGGCACATGGCGTGTACAAAGGTGAACCTAAGCTGGATTTCAAACGCTTAGAGGAGATCGCAGCCATTACCGATGTACCATTGGTATTGCACGGAGCTTCAGGTATTAGCGACGAGCAGATACGCAAAGCGGTCCCCCACGGAATTACCAAGATCAATATTGACACCGATTTGAGAGTCGCTTTCTCCCAAGCCATCAAGGACCTTCTAGCTAAGAAACCAGACGAGATTGATCCGAGGAAGATTTTAGGACCAGCTCGTGACGCCATGAAAGAAGTTGCTAGAACAAAAATGAGGCTGTTTGGCTCAGCGGGACGGGCTTAATGAATTTAAGGGGAAGGTATTTCCTTCCCCTTTTCTGAAGGTGGTGAATGCTTGAATATTGCAGAGTTAGAATCAAAGACCTCCGTTGATCTCCAGGAATTGGCCAGAAATTTGGGGGTATCAGGGTTTAAACGGTTGCGCAAGAAAGAGCTCATTATTGAGGTCTTGAAATGCGAAACGATGAAAGAGAATCTGTTATTCATTAGTGGAATTTTAGAAATCACGTCTGAGGGCTATGGATTTCTCAGAGTTGACAATTATACACCGGGGTCCGACGACGTATATGTTTCACCCTCACAGATTAGGCGGTTTTCCATGCGTACCGGAGATGAGATTCTGGGGCAGGTACGTCCACCAAAAGATGGAGAACGATATTTTGCCCTACTTCGTGTACTGGCCATCAATCTATCCGATCCAGAATTAGCTTCGAAACGACCATGTTTTGAGGACCTTACCCCAATTTATCCCAACCAGCGTCTTCATTTAGAAACGGCTCCGACGAATTACTCCATGCGATTAATGGATATATTATCTCCATTAGGGTTTGGTCAAAGAGGTTTGATTGTGTCGCCACCCAAGGCGGGCAAGACAACCATCTTGAAAATGTTAGCCAATGCAATTGCCGAGAACCATCCGGATATTGAAATCATAGTGCTTTTGATCGACGAGCGCCCGGAGGAAGTTACAGACATGCAACGTTCCGTAAGTGGCGAGGTTATCAGTTCAACTTTTGATTTGCCTCCTGAGAACCACGTGCGGGTTGCTGATATCGTGTTGGCCAGGGCAAAAAGCCTCGTGGAGTCAGGTAAAGATGTAGTGATTCTCTTAGACAGTATAACTCGCCTTGCTAGGGCTCACAATCTTATCGTTCCCCCAAGTGGTCGTACGCTCTCCGGTGGCGTGGATCCAGCCGCGCTCCATCGCCCAAAAAGGTTCTTTGGTGCTGCCCGCAAGTTGGAGGAACAAGGAAGTTTGACAATTTTAGCCACTGCTTTAGTTGAAACTGGCAGTCGGATGGATGATGTGATCTACGAAGAATTTAAGGGTACTGGCAATATGGAGCTGCACTTGGACCGCAAATTGGCCGAGCGACGCGTTTTTCCGGCCATTGATATTTATCGGTCGGGTACTCGTCGCGAAGAGCTATTACTGTCAGCTGAAGAATTGGATGCAACATGGGTGTTGCGCAAAGCCATGGGGTCCTTAGGGACAGCTGAGACTCTGGATTTAGTGTTGGATCGAGTGATCAATACCAAAAACAACGCCGAATTATTAGAACTGATCACTACTTCAACATTTGCGGAAAATGTTCGGAACAAGTAAAAGGATATTGCCAGAACGCGTCGAAATGTGGAAGGTAGGTTATTGCCAGTCGAGGGAGGATTTATCATGTGGAGGCGGTTAATCCGCAGTCGGGGGTTTGTACTGTTGATATTTGCAGTCATCTTCAGCTTCGGCATTTTGGGCCAAGTGGATACCCGAATGCACATTGGTGGAAGTGACTGGGATTTGGATAGTCTGATCTACATTAATGTAGATGACTATCTTTTAGGGGACTTCGCTTCCCAGGATGATGCCCAAGTTGACCAGGAGCTTCCTTCAGCGCCACCAGCACCATTACACACGCGGTTTTCCCTCGATGGAGCAACTGAAGTAGCCTCCAAGTCTTCGGAACACGGTCCTTTGGAAATAAAGGGGAACGAAGAAGAAAGTTTGACTCCCGAGACTGTTGCTCGGGTTGAGGCAACCGTCCCTGTTGCGGAACCACCCCAGGTGCAAGAAAAAGAGCAAGAAAAAGCGATCATTTTTGTTCATAAGGTTCATTCAGGAGAGACTTTGTGGGATATTGCTTCGGCTTATGGCGTTACGATGAATACGATTCTGTCAGCTAACGATCTGGCAAATCCGAATCGTCTCTCCATTGGTCAAGAACTGCACATTCCGTCTGTTAATGGAATATTGCACCAAGTCGCTACCGGCGAAAGTCTATGGGAGATATCGGAGCGTTACGATGTCCCGATGGATGAGATTACGAGGGTTAACGAGATCACGGATCCCAGCCGCATACAGCCCAACACGAAACTGGTTATCCCAGGGGCTACGCAACTTAAACCTCGTGATGTCCTCCTGGTAAATGGACAGTTGCAGAAAGCCTTTGATTGGCCGGTAAGGGGCCGCATTTCCTCTAGCTTTGGTCCACGTTGGGGCAGAATGCATAACGGTTTAGATATTGCCGTTTCCACCGGTACCCAGGTGAAGGCGGCCGCGGATGGACGAATCACCTTCGCGGGATGGAATGGTGGCTATGGTATTCTAGTGATTATTGACCATGGAAACGGCATTGAAACCCGCTATGCCCATAATTCACGTTTGAATGTGAAAGTGGGGCAAAGGGTTACTAGGGGAGAAACGGTAGCATATAGCGGCAATACAGGTGTTTCAACGGGCCCCCATGTGCACTTTGAAATCCGCTATCGCAATAATCCTGTGAACCCACAAACCTATCTAAAATAAGTTGGGTTGTTGATTGCCAAGAGTAACTAGACTGTGTTATAATGTTTTGTGGTTCAGCCAGTAAAGTTAGTGAGGTGAATGAGAACATGAAAGCTGATATACATCCAAAGTATGCGAAGTGCGTTGTGACCTGTTCCTGTGGAGAGACTTTTGAGACTGGGTCCACTAAGAATCAAATTAAAGTGGAAGTATGTTCCAAATGTCACCCCTTCTATACTGGTCAACGGCAGACCTTGAGCAGTACAGGTGGTCGGGTAGAACGGTTCCTGAAGAAGTACAATATGAAGGAAGAGAAATAATCGTACGATTGCAGAAGGCAGGGGAACCCCCGCCTTTTTTTTTGGATGTTTCGTGAAATGTTTCGTGAACGAAACTCGAAACTCCGAGATGAATACGTAAGTATTCATCGGATTGCTGTTGCAATCAACAGTCGAGGGAGGTTCTTTGATGGGAGTGTTTTTAGCCCCCATGGCCGGTGTAACCGATTTGCCATTTCGCATCTTGGCCCGTGAATATGGTGCAGATTTAGTTGTCAGTGAAATGGTATCGGCCCAGGCTCTTATTTATGATAACCGAAAGACCCTAAGAATGCTGGCCTTGGACGATCTTGAGCGACCTTCTGCTATTCAGATCTTTGGTCACGATCCCAAGGTTTGCTCCGAGGCCGCCAAGATCGTATGTGACACGGCAGAGCCTGAGATGATCGACTTAAACTTCGGTTGCCCCACTCCGAAAATCGTGAAGAATGGCGACGGTGCAGCCCTGATGAAGGAGGTCAAACTGCTTGGTAAAATTGCTGCAGCGGTGGTAGAGGCTGTGCGGGTTCCTGTCACAGCGAAAATCCGTCTAGGATGGGACAAAGATAGTATTAACTGTGTTGAGGTTGCCAGGCGTCTCCAAGATGCAGGAGTGCACTGGATTACGATCCACGGCCGCACACGGGAACAATTCTATTCCGGCCAGGCTAATTGGGAGTGGATTAGGGAAGTGAAGGCTGCATGTGGGATTCCCATCGTGGGGAATGGAGACGTTTTCTCCCATGCTGATGCCCGGGATCTTCTCGACAAGACCAATTGTGACCACCTGGCCATTGGCCGTGGGTCCCAAGGAAATCCATGGATTTTTGGGCAGGTGAAAGCGTATTTGAACCGTGGTGTTATTCTCCCCGACCCATCCTTAGAGGAGCGAATTGCCCTTGCAATTCGGCACCTGCGCATGAAAGTAGACTATGACGGTGAATCGCGGGCCGTCCGTGAAATGCGTCCACATTTGGCTTGGTACCTCAAGGGGGTTCCCTATTCTGCCGAAGCGAGACGGTTGATTAACACTACAACCACGGCAAGTGCTATGGAGATGGTGTTGAAAGATTTGTTGTAGGTTGGTATTTTCCATGATATAATAGTTGTGAACAACATGTGCACACTGGCGGTGATGGTATAGGCGGCTTTTTCCGGGTTGGTGATAAGCTTTTAAATCGCGTTAAACTCGATCGGATCGTCGATCGCATTTTTCAGCTCAGGGTATCGGGCTTATCACAACAAGAAGTAGCCCACAGAATTGGATGCGATCGATCGTTTGTATCGCGCCTTGAAACCCTTGCTGAAGTGCGTAAAGGTGGCAGTGTCGCCATCATCGGATTTCCTCTAGCAAACACCACAGAGCTTACGGGTGTTTGCGAAGAGTTGGGAGTGAATTATTCCCTACTGATGACTGACGTCGAACGCTGGGAAATGATAGAGTCTCATGATGGAAAGAGTCTTTTGAACTGGCTCATGCAGTTGATGTTAGAAATGAGCGAATACGACCATCTCATTATGATTGGTTCCGATATGCGCATTCGTTTGGCAGAAGCCATTGTGGGCGATAAGGTTGTAGGTGTTGTAATTGGGGAGTCTCCCATCGAAGAAGACTATTACTTAAGCCCCCAGAGGTTGAGGGAACTCATTACATCGATTAAAGGGGAGTAACGATGAGGCGGATAGTGAGTGTTAGTATAGGCTCGTCTCAAAGGGACAGCAAGGCAGTAGTGACTGTGTGCGGCGAAGAATTCTCCATTGAGAGAATTGGCACCGATGGTGATATGCAAAAGGCTATCGCCCTTATTAGGGAGCTCGACGGCAAGGTAGCGGCTTTTGGCATGGGCGGCATCGATTTGTATCTATACGGTGGCAAGAGACGCTATATTCTACGGGAAGCTAAGCAGATTGCCAGAGCCGCGCAGGTTACGCCTATGGTGGATGGTTCTGGATTGAAGAATACCCTCGAACGCAGGGCTATTGAAGACTTAGCCAAGGCGAGCCCTGGAATGTTCAAGGGTAAGAATGTCCTCCTTACATGCGCGGTGGACCGTTTTGGCATGGCCCAGGCGCTCCAGGATACGGGGAGCGAGGTATTATACGGGGATGTCATGTTTGCTTTGGGAATCTCCTTGCCCATCTATAGGCTTAATATCTTACAGGCAGTGATCTCAGTGCTAGCCCCCCTTGCGGTCCAACTGCCCTTTACCTGGCTGTACCCCACTGGCTCCAAGCAGGAAGAGTCTCCAGACAAAAATAAGTATACCAAGTATTATGCCTGGGCGGATGTTATTGCCGGTGACTACCACATGATCCGCAAGTATATGCCCGACGATCTAACCGGTAAGACGCTCATCACGAATACCATCACCCCTGGAGATGTGGAGTTCTTGAGACAACGCCATGTCCGGGAACTGATTACCACCACTCCCAATATTGAGGGTAGGTCTTTTGGAACGAATGTCATGGAAGCCCTCTTGGTGGCTCTTTTGAACAAGCCTTTGGCTGAGATCACGCCTGAAGATTATAACCGAATGCTCGATAAGATTGGTTTTGTGCCTCGCCGGGAGATGCTCGATGGAGCTGTGACGATGGGGCCATGAACCTTTGGGGTTGATTGCTATCACCCCCAAGTTCTGCTGTGTTCCGTTTGGTAGAACGCAGTAAAGACTCGTGGTAGTTGCCAAATTAACCTATGGAAGAAATCATGGTCTTCAATGGCTATCCCATCATAGATGGTAGAGTTGTGGATTAGCCTTTAACGACAAGGGATTGTCTCATTCTTGACATCCCTTTTTTTGTTACTTATAATAGATGGAGCATTGAGAAAGATCTATTTAAGTTAGTGTCTACACCCTTGCGTGAAATGCGGACTATAAAGGAGACTGAGAGTATGGTTGACAAAGAAGTATTGCTAACGCCGGAGGGTTTGAAAAAGTTAGAGACTGAATTGGATACATTGAAGAGCGTCAAGAGACGAGAAGTAGCGGAACGAATTAGTGCTGCGCTAGATTTCGGGGACATTTCGGAGAACTCTGAGTACGATGACGCCAAGAACGAACAGGCTTTCATTGAAGGAAGAATCCTGACGCTTGAAAAGCTCTTGCGAAATGCACGTCTCATCGAGGACGATGACGATCAGGATGAAACAGTGGTCGCGCTAGGTAAGACGATTACATTGAAAGATTTAGAGACATCGGATGTCTTTGAGTACCGTTTAGTTGGTTCGGCCGAAGCAGACCCTGCAGAATGTAAGATTAGCAATGAGTCCCCTGTAGGGCAGGCCATTATGGGGAAATCCAGTGGGACGATTGTAGAGGTAGAGGTTTTGGACGGAACTCTGCAATACGAGATTTTAAAGGTTGCCAGATAAAACAGGAGGTAAGCACGGTGAACGAGGAACACATCGATTATGCTGACGATAGGGAAGAACTTAATGAACTCATGCAAGTGCGCCGAGATAAGCTGCAAGACCTCTATGATCTGGGTATCGATCCTTTTGGCGAGAAGTTTGAACGCACTCATACGGCCCAGGAGATCATTGACGGCTTTGGCGTTTTGGAAAACGAAGAAGCAAAGATTTGTGGACGCATCATGTCCATGCGTACCCACGGCAAGGCAAGCTTCGCAGACCTTGTGGATCACACAGGCCGGATCCAACTGTATTTCCGAGTTAATACCCTAGGTGAAGAAGGGTATGCCTTGCTACAGAAACTTGATATCGGTGATATTTTGGGTATTACTGGGAAGGTTTTTCGTACCCGTCGAGGCGAGATTAGTGTAGAAGTTCTGGACCTCAAATTCCTATCGAAGTCCCTGAGACCACTGCCTGAAAAGTGGCACGGGCTAAAGGATGTGGACCTGCGATATCGTCAACGTTATGTCGATTTAATAGTTAATCCCGGTGTGCGTGAGGTCTTTGAAACAAGGAGCAAGATTATTCAGATCATGCGCAGTTTCCTCACTGACCGTGGTTATATTGAGGTCGAAACCCCTATGCTGCATGTGATTGCAGGGGGAGCGAGTGCTCGTCCCTTTACTACCCATCACAATGCGCTGGACATGGATCTTTATTTGCGGATTGCGCCAGAATTGTATCTGAAACGTTTGCTTGTGGGCGGCTTTGACCGCGTTTTTGAGATTGGCAAGATGTTTCGGAACGAAGGCATTTCGACAAAGCACAATCCTGAGTTCACCATGTGTGAGCTGTACATGGCTTACGGCGACGCCAGCGATATGATGAAGATTACAGAAGAGATTTATGCTCATATAGCCCAAGAGCTAGTGGGGTCTACAAGAATCGTGTTCCAAGGGCAGGAGATCGACTTGACGCCTCCGTGGCCGAGAAAGCCTATGCTGGATGCCATCAAAGAATATTCTGGCATTGACTTGCGAGGCCTAGATGACAGTCAAGCTCGACAGGCAGCCAAAAAGAAGGGGCTGCAGCTTGAGCCTAATGCCTCCTATTCTCAGGTCCTTGACGAGCTCTTTGACGCTTTTGTGGAACCAAACTTGCTTCAACCCATTTTTATTACGGACCATCCCGTTGAGGTCAGTCCTTTGGCTAAACGTAAGAAGGACAATCCAAGTTTAACGGACCGTTTTGAACCATTTATCGTGACCTGGGAAGTGGCCAATGGTTTCACCGAACTCAATGATCCCATTGATCAAGATCAACGCTTCAGACAACAGGTTGCCCAACGTGATAAGGGGGATGAGGAAGCTCATATGATGGATGAGGATTATGTTCGCGCTCTAGAGTACGGTATGCCTCCGGCAGGCGGTCTTGGCCTCGGTATCGATCGTATGGTTATGCTGTTTACCGATTCACCATCAATTCGTGACGTCCTTCTGTTTCCCCATATGCGTCCCCGTTCATAATGACCATTTGATTCTAAACCTGTCTTCTTTGGCTTCGCCTTTCCGCAGAATGCCATTGCAGGCAGGTTTTTCTTTGCATAGGATTCAATTTTCACCGCAAAAAGTGGAAAACGGACGATATGGAGAGATATGTTGCTGTAAATGACGAAATCGACGATTTCGGCATCTTGATTGCGGGCAAGATCGATGGTATATTGATTAAGGCGTCGGGCACAACAAGTCACGTGCCAGACCCGAAAAGCCTTGCTTTCGAGGCTTATTTATTTCCCAAGAACCTTGA
>DIPH01000001.1:12789-78338 GCA_002424045.1 Firmicutes bacterium UBA5493 | reverse complement strand
TTTTGGGCCCATAGCTCAGTTGGGAGAGCGCTTGAATGGCATTCAAGAGGCCGTCGGTTCGATTCCGTCTGGGTCCACCATCTAGCTTTTGAAGCACCGCAATTGCGGTGCTTTTTCGTCTTTGTATGGTATAATGGCAGTACCATGGAAGTGGAGACGCCCAAAAAGCTTAACATAAAGAAGGTAGAAAGGGGTTTAAGCATGAATATGAACAGAAAAGACCCACGTGTAAGTGTTGAAATGCTTGAACGGTTTATGATCGATGTGCTTGCTGGAGTCGGGTTACCCATAGAAGATGCGAAGATTGTGGCAGATGTGTTGATCACCGCAGATAAGCTTGGCATTGACTCTCACGGAATAGGACGACTAAAACCTATCTACTATGATCGCATCAAACAAGGTATACTGAATCCTATCACCAAGGTGGAAGTGGTACGTGAAGGGCCCACGAGCGCAGTAATTGACGGCCATCATGGAATGGGTCATGTGATATCAAAGAAGGCGATGGAAATTGCCATTTCCAAAGCGAAAGAATATGGAATGGGTATGGTTGCTGTGCGCAATTCGAGCCATTATGGTATCGCTGGCTATTATACACTCATGGCGTCCAACGCTGGTATGATTGGGATCACAGGCACTAATGCCCGTCCGTCCATGGCCCCTACATTTGGGGTAGAACCGATGCTGGGCACAAATCCCTTGACTTTCACCATGCCCTCCGATGAAGAATTTCCCTTCTTTTTAGACTGTGCCACCTCTACAAGTCAAAGGGGAAGAATTGAAGTGTATGCCCGGGAGGATCGACCCATTCCTGAAGGATGGGTGGTGGGTAATGATGGTCAAACCCGTACAGATACCCATGCTATTTTAAAAGACCTAACCAGTGGCGACGCTGCCTTAACTCCTCTTGGTGGAATTTCTGAGATCACCGGGGGCCATAAGGGTTATGGCTTCACCACCGTTGTAGAAATCCTTTCAGCGGCTCTCCAAGGCGGAGCGTTTTTACATGCCCTTTCAGGTCAACGAGATGGGAAGAAGGTTCCCCATGCACTAGGACACTTCTTTATTGCCATTGATATTGAACCCTTTATCAGTTTGGATGAATTCAAGAAGACAACTGGTGAGATTCTACGGGCTTTGCGGGCTTCGAAGAAGGCCCCTGGCCATGAGCGTATTTATACCGCGGGGGAAAAGGAATATCTCGCTTCTCTTGAAAGGCGAGAGCATGGTGTCCCCATTAGCGAGAGTCTGCAAAAGGATATCCGCGTCTTGATGGAAGAGCTTCACTTGGATTATGATTTTCCGTTCTAGGAGGAATTTCAATTTTCTTTTAATCTGTTTTTAATGTTACACAAATTGGGTTTAAAGCCCGCCCCTGTACAATCAAGGTATCACAGCTTCTGAAAGGAGTATCAGCATGGATAAACTTGAACAGATTGAGAAACTACGGGAACGGGCACAGGTTAGTTATGACGAGGCGAGGGCCGCGTACGAAGAGGCCGATGGGGATCTTCTGGATGCTCTAATCCTCCTGGAGAGACAGGGCAAAGTAGCTCCGCCAAAGGGTGATGGTTACTATCGCAGTGAACAGCAAAGTGTATCCGAGCCGGTTAATGAAGAGAAAGGCGACCAATCTCGGGGACGTAGAACCACTAACGAAGAGACGAATAACAATTTCAAAGAGACTTTGGACAAGATCTGGAAGTTTCTTACCGGCCTGATTAAGAAAGGTAATGAAACCAGCTTTGAAGTTCTCAAAGAAAAAGAGCACATGGCCAGCTTCCCGGTGACGGTATTGGCATTGTTGCTGCTCTTTGCGCCCTGGGTTACGTTGCCACTGATCATCATTGGTTTGTTCTTTGGATTCCACTACCAGTTTGTGAGCAACGACAACTGATGCTTGCTAAAGCAAGCATCTAGGAGTTTCGCTTCTCGAAACATCCATTCGGGAAACGTCCACATAACTAGGATTTAACGGAAAAGGAGCGCGCTTCATGAAAACCAGGATTCTAATCATTGAGGATGAAGAGAAGTTCGCCCGTTTTGTAGAGATGGAACTCACTTACGAAGGTTATGAGGTTAGCAAGGCTCACCACGGACGGACAGGTCTAGAAATGGCTGAATCTGGAGACTACGACTTAGTGCTCCTGGATGTTATGCTTCCGGGACTCAGTGGCATGGAGGTGCTGCGTCGCCTTAGGCGCAGCTCCTCTGTACCTGTTATTATGCTCACCGCACGGGATAGCGTCATGGATAAAGTCTCAGGTTTAGATAGTGGTGCCGATGACTACATTACTAAGCCCTTTGCCATTGAAGAACTTCTGGCCCGTATTCGTACGGTCTTACGCAAAGCGCCAGCGGCCAGGCCCGATGGCGAAATACTAACAGCAGGCCCCTTAGAGCTCGATTCTGCCAGTCGTCAAGTGACAGTGCAGGGAACACCTGTTGATTTGACCAAAAGGGAGTTCGATTTGCTCCAATTTCTTTTAGAGAACAAAGGGATTGTTTTGTCTCGGGAGACCATTTTAGAAAAAGTGTGGGGTTTCGACTTTGAAGGTGAAACCAATGCTGTAGACGTCTATGTGCGCTTCTTGCGCGGGAAAATTGACGAGGTATTCGATATCAAAGTGATTTCTACCATTCGAGGCGTGGGGTATGTGATCCGGGATGAGTAAAAGACCAGAAAAAGTTCACACCATTGGCTTTTCCATAGTCTCTAAGCTAAATGTTCAGCTCTGGGCTCGCTCCCTCGGGCTTTTCTTAATGTTGAATATGATGTTTGTAATGGCCAGTGGTGTCCTTTTACTTGTGGTGGGGGAACGTAAGGCCCTCCAAGCGGTGCAGCATGTAGAGCTTTATGGCCTGCCCACAGAGGGGGAAAACAGGTGGCTACTTGAGCAAGGACTGGAAATTGCCCCAACCACTCTGCCCACAAGGGGGATTGCTTTGCCTGAGAGGATTCAGGAGGTCCTTCCCCTAAAAACCCAGACGGCATTAAGGATGGTGAACCTTCCCCGAGAAGACGATGTGTCCTTATACTATCTTTTTGATCATCTCCAGTACCAACTGGAGTTGGATATTGACGATACCCCGACTACAGTTATTGTACACTTTTCCTCCACAATCTGGGTCCTAAAAACGCTTTTCTTGGTGCTTTTAGTAGTGCAGCTCTTGCACCTCTTTAGAACGATGATTACGAGGGCTGATTTGATTCGGGATGTTCTAAGACCCATTTCTGACTTAGCCCAGCAAGCCCAAACCCTTTCTAAAGAAAAAGGACCCCTATCCGTCAGAGAAATGCAGGCTCTGGCCGGGACCCTCGATGAAATCAACGCGGCCCGACTAGATACCCGCATTGATCTCGATAGCACCCAGGATGAACTGAAAAACTTGGCCATCGCCATCAATAGTCTCTTAGAACGGATTAACGACTCCTACCGCCTGCAGGCCCGCTTTGTCTCGGATGCATCCCATGAACTCAGAACGCCCATCGCTGCCATCCAAGGCTATGCCAACCTTCTGGATCGCTGGGGAAAAAACGATCCCGAGGCTCTGCAAGAGTCCATCGATGCCCTCAAAGAAGAGGCGGCAAATATGAAGGACCTAGTGGAGCAGCTGCTCTTCTTGGCCCGGGGTGATAACAACACCATGCACTTAGATTTGGAACGTTTTGATCTTGGGACCCTTGCCCAGACAATTTTCCGTGAGACGGAGATGATCAACGGGGGTCATAAATTTGAAGTACAAGCCAGTGAAGCTTTTGTCCTAGCTGACCAGGGGCTGGTGAAGCAGGCTGGACGCATTTTAGTAGATAACGCCATCAAGTACACTCCTGTAGGCGGTACCATTCGTATTGTGGTGACGAGTGCTGAAGGTAAGGTCTGGTTTACTGTGCAGGATTCGGGAATTGGTATTCCTCCAGGTGATATTCCCCATATTTTTGATCGCTTTTATCGGGCTGATGAATCAAGGGCCAGGGCCACAGGGGGAACGGGTCTAGGCTTGTCCATCGCCAAATGGATCGCAGAACGCCATGGGGGCCATTTAGAAGTTTTTAGCCGGGAAGATTTTGGCAGCCGGATTTCTGTGGTCCTTCCCCAAAGTGACGCTACTTAAGCTCGGGGCCGCTGTTGGGCACCAAGAATTCTTCCATATTTTTGTCGATTGTGGTCGTATCGCCTTCAATTAGGCTGATGAAACCCTCTTCTTCCAAAAGGGTAACCACGTTAAAGAGGGAGCGGCGCTGGGTTTCAGATAGTCCATCTACAAAAGCGTTGATTTCTTCTGGCGTAGCGTTATTTATAAAACGTACGCCTCCGTACTTGAGGTATTGTTTTGGCATATCGATTCTCCTTTTGTTTTTAGTCTGTGGTAATGTCCCCATATTTACACCTATAATAGGCTTTGGCTCCTAAGAAAGCTTGTCTCAAGTTTTTTCTTAGGAGTTTTTTGTTGACTTTTTCTCTGGCACTGTGTATAGTGTATATGAACAGTATGGGAGGTGGTTTGCATTGATATCATCATAACTAATAGCGGTGAGCTGCCCATCTATCAGCAGATTGTTGACCAGATCAAGGCAGCCATTTTGCGGGGTGAACTGGGTGCAGATCAGCCCCTTCCATCGATTCGGGTCTTGGCAAAGGAACTAAAGATTAGTGTGATTACTACCAAGCGGGCCTATGAGGAATTGGAGAAGGATGGTCTGATTTACACGATGCCGGGTAAGGGGTCTTTTGTGGCTAGGCATGACGAGCACAGGCTAGACGAGTCCAAAAAGCGTCTTGTGGAAGATAAGCTCAAAGAGGCCATTGAGGCTGCAAAGACGATGGGCCTAACCAAGTCTGAACTGAACAAGATATTTACGTCTGTATTGGAGGGTGAATGATGGGACCGATTTTGGAATTGCGCGATGTGGTGAAGAATTTTACCGGATTTAAGCTTAACGGCATCAGTTTTACTTTGGAGCCTGGGTACATTATGGGATTTATTGGGGCCAATGGTTCTGGCAAGACAACGACAATTAAGCTCATTATGAATCTCCTTCATCTTGACATGGGAGAAATCAAAGTCTTCGGCCTGGATTCTAGAAGACATGAGCAGGAGGTCAAACAGAGGATTGGTTTTGTCTACGACGATAATCACTTCTACGAGGAATTAACCATCATACAGATGACCAAGGTTGTAGCCCCCTTCTATAAAAATTGGGATTGGGATACCTATAACCACTATGTGCATCGCTTTGCTTTACCCGCTGACAAGAAGATTAAAACCTTCTCCCGGGGAATGAAGATGAAGTATGCTTTAGCCGTAGCCCTGGCCCATAAAGCGGAGCTTCTGATTATGGATGAGCCCACCTCGGGGCTTGACCCCATTGTTCGCAGTGAGCTCTTGGATATTTTGAGTGAAGTGATTCAAGACGAACGATGCTCCATCCTTTTCTCGTCCCATATTACCTCGGATTTAGACAGGATTGCTGATTACGTGACCCTTATTCATCAGGGGAATATCGTATTTAGCACATCGAAAGAGGAGCTCTTTGAAACCTACACCCTAATTAAAGGTGAGCGGTCAGCCTTGGATGCCAACTTGCGTCCCTATCTAGTCGGTGTGCGGGAGAATCAATTCGGATTCGAAGGTCTAGTGAAAGAAAGGGAATCTGTGGAGCGCTTGACGGGTGGCAAGGCGGTTCTAGAAAGGCCAACTCTAGAGGATATTATGCTTTACTGTACAAGGGAAAAGGTAGTATGAGGCATTTACTCCTCAAGGACTTTATGCTACAGAAACGCATCTTGGTTTTAGTCTGTGTCTATGTGATTGTATTGGGTTTCCTGTTTCAAGGCATGACTGATGGGCAGATTGTTCTAGCCATGAGTATAGTTGGTTTTATTCTGATTATATTTAGCACAGCCTGGGAGAGCAAGTCCGATGTGCTCTGGAATAGCGTTCCTATCCCGACGTGGAAAATCGTGGGCGCAAAGTATCTGTCTATTTTCGTTTATCTGGCAGGGGCCCTAGCGCTCGCTCTTCTCTCTAGTGCTGTCGGCAAGTTGATTAGTTCTTCAGAAACTGCATTGGCTGTAAATTTTCCGAGCATACTCTCTGGCGTACTGATCGTTGCATTGGTAAGCGGTGTATATTGGCCGCTGTACTATGCTCTGGGTTATGTTAAATCGCGTTATACAGGTATTATCTTGTATGTCGGTTGTCTCTACTTGATGCCGTCCTTGAGTCAATTTAGGGAGATGCACTTTACTGCTTTGATGATGATACTGTCAGTGGGTATTGTGGGCATCTTTGTCGCTGTCTCGTTTGGGATTTCGCTTTATTTCTATCAGCGACGGGAGTTTTAGAAAGGGGAAAATGCTGTGGGATATTTAATTGTCAAAGACCTATTGCTTCAGAAGAAGATGCTAGGAGCGGCTGTCCTGTATGTTCTGGTGTTCACCTTTGCATTTCAGGGTATGGGTGCAGGTCAGCTTATCGCGATTATTAGTGCAGTTGGTTATATGTTTGTCATGCTGGGGGCGGCCTGGGAGGAGAAGAACAGTTCCGATGTGTTATGGAATAGCCTTCCTGTCTCCAAACGGAAGATTGTGGGTGCGAAATATCTATCGATTCCTCTGTATGCGCTCATCGTCATTATTGTCTATTGGATTGTCAGTACAGTTCTGTCCTTGCTCGGTGGTCCCATAGCCGCCATGCCTCTGGATCCTGTTGGCATAGTTCTTGGCGTAGGGGCAGTCTTTGTAGCAGCTAGCTTGTATTTTCCTGTCTTTTTTGCTGTGGGCTATACAAAATCCCGCTACTGGCACTTCATTCTCTTTTTCGGCATCATGATCCTGGGATCGATGTTGCCAGCCCTAATTCCAGAAAAACCCGCCTGGCTCGACCCATTGGTGAAGCGTTTGCCCGAGGTTACAAGCGACATAGCTGGCTTAGCTATCTTTGGAGTTTTCGTCGCACTATGGGTGGGGATTTCGTTTGTGGTATCCCTTCGGCTGTATGGGAGGAGGGAATTCTAAAAGTTATGAGACCTCTGGTGTGGATGATAAAGGTGGTTTATGCATGAATCCATTTCGTTTCCAAGAGCTTTTCTCTGCCGCACGAATAGCTTTTCTTATCACGTTTTTTATCTGGTTCTTGGCAAAAGATCACCTGCAGACAGGTTATTTTGCCGCCATCTATCTGCTTTCTTTTGCGGGCACCTATATTGCGAAACGTAGTTCTTAGCCATGATCCTCAAATGAAGAAGGAGCACGAGATGAAGCAACATAAGTTAAACGGATTGTGTCAATTGGCAGGCTGCGATCACAAACATGGCTGGTATACGACAAATGTGGAGCCGAGCAAGATACGAAAGCCAATAATTAACCAGATAAATCCGAAATTCTGATGAGAGTTTTGGTCAAAAAATGGAGGTCAAAAAATGGAACCGAAAGTGCTTGACAGCGATGCTAGTCCTTGATAGACTGGATTAGAAGAAAAACACAAAAAAGACCTTTAAGCCAATCCAGAGAGGTTGGGAAGGACGCCTACACAAAGCACAAGAGTTTTCTATGCAATACTCTGTGTTACCACTTTGCGAAGATGGGGCTTCTACCAACCGGTAGAAGCCCCTTTTGGATTTGTGTAGGTTGAGGTCTGACAAGGGGGAGCCAAGTTGAATTCTCTAGTCAGTAGTAAGGATCTAGGACGCCACACCATCGAACTATTACTTCAAAATGCTCAAGCCTATGCAGATAAGGAGCAAATGGGCGAGAATCACGGAACCGTTGTCCATCTATTCTTCGAAAACAGTACCCGCACAAATTTATCCTTCCAAATGGCAGCCCAGCGTTTAGGGCTACGGACCCTGAACTTTGATGTAGACCATTCTAGCACAAGCAAGGGCGAATCACTCAGGGATACCCTAGAGACTCTAGAAGCTCTAGGCGTTGACGTGGTCGTAATCCGACATAAGACCGACTGGCCTAAAGAACTGGCCGATTGCAAACTCAATCTTAGCTTGGTTAACGCTGGATCTGGCGCTTTTGAACATCCGACGCAAGCACTGCTAGATGCCCTCACGATAAGGCAACGCTTCGGCAGCCTCCGGGGTCTCAAGGTTACAATTGTGGGAGACATCAGACACAGCAGAGTTGCACGTTCGAATCTGCATATCCTAACAGAACTCGGTGCACATGTTCAGTTCGCTGGACCAGATATCTTCAAGCCCCATGATCTCCCTGAAGTGCCCTGGGTTGATTTAGACAAGGCTGTAGAAGAAACGGAGGTCCTGATGATGCTCAGAGTGCAGCATGAGCGGCACGCTGAGAACACGGATATTAGAACCTATCATGAACAGTATGGCTTGACGGAAGAAAGATTGGCTAGACTACGGAAAGAAGCCGTAATTATGCACCCTGGTCCCGTAAATCGCGGTGTGGAAATCTGCACAGCTGCCATGGAGGACCCCCGCAGTCAGATCTTAAGACAGGTGAGCAATGGTGTAGAAGTGCGTATGGCGGTCTTGGATTGGTGTTTGCAGGGAGGAAAGCATGGCAAATTGGTATCTGCATAACGGCTCAGTGTATCGTAATCAAGAAATAATGCAGGAAAGCGTTCTGATTCTCGGGGGCATGATCGTGGCCTTTGGGAAAGCTGCGGATGAGGTAAGACAACTATTTCAAGGTCCCATTAGGGATTTCGATGCAACAGGGCAGATCATCGCCGCAGGTTTCATTGATCTCCACACCCATCTTCGGGAGCCCGGTTTTGAGAGTAAGGAGACAATTGCAAGCGGCACCATGGCCGCTGTGGCCGGAGGGTTTACAACGGTGTGTCCTATGCCGAACACGAGTCCAGCCTTGGACTCCCTGGAAGCATTGGACGCTCTAGATGAGCGTATTCGAAAAACCGCTCACTGTAAGGTCAGGCCCATCGCGGCTTTGACTGAAGGACGGTCGGGGAAGAAAACGGTAGACTACAAAGCTTTTGCAGCAAGATATGTTGTCCTTTATTCCGATGATGGTGACCCCTTAAACGAGAACATTGCGCAAGAGGTTTTCCTTGGAGTAAAAGAGGTTGGTGGTGTTGTCATCAACCATCTAGAAGATAAGGCTCTACTTGGGGAGGGCTTTTTTTATGAGCAAATTCCCCCGGAGTCTGAATATCTCATGTTAAAGCGCGACCTTGAATTCGTGAGGAAAACCCACTGCCGCTACCATGTGGCCCATGTGAGCGCCTGGCAGACAGTTGAGCTCATTGCCAAGGCCAAAGAGGAGGGCTTACCCGTTACAGCAGAAGTTACACCTCATCATCTGACACTCACCCATCACGATATTAAGGAGCCCCGAGGGAACTTTCAGATGAAACCCCCACTCCGCACAGAAAAAGATCGCCGGGCCCTAGTGGAAGCGTTGAAAACCGGGGTCATTGACATCATCTCCACTGATCATGCGCCCCATGGTACACAAAAGGAAAACGGACTATTTGAGGGTTCACCTTTCGGAGTCACGGCTTTAGAGACGACCTTTCCCGTTTTGTATAGCAAGCTCGTTCTAGAGGGCCAATTGACCCTAGAGCAGTTATTATACAGTCTCACGGAAGCACCGGCCTCCATACTTGGAGTAGAATCTGAGCTTAAGGTGGGAGCCGGTGCCGACCTTGTCGTCCTGGATTTAGGTAAGGAGAGAAAGGTCACCAAGGATCAGTTTAAAAGCAAGGGCACCAATTCTCCCCACATAGGGCAGACTCTGCAAGGATGGCCTGTTTTGACTCTTGTGGACGGGGAGGCGGTCTATTCATGTTAGTCGAGGAAAATAAGCAGCTCAGCCGGGACATTTTTGCCTTGGAATTGACGGGCGAATTTCCCTATGAAAAGGCCACATCAGGCCAATTTGTGAATCTGTTAATCGGAGATGGCAAAGGACATCCTCTGCGTAGGCCACTAAGTATTGCCTCCTGCAATCCAGAGACGAAAACTCTCACCCTCGTCTATCGCGTGGTGGGAGATGGAACCAAATGGCTGAGCGAAAGGTGTCCGGGCGATGTCCTCGATGTACTCGGGCCTCTGGGGAGGGGGTTTCCCGCGCCACAGAATCCTGGTACTGTCCTGGTCGTAGGAGGAGGAGTTGGAGTTCCTCCCCTTTATCAACTGGCTAAAGAGCTGGGAGCTGCGGGCTTTAAACTCCACATCGTTTTGGGATTTAAGAACCAGGACGACGTCTTCTGGACAAGAGAATTCGCTGAATTTGGTGATGTAGTTGTCTGCACAGAAGATGGTTCTTTAGGAAAAAAGGGCTTTGTCACAGAAGCCTTAAACGTGAATGAAAACTGGACAACTCTCTATAGCTGTGGTCCCAAGCCTATGCTAAAAGCCCTGAAAGCTCACTTTCAAGGTAGAGACATCAAAGGCTATGTATCTCTAGAAGAGCGCATGGCTTGCGGTGTGGGAGCCTGCTGGGGCTGTACCTGTCTTGATCCTGATGGTTCGGCTGCCAAGCGCATCTGCAAAGAGGGTCCCGTGTTTTCCTGGGAGGAGGTTTCTCTATGAGTGTGGATCTTGAGGTTGACTTAGGGGGCTTGCAGTTGAGGAACCCTGTGATGCCTGCCTCAGGCTGCTTTGGCTTTGGTAGGGAATATGGCGAATACTATTCCCTGGACGAATTAGGAGCCGTGGTGGTGAAGGCCACAACGCTCTATCCCCGCCTAGGTAATCCTACCCCCCGGGTGACAGAGGTCACAGGGGGCATGCTTAACGCTATTGGCTTAGCCAATCCCGGTCTTGACGAGGTTCTAGCCGAAGAGCTCCCCTGGCTGGCGGGCCAGAATGTTCCGATCTTTGTGAACGTAGCAGGCGATACGGTGGAGGATTATTGCGAAGTGGTAGAGCAAGTTAGCAGATCTGGCTTAGCCCAGGCAGTTGAGCTCAATGTGTCTTGCCCTAATGTGAAATTAGGAGGTCTTGCCTTTGGGGTTGACGCTACGGTCCTCAGAGGACTAGTCGAAGAAGTCCGTAAGGTTTGTACGCTCCCCCTTTTTGTTAAGCTGTCACCCAATGTAACCAGGGTGCAGGATCTAGCCCTGGCCGCTGCCTGTGGAGGTGCCGATGGTTTGAGCTTAATTAACACACTCATTGGGATGCAAATTGATCTAACCACGAGAAAGCCGGTCTTGGCCAACAAAACAGGCGGACTTTCAGGACGGGCCATCAAACCTGTAGCCGTGCGCATGGTCTACGACGTAGCCAGAGAAGTCGACCTTCCCATCATTGGCATGGGCGGTATTTATAGTGGGCGGGATGCCGCAGAATTCATCATGGCCGGAGCCTGGGCTGTGGAAGTAGGAACAGCCAACTTCACAGACCCCTATGCTTGCCCCAGGATTATCGCAGAGTTAAGGTCATTTATGCAAGAAGAGGGAATCAAGAATATAGAGGAAATCAGGGGGTGTGCGTTATGAGTTTGGTGGAGAGGATTATTGTGGCCCTTGACGTGGGGAGCAGGGAAGAAGTAGAAGAGGCCCTGACAAGACTGCCTCAGGTTCGTTTTGTCAAGGTGGGCATGGAACTTTTCTATAGCGCGGGACCAGAACTCATTCATGTCTTAAAGGACCGAGGTTTGAAGATTTTTCTGGATCTAAAGGTCCATGACATTCCCAATACTGCAGCAGGAGCTATGCGTAGTCTGAGTCGCGCCGGTTGCGATCTTTTGAATCTGCACTGCGCAGGGGGGCTGGAGATGATGCAAAGGGCTAGGGAAGCCGTTGGTGAAGATACCAAGTTAATTGGAGTGACCCAGCTAACCTCTACCAACCAAAGTATGCTGAACAGTGAGTTGGGAATTCCAGGTACAGTGGAAGCCAGTGTCTTAACCTACGCCCAATTGGCGAAGAAGGCTAATTTGGCCGGTGTTGTCTGTTCGCCCTTAGAGGTGACGAGCATCAAGGACGTGTGCGGTAAAGATTTCTTAGCCGTGACGCCTGGTGTACGCCCCCGAGGCTCCGCCACACAGGATCAAAAACGCACCATGACACCGGGGGAAGCCATCCAGGCCGGCAGTGACTATTTAGTCATCGGTCGCCCGATTTTGGCAAGCCCTGACCCCCATGGAGCGTTTTTAAAGATAGTAGAAGAAATTGAGGTGGAAGTATGACCAACCAAGAGTTACTCGCGGAGTTTCAGGAGCTAGGAGTCTTGCAATCGGGGCATTTCAAGCTCACTTCGGGTCTGCATTCGGAGCAATATATGCAGTGTGCGAAGCTATTTGAGTATCCCCGTAAGGCCGCCGAGGTAGTGAAAACTTTGATTCCGAAGCTCCCGGAGGGTATCGACACGGTAATTGCGCCAGCTATAGGTGGCGTTACGGTGGGGTATGAGTTAGCCCGTTTGCTTGGTTGCCGCTTTATTTTCGCCGAAAGGCAAGATGGAAACATGACCTTTCGCCGTGGATTCAAACTGCGACCTGGCGAAAAGGTTTTGGCTGTGGAAGACGTGGTCACAACCGGTGGTTCGGTTCGGGAAGTTGTGGACCTGGCCAAAGAGTGTGGGGCTGATGTGTTAGGGATAGCCACCATTGTCGATCGTAGCCAGGGCACGGCCGTCTTTGGGGTTCCTTTTTATTCCTTAGTGAGCGTGGAGATAACAGCATACAAGCCCGAGAAGTGTCCCCTCTGCCGGGAGGGTGTGGCTCTTCAAACCCCTGGAAGCAGGAAAACGAGCCGAGGTTAGCCAAATCCTTCTAAGTGGGAGATACTATGTCTAACTATTTCGGAGGTGTTTTGGATGTTTACTCCATTTGAGCTGAAGAGTGTTACCATTCCTA
The DNA here is from genome assembly GCA_002424045.1 of Firmicutes bacterium UBA5493. GTDB lineage: Bacteria > Bacillota > Limnochordia > Darwinibacteriales > Darwinibacteriaceae > UBA5420. The sequence continues at coordinate 65,535 of DIPH01000001.1, read as the reverse complement.
ATCGTATTGTGATGCCCGCCATGTGCCAATATTCGGCTACTGAAGATGGCTATGGGACCAATTGGCACCGGGTGCATTATGGGGCCCGTGCTGTAGGTGGTGTAGGCCTTATTATTTTGGAAGCCACCGCGGTGGAAAAACGAGGTAGGCTCAGCAATCACGATCTAGGAATTTGGAAGAATGAGCATACCGCGGGACTGCGTGAATTGGTGCAGTTGGGCAAAGAACATGGTTCTGTTATGGCGATTCAAATCGCCCACGGTGGCCGTAAATCTTGGGGTGATGAACTAGTAGCCCCCTCCAGTTTAGCGGTTCCGGAGATGGGGATGCCCCATGCCCTCAGTACGCAAGAGATTAAAGAGGTCATCGAGAATTGGCGCCAGGCTGCTAGGCGGGCCCATCTTGCAGGCTTTGATGTTCTGCAGATCCACGGGGCCCATGGATACTTGATCCATGAGTTTTTGTCGCCCCTAAGCAATGAGCGTACGGATGAATACGGTGGTTCGCTGGAAAACCGCATACGTTTTCTCTTGGAGATTGTAGAAGCGGTGCAAGAAGAATGGCCAGAGGATAAACCTCTAAGCGTGAGGCTTTCCGCAGTCGACTACGTAGATGGGGGTTTGACGATTGAGGATACGGTGGAAATCTGCAAGGTGCTGAAAGAGCATGGCGTTGATTTAATGGATATCAGTTCAGGGGGCCTGTTGTCCTCACGAATTGAGCTTGGACCTGGTTATCAAGTGCCTTTTGCGGAGGCAGTAAAAAAAGAGGTGGGTATGCCTACTATTGCCGTCGGTCTAATAACCCAGCCAGAGTTGGCTCAGGAGATTATCTTCAACGGACGGGCTGATTTTGTGGCCTTAGGGCGAGAACTTCTGCGCAATCCTTACTGGGTTTTAGAGGCCAAGGCCGACAAGGATATTTGGCCCTGGCAGTACCATCGTGCCATGCCTCGTGGCTAGATTAAGAAACATAACGAATAGGGACCGCGGTGGGTTTTCTGTCGCGGTCCTTACTTTTTCTTTTTCGGCGCAGGATCCGTCAGTTCAGGGATTGCTCCTCCCGCGATCGCCCAGAGGTAGAGGCTGGCTACTGTTCCGTAGGGGGAATAACGCCTTTTGTACTTGGTGAAAAGCTCTGGGGTGATCTTGCGGTGACGATAGAGCATGCGCATACCCCTTAGGATAGCCAGATCTCCGAAACTGACAATGTCCGGTCTTTGGAGGGAGAATGTGAGGAGCATTTCGGCAGTCCAGATTCCTATGCCCTTAAGCGTGGTTAACTCGGCGCAAACATCTTCATCGGACATGGTGTGCAAGGCATCCAAATCAATTTGACCTTCTACGATGGCCTTGGTCATGGCATGGATGTAGGTGGCTTTGCGCATGGAAATACCGCAGCTTTGCAGTTCCTTCGTGGCCGCGCCTTTTAGAACTTCTGGTGTAAAGGGTTTGAAACGCTCTTGGATGCGTCCCCAAATGGTTTCTTGAGCCTTGGTGGAGATCTGTTGCCCTACAATGGATTTAACTAAGGCTGGAAAAAGATCAGGATAGACTTCTCGCTCGATGGGCCCAATTTGCTCGATGGCTTCCCCGAGCTTTTTGTCCTGGGACTGAAGGTGCTCTATTTCCGTCCTTCCATAAACAAAGTATTGGGGTCTAGGCATGCCTTTTCGCCTCCTGCCTATTTTTAGGTATACGTGTCTTTTAGTATATCATGGACATACCTTACATATCTATCTTTATGGGCCCTTGAGACTGGCAAGGCGATATTTTGCTCATGGAGAATTATGGTCAAGGAGACCATTACGGAGGTAGATAGACATGATGAACCTAGATAGGGAAGCAACACCCAGACTGGTTCCAGAACTGGATCCAGATTTTCGCCCTGCTGTGTTATGGAATAGGGCTTTTGCCCAGGCCGTTCAAGCATGTGGTCGAGCCCAGCCCGTTGCCGTTGCAATTGAGCGGGATCAGAGCCAAGTCGCAGTCTACGAGACGAATCTTTTTCCTTCCGGAATCAAAGATGCTTGGGATGAGGCTAATTATTTCTATATGGAGCGCCTGGTGAAGTGTCTACTATGGGTGAAAGGTGGCTGGAAAGTAACTGTGGGCGGATCAACCCAGGTGGGGGAGGCGCTAAAGGTAGCCTATGCAAAAGGCGGTCAAAGAGAGTTCGATGCGGAGTTTATGGGGCGCGTTTATGAACAGGTCTTTACTGTGGAAATCGCAGTTCTTTCCGAGATGCCTCAGGCTTACGAAAAGACGGAAGCAGTGGGAGGTCACCTAGACGGCTGCCGTATCGGCTTTGATGCTGGCGGGAGTGATCGCAAAGTGGCAGCTGTCATGGATGGTAAAGTGCTATATAGTGATGAAACGGTGTGGCATCCGAAGGTGACAGAAGACCCAGACTATCATTTTGAGGGCATTATGGATTCGGTCAAACGAGCAGCCGCTCACCTCCCTAGGGTTGATGCCATCGGTGTGAGTTCGGCTGGAATCTACATAAACAATCGGACCATGGTGGCTTCGCTTTTTCTGAAAGTACCCCAGGAGTTGTTTGATGCTAAAGTGAAGGATATTTATCCTAGAGTGGCCAAAGAACTCGGCAATGTACCAATTGAAGTTCGCAATGATGGAGATGTGACGGCACTAGCAGGGGCTTCGTCCCTACAGGATACCAACATCTTGGGTATAGCCATGGGAACGAGTGAGGCAGTTGGTTATGTGGATGCAGAGGGTTCCCTCACCGGTTGGCTCAACGAACTGTCCTTTATGCCCGTTGACTATAATCCAGAGGCCATGGTTGACGAGTGGTCTGGTGACTACGGTTGTGGGGTAAAGTACTTTTCCCAGGATGCTGTGATCAAATTGGCCCCTGCCGCTGGAATTGACTTGGATGAAAACCTGACGCCGGCTGAAAAGCTAAAAGTGGTTCAAGATCTGCTAGGAAAAGGCCACGAAGGCGCCCAGAAAATCTTTGAGAGCATCGGTACCTATTTGGGTTATTCCGTTGCCTATTATGCCGACTTTTACGATATCAAACACCTACTTATCTTAGGTCGGGTTACTTCAGGTCGGGGTGGCATTCTAATTTTAGAAAAAGCCCGCGAAGTGTTGAACGCGGACTTTCCCGAACTTTCCAAGATAAACTTCCACCTGCCCGATGAGAGCGACCGCAGGGTGGGGCAGGCCATCACCGCAGCGGGTTTGACGGCCCTTACACGCTAGAAGTACGTCATTTCGATCCAATAGGCTAAGATCCCCACGATGAGAGCGGGTATGGTGTTAACTATCGTAGCCCATACGGCTGAACGCTTATCAATGGCAATAAGGGGGAATAGGGCATCGCCATCTTGGGACAAGGCATTGGCCAGTAGGGCAGAGAAGGGAACGAGACCCCGGGTAAACAGGGTTACGAAGATGATCTGTGGACCGCAGCCTGGAATTACCCCCACTAGGGCCCCAATTATAACTGCCATTAAACCGGTCTGGGCCAGAAAGCTAGTGATGGCCATTTCTCCCGCTAGATAGCTTCCCGAGCCTAGAGATAAGACAAAGAGCTCGTAGGCGAAATAGGCTGCAAAGACCCATGTTCCTACGAAGGCTGTTTCTTGGGCGTTATGGACAAATGTTTCTTTAAGGCTGGCTAATTTCATCTCTGACTCTTCGTGGGTGTCGTTAGCAATTAACTTTTTGCCTAAGATCATCAACACTATAGAGGCGGCGGTACCTGTTACACCGAAAATCAGGCCCAAGTTGGGAATAAGGAGTTCATTGAGATCAATTTGAAGGAGATCCATGATCCCCAGAATTAGGCCCAACGAAATGATGACCCAGTAAATCATATAGCCGCGATGGGTTGCTTTGTAGGCAAAGGTATTGATATCCTGATGCCCTTTTGTGCCATGGTGCAGGGCTAAGTCGATGTCATCACCCTCATCGTGGCCAATATGAGTCCAGTGGTCATGGGCAATCCCGGTTTCGCTCTCGAAAATGCTATGATCCAGTTCCTTATGGCGCTGGCGTGCTTTGGCCTTCTTTTCTTGGGTTTCTTTGTATTTTTCTAGGAGTCTATCTCCGATGGGGGTGAGGTCTACAATATAACCTACAGCGACTGCCACAAAAAACGAGATGACGGATACGAAAATCCATTGTTTAGGCATGACGGACATCAGCACAAAGGCGGAATCACCCATGGTGGCCAATAGGGTGGCGATCACCGTTCCAAAACTCACGACTCCTCTAGGAAAGAGGGGCATGACAAAAATAGCTCCGCCGCACCCGGGAATAAGACCCAAAATCGCACCTATCACCGGCTGAAGTTTTTTTGCTGCTCCGATCGTCTGCACCAATCGCCCTGATAAAATGTAGTCAACATAGCCAAAGAGTAGGAGTACTGCTCCGACAAATACGGTGACTTGAATAAAGGCATTTTCCGCACTAACGACGACTAGACCTAGGATTTCTTTTAGCACAAGCGCTCACCTCTCACCGTCTCTACAATAGATTTGATTGCTTCTACATCAACGAACCAGTGATACTCCTGGGTATCATCGGATCCCATCTTGACGTCGGAAGGGGCGTATTTCATACGGGACGGAACCTTAGTCTTGCTTCCTGTGTGAATTTCTGCCACATCTAGCTTGAGGAACTCTCCTGCATGCTCAGGGCGAATGCCGCCTCCCGGCATAATGGAGATTCTCCCCTCAGCTCGTTTTATGAGTTCGCGTATGAGGGGAATTCCTTCTACCGCGGTCTTCTGTTGCCCTGAGGTAAGGAGCCGATCCACGCCCAACTCTATCAAGATTTGTAAGGATTCATGGGGATCGCGAGCCACGTCAAAGGCACGGTGGCACGTGATCTCAAGCTGTAGACCCTTAGCAAGCCGAACCAGGCGTGACATGGCAGGCCTATCGAAGGAGCCAGTCTCATCGAGTACTCCAAAGACTACTCCCTGTACACCTAACTGAGCGGCCAGGCGGATATCGTCTTCCATTTGCAAAATCTCCTGGCCGTTATAGAGGAAATCACCGCCTCGGGGGCGTATCATTACCATGGTATCAATATCGTCAAATTTGGCGCTCTGCTTTATGAACCCATAATTCGGTGTAGTACCGCCAGCACCAGGATCTGCACAGAGCTCTACCCTGTGGGCTCTGGCCTTACGGGCCCTAAAGACATCTTCGATTGTGTAGCAAACAACTTCAACGAGCATTCTCAGGTCTCCTTTCCACGCAAAACCAGCCTCGCCGGATCTGGCAAGGCTGTTTATTGGAGCAGTTGTTTATTTTTCGTTTTGAAGTAGGGATTGAACTTGATCAACCACGTCCTGCGATGTTAGCTTGCCGATTTGGATCCAAAAATTTGGTGTAGTGCTGCTAATAAACTCACTGATTATTTTTGTGCCGTTGTGATTCCAGATTGTTAACTTGGGGCGTTCTCCTTGAACGCGAAGACGCACGAAAAATTCGCCGGTCTTAAACATGGTGCTCATTCTCATTACCTCCCCTCGCAGATCCTTATACCCTGTGCAGGTTCGAAATTCCTGCCAGAGTCGCATGTTTCTTGTCAAGAAATCTTAACTGTGTCTATTGGAAGGGACGAACATAATGCTCTATGAAATAGGGAAAGCGGCAGGCTTGATTTTTATCGCAGAACTAGGAGACAAAACTCAAATACTTGCCATGACATTCGCTTTACAGTTTTCGGTGGGACAAGTGCTGACTGGGGTAGCCCTCGGGTCTTTTTTAAATCACGGCTTAGCGGTGATCATTGGGGCGTATCTGGCCCACATCGTACCGTTATCGGCTATTCGTTTCGGATCAGCTCTGTTGTTTCTGGGTTTTGGATTATGGACACTGAGGAGCACAGACGATGAGGGCCACGGTGCAAATAGGGCTTTTACCAGTCCTGTACTGGTGGTGGCCTTAGCTTTTTTTTTAGGTGAACTAGGCGACAAGACGCAACTGACCGCCATTGCTCTAGCATCGAACGCTCTGTTTCCCTGGGCAATTCTGGCTGGAACTGTGCTGGGCATGGTCTTAACGAGTCTAGTTGCCATTTTAGTTGGTAGTAAACTTGGCGAGCGGATTCCCGACTTTTCCCTCAAGTTAATATCCAGTGCTGTGTTTATAGGATTCGGCCTCTTTCATCTAGCCCAGACCGTCCCCGATAGATTTCTGACCGTTCCAAATGCGATTTTGTTCTTAGGGTTCTTAGCAGCACTGCTTATGTCCCTGTTGATCCCGCTCTTTAGGGAAAGGCGCCAAGCTGTAGTCAAGCCAGGTACCTTCAAAGCAGTTGCGGGGCACCTCCAGGCGCTAGATAAGGCCTTAGACGAACTCTGTCTCCATGAAAAGATGTGCCGTAATGAGCATTGCCCTGTGGGGTATTGCAGGCGATTGATCAAGGAGGAGTTGTACTTAAGCGCTCATGACCGGTCACAAGGCCACAAACGTTTTCAAGTCAGAAAACCTTATGTGAAAAAGGATCAGGTTTTCGATACCCGCAGGGTGGAAGAGGTGTTGCGACTTCTGGAAAAGGCCCATCTAAATCCTGCCACCTACAGAGAAGTGAAAGAAAATGTAGAAAAACTCAAACGATGACTGGGAGGTAGTCTTAATCTTCTCCAAGTATGCGAATTTCCGGTTCGAGCTGAACGCCGAAGCCTTGCCGGATCGTATCTTGGATTTTGGCGATCAAGTCCAAGAAGTCCTGGGCTGTGGCCTCGCCGGTCTTGATAATGAAGCCCGCGTGCTTGGTGGATACTTGGGCTCCACCGATCCTAAAACCCTTCAGTCCCGCCTTCTCGATCAGTGGTCCCACGTAGTGTCCTGGAGGACGTTTGAATGTGCTACCGGCGCTGGGGTATTCTAGTGGCTGCTTGCTACGTCTTTGGTTTTGAAAATCGTCCATTTTTTGAAAAATGTCGCAAGGCTCTCCAGGGGTAAGTTCGAGTTCCGCTTGGGTAACGATGGCGCCCTTGGCATCACCCTGGAGGCGACTGGACCGATAGGAAAAATAAAATTCGTCACGGTTCCAGGTGCCGGGCTGTCCGTTTTGGACGTACTGTATGCTGCGGATCAGAGGCCCAATTTCACCGCCATAGGCACCGGCATTCATAAAGGCGGCTCCTCCTAATCCACCGGGTATACCCACGGCGAACTCCAGACCGCTGAGGTGGTGATGTAGGGCCAGTTTGCTTAAGGAGCCTAGGAGACATCCAGCCTGGGCAGTGAGGATGGTGCCTTCTACCTTGGCTCCCGCAAAGGCCTGGGCCATTTGCAGGACAACCCCTCGAATTCCCCCGTCGCGAATCAAGAGATTTGTACCATACCCGATAATGGTCAGGGGTAACCCTTTCTCTGCTGAAAAGTTTTGGGCCTGGACAACCTCGTGGGTGGACTTTGGCTGGATGAAGAAGTCGGCCGGTCCTCCCACCCCTAGCGACGTGACCTTAGATAGAGGGTAATCTTTAAGGAACATAGTAGCGCCTCCTCACTCTTGCTATCTATATTCTAGCATAAAACGCTATTGTGGTCTGTTTTGATTTATAAAGGAAGTTGGATGGAGCCAATAATCTGTTACCCTCGAGCGTGGCCAAGCCACTCCATTCGTTCGCGGCCAGGCGTTGGCTGGAAGATCTTCCTTGCGCATCTCAAAGTGGAGATGGGCGGCGAAACGATTATTGGGACCCCGGCCTACAGTGCCTATGGGTTGGCGGCGAGCCACTAGCTCTCCCTTGGATACCCAGAGCTCATCTAGGTGGGCGTACTGGGACCATACGAAATCCTCGGGAGAAATGGAGTGTTTGATTAAGATAACGTTACCCAGGGCTGTGTTCCATCCAGAGAAGACGACTTTTCCATTGGCCACAGAATAGACCGGTTCACCATGATCACCGTTGCCGGCGCCTGGAATATTCCAGTCTTCCCCTGGGTGGTAAGAATTACTATACGTGCTCCAACTCAAGAAATTGTAGCCTGTGATCGACCAGCCCCGTCCATCGGGGTTACCTACGGGAAAGTCAAAACCATCCGTTAGCCAGAGAGGTTGCGGTTTCCACGGCACCCCCCCACCCTGATCTGCAATGGACGAACATCCTGTAATAGGCAGGGCAATAAGTACAAGGATAAAAAGAATCCAGTATTTTCTAGTCAAGAAAAACTCCCCCTTTTGTGGTAAGTTTATTGTATAGGCTAAGGGGGAAATCGGCACGAATGGAAATTCGCCCCAGATGGAGGTTCTGTTTTGAAAAAGTTCTTTCACATTCTTACAGGTTCAATGTTATTGTTCCTTTTATTGACTGAAAGTGGCGGTGTTATGGCAATGGGTACATCCTTAATGCTCGGTGCCGGGCAGGAATTTCGCTTTGATTTGCCTTTGGAGGCAGGAAAGAGCTATGTGATTAGCATGGCTTTACGCACCGACTTGGCTGATGCATCCGTTACTATGACTCTATGCCACATCAAGAACAATAATGAAGTAACCGAGCATCATATATCACGACACGAGTTAGTTGGAGGTGGGGGTTGGACAACCTTGAGCGTGCCCGAAGTACACACCACTCCTAGCCCAGGACGCTTTGAGCTTGTGGTAACAGCTGACAAAGAAGGACGTTACTATTGGAAGGATCTGAAGGTGGAACGGAGCTACGCCTCGTCCCAGCAGATGTATGAGTATTGGAGCGAAAAGCTTGCCACGCAAGGCACCTTTTATACGGGTTTGGTAATTGATGCCCGCCACCTCGAGGTAAGAAGGGGAATGAGCCCCCGCATTTATAGCGAATCAGGTCAACTTCTCTATGGTGGCGTTTTGGCGGGACAAGATTTTGTGCAGGATCAGGGAGTGGTGGGCTATGGTTCGGAGTTAACCTCTGACCTTTTGAGCCGTATAGCTGTGGATTCTGATTATCCCTATGTGGCTCCACTGGTGGTGGAGGCGCTTGCGGTGGCCGATGCAGCCCAGACCGGGGTGTATATTAGTGAAGAAGACACTCGCCGGGTTTTGGAGGCCATGGTGCAGTATGACTTCTTTGCCCGTTATGCGGTGATCTTCTTAGTGAACTAGGAGACTGTTGATAATCTTCAGGAGGAAATTGTCCCTAGATCGAGAAATGTGAGTAGAGCTTGTTCTAGGAGGTAAATGGACAGAGATGCAAGTAAAATTAAGGCAACTATATCAGCGCATGCAAAATCTCGATCCCGCCCGATTCTCCGTGGCCATCGGGTTTGATGGATTTGTTGATGAGATCGTAGAAGTAGTTGATCGTAGGCAATCCTTTGACTCATATACACGAATGACGAATATACGCCAGTTTGGGGAGCGTATTTCCAAGGCCGCGGGTCTCAGCACCAATATTGAGTTTGTTCCAAAAACCATGAAGCTTGGTGGGAACGGGCCCATCATGGCGAATGCCTTGGTGAAGGCAGGAACCAGTGTATCGTATGTTGGTTCTCTGGGATCCCCCAATATTCATCCTGTTTTTACCGAACTCACAGATGGATGCACGCAGGTCTTTTCCATCGCAGAACCGGGTCACACTGATGCTGTAGAGTTTGATGATGGTAAGGTGATGCTTGGAAAAATGGAGTCTTTGAACGATGTGAATTGGGCAACGCTTCAAAAAGAGGTAGATAACCACCAGCTCAAGAGGATCTTTAGCGGAGCTGATTTGGTGGCTACGGTGAATTGGACCATGACTCCTTACATGAACGAAATTTGGGCTGGCTTACTGGCTCTTTGTAGTCCCCAGCCCGATGGTTATCGGCCGTATTTTTTCGTGGACTTGGCTGATCCGAGTAAACGCAGCCCTGGGGACATTTGCGAGGCCCTGGAGGTCATTGGTCGGTTTTCTACCTACTACCGGGTGATCCTTGGTCTTAATCGCAAAGAGGCATCAGAGATCGCCTCCGTGCGGGGCTTGACCCTCAGCAAACCGGTGGAAGACGCAGATTTAGAGGAAATCGTTAGGGCCCTGGGTGCAGATTTAGGACTGTGGTGTGTCATGGTGCACCCCACTTTTGAAGCTGGTGCTTATGTGGATGGAGAGTACTTCTACGTGGAAGGTCCATTCACATCGAAACCGCGCCTGACAACCGGAGCAGGGGACAACTTTAATGCTGGATTTTGCCTAGGATTAATGTTACAGTTAGGCGTGGAGGAATCGTTGGCTGTAGGCAAGGCGACGTCGGGTTTTTACGTTCGCCACATGCATAGCCCTTCTCGGGATCAGCTTCTAGAGTTTATCAGACTGTGGGCTGACCGGGCTGGCGAAGAGTTCTAACTAGAATCATTAGAAATATAAGGGGGTTTACTAGTGCTTACAATGCGCACGAGGAGAAACATTAGTTTGGTATTATTCATTGGTTTGCTTTTAGTGTCCGCTGTGGTTTGGTCTATGTCGACCCAGGCCGATGTAATGAGAGACGGCGTCTATGCTGGTACGGCTAAAGGTTTCGGCGGTGACTTAGTCGTAGATGTGGCCATTAGTGGTGGAAAAATCAGTGATGTCAAGGTGAGACCGCACCAGGAAACACCCTTTGTTGCAGAATCAGCTATCGAGGAATTAACAGCGAGTATCGTACAATCCCAAAGTATTAATGTTCAAGCCGTGAGCGGCGCCACAGTCACAAGCCAAGCTCTTTTGACAGCTGTGGAACAGGCTTTACAGAAGGCCCAAGGAAAGTATGAAGATGGAGTTTATGCCGGTAGTGCCCAAGGTTTCGGCGGTGACTTGATTGTGGATGTGACCATTAGTGACGGAAAAATCAGCGATGTCACGGTGAGGCCGCACCAGGAAACCCCCTTTGTGGCTGACGCAGCTATTGAGGAACTGACTGCGACCATTGTACAAACCCAAAGTGCCCATGTTGAAGTGGTAAGTGGCGCAACATATACGAGCATGGCCCTTATCGAAGCTGTGGAGAACGCGCTAACTGGTACAGGTGTTGTGGAAGAACCTGCCGAAGAGGAAGAGACTGTCACCAGTACAGCATTTGAAATTAATGTAGGCGATGGTACACATCGCGGCAGCGCTCAAGGCTTTGGTGGAGAGCTTGTCCTTGATGTAACAGTCAGTGGGGGTAAGATCACCGAAATCGTAATTGTAGAGAATAGCGAAACCCCCTTTATTGCCAATAGCGCCTTGGAGACACTTCCCTCAGCCATCATCGAAGCACAAGGTCCTGTAGATGCCGTAAGCGGAGCTACAGTTACCAGTAAAGCGGTTCTAGCTGCAGTGGAAGATGCAGTTAACTAAGTCACGCTACAATGAGAAGGGTCTCCCTAGGGAGACCCTTTCATACTTTTTCGGCCAATGGTCATACTAGCTAAAAAGGAGCAAGAGGAGCTGTTGCCTGTGCCGAGTTTAATGGAAATGCGTCATGTTGGACAAACGTGTAGTGCCTATGATGCAGAAGATGGGGATGCAGAACGAAGTTGTGAGAGCTGCCTACACTGGCAAGGCGAGGAAGAAACATGTGAGCTGGACATTTTCTGGGAACAACTCACCAATTTGGATCAAACGTAAGAAAGAGTCCTTGGCTAACCAAAGATGGGTTAGCTAGGGACTTTTTAGTTGGTGTAGAAAACATACAGGAAAAAGTGTATGATAAAAAGTGTATGATGAATTGAGGTGATGAATGCCTATGGCACGAATCGGTTTGTTTGATGTTGTTGGTCCGATTATGGTAGGCCCGTCAAGCTCGCATACGGCTGGAGCGGTACGTTTGGGTCTAGCCACACGGAGAATCCTTGGCAAAGATGTTACCAAGGCTCAGGTCACCCTCCATGGTTCTTTTGCTGCTACCTACTGGGGGCATCGCACAGATGTGGCCCTCATTGCAGGTCTCTTGGGGATGGCCATGGATGATGAACGGATTCCCCATGCGCTAGAAATAGCAGAGGAAGCTGGTTTAGAATACACGTTTGAACATGGCGATTTAGGAGACGTACACCCTAATTCGGTGCGCATTCAGGCTGAAGGATCCGAAGACAAGGTAGTGATCGCGGGGGCTTCGGTGGGCGGTGGACGCATTAATATTTTTGAGGTCAACGGTTTTGACGTAGGGGTCGATGGTACATATACAACACTTATGACCATGCACCGGGATGAACCGGGAGTGATCGCCGAAGTCACGAAGGTGTTAGCCATTCATGGGATCAATATTGCATTTTTGGATGTAAGCCGTAAGACCCGTGGGTCAAAGGCACTATTACTAGCCGAAACGGATGATCTGATTCCAGATTTAGCGCTGCAACATGTGATGAGGATACCTGGCGTCATCGTGGTCAGAATACTACCGCGTTTTTAGGGGGATTTGTGTGGATATTACCAGTGCAAGTCAGTTACTAGAACTGTGTACGGAGCGCGATCAGGATCTCGCTCAGGTTGTTGCCGAATACGAGGCGTTTCGTAGCAATACGTCTTGTGAAGAGGTGCGCAAGCAGATGCGGGAAACACTAAAGGTGATGCGCGCTGCGGTGGAAAACGGCATTCAAGATAAAGGGGAGAGGACCCACATCATTACCGGCTATGGTCACTTGTTTAACGAGGCCAGTAGAGAGGGACGGGTTTTGGGTGGTTCTCTTTTCCACAATGTCATACTCTATGCCTTGGCTGTCGGACAGTATAATGCCGGTTTAGGCAGAATTGTGGCCTGCCCTACTGCAGGAGCCTGTGGCGTTGTTCCAGGCGCAATGCTTGCTGTTGCCGAAGAAGTGGGTAGCAGTGACGAAGAACTCATTGAAGCCCTTTTGGTTATGGGTGGAGTGGGGATCGTGTCCGCCTCCCAAGGTCCCATTAGCGGTGCCGAAGCTGGATGCCAAAGCGAATGTGGTGTAGCCTCAGCCATGGCAGCAGGAGCCATTGTCCATTTGATGGGCGGTTCAGGTGAACAGGTTTTTGGGGCGGCTTCCCTAGCGCTGCAAAGCCATTTGGGCTTGGTGTGTGATCCCTTGGCTTCCCTCGTTGAAGTCCCTTGCGTCACGCGCAATGCGACCTCGGCCACGACTGCAGTTGTGGCTGCGAATATGGCCTTAGCCGGGATTCCAGGTGTGATTCCCTATGACGAAACCGTTGTGGCCATGAAACAAATTGGCAAGGCTATGCCGGAGAGTTTGCGGGAGACCTCTATGGGAGGATTGGCCGCTAGCCCAACGGGTAAGAGACTTTACAAGGAAATGCGGGAAAAATACCGCCTATAAAAAAGACGATTTAGCGTCATCCATGACACTAAATCGCACTTAAGCAAAAATGGCGGAACCGACGAGACTCGAACTCGCGATCTTCGGCGTGACAGGCCGACGTGTTAACCAACTACACCACGGCTCCAAGCAATACTAATTATACAAGTGTTTCTCGATTTTAGCAAGGGCTTTTTCTTATCTGGAGAAAGGAGGATTCCCATGCGTCGTAGGGGAGTTGTTATTGAGAAGACCGATAAAGAAGTGGTGGTCGAAATCCAAGATCCGGCCCGTACCTGTGGTAACTGTAAGGGGTGCATTCGGCTCACACCAGACAGACCACCCGAGGATTATATTGTGCGGACACGTGACACCCGCAATCAGTATGAGGTAGGGGATGAAGTCATTCTGGATGGCGAAATTGGTCCCCTAATTAAGGCAATCGCAGTGTTATACGGCGTCCCCTTCATATCCCTCTTTATTGGTTATCTTGTAACTCGTTTGATTACGGGAAGTGATCCCCAGGCGGGGCTCGGTGCAGTGGCAGGCCTTTTGTTAGGTGCCATTGTGGCCAGAAAGATTACCCGTCGTTTCTATGATCATGAAGCGGATTTTCGAATTGTTGCCCGAGCTTGTTCCTAGGAGGGAAGGCTATGTCATTGATTGCAGCAGAGATTACTAAGCGTTTTCGGGATGTCACCGCGGTGGACAATTTGACTTTCTCTGTGCAAGGGGGATCCCTCTTTGGCTTTTTGGGGCCCAATGGTGCGGGAAAGACAACGACTATGCGTGTGGTGTTGGGCATTATTAGACCCGACGAAGGGCAAGTGACCTGGAACGGTACGCCCTTCCGCCGATTAGGTCGCGGTTTCTTTGGTTACTTGCCGGAAGAACGGGGACTCTATCCTAAGATGCGAGTGGCAGAGCATCTAGAGTTTCTAGGACGCATTCATGGACTGGACAAGCGCAAGGCCCAGATAGAGACCGAACGCTGGATCGATCGCTTTGATCTAGGTGAACTACGCCACAAACGCATTGAAGAGCTGTCTAAAGGCAACCAACAGAAAGTTCAGACCATCGGAACCATGCTCCACGACCCTGAATTACTGGTCTTAGACGAGCCCTTTAGTGGTTTAGACCCAGTGAATACCGCACTGCTCAAAGAGGTTTTGTTGGAATCCCATAAGAGGGGGAAAACCATCATTTTCTCCAGCCATCGCATGGATCAAGTGGAAGAGATTTGCGAGGATATTGTCTTGATCGATCGGGGGCGCCTGGTTTTGCACGGTAACCTGAGACAGATCAAAAGATCCATGGGCAGACAGATCCTGAGGATTTCTCTGGAAGGTAACGAAGATTTCTGGTATAAGATACCGGGGATGGAGCTTTTGACCTCCCGTGCGGATTTCCAAGAGTTTCGCTTAGGAGAGGGCGTTGATCCTAATTACGTACTGAGGGAAGCTATGCAGGCGGGGCAAGTGCTTCGCTTTGAATTAGTAGAACCATCCCTTGATCAGATCTTTGTGGAGAAGGTAGGTGTGGGGGCGTGAGCATGATACCTGTCTTGGTGAAACGCGAGTTTACCTCCAGGGTTAAGGGAACCGCCTATATTATTACAACAATACTCGGTGTACTGGTTTTTGTGGGCTTGTCGTTTCTGCCCCCCTTGATCGAACGCTTTTCTGCTAGCATTACTCCAGGACAGATTGATCTCGTGGTCTATGAACAGCCTGGAAAAAGCAGTATATTTCCCTTTTTACAGCAGGTGAGTGTGGAAAGGGACGGCTTCACGGTGCGCTCAGGAAGTGATCTCGACGAGCGGGAAGCATATCGTATGGTTCTTGATGAAGGATTATCGGGTCTCTTGCTTGTAGATGGTCCTCTATACACTCTCGTCACAGCTGATGCGAGCAACATGATGTTAAATGATGAAATTGAAAATATCCTTAATTTAGCGGTCAGCCGCCACAATGCTGTGCGTTTGGGACTGTCCGCGGAAGATGTGTCGAGCCTTTTTAGCCCGGCTGATTTCCGAATCCGGGAGGTGTCTCCCTTAGGTGAGGACGGGGAAGAGGTGGACAGTGCTGCTCATGCCCAGGCCATGGTATTGGCCTACTTCTTGCTGTTTATGATTTACATGGCCCTGATTATGTACGGTAATATGGTGGCCTCTGGCGTGGCAGAAGAGAAAAGTTCACGCATTATGGAAGTGATGGTTTCCACAGTGAAACCACTGGAATTGATGTTGGGAAAGATTATAGGTGTAGGTTCTTTGGGCCTTTTGCAATTCTTCATCTGGATTGGCACCGGTCTGCTTATGAACACCATGGGTAGCTCTGGTGCCTTAGGGATGATGCTTGGGATCAGTGAGCCCCTCAGCACAATTCCCCTCGACACCGTATTGTGGTTTGGTCTCTACTTTGTCTTGGGCTATTTTCTCTATGCCTCAATTTTCGCAGCCGCGGGAGCCCTTGTGTCGCGAGTGGAAGAAGTCAGCCAGGTTGTTACCATTATCATGATGTTGATTATGGTCGGCTTTTTTGGTGCCTACATTTCATTCCTGAATCCCAATAGCGGATTTGCCGTAGCCACATCTCTGATTCCATTCACATCACCTATGGTCATGTTTTCCCGCATTGTGTTGGGAAGTCCGTCACTAATGGAGGTCATTGCCTCCGTACTCGTTTTGCTGGTCTCTGTGCTCGTTGGTGCCTGGATATCCGGGAAGATTTATCGCATTGGAATTTTGATGTACGGGAAGCGTCTTACGCTCCGTCAGGTCCTAATGCTTGTTAGAGAGTAGATGCTGTGGGAGGGAGAAGAATGCGCATTAACATTCACTCGTCAGGTGGCAAACCGAATCAACCCTCAAACAACATGGTCAACACCCTGCTCAAACTTTTGGCTGAACAGGATGTTCTCCGTGGTATAGTGAGGCGCTTCACGCCTTCCTCCGTTTTTGTTTTCTTGCAGAATGAAGAAGTCGAAGTGGAGTTGCCCTTGCAGGGGCGTTCTTTAGCTCCGGGACAGCTTGTGGAGCTCACGCAGGAAGGTGCCAGCGTTGCTTTGAAGAGGCTTCCCCACCAACCATCTGTGGAGGTCTCGGCGGGGCAGCCAGGGCTAAATTCTAAGCAAATCGAGCAGGTCCTAGTAGAGCTAAATATCCCCCCTACAGAGGAGGCCGTCCTTGTGGCCCAGGGTCTTATGGAGAGGGGGTTTCCCCTGCAGGAGCCCCTAGTGTGGTCTCTACTTCCCTGGGCTGAAGAGGGGCAACTAGAAGAAGCTTTCTTGGTCTTGCAGGCCAAGTTTCCCCTCAAACCAGAACTTCTGGCCATGGTGACGCAGTTGAAAGCTAGACCTCTTGGCGATGCCATCCTCGCAGGGGCCAGGGACAGTCTTCCTCCTGATCTTCAGGAGATCTTGGAACGTCCAAGTTTGGAGAGCCGTGCTCGCTGGAACAACAGGTTTTCCGAGGGCGAGACTTTCAAGGCACTGGCTCGCCTTCTTGTGGAAGAGCGCTTTGTAGAGTCTTTACTGGGCAGGCAAAGTAACCCAAACCAGTTGGAATATGTACTGGCGTTGCCTTTCTTGCGCAAAGACGATCTTCATGCCGCTTGGGTACGGATTACAAGGGATGAAGACAGCTTGAAGGAAGAAGGTGATGAGCGAGGGAGTTTCTGGTTGGAGCTTGAGATTCCAACCTCCACTTTGGGTTTGGTAGGGGCAGAGCTTTTGGTGCGAGGCAACACTGTGGCGGTTACTCTGAAGGTTGGGGAGCATCTAGAACGTGCAGAGGAGGCCCTGGAAGAATTGGAACAAGAATTGGGTGCTTCTGGCTGGAATCCCAGGGAGCTAACAGTTAGGGGATGGGACAATGCGCAAGGCAGTGGCATTACGCTATGACCGCCAGAAAAACCAAGCCCCAGAAGTGGTGGCTTCAGGGCAAGGTTATTTAGCAGAGAAAGTCATGGAGATAGCGGCTAAGAACCAGATACCTTTTTATGAGCATTCTGAGTTAGTGGAGGCTCTGGCTGAGCTACCAGTGGGTTCGGAAGTTCCACCTGAACTCTATGGGTTAGTTGCCCAAATCTTGGCCTTTGTCTTGAGGCTTGACCAGGAGCAGAGCAGAGACAAGAGCGGTGATGGGAATTGCTAAGGTCAAGCCAATACTCCCGGTCATGGCCCGGATGATTTCAGAGGCCACCATATCTAGGTTCAAAACTTCACTCCAGCTACTTTGGCTTGCCTGGAAAAGGAGCAATAAAGGGAGAGAAGAACCAACATAGGCCAGAATTAGGGTGTTGGACATGGTGGCGATTAGATCTCTGCCCACCAAAATGCCCCTGGAGAAAAGCGTCTTAAAGTCGGTTGTGGGATCGGCTTCTTTTATTTGCTCCATGGCAGATGCAATACTGATCCCAACGTCTAAAATCGCGCCTAGGGCACCAATGATCATGCCGGAGAAGAGCAAGCCTTGAAAGTCAATGGACGAGTCCATGTACTGCAACATCTGCGCTTCGCTTGAGGCGAGCCCCGTGAGGTAACTGGCTTTGCCACTGATGTAGGCAAGAATTCCCGCCGTCACAAGGCCTCCTACAGTTCCGCACACGGCTGCAGCAGTCTTTTTGCTGTAACCGGCGACAAGGAGGATAAAAAGTCCGGTAAGAACCGAGGATAATCCCACCGTTACCACAATGGGATTATGGCCCCTTAAGACCAGAGGAAGGATCATGGTTAAGATCACTATGCCCATGCCAACGAGGGAGATGACGGCCTTAACTCCTTGGCGGCCTCCGATGAACACAATGGAGAGGATAAAAAGGATGGTGATAACGGCCAGGGGTGTTTTTCTTGAAAAATCGCTTAAGAAATACTCTGGCTCGGTGCCGCTGAAATCAGCTTCTAACACCACGCGGTCGCCCTCTTTGACCACTAGATCATAATAGGGATGGCCCGTGAGGGTATGGAGGATTTGGATAGTCTCGCCTTGGTGCGGTCCAGATAATAGATGCATTGTTATGATTTGGTTCTCCCAACTATCCTCGTCGTAGGGTTGTGGCTCAATGGGCGCAACATCGAGTATACGCCCTCGATAGATGACTGAATCATCCTGAGGAGGTGCAGAAGCTAAAACACTACCGCTTAGTAGTAAAGCAAGGAATAAGACCGAAATTAAAACTAAAACGCATGTAGTTTGTACCGCTCGTTTCAAAGCATAACCCCCCAAGCAATATTATCCTATGATAGCATTCGACAACAGCTCGTAGTTTTCTTTCTTCTTGATTTAATAGTAATAAAACTATCAAGCAGGATTTAGGGGGGAAATAGCAAATAAGTTATTAAGTCTGGGGTAGATTGGCTTACAACTATTTGGAAAGGGATGCTGCAAGAATGTCTCAATATTTGATCTACCTAGCACCTGTGAGTGCGGTGGTCGCCTTACTATTCGTGGTCTATTATTGGCGCACAGTAATGAAATACGAAGAAGGTACAGAAGAGATAATTGAAATCGCGGAAGCGATTAGGATCGGTGCCCGAGCGTATATTAGACGCCAATATCGAACGGTGGCAGTTTTCTTCTTGGTAATGTTTGTCGTTTTGTATGTATTTGTGTACTTTGATTATTTAAGTGTTTTCGTGCCCTGGGCTTTTATTTCTGGGGCTGGTTTTTCAGGACTTGCAGGATTCGTAGGTATGAGTATGGCTACTCATGCTAATTCCCGGACAACGAATGCCGCAAGAAGCAGTCTAAACGGTGCTCTGAAAGTTGCATTGGCTGGAGGAGCCGTGATGGGTCTGGTTGTAGTTGGTTTGGGATTATTTCACTTAAGCTCTTGGTATTTCTTATTGAACTGGTATTTTCGCAATTTGGGAGAGGCAGCTCGTATTCAGCAGATTACCGGCACTATGCTGACATTTGGGGTTGGAGCTAGCTCGATGGCTCTATTTGCTAGAGTTGGCGGTGGAATTTATACGAAAGCCGCTGATGTGGGGGCTGATTTGGTTGGCAAGATTGAAGCAAATATTCCAGAGGATGATCCCCGGAATCCAGCGGTAATTGCCGATAACGTCGGTGACAATGTGGGGGACATTGCTGGCCTTGGAGCCGACCTGTTTGAGTCCTATGTGGGAGCCATCATTGCTACCTTGGCACTGGCTGTAGGGGCTGGCTTTGGTACGATGGGCATTGCAGTACCCATGGCCTTGGCTGCAGCCGGCATTCTTGCTTCTATCATTGGTCTACGTTTTATCAAGACCGGAGAAGACGCAAATCAAAAAGAGCTTCTTTTGGCTTTACGCAAAGGAACCTTTACCGCTGCCGGTATTATTGCAGTAGTCACTCTTCCTATTGTTGTAAGTGCCTTTGGCTGGAGCCGCGTGGGATTGTACTTTTCCGTCCTTTTCGGTCTCATTTGTGGTATTGGTATTGGCTTGATTACCGAATACTACACTTCAGCACAGTATAAGCCAACGAAGGGAGTGGCCGAAAGTGCCGTATCTGGACATGCCACGGTGGTTATCCAAGGCTTGGCTGTTGGTATGGGTTCCTTAGGATCTTTCACCCTCTTAATTGTGGCCACCATTATGGCAAGCTTCCTTGTTGCTGGAGGAGCAGGTAACTTTAGCCTTGGCCTGTACGGTATCGGATTGGCATCGGTTGGTATGCTCAGTACCCTCGGAGTCACGTTGGCTACAGACGCTTATGGACCTATCGCGGATAATGCTGGCGGAATTGCGGAAATGAGTCATCAACCACACATTGTACGCGAACGCACTGATGCCCTAGATTCTTTGGGTAATACAACTGCAGCAACGGGTAAGGGTTTCTGTATTGGCTCAGCTGCACTAACAGCTTTAGCTCTAATTGCCGCCTATCGTGATCAGGTTGTATTAATCATCAATGACCTTGGTCTGGATTTGGCCTTGGATTTCACAGTGCTAAATACCAATGTCTTGGCTGGACTCCTGTTAGGAAGCATGCTTGCCTTTGTGTTTAGCGCCATGGCCATGACGGCTGTTGGGCGTACTGCACAAAAGGTTGTGGAAGAAGTGCGGCGTCAATTCAGGGAGATTAAAGGTCTTCTCGAGGGAGAGGCTAAACCAGACTATGCTTTGTGTGTGGATATTTGTACTCAAGCATCCCTTAAAGAGATGATTGTCCCTGCTGTGTTGGCAGTTCTTACTCCTATAGTGGGCGGTCTGATCTTTGGGGTAGAGGGTGTCATGGGTATACTAACTGGAGGTCTTTTGTCAGGAATTGGATTAGCGGTCTTTACTGGAAATTCTGGTGGAGCGTGGGATAATGCCAAGAAATACATTGAAGAAGGGCATCATGGCGGACCAGGTTCCGAAGCTCACCATGCAGCTGTTACCGGCGACACGGTGGGAGACCCTCTAAAAGATACTGTGGGGCCATCCCTAGACATCCTCATTAAGTTGATATCCATGATTTCTGTGGTCTTTGCTTCCTTCATCATTCAAAACCATTTGTTTTAGCTTGAAGGTCCTAAAAGTACTCTTGACATTGGGGTAGGGGCTCTGTATAATATACAATGTCTGGCGGCGTAGCTCAGTTGGTCAGAGCATACGGTTCATACCCGTAGAGTCGCTGGTTCAAATCCAGCCGCCGCTACCAAAAAAGCCATAAAACCCTACAAATTTTGTAGGGTTTTTTCGCATATATCGGAAAAATGTGAGAAGTAATTTGCCTTTTCCACAGTCTTCGACACGTCCCTTTACGTTTTCCTGCTATTGTAAGTAGGCTGGAAGGAGATGATTGTGTGGCGAAGACGCTGTCACTGCCTGTATCGTCAGGTGAGGATAGATTTAAGTTCTACCAAGTATTAATGGGCTGGGCCAACTCACCCCTCGCCTGGGGCATGATTGGTTTTTTGGCGGGAAGGGCAGCGATCTTCGGCGAAATCTGGCCTTTTGGTCTGGCTTATGTGGCCGTCTTTCGAAGGCTACGACCTAAACAACTTGGTCTTCCACTTGTGGGCGTTGCTTTAGGGTTGACAAGCTATGTTGGCTTTCGCTTGTCTTTGCCCTATTATGGGGCCTTGGCTGTCATTTCCTTCGCACCAGGAGTAGGTGAAAAGAAGGGTAGAACCTGGCTGATCACGAGCCTTCTAGGTGTCAAGCTGGTTTTGCACTACCTCTTGCAACCGATTCCCATGGTCATTATCGTGGCCGTTACCGAATGTGTTTTTGCTGTATTTATCTATAGATTGCTGTATCCTGCCTTGGAGCGATGCTTCGAGAAGCAATTGGGTTGGGCGGAGTTGTATGCGTTTCTATTTGCCTTGACCCTAACGGTGTCCGTCAATTGGAATTGGGGAGGGTTCTCGCCTCGCCTGTTCTTAGTGTGTACCCTGATTGCCTTAGGGGCGCGCCTGGGCGGTCTGGGTGTTTCTTGTGTTCTAGGTCCTGCCTTAGCCCTCTTGGCACTCCTCTTGGGCGAACCGGTCCAAATGGTGTTGTTCATTGTGATTGCCAGTCTTCTGACTGGCTTTTTTCACAAATTTAATTGGGGCTACTATGTGGGTTCCCTTTTGGCCTTGGTCTTCTCTGCTTCGGGACCCGCGGATGCTGAGACCATCACGTGGCTCTTCGTAATACTTGCAGCTGTTTGGTTCGCGGGGAGGGTACCTCAAGAACGCCTAAATCTCCTAGCCCGTATAGTCCCTGGTACAGACTCCCATCAAAAACAAAGCCAGGGCTATGATGAGCATCTTAAGAAAGTATTTGACAAAAAAATCGATGGATATCTCACCGTCTTTGAGGAGTTGGAAAATAATCTGCTGGATAACGAAAATCCTCTCTTTCACAGACAGATGCACAGTATGGCAGAGCTGTTGAAAACCATGAAAACATCCTTCTCGCCTGAGGCGGCCTTTACCAAGGAGCTCGAGGAGGTTCTCCTGAGGCGTTTTTCTCAGAGTGATCTTTCTCATATTACCGTATTGCCCACACTCGATGGGTATGAGATCTATGGAGCTCGAAAAGGGCCATGCGGTACAGGGACCTTCTGCCGAGAGGTCGCTGATTTTGCCAGTGGTACCATTGAATCGCAACGCTATGGCGTAACGAACCGCAATTGCCAATCGGAGAAAACCTGTGGGTTTAAAATATCTCCCTGTCCACATTATAAAGTGGAAATCGGAAAGGCCAAAGTGGCCAGTCAAGAAGTGTCGGGAGACAATCAGATCACCTTTGAGATCGCCTCCAGCAAAGTTGCTATCGTATTAAGCGATGGGATGGGTGTAGGCCTCAAGGCTCATACCGAAAGCAATGTGACGCTGCGTCTATTAGAGCGGATGATTAAGGCCGGTTATGATCTTGCCACCTCAGTGTCTCTGATCAACCGCTTACTTATCCTGCGTAATCAGGATGATATGTTTGTCACCATCGATCTGGTTGTAGTCGATCTCTTCTCGGGGCAACTGGAATTTGCTAAGATTGGTGCAGCTCCAAGTTTTATTAAGCGAGGACGCGAGGTGGAGATTATCTACAACCACACACTTCCAGTTGGTGTTTTATCGCAGGTTGATGTTGAATCCGATAGGAGAATGCTACAGGAGGGCGAAGTCTTAGTCATGACTACCGACGGCGTCTTGGATGCCCAGCGCAGTGTTGCCCGGAAGGATGAGTGGATGTGTTGGAACCTCCGGCGTCTGCAGGAGTCAGACGACATGTCGCTCATGGCCGAGGCGATTCTTGCGGACAGCATTGATGTAGCCGATGGTCGTATAGAAGATGATATGATGGTGGTTGTGGCCCGACTCGTGCGGGCCGATTGGGAGCTTGAAAGCTATAGGAGGGTACCATCAAGTGGCTAGTGATCTATTTCCTGTGTTCATGAAAAACCTTCAGCTTCTGTCCGTAACGGCGACGGATAGAGTTTTGGTCGCGGTGAGCGGCGGGCCGGACTCTGTGGCTCTCCTACATCTCCTCTGGCGCTTTAATCCTCGAAATATCGGGGTTTTTCACTTAAATCACGGTTTTCGCGATGCTGCCTCTAAAGATGCTAGGTTTGTACAGGACTACGCAGAGAAGCTAGGTGTTCCCGCACAAATTGAAGCCTATGATATCACGGGCTTCTTGTCATCTAGCGGCGAATCAAAACAACAGGGGGCTAGGAAGATTCGCTACCAACTCTTACGAAACTTCGCAGAGGTGAATGGATATCACCGTATTGCCCTGGGTCATCATGGAGACGATCAAGCTGAGACGGTCCTAATGCGTATGCTCAGAGGAGCCGGTTTGCATGGCCTCGGTGGAATTCCACCCCAGAGAGGGCCTTTTATTCGTCCTCTTTTGAACGTCTATAAGAAGGAAATTCTTCAATACTGTAACGATTTTGAGATTCCCTATGTTGTTGACGAAAGCAATTTTGAGCCTGTTTATCTGCGTAACAAGATTCGTCAGGAACTCCTTCCCTTGCTGGCCGAAGAGTATAATCCGGAGATCGTGGCTCAGTTGGTTCAACTCTCTGACCTGGCCAGAGAAGATGAACTGGAATTGCAAAAAAGGGCCGAGGAGACTGCCGGGAAGCATCTCAAATGGCGACGGGGCCAAGTGTTATTTCCCCGCAAGGTTTTTGCCGAACTATCCATAGCCATGCAGCGCCGTGTGCTCAGAGCATTACTCCAGATCTACAGGGGCAACTTGCTGCAAATTGGCTTCAACCATATTGAAACCTGGCGTCAGCGGCTCTCGGAGGGTTCTAGTTTTAGGTTGTCCCTTCCCCAAGTATGGGTTTCAGCTAATGTTGAGTACATCTTTGTAGGGGATTTTGTGGCGAAAGAGTGGTCTCCCATGACACTCACCTTACCTGGGCAAGTCAGGGCCGGTCATTTTACCATCAAGGCCGAGATTGCTCCAAGGGATGAACTAGCTCCTTCTGAGAATAGCGAGGATTTTGACCTTGATATGCTTGAATTACCCCTCAAGGTGAGATCTCGCCAAGAAGGAGATCGCATAAAACCCTTTGGAGGTGTGGGATCAAAAAAGGTGAAGGATCTTCTCATTGACATGCATATTCCCGCTGACCAAAGGGATTTTTTGCCACTTATCTGTGACCAAGAAGATATTCTATGGATCCCCACGGTGCGCAGGAGTTCGAAAGGAGCAATCTCTAAATCAACAGTTAGGGTACTCCGTTTGAGTTGGGAATAATGGTGCCAGAATATTGTCACGCCCATACCCTTGTGTTATAATTGATTGACGTATCGCTATTTCCCGTGCTCTTGGCTCTGGAAAGGGAGGGCAAAATTTGAATAAACTTCTTCGTGGAATCAGTTTGTATTTGCTGATTGCCATCATTGCAGTGTCTATTGTTAGTAATCTTTATTCGCCTGTGTCTCCTGCAAAGGAACTCTATTACTCGGAGTTGCTACGATTTATCGATGATGATAAGGTGGCATCTGTAAAGCTTGTGGGAGATCAACATATTGAAGGTCGGCTCAGGGATGGGACCAATTTCACAGCTTTGGTGCCCATGGGTAAGATGTCGGACATTGCCGATCGCCTAGAAGTAAGAAATGTCCAGTTAGAAGCAGAATTGCCGCCACAAGCACCATGGTGGATGGCTCTACTCCCCAATCTCCTGTTCATCGTTGTGTTGGCTATTTTCTGGTTATTTATCATGAACCAAATGCAGGGTGGCAATAATCGCGCTATGTCCTTTGGCAAGAGCAAAGCCCGTCTGCATCATGAAGACAAGCGAAAGGTCACCTTTGATCACGTGGCCGGAGTTGATGAGGCCAAACAGGAACTTGTGGAAATTGTAGATTTTTTAAAGCAGCCCAAGAAGTTCAATGATGTGGGAGCGAAAATTCCCAAGGGCGTCCTTTTGGTGGGACCTCCTGGTACAGGAAAAACCTTGCTGGCCCGGGCCGTTGCAGGTGAAGCAGGGGTACCATTTTTTAGCATTAGTGGTTCGGAATTTGTGGAAATGTTCGTAGGGGTCGGTGCCTCGAGGGTACGGGATCTCTTTGAGAATGCCAAGAAGAATGCGCCTTGTCTCATCTTCATTGACGAGTTGGATGCCGTTGGCCGTCAGCGCGGTGCAGGTTTAGGCGGCGGGCACGATGAGCGTGAGCAAACCTTGAACCAGTTGCTAGTTGAAATGGATGGTTTCGAAACAAACTCAGGAATCATCATTATGGCAGCAACAAACAGGGCTGACGTTTTAGACCCGGCCCTTTTGAGACCGGGACGCTTTGACCGCAAAGTAGTTGTAGATCGTCCTGATCTGCAAGGTCGCTCCGAGATTCTGAAAATTCATAGTCGGAACAAACCCTTGCAGGCTGATGTGGATTTAAAGGTTGTTGCTAGAAGAACACCTGGCATGTCTGGGGCAGATCTAGAAAATGTGTTGAATGAGTCGGCGATTTTAGCGGCTCGGTCCAACCGGAAGGTGATCACCATGTTCGACGTCGAAGAAGCCATCGATAGAGTTCTCATGGGACCCGAGAAGAAAAGCCGCAAGCTCCATGAGATTGATCGGAAGGTGTTTGCCTATCACGAAGCAGGCCATGCCGTGGTAGCCCACTTCTCCAAACATGGAGATCCAGTCCATAAAGTTACTATTGTGGGCAGGGGAGGCGCCGGCGGTTACACCATGATGCTCCCCGAAGAGGAGCGCTTTGTGGCCAGTCGCTCCAAGCTTAAAGATGAATTAGTCAATCTCTTAGGTGGTCGTGCCGCCGAAGAGCTCGCCCTGGATGAAATTAGCACTGGGGCCTCAAATGACCTCGAACGGGTGACCCGTATTGCCCGGAAAATGGTCATGGAATGGGGTATGAGTCCGAGGCTTGGACCTTTGACCTTTGGACGACCCAATGGGGAGGATCTAGTTTTCTTAGGCCGTGATATCTCTAGAGAGCGCAACTATAGCGAGGGAGTGGCGGAGATTATCGATGAAGAGGTCCACAAGCTCGTGGAATCCAGTTATGAGACAGCCACTAACTTGCTTACCGAACATCGTGCTAAGCTTGACGCCGTGGCAGACGCACTCCTGGAGCGAGAGACCCTCAGTAGAGAAGAATTCTTAGCCTTAATGGAAGGTCAGGAACTTGTTGATCCAGACGAGCCCGGCGTAGAAGAGCAGGCCATGGCTGAGGTGAAGGAAGAGCTCGCTGTCCCAGCTGAGCCCTCTAGAGGGCGTGGCGAACACCTACGAGCTACAGGGCCCGAAACCTCCATCTAAAGACGTTCACAAAAAAACAACCCTTCATGTTGAAGGGTTGTTTTGTATTCCAGACTATCTGAGATGGGCGGGCTTGTCGCCGAGTGTGATGGGAATGAGGAGCATTTCACCTTGGCGCATGATGGTAACCATGATTTCATCGCCTGTGGTATACTTGGCCATTTCTTCACCCACATCACTTGTGGAAAACACATCTCTATCTCCAATGCGCCTAAGGACGTCCCAAGCTTGTAAACCTGCTTCTGATGCAGGAGAGTTTTCAACAACATCAACGATTAAGACTCCCTTTTCATCGGGCAACCGCAGTTGACTAGCTATGCTTTCGGTTAGGTTTTGCTGGTAAATGCCGATCCAAGGTTGACTGACGCCGCCGGTTGCAATCATCTCATCCAAGACGTCCTTAGCTACGTTGATAGGGATGGCAAAGCCAATGCCTTGGGCCCCGGCATGAACGGCTGTATTAATACCAATTACTTCACCCTTCATGTTCAAAAGAGGTCCGCCGGAGTTTCCGCTATTAATAGCTGCGTCCGTTTGCATGAGATTTTTGTAGGTATTCGGTTTTCCTGTCTCCTGACTCATGATGGTGATCTCCCGACCCTTCGCACTGAGGACTCCCACCGTTACCGTATGGTGTAGTGCTTCGCCATAAGGATTGCCAATGGCAATTGCCCATTCGCCGATTCTAGATTCATCCGAATCTCCTAAGGGTACGGTTGGAAAGACGTGGTTATCTTCATTGATGATTCGTAAAACTGCTAGGTCCAAAGAAAAATCGGAGCCGACGATCTCGGCTTGGTATTCCCGATCTAGACCTGGGACATCAACGACAACCGTAATGGTCTGATCATCACCTTTATTACCCACCACATGCTGGTTGGTGAGGATAATTCCAGTTTCATCAATGATAAATCCAGACCCCGCACTCCTTTGTTGCACTGGTTGGCGGTTGGTGAAGGGATCATTGAACCACGAGTCGAAAAAGAAGTCGAAAAACGGATCCCCGGTTCCCGTTCTTGATCTCGAACTGGGAGCCTGCTCAACGGCGGGCCATTCCACAGAGAGAAAAACCGTAGCTGGACTGGCCACTTCGGCTATGTCCGCGATCACGTAGGGATTGTCAACAATAAGAGGAGCCGCACTGGTTGTAGCCACATGTTCTATTTCTTCGCGAGGAGCCTCTTCGGCTACTAGTATAGTCGTAGATGACAGGTGGGCTATTACGCCACTGAATACCAACAAAACACCGGCAAGAAGCAAGATACTGACAATACGTTTTCTGTTTTGCATAATAATCCTCCTTAGTTTTTGTAGACACTTTCTAAATACGTACATTATAACTTAACCTAATGAGCTTTGGCAAGGGAGTGGGCGTATGATCCGGCCTGTTAAGTCTGTCCAGTGGGGGAAGAAAATAGTCAAGATAATTGAAATATATCCCATGTTAGGCTCAACTAATCAGTTCGCAAAAGACTTGATCAAAAGTGGGGGTCCTTCTGGCACTGTACTGTGGGCCTTAGAGCAGAACGAGGGGAAGGGACGCTTAGGGCGATCGTGGGATGCGGACCAGTCCTCCCTCACTTTTAGTCTCATGTGGCAATGTCCGGAGAAAGAGGTACCCCCAAATCTCACTCTCGCTGTGGGTTTGGGTTTAGTGCAGAGCTTGAGCGAAACCACGGGCCTATCAGAGCTGAAGGTGAAATGGCCGAACGATTTTTGGATCGGGGAGAGAAAACTTGGCGGTATTCTGACTGAGGCAATTCACCATCGCGGCGATCTGTGGATTATTTTAGGAATAGGCTTGAATGTGAATGCTTCGCCTCCAAAGGGGAACTTGAGCCCTAGGATATCGTTGCAGGAAGCGACAGGAGGCTTTTGGCCCCGCCTAGGTATTTTGAATTTGGCCCTCCTTGGGGTAGAATGGGGTTTCGATTTGGCCTGGAGCCGCGAAAATTTGTCTACTTTGTTTCGGACACATGGCAATTTCCTAGACCGCACCATCATTGTCTTTCAGGGAGGTAGATCCTTTCAAGCACTGGCGAAGGACGTATTACCAGATGGCCGCCTTCTAATAGAAGACGCCCGCGGTGAGCGGGCGCTGATGCCAGAAGAAATTACTGTACGTTTTTGATTGAAATTCGAATAAACTATGGTACAATAGACAAGCAAGGGAGGATCTGAGTTCCTGGTGGGCTCCGCAGGCTTCAAACCTGTCAGGGGGGTAACAAGGGTTATCCTCGGTGGGTTCGATTCCCATATTCTCCCGCCATTACGCTTTTTCGGGACGTTTGCCAAGTGTGCGAACGTCCCCTTTTCGTTTTGTGATTCCCTGAGCATCAAAATATTCCAAGAAGGCTAAGGCGAACTTGCGGCTCGTTCCTAAGCGATCTCGAAACGTGCTGAGCTCGAAGCCTTCCATAAAGGCTTCTTCTTGAAATATGACATTCAAAATGCCGCCCACAATTTCTGGGGTTGTCCAGTGCTCACCCGACAGGGCTACCAAGCGTCCTAAGTGGCTCCCTGCAAAGAGCAGTTCGCTTGGAAAACCGAGTTCTTCTAGAGCGCCAAGAGTGAGGGGCTCATAGGGAGTCTTGCCCATTACTTCCTGAATTTTCCTTAGTTTTTGCTCTTCCTGGTCTGAAAGGGTGACCTGATGTTTAACACTGCTAATGGAACCCCGTACTTCTTTCAGATCGTCAGTTTGGTTTAGAATCTGGTCAAAGAGTCTTGAGGGAAGGCCAGTGCCCGCCCGGAGGGTCTCTTTGCTTGGTCCTGGTGCCAAGGGATTCGTATGGTGGAAGTGTTCCACTGTAGAACGCAGATACTCCTGGACCTTATCATATTGCTCCGGTGCCAAAATGTAGTCTCCGAGCACATGCAACTTGGGATGGGCAATCAGCCCCTGCTCTTGAAACTGACTCTTTGTCCAATAGGTGCGATCTCGGGCTTTGAGCAAACTGAGCTCCTCGGGGCCACTTTCGTATTTAGCCTTTAGCATATCTAGATCGAGATGTGCTTCTGGCTTTTCAAAAGGAAAAAGGTGCCGAAGGCGCTTCGGCCCTACCATACGCAAGTTTACGCCCCGTACAGGGACGCCTTCTTCAATAAAACAACCTCCACCTAGTGTATCTTGGAGTTCACTGTGACGAAGGATAAAGCGGTCTTTAAAACTGAAGTGGGCTGGGGTCTCAAGCTCCAATTGAACAAAGCCTTCTTGACCGGGTTCAAGCTCTTCGGCGCCTAGAATTTTTACACTGGCCAGAGTCTCCAGGGTCCCCACGTAAAGTTTGACCTGTTGACCGGTTTCGAGGGTCGACGGCGCTTGGGTTAGCACACGCACGTGGGTGTTGATTAAGGAAAAATAGGGGCGACGCTTGGGAAGGGCCAGGTACATTCCCCGGGTTAGGCTTGCTTTTTCTACTCCTGTGAGATTTACCGCCAGGCGCGAATGGGCTACTCCTGTTTCCACCGTCTTGGTCTGTGTTTGCAAGGTGCGAATACGGGCCTCATGACCTGGGGGTTCTACCACGACGTCCATCCCCACATGGAGTGAACCACCCATTAACGTACCTGTCACTACAGTTCCAGCCCCCTTAATCGTAAAGACTCGATCGATCCAAAGGATGGGATTATCTTCTCCCTGAGCATGGGGAAATGAAACCACGAGTTCATTGATGGCTTCTTTGAGAATATCCACATTATAACCGGAGATGGCCGAAACTGGGATGATGGGAAAGTCCGCAAGGGACGTCTCGGCCAGGTGTTCGCGAATGTCTGCTTCCACGAGTTCCAACCATTCAGGTTCTACCAGATCCGCCTTGGTGAGAGCGACAATACCCCGCTTCATTCCATAGAGGTCCAGAATTTCTACGTGTTCCTGCGTTTGCGGCATCCAACCGTCATCGGCAGCGATAACCAAAAGGATAAAATCCACCTGACCTACCCCGGCCAGCATGTTTTTTACTAAGCGTTGGTGTCCTGGAACGTCCACAACGCCAACGTTACCCAGGGGAACGGAGAACCAGGCGAAGCCTAAATCCACTGTCATACCTCGGGCTTGTTCCTCCTGCAGACGGTCGGGATTCATCCCGGTTAAGGCCGTAATCAGCGTTGATTTTCCATGGTCGATGTGACCTGCGGTACCCATTATGAACATGATGCCACACCACCTTGGAGTAGAGACGTGATCAGTTGGTCCTGGGAAGGTAAGACGGTCCTAGGATCGAGTAACACCCGGTCTTGCACAATTCTGCCCATGACGGGAGGATCGTTTCGGCGTAGCCACTCTGCCAGCTCCGCACTGGAAAGCTTTGAACTTTGCAGTGCTAAGGCCCAGGACGAGATAGTTTCCCCTGGCAAAGAGCCCCCGCCCATGGTGGACTCGGCCTGTACGACCTCTCCTTTAAGCCCTGGTCCCACATGGCTTTGCCATGTCTCTGCCCGCAGTCTAATTTCTTCTGGATCAACACTTGCCAAGGCCCAGAGGGGAAGCTTGTTATACGCTTTTCCCAAATGCAGTTCTAACACTGCTTCTAGGGCAATTAGAGACAGCTTATCAATGCGCAGTGCCCTAAGGAGAGGATCTTTCTTGATGATGTCCACGAGATCCTTGCGGCCACTAATGATGCCGGCCTGGGGTCCTCCAAAAAGCTTGTCACCACTATAGGTTACAATATGGCTATGTCTTAGTGCACTAGAGACAAGGGGCTCCTCAAAGGGATGGAAGGCGCCGCTACCGATGTCTTCAATCAAGAGAAGTCCGCGCTCGCCCGCGAGCTGGGCGAGTTTATCCCTAGGAACACTTTCCGTAAAGCCAATCATGGAATAATTACTAGGGTGCACCAGGAGAATGGCTTTGGTTTGCTCTGTAACAGCGCCTGCATAATCACTGAGGCGAGTGCGGTTGGTTGTGCCCACTTCCTTGAGGTGGCAGCCACTTGTGGCCATGACTTCGGGTACACGAAATCCTCCACCAATTTCCACCAATTGCCCTCTGGAGACAATAACTTCTTGGCCCGCGGTTAGGGCTTTTAGGGCAACTAAGACAGCACCAGCGTTATTATTGACCACCACGGTGTCACATGTGCTGTTAGTGCTTTTCTCTACCTGCCCTTGCTCTCCCGCAAGCAAGAGGTTGAAGAGCCTGGAGACACTTGCATAGCGGCTTCCCCTCTCTCCGGTGTTTAAATCCAGCTCCAAGTTGAAATAGCCTTGGCCAAGGGATTGCAGACGCTCTATGGCTAGCTCTGGAAGGGGAGCTCGTCCTAGATTTGTATGTAAGAGTACACCCGTTGCGTTAACTACGGGCTGAAACTTTCGTCTTTTTGTTGCTTTTAGTTCTAGGACTAACCGAGCGATAATCTCTTCTTTCGTACAGGCCACTTTTTGGACGGCAATTTCCCCGCGCAGCTCATCAAGAAATTGCCGGACAACTGACGTCACCTCGAGGCTTGGTATCCCGCGGGATGCTTCAGTGATTTCGGGATCCATTAAGATTTTATCAACAGCCGGTATATGGCGAAATAGGTTTGACATCAATACTCCCCCCATTACAATCATCATAGGTACTTATACGACATGGGGAGTGGCAACCCTTTTCTTACCGGGGGTCCGAATTTCTCAACAGCGCTTTTCCAAGCACTACCACGCCTCGATCCTTTGAGGCGGGAGAAAGACCTTTGTGTTCGCTGATTGTTTTCATGGCCGCTGCAATCATCTCACGCTTTTCCTTCTTGGTGAGCTTTGGCATGGTGTGCCACCCTCTCTTGTTGTGATAATTATAAGTATGGCCAAAATATGGTGAACTATGCAAAATAGTGCAAGACAATATAGAGCGCGGCTAGAACACCCGCAACATCAGAAATGAGTGATGTGGCCAAGGTGTGGCGGGTGCGCTTGAGGCCTACGGATCCTGCATATACAGTGAGAACATAAAGACTTGTCTCGGTGCTGCCCATAACCGTGGCAGCAACCCGTCCCACTAGGGAGTCTGGTCCAAAGGTGGCAAAAGTCTGCGATAACAAGGCTAGAGATCCCGAACCAGAGATGGGGCGCATCAATGCTAGGGGCAGGACCTCTCTAGGAAAACCCAGAAAATTGGTGAGGGGACTTACAAGGTCAATTAATCTGTCTAACGCACCGGAGTGTTGGAAGACTTGAATGGCCACTAACATCCCTACAAGGTAGGGTAGGATACGCAAAGCGGTCTGCCATCCTTCCTTGGCACCTTCCACGAAACTCTCATAGATGGGCACACGCTTCGAGAGGCCGAGGGTTGTTATCCCTAGAAGCAAGAGCGGTATGGCCCAGCGTGAAAGCCCCTGAATTAAAGATGTCATGAAGGTTCCTCCTTACCGTTTCTTTGAAAAGCGTCTGAGAAGTGCATCAACTGCAAGTGCAGTCAGCGTAGAGCAGGTGGTGGCAATAAGGATGGGGCCGATGATCTCTGTTGGAGATGCAGAGCCGTGTGTCAAACGGAGAGCAATAATGGTTGTTGGAATCACCGTAAGGCTGGAGGAGGTAAGAGCCATAAAGGTGCACATGGCATTGGAGGCTGTCTCCTTGTCGCCATTTAGTTCTTGTAAGTGACCCATAGCCTTAAGTCCCAAGGGTGTGCAGGCGTTACCTAGCCCCAAAATGTTGGCACTCATGGCTACAAGTAGGGCGCCCATGGCTGGATGGTGGCTTGGCACTTCAGGAAACAATTTGCGGGCGACCGGACCTAGGGCCCGTGCGATCATCTCCATTAAGCCAGCGTCTTGGGCAATTCTCATCACACCAGACCAAAACGAGACAATGCCGATGAGACCGAGCGCTACCAGTACCGCCTGTTCGCTGCCCTTGAGGACGCCTTCGGTTACCAGGTTGATTTGACCTTTACTGGCGGATGTGATTACACCTCCCAGGATCATAAAGAACCAGATATAGTTGATCATGCTATCCCCCCCTGGAATCCTTATGCAAAAACCGGACTAAAAAGGAGAAAAACCGCGATTTTTTTTCGAAAAGATCCTAAAACAGGCGAAAATGGGGTTTTGACGTTTCCTGACCATCCCCTGTAAGGTTGCATAGTCGCTTTGATTATGTGCTATAATAAAGCTAAGGTCAGTAATAGTCAAAGAAAGTTGGATAGAGAGTCATGAGTACTTTAGCGGATCATATTGAAGCGCACATTAAAAGGATGCTGCGTAGCAGTCAAACCAATAGTGTTGAATTGAGCCGCGCCCAAATGGCTGATGATTTTTCCTGCGTTCCTTCGCAGATAAACTATGTTTTGTCTACTCGCTTTACGCTCGAGAGAGGTTACATCGTAGAAAGCAGGCGCGGAGGCGGTGGGTACATTCGAGTCGGCCATGTACAGGTGGACAACAGCTATACCCATGCAATCAGCCTTCTGCAGAGTATTGGTTCTGAGCTTGATGATAAGCAGATGGAAAATATCTTAGCCCATCTCAAGGACCGTCATGTGATTTCCTCTGGAGAGCTCCAGCTCATTCGCGGTATTGTGCAGCAGGAAGTTGGTGGCATGAGCCAAGGCAAAAATGTACTACGGGCCAGTTTGGTCCGTTCACTACTATTTTTTATTATGGAATCTAGGTCCTGAGAGGTGGGTGATACTAAAATGTTATGCGAAAAATGTGGGCAACATGAGGCTACGGTGAAGTTTGTGCAGATTGAAAATAACAACAAGACTGAGCTGAGGCTCTGCCAAGACTGTGCCCAGGGATACACGAATTTTAGTACCGGCTTTGATTTGCAGCATTTGCTGTCCAGTATGTTCCAGACGGGAAAAATCGGTCAGAAATTGAGTCCAAGTCAGCCCATGAAGAAGTGTCCCACTTGCGGGCGGACAATTCTTGATGTGCAAAAGACAGGACGCTTAGGTTGCAGCAGCTGTTATGAAGTGTTCCATGATGAGCTGAACCCGGTCTTGCGCAGATTGCACGGTTCGAGTACACATACAGGTAAAGTTCCAGCCCGTGGCTATCCCAAAGTACGTGTTAACCGGCAGATCGAAGATCTTCGCAAGCGCTTGCAAGAATGTGTACGGCAGGAGAATTATGAACAGGCGGCCAAATACCGTGATGAGCTTCGCCTCTTAGAGGCCAAGGTGGCGGGGGGGGATGGCGAATGAAGAAGATTGCGTCCTGGATGAAACAAAGTGGACCGCAGGGCGATATTGTTCTAGGAACCCGCTGTCGTTTGGCCCGAAACCTAGAAGGGATTCCGTTTCCAGGCGGAGCCAGTCGAGACGACCTTAGGGAGGTCTTAAACAAGACCTCAGCTGTCGTTGCGCATCTGCAGGGACTTGGGGAGTTTAGCTATCATGAAATGGGCACCATGGACACGTTAGATCGGCAAATCTTGGCTGAAGAGCATCTGATCAGCCCCAGCCATACCCAGAATCCTCAGCACAAGGCAGTCATTCTCAGCGATACATCGAATGTCAGCATCATGGTGAACGAAGAGGACCATCTGCGGATTCAGGTGCTAAAGCCGGGGCTACAGCTTGAAAAGGCCTGGAATGTGGCCACCGAGATTGACGATCGTCTCGAGGAACACCTAGACTATGCCTTTGATATGCAGTCTGGATATCTAACTTGTTGTCCTACGAACGTGGGAACCGCGCTGAGGGCATCGGTGATGTTCCATTTGCCTGCTCTCCGCAGGCTCAAAAAGGTCCAAGAGGTCTTGGGGACCGTGTCCAAATTTGGGTTGACGGTGAGGGGGCTTTATGGGGAAGGTAGCGACATTTGGGGCAATGTGTTTCAACTTTCCAATCAGATTACACTAGGTCAGAGTGAAGAAGAGACCATCGAACATTTGGCCCGCTTTACCGACCAGATTCTCCACAGTGAACGTCAAGCGCGGGAGTATCTGTTGGAAGAAGATCGAAAACTAGCAACAGAAGACTGGTTATACCGATCTTATGGAATTTTAAGTAACGCCCGAACCATCACAAGTCAAGAAGCCATGGAGCTTTTGTCCGACCTAAAGCTTGGGGTAGACTTAGGTGTGATTGAGCATAGTGATCCTGAACGTTTGAAACAACTCATGGTTCAGATTCGGTCCGCCCATCTTCAAAGAATAATGGGGCAGGCCCTTCCTGTGCACGAAAGGGATCGCTTGCGGGCAAGTTTGATTCGAGATACACTTAATGATAACTCATGACGGAAAGAAGGTGTCAATATGTTTGGACGTTTTACAGAACGGGCCCAGCGAGTGATTGTCCTTTCACAAGAAGAAGCACGGAGGCTAGGGCATAATGTGGTGGGAACAGAGCACATTCTCCTCGGTTTAATTGCAGAAGGCGAGGATGTGGCAGCGCGGTCTCTCTTGTCTCTAGGAATTAGCATTGATCAAGTACGCGGAGAGGTGGAGCGGATTATTGGTCGCGGCGGCCAGCCAACCCAGGGTCAGATCGGCTTTACTCCCCGTTCGAAACGGGTGCTGGAGCTGGCTTTTGACGAAGCCAGGCGTCTAGGACATACCTATATTGGTACCGAGCATCTCTTGCTTGGTTTAATTCGTGAAGGAGAAGGAGTAGCAGCCCAGGTGCTCCACAATCTGGGCGCTGATTTAGAAAAGGTGCGTTCACAAGTCACCAGTCAACTAGGGGGTGCAAGCCAAGGAAAGGCACAGGCACCCCGTCAGAACAAGACCCCTACACTGGATCAATTTGGTCGTGACTTGACCGCTTTGGCCGGGGAGGGTAGTCTTGACCCAGTGATTGGACGGGATAAAGAGATTCAGCGAGTGATTCAGATTCTGAGCCGTCGTACAAAGAATAATCCGGTCTTGATTGGCGAACCTGGTGTGGGGAAGACGGCCATAGCGGAAGGCTTAGCTCTCAAGATCATCCACAATGATGTGCCGGAGACCCTGAGTAATAAACGTGTAGTCACCTTGGATTTAGGCAGTTTGGTAGCTGGCTCGAAATTCCGTGGTGAGTTTGAAGAACGCCTGAAGAAAGTGATGGAGGAGATCCGCGGCGCAGGTGATGTGGTGCTGTTTATTGATGAAATGCACACGATCATCGGTGCCGGTGCCGCGGAGGGGGCCATTGACGCAGCCAATATTCTCAAACCAGCCTTAGCCCGGGGTGAACTGCAGGCTATTGGAGCAACCACACTGGATGAATACCAAAAGCATGTGGAAAAAGATGCAGCCCTCGAGAGGCGTTTTCAACCCGTAATGGTTGATGAACCAAGCGTGGAAGAGACCATCGAGATTCTTAAAGGTCTTAGGGATCGCTACGAGGCTCATCACAGGGTGAAGATTAATGATGAATCCATTGTGGCTGCAGCTCGCTTAAGTGATCGTTACATTAGCGATCGTTTCTTGCCAGACAAGGCCATTGACCTTATGGACGAAGCAGGTTCTCGTGTGCGCTTAGCAGGTCTTGTGGCCCCACCAGAGCTTAAAGATCTGGAAGCTAGAATTGACGAAGTGAGTGTTGAGAAAGAGGCGGCCATCAAGAATGAAGAGTTTGAACAAGCAGCCCGCTTACGAGACACCGAACAAAAACTCCAGGAGGAGCTGGAATCCAAACGCACCGAGTGGCGCAAGAGTCACGGACGAGCAGAGGCTGTGGTCACTGCCGAGGATATAGCGGCGGTTGTGGCGGGATGGACTGGTGTACCTGTTACAGATATTACCGAAGAAGATGCCATACGTCTGCTCAACCTAGAGGAAGTGCTTCATGAACGGGTTATTGGGCAAGACGAAGCTATCGGCGCAGTATCCCAGGCCGTTCGCAGGGCCCATGCGGGACTGAAAGATCCCAAGAGACCAATTGGTTCGTTTATCTTCTTAGGACCAACTGGTGTGGGGAAAACGGAACTAGCAAGGGCTTTGGCTGAAGCTCTGTTTGGTGATGAGGATGCCATGGTGCGTCTTGACATGTCCGAATACATGGAGCGTCATGCCGTCTCCCGTTTGGTCGGTTCGCCTCCAGGTTATGTGGGTTATGATGAGGGTGGTCAACTCACAGAACAAGTACGCAGAAAGCCCTATTCGATCGTGCTCTTTGATGAAATAGAAAAGGCCCATCCAGAGGTCTTTAATATCCTGCTCCAAGTGCTAGAAGACGGCAGACTCACCGATTCTAAGGGCCGCGTTGTGGACTTCCGTAATACGGTAATTGTCATGACCTCCAACGTAGGGGCCCAGCAAATTCAGCGTGACTCAGGCATTGGCTTTAGGGCCGTTGTTGATGAGCGCAGTGATTATGAAGCCATGAAAGGGAAGGTCACCGATGAGCTCAAGCGGGCATTCCGCCCCGAGTTTTTAAACAGGGTGGATGAAGTTGTGGTCTTCCATGCTCTCAACAAGGTGCACATCAGCCAAATTGTGGACATCATGCTCAAGGAGCTTCGCACCCAGCTTGAGGATATGGATATTGCTTTGTCTATAA
This sequence comes from Firmicutes bacterium UBA5493, assembly GCA_002424045.1. Classification (GTDB taxonomy): domain Bacteria; phylum Bacillota; class Limnochordia; order Darwinibacteriales; family Darwinibacteriaceae; genus UBA5420. Next base: position 27,719 of record DIPH01000001.1, on the reverse strand, counting down.
CGGACCAAGCCAAAGAACTCCTCACCAACAAGGGCTTTGATCCGGACTTTGGGGCTAGACCACTGCGCAGGGCTATTCAAAGGCATATAGAAAATCCCCTGGCAGAAGAGATTCTCAGGGGCACCTTCGGAGAAGGGGGCACCATTACGGTAGACTCGAAAGAAGGGGAGTTTATTTTCCATTAATCGGAAGTTTGCTGTAGGATAGTTTTTCGAGAGATAGGGAGTGCAGATCCGCCTCATGGGCAGTTGTGCACTCCTTTTTCTGATGGTATAATAGAAGTGTAGGAAAATTTGGAACATAGAAAGGGTAGACTGTGGCTAGAAAAACGGTCGTATTTGTTTGTCAGGCTTGTGGAGCCGAGAGCCCTCGTTGGATGGGAAGATGTCCTTCCTGCGAGGAGTGGAATACCCTAGTAGAAGAAACAGTCCAACCTGTCAGTAAAAACGCCCGCACCTGGGTGGCGAAGAGCAAACCTGTACCCTTAACGAAGATTGAAAACCGTGCTGAATCCCGTTTTAGCACGGGCATTGAAGAGCTTGATCGGGTTTTAGGGGGCGGTTTAGTACCAGGGTGCTTAGGCCTAATCGGTGGGGATCCTGGAATCGGCAAGTCAACCCTGCTCTTGCAGGTGGCTAGCTGTGTGGCTCGAAGCATTGGCAAGGTTCTCTACGTCACCGGTGAGGAGTCTTTGGCCCAACTCAAACTGCGAGCGATACGTTTAGACGCTGTTGCCGAAGAGCTCATTGTCCTTAGCGAAGCCAACACGAATGCAATTTGCGAGGTTATCGAGGAAGAAATGCCAGTCTTGGTCATTGTTGATTCCATTCAGACTATGTTTGTGGAAGAGGTTTCTTCGCCTCCCGGTAGTGTAGGACAAGTGCGCGAATCCACGGGACGGTTTTTGCAGGTGGCCAAGGGCAGCGATACTTCCATTCTTCTGGTGGGACATGTGACCAAGGGTGGCAATCTAGCTGGTCCCAAAGTACTAGAACATGCAGTGGATTTCGTATTATATTTCGAAGGGGAAGTGCACACATCCTTCCGAATCATCCGCTCGGTGAAGAATCGTTTTGGTTCTACCCACGAGGTCGCCATCTTTGAGATGGGTGGACGAGGTCTAGTCCCTGTGGTGAATCCTTCGCGGTTCCTTTTATCACAGCGTCCCGAGAACAGTTCTGGTTCTGTCGTTGTACCGTATATGGAGGGCACCCGTCCCCTCTTAGTGGAAGTGCAGGCCCTCGTTGCTCCTAGTCCCTATGGGGGTACTCCCCGTAGGCAGACGACGGGTGTTGATTATCAACGATTTTCCATTATCCTAGCCGTACTGGAAAAAAGGCAGGGGTATCCCCTGCAGTCGCAAGATGTATTTTTGAATATTGCTGGGGGTCTAAGGCTACAAGAACCCGCCCTGGATTTGGGCATGGCTGTGGCTGTAGCCAGTAGCGTCTCGAATGTGAGCTGTGATCCACTCTGTGCTGTCTTAGGAGAGGTTGGCTTGTCGGGAGAAATAAGGGCTGTCCGGGGTATGGAGCAGCGCCTAGCAGAACTTCATCGCTTGGGCTTTGAAAGTTGCCTCATCCCTAAGAGCAATGTTCAAGGAAACGAACCTATTAAGGTTTATGGTGTAAGCACTATACAAGAAGCATTGAAAATTGCGGTAAAAAGAAGGTGAGTTCATGCGTGAGGATGATATGATTTATGAACATCTAGAGATGCTGGCACCGGGCACTCAACTCTATGAAGGTCTTGACAGCATTTTGAAGGCAAAAACTGGCGGTTTAATTGTCATAGGAGATACTCCTGAAGTCTTGGAGCTGGTTAATGGTGGTTTTCACATCAATTCTGAGATGCATCCTGGTTCACTTTATGAGCTGGCCAAGATGGATGGAGCCATCGTATTATCCAGCGATGCCAAACGGATTCTCTATGCCAATACCCAGTTGGTTCCAGACAGTATGATTCCGAGTTTCGAAACCGGGACGCGGCACAAAACCGCAGAAAGGGTCGCTAAACAAACGGGTCAGCTTGTGATTTCCATATCCCAACGGCGTAATATCATTACCATTTATAGGGGAAACTGGAAGTACATAATCCGCGACGTAAGCGTGATTTTGGCAAAAGCCAACCAGGCCTTATCTACCTTGGAGAAGTATCGCAGTGTTTTCCAGCAATCCTTAACAAATTTGAGTGCTCTCGAATTTGAAGATTTGGTTACCCTAACGGATGTAACCACGGTATTGCAACGTAGCCAAATGGTGAACAGGATTGCCTGGGAAATCGAGAGATATGTAATTCAACTGGGGTCGGAAGGCCGTTTGGTCAGAATGCAGCTCGAGGAGCTCATGGCGGATACCAAAGACGAGGGGCTCTTAGTCTTTAAAGACTATTATAATGGTGGCAACTTTAATGAAGGTTGGAGCCAGTTGGAAGAAATGGATTCGGATGATCTCCTTAATCTAGGTTTCATTTCGAAAACGCTAGGATTTGGGGGAAGTATGACAAGCCTCGAACAGGCCGTGGCTTCTAGGGGATATCGTGTCTTGGCCAAGATACCCCGTTTACCCATGCCTGTTATTGAGAATCTGGTAAAGACCTTCGACGATCTTTCTACGGTCATGGATGCTACCATCGAAGAGCTCGATGATGTGGAAGGGATTGGAGAAGTCCGTGCGAAAGCCATCAAAGAGGGCTTACGCCGTTTACGTGAGCAGGTGTTAGTGGACAGCCATATTTAACGGAGATGGAACATCCCTAAGGTGTTCACTCGTTGGCTTTCTTTATTAATAATCTCTTCGAGATCGAGTCCAAGGGCATTACACATTCCTGCTAAGTAAAACAGGTTTTGCCCCACCTCGGCTTCCAAGACTTCTCTGCAGTTTTCGCAAAGCTGTCCCGTGAGATGCGATTGGATATGATTACGGACGTCTTCGAATGAACAGTCATCAGGTAAGAGCTGTTTTGAGGCGTTGATGTTAATGCAGCCACAATCTGTCACCGCTCTACAAAGAGCCCTGTTTACCCGTGCATTGGTCTCCTGAAACTTCGAGACGATATCTAGGATGCTGAAATGGCGCACAAGGTTATCTTGTACGTTCTCTTGAAAACAATGACAAGTGTTAACTGGCTTCGTCATCTTGGTCCCGTCCTCTCATCACCTTTGATGGGGTCTGCTGAATGCCGGAGCATTCAGCTTGGAGTTTCACTGTGTGAAACGTCCAACTGGTTTCATTATAAAGCTTTTGAAAAACGATTGTCAACCTGCGAACAAGAGACCGCTATAAATGGGCCCGTTTGACTTTAGGGGCGCAAAGTGGTAAATTTATTGTAAGGATCGATGTTTTGACAAAGGAGGATGCGCGATGTATAACGTGGGGGATCATGTGGTCTACCCCATGCACGGTGCCGGTGTTATCGTGGCCATAGAAGAGCGGGAAGTACTTGGCGAAAAGCAAAAGTATTATATTATGGCGCTGCCCATAGGGGATATGAAGGTAATGATTCCCATGAAGTCCGTTGATGAACTAGGTCTTCGTCAAGTGAGTAATGATGAAGATGTCAAGCGCGTCTACCAGATTTTACAAGGCGAACAAACAACCATGTCGTCAAACTGGAATCGTCGCTACCGGGCCAACATGGAGAAGATAAAGAGTGGAGACATTTTCGAAGTAGCTGAGGTTGTGCGTAACCTCACTATTAGAGAAAACGAAAAAGGTCTTTCAACTGGCGAACGAAAGATGCTCGATAACGCAAGGCAGATACTCCTGAGCGAACTGGTGATTGCTCAAGATACCACAGAAGAGGAGATTGTGGAGAAGATTGCCGGATTTTTTGAACAGTAGGGGGGTGGGCCACTGGGTATGACTGTTGGTGCACAGGTTAACAATTTAGGCTAAAAAAGAATACCTAAGAGAAAACAGGAAATACTATAACTTGAACGAGCTAAACTATCGCGTGCATTAATAATAGTGGGAGGTGAAGCGAAGTTTGGTCATATTCGTTAGGATTGTGTTTGCTGCCATTGGCGCGGCCTTGGGTTACTCCGGGGCATTGCTTTTGCTGAACTCGGGCGCGATGGCTGGATTCATCGATGAGAGTTATTTAGTTGGTCTGTTTATTTTCGTTGGTTTTTTAGTCGGTACTGTGGTCGGTCCACCCATTGTGCGAGGGCTGAAACTGGGGAGTAAGAAGGCGACCCAGATTTTACTAAAGATCCCCACACATGAGCTAGTGGGGGGCATGATTGGGTTGGTTAGCGGTTGGGTTATTGCGCTGATCATTTCTATTCCTTTATTAAGAATCCCTTACGTGGGAGATTTTCTCCCCGTCATTTTCGGAGTTATATTGGGGTATTTTGGTCTCATGGTCGGGCTTAGGAGAACAGATGACTTGCCCGAAGTCTTTTCTCGTACAGAACGCTCCTTCTCGAGTTTGAAAGCTGCTACTCCAGAGGGGAGTCCCAAAATACTCGACACTAGCGTAATTATTGATGGACGAATATCGGATATTACAAAGTCTGGGTTTCTTGAGGGCGATTTGATTGTTCCGGGATTTGTCTTGGAGGAGTTGCAACATATTGCGGACTCTTCGGACGTACTAAAACGCAATCGTGGTAGAAGAGGGTTAGACATTCTCAATAAGATTCAAAAGGAGCCCTACTCCAACGTTCGCATTGTGGAGCAAGACTATGGTGACATTAACGAGGTTGATACAAAACTCGTTAAACTGGCCAAAGATATGGGAGGCAAAGTTGTTACCAACGACTATAACCTCAACAAAGTCTGTGAATTACAGGGAGTGCCCGTATTAAACATTAACGAGCTGGCTAATTCCGTGAAACCGGTTGTGTTACCAGGTGAAGAGCTTAAGGTCCAGGTTATTAAGGATGGTAAGGAACAAGGTCAGGGTGTGGGTTACCTAGATGATGGCACCATGATTGTAGTGGATGGAGGTCGCCGCTATATTGGGCAGACAGTGGCTGTGTTGGTGACCAGTGTTCTCCAGACCGCGGCCGGTCGTATGATATTTGCAAAACCGAAGGCTATGGAGCGGGCATTATAAGTTTATAGGAATGAAGGGGCCTGATGCCTGCATACATCGGGTCCTTTTTACTACTGATGAATGCAGATTCTGGTGAATGTAAACATCCACCCAGGAGCTTGTAGCAAGCCTTCACAATACGTAAAACATTCATGTAGCGGCTAAAAGGAGTTGGCGCGATTGAAGATAGGAGTAGTACTAGCTGCAGCAGGTTCAGGCAGACGTATGGGCGCTCGGAGTAATAAAGTACTCTTGCCCCTTGATGGCAAACCGGTGCTTTCCCATAGTCTTGCCTGTTTTGGTTCTATGGAGGAAGTATCAGAAATAGTGGTGGTCACAAGCAGTCGGGATCTGGAAGCCGTTACGCACCTTTTGCAAAGGGAAGTTTCAGGCAAGACGGCTCAGGTTGTCTTGGGAGGCGCAGAGAGACAAGACAGTGTTTATCTTGGTCTTAAGGCCCTTTCCGCCGATACCGACTGGGCGATCATTCATGATGGTGCCAGGCCCTTTGTCACACCGGAATTGGTTCGCAGAGGTCTAGAGGCTGTCGAAGATCGCTTGGCCGTAGGAATAGCTGTTCCCGTGAAGGATACGATCAAAAAAGTCAGAGACGGTTTCGTTACGGAAACTCCAGAGCGCTCGGAGCTTTGGGCCATGCAGACCCCGCAAATTTTCGATTATCGTCTGGCTTTGAAGGCTCACGAAGAAGCTAGACAAAGGGGTATTACAGCCACGGATGACTGCGGACTTTTGGAGGTTCTGGGCCATCCGGTACATATTGTGGAAGGGGACTATTCTAACATCAAGATCACAACGCCGGAAGATTTGCCCAGGTCAAACCGTGTTGTCGTAGGCTTCGGGTACGATGTGCACCGCTTGGCAGGAGGTAAACCTCTGATCCTCGGGGGAGTTGAGATTCCCTATGAAAAGGGACTCTTGGGTCATTCTGATGCTGATGTGGTGACTCACGCGGTGATGGATGCCCTTTTGGGCGCTATGGGTAAGGGAGATATCGGCGAGCTATTTCCCGATACCGATCCAGTGTACAAGGGCATCTCCAGCATAACCCTCCTAGAGCATGTCCTGAATATCATGAAGGAAGAAAGGCTTGTCACAAATAACCTGGATATTACCATTATGGCTCAGAGACCAAAGCTTGGGTCCTGGAAAGGGGCCATGAGGACAAAGCTGGCCCAGGTGTTCGTTGTAACCGAGGGTCAAGTCAACATCAAAGCAACCACCACCGAGGGACTGGGCTTTGTGGGTCGTGAAGAAGGTATAGCTGCGCAGGTTGTCGTGTCTCTGCGTGCAGAAGATTAGACTTGCAATCTACATTACCCCTCCAATTTCGAAGGAACTCTTCAAAATTGGAGGGGTATATGTTATTATTGAAGAAACTGTAAAATAACTTGGATGATTTCCGTAAGAATCCACAAAGGGGAGTATGTCTGTGACTGTAGCTTGTCCATTTGGTACCCATAGGGTCATCACACCGGTGGGAGCCCTGCCTCAAGGGTCCGAACGCCTCGATAACCGTATGGAGATTATGCCCAACGAAATTCTGATCGATGTTGAAACTCTGAATATTGATTCTGCGAGTTTCACCCAAATTCGGCAAGAAGCCGGTGATGATGAAGCCCAGATCGCCCAAATTATGCTTGATATTGTTGACCGCAGGGGAAAACACCATAATCCTGTGACTGGATCCGGGGGCATGTTCATCGGCATCGTTAAGGCCATTGGCCGTGATCTTGAGGCCAAGCGAGATTTGCAGGTAGGATCCCGCATTGCCTCTCTGGTCTCTTTGACCTTAACACCACTGGTCATTGAGACCATAGAGAAAATTCATTTAGACACCGCACAGGTGGATATTAAGGGACAGGCTATTCTCTTTGAGAGCGGCATTTATGCAGTATTGCCTGACGACCTTCCCCAGAAGTTAGCTTTGGCTGCCCTGGACGTCGCTGGAGCTCCCGCCCAAACAGCTAAACTCGTGAAACCAGGTGATACAGTCTTGATTGTGGGAGCAGGTGGAAAGTCAGGGAGCCTGTGCCTCCATGAAGCGAAAAAACGTGCCGGTGTCTCAGGTAAGATCATTGCCATGGATTATGGCGATGGGGCGGTACAGCGTATCCAGAAGCTCGATCTGGCAGATGTGGTCCTGGATGTGGATGCAACAAAGCCTGTGGACTGCTTGCATGCTTTCCAGAAGGCGAGTGGGGACAGGCTTGCCGATCTTACGATCAACTGCGTGAATATTCCCCAAACAGAAATGACCTCGATTCTGTGTACCCGTGATGGGGGAACGGTATATTTCTTCAGCATGGCCACAAGTTTCACCTCGGCAGCCCTTGGTGCTGAAGGGGTGGGCAAAGATGTCAATATGCTGATCGGTAACGGCTATACAAAGAGTCATGCAGCTATTACTCTCGAGGTTTTGCGGGAGAACCCCAAACTACGCCAGTTATTCTCGGAAATCTACGTGTAAGAGGACGGTTGGTGAGGAAGGGGCGTTGGTACTGGTGTTTGTAGAAGATATACTGGACCTGGGCTTCCGATCTGTCTCTGTGATTGGAATGGGTAAGAATACAGGTAAGACCTTTACATTTAATCAGCTCGTAACGGAGGCTAGACAGTTAGGCCTCCGGGTGGCCCTTACGACCATCGGCCTCGATGGTGAAGAGCGGGATAGTCTCTTTGAACACGACAAACCTAAGATCATGCTTAGTCCAGGACAGATCGTGGCCAATGCCAGGTCACTGATTGTGGAAAGCGGCTTGGACTATGAAATATTGGCCACGACCGGCATCACGACTCCCTTAGGGGAAGTAATCCTGGCCCGGGTGCTTAGTGCAGGCAAGACATTGTTGGCGGGTCCTAGCACCCGTCATGAATTGGCTTTGATCAAGATTCAGTTAGAACAGTTTGGAGTGGACTTGCTTTTTGTGGACGGCGCTATTGATCGCCGTTCCCTCGCGGCACCCATGGTTACCGATACTACAGTGCTAGCAGTGGGCGCTGAAGCTGCTTGGGATCGCAAGCTCTTGCTTGAGAAACTGAAGCTCCAATTGGGGATCTTGACCCTCCCATCCTGGGATCACGGGGATGACCCAGAATTGAAATTGGAGTTGGAAGGTATGGGCCGAGAGGTCAAGATCGTGTTGCTCACGGCTCAAGGTATACAAGGTATCGTTACCCAAGAGGATTTTTTCCATCGCCCCGACGTCTTGACCGCACAGATCGATCGATGTACGCAGGCAATTTTCATTCGGGGTATGCTCACTGATGACGTGTTGGTTAAGATTCTAGCCAGTGGGGCAGAGTCTACCTTTCCAATCCTGCTTGCTTCTGATCCTACCAGCGTCTTTTTGGGCAAACAGAGCTTCCAAAAGTTGAAGTCCCATCATGCTGTGCTAAAGGTGCTAGATTCCATCCATATTAGCGCTGTGACGGTGAATCCTTTCAACAGTAGTTACGGCCTGGCAGACCCTATTCGCTTACTTGAGGATGTGGGACAAGCTGTGGAGCCCATTCCTGCCTTTGACTTGAATTTGGGAATCCGATACAGGCTCAAAAAGGAGGGTTTTAATGCAATTTCTTGATGCTGAAACTCGGCGTCAATTAGGTTTTGATGAAGTGTGGTCTCGCATAAGCCCCGTATCGTCTTTGGGGCGATCCAGGTTGCGTAAAGCCACAGCTTTTGGGCAAGAGCAATCGGCCGATCTCGTGCAGGAACTCGATCGCCTCGAGCGCATGTGTGCGTACCTAAAGAGAGACCCCAAGATGGCGGAAGAGCTAAGCTTTCTGTTAAGTACAGTTCGGGATATCGGTGGCAGCCTTAGGCGCAGTATGCAAGGGATCACCTTAGATGATACGGAGTTCTATGAGGTAAAGAAGCTGTTAACTATTGTGGAGAAAATCCAGGCGGAATTGGAACACTTAGGGTGGACAAGCTTCTTACCAGATCCTGTGGATCAGTGCGTGGAATGCAAGGAATCCTTAAGTCTTGGCCAAGGTGGGCACGACAGCTTTTATATCGCTGACACCTACGACGATGAGCTCGCTAAGGTGCGCCAAGAGCGTGTACGTCTAGAGAATACCCTAGCCGACTTTCGGGCGTCAGTGGACTGTGAAATGATTCAGGTCGTGGGGCGCATCTTATCCATGAATGGAGACATTACGGTTACTACCACAGATGGCAAGATGATCTCCCAGCTTGAAAGCATGGTCCAGTTGGAGAAAGTGCAGGAAACCTCAGATTTTATCCGCTTCCAGCTGGTGGAGGACGGGATCATGCGCCAAGTCAGGCAGGAGTTGGCTCAGGTTAGGGAAGAAGAGGAGAAACACAAGCACGGGATTAGGGTCAAACTCACCTCTGTGATAGCAGATTATGGGCCGCGACTACATGGCGTTCTGGAAAGGCTAGCTTTTTTAGACGTCTTATTAGCCAAAGCGAAGTTTGCCGTTGAGATAGATGGAATGAAACCCCAGTTGTGCGAGGATTCCATCATTCGCATCACAGAGGGAAGACATCCCTTGGTGGAGGAAGAGGTGACCCAAGGGGGTCATGATTATACTCCCCTCTGCTTAGAAGTTTCCTCAGGGGTCACCCTGATCACCGGACCTAATATGGGTGGTAAAACCGCGAGTTTAAAGACTATTGGCCTTTTAACGGCTATGGCCCAATATGGCCTTTTGGTGCCTGCCCGTTCCATGGATTTCCGGCCACGGAAGTTTATCCGGGCTCACTTGGCGGCATCGGAAATCCCCAAGGGCCTCAGTGCCTTTGCTGGGGAAGTGCTCTTTCTGCGGGATGTCATAGAGGAAAGCGACCATGATGGCTTGATTCTCGTGGATGAGATTGCCCACGGAACAAATCCTGTGGAAGGGGCCAGCGTTGCCCAGGCAATTCTTGAGCATCTCAACCACACGCCGACCATTACCGTGATTACGACCCATTACCCATCTCTAGCCCAGCTAGAGGAGATCCGCCATCTTCGGGTCAGGGGGTTGGATCAAGACAAGCTAGGCGAGGCCCGGGTAGATTCTCTTCAACGCTGTATGGACTATAGCTTGGAGGTGGCAAGCCCTGGGCGACCACTTCGGAGCGATGCCGCAGTTGTGGCAGAAGCTCTAGGGCTGGACAGCATGATCATTAAGAGGGCTAAAGAGCTCCTTGAAAAGAGGGACCGCAAGAATGGGTAACCAGTTACTAGTATTGGACAACGAAAAAGTTCAAAAGGCCAGGCAATTAGCTCAGGCCATTGCTCAAAAGGTGCAGGAAGATATCTATCGTCACACCACAGTAAGCGTGGAACGTACCGTGGCACGCCTTTTTGGCATCGATGGCACGAATCACGAAGACATCCCTCTGGCCAATGTTGTTGTGGATCAAGTGAATCGGGCAGGTTTTTTAGACCGGGGCATAGCGTATTGGATAGCTAATGCCGTGGTGGTCCTCGACAAGTCCCCACAAGAGATCGCTCAACACTGTGCTCGGGATTTGCACATCTGTGAGCTCTCGGCCCAAGACCCAAATCGTATAGCCAGAGTCATGAATACATATACGGATCAAGCACTTACCACCATCGCCAAAGAGCGGCAGAAACGGGAGACCTTAAAGCAGAGTCTCGGGTTAGGCGAAGAGCCTTTGAAGTATGTCATCGTGGCCAGCGGTAACATCTTTGCCGATGTGGAGCAGGCCAAGTCAGCTGCTAGGCAGGGGGCAGACATTATTGCAGTCATTCGCACCACAGCCCAGAGTTTACTCGATTATGTTCCCTACGGAACCACCACGGAAGGTTTTGGGGGCACATACGCTACCCAAGCCAACTTCAGGGTAATGAGGCAAGCTCTTGATGAGGTGAGCGAAGAGGTGGGACGGTACATTCAGCTCGTCAACTATTGCTCAGGGCTGTGCATGCCCGAGATCGCTGCCATGGGAGCCTTGGAACGTCTTGACATGATGCTAAATGACGCCATGTATGGGATCTTGTTCCGGGATATCAATATGGAGCGGACCTTTGCTGACCAATACTTTTCTCGGATGATCAATGCCTACGCCGGCATTATTATCAATACGGGAGAGGACAACTACTTAACAACAGCAGACGCCTTAGAGGAGGCCCATACCGTTTTGGCCTCCAATTTTATCAATGAACAGATGGGTCTGGCGGCAGGTCTACAAAGTTGGCAGCTGGGTTTGGGACACGCCTTTGAGCTCGATCCGAAGATGAAAAACGGGTTCCTCTATGAGCTAGCTACAGCCCAGACCATTCGGCAGATTTTCCCTGACGCACCCTTGAAGTATATGCCGCCTACCAAGTACATGACGGGAGACATTTTTATGGGCCATGTTCAAAATGCCATGTTTAACCTGGCCTCGGTTATGACGGGCCAAAGCATTCATCTCCTTGGCATGCTCACCGAAGCCATTCATACACCCCACCTAAGTGACCGTGCTTTGAGCCTGGAAAGCGCCCAGTATGTCATGGACAATGCCAGAGACTTAGAAAACGAGATTAGCTTTAGGCCCGATGGCATCATCCAAAAACGTTCAGAGGCCATCTTGGATCAAGTGGTAGACTTCTTGCAGGACATCGAAGCCAAGGGATTAAAACGGGCCATCAGCGAAGGGCATTTTGCCAACATCAGGCGACCCCAAGAGGGAGGCAAAGGTGGTGATGGTGTGATCCCGAAGGGAATTGACTATAGCAATCCCTTTATGGACAGGATGCAGCAGGAACTGGGGATCCAATCTGCACCAGGGAAGGGGAGATCATGGTGAGCTCGAAAGACAAGGTAGTAAAACCCTATGGAGATTCCTGGGGTGATGGACAGGTGCAGTTGAGTTTTACATTACCCATACCTGCAGGGCCCCTGGCTCTTGAAGCAGCCAAACGCCTGGCTTTGCAAATGGGTTTCGAGGGTATTCAGGTGGTGAACATGAAGGACCTCCACGGTTTCAGCCACTTTATCCTCTATGGAAGTAGCCGTCACAGTGTTAATCTTGATGAAATCTCCGTTGTTGATGCGGGGGATGAGGCAATGACATTCGATGAAGTGAATTCCTTCATTGAAAAGGAAATCAGACGTAAGGTCGTAGTGGTGGGGGCCTGCACCGGAACAGATGCCCATACAGTGGGACTCGATGCCATCATGAACATGAAGGGCTATGATGGCGATTACGGCTTAGAGCGCTACCCCATGATCGAAACTTACAATTTAGGGAGTCAAGTTCCCAACGACATCCTTCTTCAAAAGGCTATGGAAGTGAAGGCCGATGCGGTCTTGGTCTCTCAGGTTGTGACCCAGAAAAATGTACATATTCAGAACCTAACGGAATTGATTGAAATGGCGGAAGCGGAGGGCCTGCGTGAGAGGCTGATCATGATTGTGGGTGGACCTAGAATCGATCAGCCCCTAGCTAAGGAGCTTGGTTTTGACGCAGGGTTTGGACCTGGAACAACAGCCCGCCATGTCAGCACCTTTGTGGTTAAGGAATTGGCCAGAAGAATCTAACATAGAGTTTATTAATCCAAGGAGGAATGTGTTGTATGAAGAGTGTGATCCGTGTACGAGTCAGCGCAGCCCAGGCCCACTACGGAGGTGAGTTGGTGGACGGTGCTTTTGTTTTGCAGCTCTTTGGTGACTGTGCCACGGAGCTTTTGATCCGTCATGACGGTGATGAAGGTTTATTTCTAACCTATAGTGATGTGCAGTTTAAGGCTCCTGTTTATGCTGGTGATTTCCTTGAAGCGGTGGGTGAGATTACTGAGGTAGGTAATACATCGCGGAAGATGAAGTTTCAAGCCGTCAAACAGATCACAAGGACCAATTCATCAGACCTGGGGCCTTCGGCCATGGATGTTCTGGAGGAACCAGTTGTGGTGGCCACAGCTAAAGGTGTATGTGTCGTACCTAAGGACAAACAGAGAAGGGGGTAGGGATGTGTCAAAGCTGATTATTACCGCGGCCCTCACTGGGGCCGAAGTCACAAGGGAGCAGCAGAAGAATCTCCCCATTACTCCTGAGGAAATCGGTCGTGCAGCTTTGGAAGCCTACGAAGCGGGAGCATCCATTGTCCATGTCCATGCCCGGCAAGCCGATGGCAGCCCTACACAGGATAGGGAGATTTACAGAGAAATCCAGGCGATTGTGGCGGAAAAGTGTCCCGTCATTTTTCAGCCATCTACAGGCGGAGCAACCTGGCATAGTCCAGAAGAGCGTCTGCAACCTGTAGAGAACAGTCCGGAAATGGCCACTTTGTCCACTGGAACCTGTAACTTTGGTAGGGACATATTCTCCAATCCCCAGGACTTTTATGAGAAAGCTGCAAGGCTTATGTTGGAGAGGGGGGTCAAACCAGAATTCGAGGTATTTGAATCAGGAATGGTTGACAGTGCTTTGCGCCTTGTGCGAGAGGCTTTGGTGAAGCCACCCCTCCACTTTAATTTTGTCCTGGGCGTCCCAGGTGCCATGGGGGGAACTGTGAGAAACTTGAGTTTCTTAGTTGATTCCATTCCTAAAGATGCCACCTGGACCGTATCGGGTATTGGTCGCAACGAGACGTCTCTAGCTATGGCCGCCATGGCCATGGGAGGTCATGTGCGGGTTGGGTTTGAGGACAATATCTATTTTTACAGGGGTGAATTGGCCAAGAGCAATGCTCAGTTGGTAGCTAGGATAGCCAGGATTGCAAGAGAGCTTGGACGGGAAGTTGCATCTCCTGATGAGGCACGGGAGATTCTCGGGCTACCCGCTCGAAGGCCACAAAAAACATAAAAATTGGGAGGATGACGAATTGCCGAAAATTTTGTCGCAGAAAGAAGTGATGGGTAAGGTGACGGATGGAAGCAGCGTCATGATTGGAGGATTCATGACCTGCGGTACACCTGTAAGCCTCGTTCGAGAATTGGCAGGACAAGGCGTACAGAATCTGACCGTCATTTGTAATGACACCGGCTTACAGGGTGATGGCATCGGCATGCTGATTTCATCCGATGCGGTTAGGCACCTGATCGCCAGCCATATTGGTACAAATCCAGAGACAGGCCAGAAGATGATTGAAGGAAAAATCCAGGTAGAACTCGTACCCCAAGGAACACTGGCTGAGAGAATCCGCTGCGCTGGCGCGGGTTTGGGCGGAGTCTTAACGCCCACTGGCGTCGGAACAGTTGTAGCCGAAGGCAAACAAGAGCTGCAGGTGGATGGCAAGACTTATCTTTTGGAGAAGCCACTTCATGCCGATTTTGCACTTATTAAGGCCTGGAAGGCAGATCGCAAAGGCAATCTTATTTTCCGCAAAAGTACTCGGAACTTTAATCCACTGATGGCCATGGCCGCAAACTGCGTTATTGTAGAAGTGGACGAGATCGTGGAAGTGGGAGAAATTGACCCCGATGAGGTTGTAACTCCCGGAGTTTTCGTAGATTTCTTAACAAGGGGGTCGAACGGGAATGGACAGTAAGCAAAAAAGGGTACTCATCGCCCGCCGCATTGCCCAGGAGCTCAGGGACGGTGACGTTGTTAATCTAGGGATTGGACTGCCTACTATGGTAAGCGGATTTCTCCCTCCTGGAGTTAATGTGACATTGCAGTCAGAAAATGGTTTTGTCGGTCTCGGCCCCAATCCAGCCCCAGGTGAAGAGGATTACGATCTGGTGAACGCGGGAGGTCAACCTGTGACTATCCTACCGGGGGGAGCCTTTTTTGACAGTGCCGAGTCCTTCGCCATTATTCGGGGAGGACATGTGGATGTGACGGTGCTTGGAGCCTTAGAAGTGGATGCCTCGGGCAACCTGGCCAATTGGATGGTACCAGGGAAAATGGTGCCGGGTATGGGTGGAGCCATGGATCTCGTTGTAGGTGCCAAACGGGTTATTGTAGCA
>DIPH01000001.1:12257-12716 GCA_002424045.1 Firmicutes bacterium UBA5493 | reverse complement strand
TTGTAGCAACGCTTCATGTCACTAAAGATGGCGAACCGAAGTTGCTGAAAGAGTGCCGTCTACCCTTGACAGCAGCTAACCAAGTGGATTTGGTTGTTACCGACATGGGTGTCTTTGAGATTAAAGATGGCAACGTGATCATGCTTGAGAAGAATCCAGAGTTCACAGTGGATGAAGTCAAAGCAGCTACAGAGGCCGAGATCGTCCTATCGCCAGAGCTGAAAGATATGGATGTGACTGGACTTTAATTGAGATCGTGAAGGAGGTTTGGCTTTGAGTAATCAACCATGGCAGCGGTGGGGCTGCGGTGAAGTTGAGTGGCGTGATTGGCATTGGCAAGTAAGAAACCGCATCCAGAGCGTAGAAGATCTTGACAAGATCCTCGCCCTTACAGATGAGGAAAAGGGGGACATTGGCAAGGTTTTAGAAGTCTTTCGAATGGGAATTACCCCTTATTAT
>DIPH01000001.1:11985-12165 GCA_002424045.1 Firmicutes bacterium UBA5493 | reverse complement strand
ATGGGAATTACCCCTTATTATGCTTCGCTAATGGATGCCGATGATCCGGACTGTCCCGTGCGGCGTCAGGCTATTCCGACAATTGGAGAAACCATGACTGCAGTAGCAGATATGCAGGACCCCCTAGATGAGGTAGCGGATTCACCTGTACCTGGTTTAACCCATCGCTATCCCGATCGC
>DIPH01000001.1:4418-11892 GCA_002424045.1 Firmicutes bacterium UBA5493 | reverse complement strand
ACCCATCGCTATCCCGATCGCGTCCTTTTTCTAATTACAGATCAGTGTTCCATGTATTGTCGTCATTGTACTAGGCGCCGCTTTGCTGGTCAGAACGATTCTGGACTAGCCTGGGAACATATTGAACGGGGTATTGAGTATATCAAAAATACGCCAGCGGTGCGCGATGTGTTGCTCTCCGGCGGCGATGCGCTCTTGATGGCTGACCACAAGCTAGAAGAGATCATCAAGCGTTTGCGGGAGATTCCCCATGTGGATGTTATCCGTCTCGGAACTCGAACGCCGGTTGTGATGCCCCAGAGAATTACAGACGACTTGGTCACTATGCTGAAGAAATACCATCCCATTTGGCTCAACACCCACTTTAATCATCCTAAAGAAATCACGCCTGACTCCACCCTTGCCTGTCTGAAATTAGTGGATGGTGGTATTCCAGTTGGAAATCAAACCGTTTTATTGCGGGGTGTAAACGATAATCCCCAGATCATGAAAGAACTCATGCTTGGTTTGGTTCGTATACGAGTGCGGCCTTACTATATCTACCAATGTGATTTATCCATGGGAATAGAGCATTTCCGTACCAAAGTATCCAAGGGGCTAGAGATCATGGAAGCACTTAGGGGCCATATCTCCGGCTACGCTGTTCCCACGTATGTGGTGGACGTGCCAGGGGGGGGAGGAAAGACCCCCGTCATGCCCCAGTATCTGATCAGCATGTCTCCTACCAAAGTTGTCTTGCGCAACTATGAAGGGGTCATTGCCACCTACGCAGAACCCCAATATATTGATGATGGTTGGGAATCAAAGAACGGACATGAGGAGATGCATTCTGGAGTAGCCCAGCTCCTTGAATCGAGGGACAATCGGGCCATTGAACCGGCCAATTTGGAACGGAGAAGGCGTAACTCCAAAAGCAAATAACC
Organism: Firmicutes bacterium UBA5493; assembly: GCA_002424045.1. Lineage (GTDB taxonomy): Bacteria > Bacillota > Limnochordia > Darwinibacteriales > Darwinibacteriaceae > UBA5420. The sequence goes on along the minus strand of DIPH01000001.1, from coordinate 10,969 downwards.
AATAGAGGAGGCGTAGTATGCAAGAAGTAGTGATTGTTAAGGCAGTTCGTACAGCTATCGGCAGTTTTGGAGGGACATTGAAGGATCTATCAGCTGCCGAGTTAGGTGCCATCGTGATTAAGGAGATCCTGGATGAGACAGGCATTCCAGCGGAAGAAATCGATGAGGTCATTTTAGGTAATGTCTTGCAGGCTGCTTCGGGACAGAATCCCGCACGGCAGGCCGCCATTAAGGCCGGGGTTCCGGAAAGTGTACCATCTTATACGGTGAATAAAGTTTGTGGATCGGGCTTAAAAACGGTTGGATTAGCCGCTCAGGCAATTCGGGCGGGAGATGGCCAGATGTATGTGGTCGGTGGCACAGAAAACATGAGCATGGCCCCCTATGCTGATCTCAAGAGTCGCTGGGGTGCACGCATGGGCAATAGTGAGCTTGTGGATGTCATGATTAAAGATGGCCTCTGGTGTGCTTTTAATGACGTACACATGGGAATAACCGCCGAGAACGTTGCAGAACGCTGGAATCTTAGCCGGGAAGAGCAGGATGAATTTGCCGCAACAAGTCAGCAGAAATTCCAGGCAGCCCAGGCCGAAAATCGCTTTGCCAGAGAAATCGTACCTGTAATTATCCCACAGCGTAAAGGTGACCCCATTCGTTTTGCCCAGGATGAGTACCCTCGTGCCGGTGTGACCGCGGAGGGACTTGGCAAACTGAGGCCAGCATTCAAGAAAGATGGAACGGTTACTGCAGGCAACGCTTCGGGAATCAATGACGGTGCTGCGTGTCTTTTGGTGATGTCAGGCGAAAAAGCCAAAGCCCTTGGTTTGAAGCCTATGGCTCGTATTTTGAGCTATGCTGCCTCCGGTGTTGATCCGGCGATCATGGGCCTAGGACCTGTGGAAGCAAGCCGTAAGGCTCTTGCCAAAGCAGATTTGACCATAGATGATCTGGATTTGATCGAAGCCAATGAGGCCTTTGCCTCCCAATCACTGGCTGTGGCCCAGGAGTTGAAATTTGAGCCAGCCAAGGTCAATGTAAATGGCGGCGCCATCGCCTTAGGGCATCCTATTGGGGCTAGCGGTGCTCGTATTTTGGTAACTTTGCTCCACGCTTTGGAACAAAGGGGTCTCAAGCGTGGTTTGGCCACTCTCTGCATAGGCGGCGGGCAAGGTTATGCTACTGTAGTGGAAAGGATTTAGCTGCAACTGGTATAGTGGAGGTGGAGAAGTATGATGACAATTGGAGTGATTGGTGCTGGAACCATGGGTAATGGCATCGCCGAAGCTGCAGCTCAGGTAGGAAAAGTAATCTTAGTCGACATCGATCAAGGAAGGGCTGAGGAAGGCCGGCGGACCATTGAAAAGAGACTGAACCGTCAGGTGGAAAAGGAGCGTATCCATGCTGCAACTAAAGACGAAATTCTCGGTCGCATCACTGCCACAGGCGATCTCGCGGATCTGAAGGATGTAGACATGGTGATAGAAGCAGCCTTGGAAGATCTGGAGGTGAAGAAGGAACTCTTCGCGTCTCTAGGCAAGATTTGTTCCGCAGATTGCATTTTGGGCACAAACACATCAGCTCTGAGTATAACGGCCATTGCAGCTCACGTGCCAAAACCCGAGCGGGTGGTTGGTATCCATTTCTTTAACCCGGTTACGATTATGAAGCTGGTTGAAATGGTGCGAACCCCCTTTACATCGCAGGAATGCCTAGAAAATGTCAAGGCTTTTATTGAATCTTTGGGTAAGACAGCGGTTTTAGTCGAGGAGTCCCCTGGCTTTGTGGTAAATCGGCTTTTGATTCCCATGATTAATGAAGCTGTGTTTTTGCTCGCAGAAGGAGTAGCATCGGCAGAAGATATTGATACCGCTATGCACCTAGGTGCCAATCACCCTATGGGACCTCTGGCACTAGCAGACCTGATTGGTCTAGATATTTGCCTGGCTATCATGGAGACTCTCCATATGGAACTCGGCGATGACAAATATCGTCCAGCACCACTTTTGCGCAAAATGGTACGGGCGGGGCGTTTGGGGCGGAAGACAAAGAACGGTTTCTTTGCTTATAACTAAGCCCTGGAGGAGGTCATGATGAATCTACAGTGTTTTAATCTAAGCTTACAGGATGGGTGGGCTCTGCTGGAAATGGCCCGCCCGGACAGGCTCAATGTCCTTGATGAGACGGTGCTTTTGGAGTTGGAGGATATCTTGAAAGTCCTCAAGGAGGAAAAGATCAAAGCAGTGGTTCTCACAGGTCAGGGTAAAGCTTTTGCCGCTGGAGCTGATGTGTCCGCCATGGCTAAGATGGATGGCAAGGAAGGGGAGGAATTTTCGCTACTAGGTAACAGAGTGTTCCAAATGATCGAAGATCACCCTGCTATTTTTATCGCGGCAGTGAATGGTTATGCCTTAGGTGGTGGGTGTGAGTTAGCTCTAGCTTGCGATCTGCGTTTGGCATCGGAAAAGGCAGCTTTTGGCCAACCAGAGATCAACCTCGGAATCATCCCTGGATTCGGAGGCACCCAGCGTTTGCCCCGCATTGTGGGAGCTGCCAAAGCTAAAGAATGGATCTTCACCGGACAGCGCTTTTCTGCTCAGGAAGCCCTAGAGGCTGGGCTTGTTTCTAGAGTCCTTGAACCTGAGCAAGTGATTTTGGAGGCTACCAAACTAGCCGAAGAGTTGGCGAAAAAGTCAGGTCCTATCTTGTCGCTTGCCAAAAGGGCCGTTGCTGCCTCGGGGACCGGTGTGAATCCCGCCCATGGCCAGCAGGAAGCCAGTTTCTTTGCAAAATGCCTGTCTACCGAAGATGGACGTGAAGGCCTCAAAGCCTTTGTAGAAAAGCGTAGCCCAGTATTTAAGGATCGCTGAGTCACGGAAAGACGGGATAAGGAATGAGGGTGGTGACCTCGGATGTTTTGGGATCTATTGATCTGGTCAGGGCGGCAATCAAAAAGGCGACCATTGGAGTCTTTATTGATCGTGATCTTGATTGCTTTGGGAACCGGCACCCTCGTGACTGTTTTGTCCGTCTCTATCCATACTGCTTCTGTGTCACAGGAGCTTTTTGAGGATCCGCGGTATCGGACCATCGAGATTCGGAGAGAAAGGGCTTCCCTTGATAGCGATACGCCATTTGTCTTTGTTGGAAGTGAAGAAAATTGGGAGACAGCAATTATGGATGGGCGAAGGAGGTTTCTTGATCTTTCTACCATGAAGATTGGCCTGCCTGAGTTGGAGGAATTCGAGGGGCGTCTTCCCGATTCTATGCATGTATTTCTTGAGGAGTATTGGTCTGCTCGTATTCCCCCCTTGGCAGGGCTTGAAACTGCAAGGGTGGCAACCCAGTTACCTTCGATACCAGGGGAAGCGGAAACCAGTGTTGTGGTCGTTGGAGTCTCGCCTTACTATTTCATCTTCATGAATCTCGACATACAAAGGGGTAGTTCGTTCGTTCAGGGGGATCTAAAGAATGAAAACAGGGTTGCGATCCTGTCATGGGAACTTGCGACGACTTTGTTTGGTGATGAGGATCCCATCGGTCAGACGGTGCCCCTCATCATCAATCACCAGGAGCCTGTGCCTTACACCGTGATTGGTATCCGCGCACCCCAAAGCCCAGTGGCAGGCTCTTTATCTTACATTTTGGCAAGGCGTACTGTTCATATCCCTGCCACAACACTCGAGTTGGGTTTAGGAGGGACCGCTTCAGCTTTGATCAGTTCTTTGTGGGTGTTGACTTTGGGATCGACCTCGGCAGCTCTTTGGAGAGGGTGAAAGAAGAAGCCTATCTCTTTTGGGGTGATCAGGTTCGGGTAGAGGGCAATGCAGAGCAGTACAGGGAGCATCAGGCTACCTGGATTCGAACGAGGCTCGTAATTAGCACTTTTGCATCGGTCGCCCTCCTCATTGCATTGATTAGCATTCTCAATTTGATGCTAAGTCGCGTGCTAAAAAGGACAAGCTCCATGGGGCTCTCTATGGCTTTAGGTGCTTCAAGAAAAATGATCTTTCTGCAGTTTCTGGTGGAGGCTAGCTCTTTAGGTTTTTTCGGTGCCTTCTTGGGTTTGGGGATCTCGATGGCATTTATCTCCTTGTTTGAGATGGCTGTTTTAAGCGTGTTGGGGATCCAAGTGGTTTTAGGAGTTCTAATCGGCTTTTTAATGAGCTTTTTCTTCGGAGTCTACCCGGCCTATCTGGGCTCCCGTATTAATCCTGTAGACGCTTTGCGCACCGATTCGTAGGATGTGAAAGTGGGGGAGCTTCATGTTTACCTTAAAACTGATTCGAAAACGGCCCACCCGTTCTCTCTTAACGGCACTTCAGATTGGGCTCGGTGTCTGGATCATTGCTCTTGTCTTGTCCATGAATTTTCAGGGAACAAATATTCTGGATGGCCTAGGGTCTTTAGCAAAAATCTACGTTGCGGAGGCTACAACGGAAACTACAACAACGATTCTACCGCCCGGAAGCAGTAGAGCGACATACACGTTCGATGATTTGACAGTGTTGCATGAAAGTGAGCATATTGAAAATGCTTTTTTGTACTCAACATTTGGCTGGTGGCACGATTATATCTTAATTGATGGTTCTGTTTATCGGGTATCTAGCGGAGCCAATAGCTCTCCAGGTTATGTTGCGGCTACGAATCTTCGCTTGGTAGAAGGACATTTTTTTACGGAAATAGACCAGAAGCAAAGAAGTCAGGTGATTCTGATCTCAGATCACATTAAGGAACGGGTTTTTCCAAATCAATCCGCTCTAGGTAAGACGATTGTTTTGAAGCACGAACGAACCAATCAGGATTTTGCGTATGAAATTATAGGGGTTTATGAACCGCAACCACCACTTTTAAACTACTGGGTCAGGAATGCTCAATTTATTATACCCTTAGGAAATCAGGCATCTAGTGATCAGTGGCTTTATCACGATGTGTTCATCAAGTCAAAACCGGGTCAGGTCTATGAGGCAGGAGCAGATGCTCAGGATCTATTAGCTCATCGAGCTAGTGAAAGGATGGAGACTCGAATTGCCTATTTCAAGGATTATGATGAGGTTTTTAGATCGTCTATCCAGTCGGCCAGCTTGTTCCTAGGGGTTCTGGCTTTTATTTCTGTCTTGGTGAGTGGCATCGGGGTTTTAAGTATCTTGCTGGTAAGTGTGGTGGAAAGAACGAAGGAAATTGGATTACGGAGGTCCTTGGGTGCTTCCAGGATATCCATCATTGGCTTGATTCAAAGTGAGTGTTTGATCTGGGTGGGTTTAGGATCGGCCCTTGGACTTGTTGCCGCGCATTTTACGGCAGAAAAAGTATCTTCTTTACTTGCACAGAGCTTTGATCTAGCCATGTTTGGGACCATCTGGGGTTTGCATCCTAGAGCGGCTCTGATCTCTGTAGTATTAGCACTAGGGTCTGGTTTTCTTTTTGGTTTGTATCCTGCTTTTCTGGCGGCCAATATGCCCGCGGTAGAGGCTTTGAGAGAACACTAGATCCAAGGCACCCGTTGACAAAGGCAAACGAGTAGCAGTTGACAATCGTCCCGCAGTTTGCATATAATGGGCTTACCGAAATTTTATAGGATATGATGGGGAGAGTAAGTGGGAGTCTTTCCACGAAGGGCATCCTTCCGTAGAAGGGCACGCCTCTCAGAGAGGAATACGCTTGGTGAAAGTATTCTGTGGTCAACCCAGTGAAATGCACCCCTGATCCTCCAAGGCGAACTGTCGCACGCAGTGCGCAAGTAGCCTTGGACGGGTAAGCCCGTTATAGCTCTTCGAGTGTTATTTGTCGTGTCGCTTGTGTGCTACACTACAGATAAAAACAGAGTGGAACCGCGACCCTCGTCTCTGTATAGGAGATGGGGGTCGTTTATTTTTTCGTTGGGAGGCGAGAAAGGTGAGAAAAGTCCAAGTGTATAACACCATGACCCAAAGGAAGGAAGAGTTCGTACCTCGCGAAGCGGGAAAAGTGAGTATCTATGTCTGCGGTGTTACTCCTTATTCTGACACGCATCTTGGGCATGCTAGACCTAGTGTAGTGTGGGACGTGATCAAGCGTTTCTTTAGGAGGATGGGCTACGACACGTTTCATGTTCAAAACTTCACCGATGTAGATGACAAGATTATTGCTCGCTCCTTAGATGAAGGGGTGCCTGCCCTGGAGATTTCCAAGCGCTACATCGCTGAATACCTAGCTAGCATGGATGCCTTGGGTGTGGAGCGTGCTGATCTATATCCCAAGGTATCTGAGCATATGCCAGAGATCATTGAGCTTGTGGAGAGACTAGTCCAGAAAGAGCATGCTTATGCGGCAAATGGGGATGTATTCTTCCATGTAGCTTCCTTTCCTGAATATGGCAAGTTAAGCAAACAGAGACTAGAAGAACTCCGTCAGGGTACCCGCTTTGACGTGGACCCGGCCAAACGGGACCCAGCAGATTTTGCACTCTGGAAAGAAGCTAAACCAGGTGAGCCTGCCTGGAGGAGTCCTTGGGGTGAAGGGAGGCCAGGCTGGCACATTGAATGCTCGACCATGTCCATGAAGTACTTAGGCAG
>DIPH01000001.1:3991-4278 GCA_002424045.1 Firmicutes bacterium UBA5493 | reverse complement strand
AATGAAATCGCCCAATCTGAAGCGGCAACAGGCAGTGAACTAGCCCGTTATTGGGTTCACAACGGCATGTTGAACTTAAAAGATACCAAGATGTCTAAATCCATCGGAAATGTGATTGCCGTGAAGGCACTAATCAAGAGGTATCCGAAAGAGCTACTGCGTTTCTATCTCTTATCTACCCATTACCGTTCAGCCTTAGAATTCTACGACGGTAAGCTAGAAGAGGTGAGCAAGGGATGGAAGCGCCTCAATGATGCTTTCCGTAATTTAGAGGATGATTTAGGGCG
>DIPH01000001.1:751-3905 GCA_002424045.1 Firmicutes bacterium UBA5493 | reverse complement strand
ATTTAGAGGATGATTTAGGGCGGGCTCATGATGACGAGCTAACGAGCCTTGACCAAGAGACCCTGGAGACACTAAGTAACCTCGAAGAGAAGCTCGTAGCAGCCCTGGCAGATGACTTTAATACGGCCATGGCCTTTGGCGTGCTCTTTGATGTGGTACGGGAGGTCAATGCCTATAAACATCGCCAGGGAAATGCTTTACAGGTCCTACAAAAGGCCTTTGATATTCTGGAGGCTTTTGCTGGAAACATTTTTGGAGTACTTCAGGTAGAGGGCACCCAAGATGCTGGCTTAGTTGACTCACTCTTGGATCTACTGCTTGGCCTGCGCGAAGAGCTTAGGAAGGAAAAGAACTTCGCCTTATCGGACCAGATTCGAGACCAATTGGCCAATTTAGGTGTGACCATCGAAGACACGCCACAAGGCCCGAGATGGAAGGTGTAACATTGTTTGTTGATCGGAAATTAGACCCCAGGGAGCTCTCGCCCCTTGTCTTAGCCTACGTAGGCGATGCCGTGTATGAGCTGTATGTTCGCACACAACTAGCTTCGTATCCGGCCAAGATGCAGAAATTGCATCGTATGGCCGTAAAGTATGTTCAGGCTTCCCGTCAAGCAGAGATCATTCATGCTTGGGAGCCAAAATTAAGCGAGGAAGAGAGGGATGTCGTCCGTAGAGGGAGAAATGCCAAAGGTGGGATGAGCCATCGCGGTGATGTGGTAGAGTATAGGTATAGTACGGGTATGGAGGCCTTAGTTGGTTACCTATACTTGACAGGTCAAAAGGAGCGTCTAGTAGAGCTTCTAAGTACGATTGATCCCACCATAGATCCCCAAGGAGGATGAATATGCAGGTATTAAATAGTGGATTTGTTCGGTTGGTAGAGAGTATGGGCGGCGATGAGGCGGTGATTCGTAACGCCAGGCGTTGCTGGCGCAGCGAAGCTAAGACCAAGAACGCGGATCGCCAGCTACTTCGTCATTTACTCAAGGCGGGACACAAGACCCCTTTTGAAGCCATGGTCTTTACTTTTGACGTTAAAGCCCCCCTTTTTGTGGCCCGGCAGTGGTTCCGCCACCGCATCGGCTCCTACAACGAAGAATCCCTTCGCTATTGTGTTGCTTTGCGGGACTACTATATTCCTGAGCATCTAGAAGGGGACGTTCTTGAGGCCTGGATCCGGCAAAACGAGGTAGCCTTCGATTTTTATGATTCCCTCGTGGGAGGTACAGGCCCCAAGAAGATGGCCAAAGAACAGGCTCGGAGTATTTTGCCCATCGGCATCTACACCACCTTTTACTGGACTGTCAATGGCAGTGCACTCATGAACTTTCTTCATCTGCGTTTGGATAAACAGGCCCAGTATGAAATACGCCAGTATGCAGAGGCTATTTTGGAATTGGTGAAGGATGTGGCCCCCATCTGCTTTGACGAGTTCGAAAGAGAGGTATTGAAAATAAGTGGATGATGTAGTAGGACGTCAACCCGTACTTGAAGCCCTCCGCTCAGGGCAGGAGATCAACAAGATCCTAGTGGCAAAGGGTCCTAGACAAGGCTCCATACGAGAAATCTTGGCCCTTGCCAAGGAACAAGGTACCGTGGTGCAAGAAGTGGAACGCTCTGTACTAGATAAGCTAAGCGAAAGTGCAAACCACCAGGGTGTCTTAGCTCAAATGGCTGGAGTCTCTTATCTGGAGCTAGAGGAACTTTTGGCCAAGCCTAGAGACCCCAATTGGGCGCCATTTTTGATTCTTCTAGATGGAGTGCAAGATCCCCACAACCTAGGCTCGATCATCCGCAGTGGTGAGGCTATGGGCGCGGATGGGGTTATTATTCCTAAGCGAAGGGCCGCACCTGTTACGCAGACGGTGATGAAGTCCTCTGCGGGGGCAGCCAACTATGTGCCGGTTTGCCGCGTTGGCAACCTGGCCACTACCATCGACACTCTGAAAAAGGCGGGTTACTGGATAGTAGGTGCAGATATGGAAGGGGATACCTGCTTTACCCAAGACTTAACAGGCCCTGTTGCCCTGGTCATTGGAGGAGAAGGCCCGGGTTTAAGTCGCCTTGTGAAGGAGAGGTGTGACTTCCTATCCTCCGTTCCCATGCGGGGCCAGATTAACTCTTTGAACGCTTCGGTTGCCGCGGGTTTACTGATGTTTGAGGTACTCCGGCAACGGAGTTTGTTGCCTTGACCCTGTTTTAACCTTAGTGTATAATAAGTTTGTGCCATTGGGACAAACTGTTTGCGGTAACACTTGAGGTGGAGGCGATCGATGGTGAGTGCTAATGCACCAAGAAAGTATTACGATTTATACGAAAGTCTAAGCGACGAAGAGATTGTCCAGCTAGCCCGTGATGCAAACGATCAGGCACTAGAACACTTGATCAACAAGTACAAGAACTTTGTGCGGGCGAAAGCACGGTCTTATTTCTTAATTGGTGCTGATCGAGAGGACATTATCCAAGAGGGCATGATTGGTCTTTACAAGGCCATTCGAGATTTTCGCCCTGACAAACTAGCCTCGTTTCGAGCCTTTGCTGAATTGTGTATTACTCGTCAGATTATCACAGCTATTAAGACAGCAACTCGCCAAAAACACATTCCTCTGAACTCCTACGTGTCATTGAATAAACCCATTTATGATGAAGAATCCGATCGTACGCTCCTCGATGTGATTTCCGGTTCGAAAGTCACCGACCCAGAAGAACTGGTGATTAGCAGGGAAGAGTTTGTGGATATTGAAAGCAAAATGGTAGAGTTTTTAAGTGAACTCGAGTGGCAGGTGCTTATGTACTATCTTGAGGGCAAGAGTTATCAAGAAATTGCCGATGAGTTGGACCGTCATGTGAAGTCGATTGACAACGCATTGCAGAGGGTGAAACGGAAACTAGAACGTTATTTGGAGAAACGCGAGAGCATTCAGTAGCCAAATTTTGGAGCTTCGGAAAAAGCAAAAAGCAAAAAGGCAAAAAGCAGTTGACAAGAAGATATTTGGTTGCTATACTCTTAGTTGTTGCGCCGGTGTAGCTCAATTGGCAGAGCACTCGACTTGTAATCGAGAGGTTGTGGATTCGATTTCCTCCACCGGCTCCAATTTAATAACATTTTGCGTGGAGGGATACCCAAGCTGGCCAAAGGGGGCAGACTGTAA
>DIPH01000001.1:0-515 GCA_002424045.1 Firmicutes bacterium UBA5493 | reverse complement strand
CGGGCTCATAACCCGAAGGTTGTCGGTTCAAATCCGGCCCCCGCAACCAAATTTCTGTAACCGTCAGAGAGATTCTGGTGGTTTTTTGTTGCACGAGGATGAGACTCCCATACTATAGGCTAAAGGCAAGTTGGGAGGCTCGAGATATAATGCTATCCTTCATCCTTGGGTTGGCAATCACATATATTTTCCTTTGGCTGTTACCGTTTTGGCTTGTGTGGCCGGCGGGGGTTTTGTTTTCCATGTACATGGTAACAATAAAGGAGAGGTTCAAAGGCCTTACGATTAGTGACAGGCAGATTCTTGCGGTCTTGATTGGGTCTTGGCTTGCGGTTTGTTATGGAATGTGGCTTTTCTTAGCTTGATAGAAGGACTTTTACAGGGCTTGACGAATCTGATTGTGATCATGGGTGATTTGAAAACAAATAACCCTTGGAGTTTGACTGCGTCAAACATCCACTAAGTAATGTTTTCCGGGAGGAGTGGAAATTCAAAATGGCAAAGCAAAAGTTTGA
>DIPH01000050.1 GCA_002424045.1 Firmicutes bacterium UBA5493 | reverse complement strand
ATGAGTCTCCGGGAATCCAGGATGTTCGTGATTTTACTACCTATGGCCTTGAAACAGCAAACGAAAGTGACACGTCAGAAGCCTATGAGCAGATTAGGGGCCAAGTGGATGGTATTTTGCAAAAGCTAAGTGGTCGGCAAAGCGATCGCCGGGATCTTGAAGATCTCTGCAGGCGAGCCCGCGATGACGCAGAAGGGGCGAAGCTAGCCATTTCTAAGCGAAATGTTTCTCTGACATGGCTCCATGAAAAGCAAAGAACGGTGACGCAAGGAGAATTGACGAAGGCCGATGAGCACCTAGAAAATGCGCAAGAGTTGGTGAATGCCTGTAAAGAAACCTGGTGGACTGCGCAAGGAAACACCCAGACTTGCCAGGGAGTTGTTAATACGATGGCAGAAGGCGTGGTAAGCACCTTCGGGAAAGACCCCTACCTCCTCTATGACAGAGTAATCCACCAAGAAGAGGTCGAGCGTTATGCCAAGACACGAAAGCAGGTCCAAGGTACCCTTGATCAGCTTCTGAAAAAGGAAGAGGAGCTCCGTATCTGGAAAAGTGAGAACCAAGAGGCGTACGATCAGGTGGTAGAAGGTCACCTAGAGCTTGTGCAGTCTAAATGGAAACAGGTGGCTCCCTTGACCTGGGAAGATTGGCAAAATTATGGGCTTGCACCACGGGTTGCTTTGCGGAAGGTTGAAGAAGGACGCCATGAGTCCAGCCGCAGGGTTGAAACGGGTAAGCTTAAGGTGGCGCAGGCCTTTCATCGTTACAGTGAGGAGCTTGAGAAAACCAATAACACAAGGGTACGCCAATTTGTCAGGGAGATTCAAAGCATTGTGGCCGAAGGGAGACTCTATGACTTTGATTTTGTCGAAACGCAGTTCATTCGCATTTTTGAAGCCATTGAAGCGTACCGGATCCAATACGAAAAGCTCCTGGTTGAGAGCGAGCAGAACTTCACCCATTTGGTAAATCTTTGTATGCGCAGGGCACTGACGGTCTATGAGAGCATCCTGGAGATTCCGAAAAACTCTCGAATTGGCCTTTATGGCCGTTCGTTACAGCTTCTGGTCATGGAATGGCCAACGAACTCAGAGGAAGAGAATAAAGTCCGCATGGAGCAGTATCTCCATGACGTAATAGAAAAGATGCAAGACTGGCAGCAAGAGGGCATGGACGACGATGCTTTGGATGCCCGTTTGGGCGATTTACTGCGCACCAGAAGCTTGTTGAATGTTCTTGCTCCTATTGAAAGCTGTCGGGTGCAAGTGTATAAGCCCAGGAGTGAGTCGATTATTCGCAACCAGCGCATACATCACGCACCTTGGGATGACGTCTCCCGCTGGTCGGGAGGGGAGAATTACAGCGCCTATATCACCATGTTTATGGTTATGCTAGCCCATATTCGGCAGCAGATGGAAGGCAAGCCCAACTCCTGGAAGGTGCTGGTGGCCGATAATCCCTTTGGAAAGGCCTCAGCCGGTCACGTTCTTGATCCCATCTTTGAAGTGGCCAGGGCTAACCAGATTCAACTTTTATGCTTTACAGCCCATAAAGAAGAATCCATTCTTCGCTATTTTCCCGTTGTCTATAGCCTGCAACTTCGCCAAACCTATGGCAAGGAAGTGGTGCAGGCTGAGCAATTGGAAAGCGGATTTTATCAGCGAGAAGAAGCGGTCCAAGGGCTGGTTAGGGAAGCTGCCGCGACTCAAGGGGAGTGAATGGGGAGAAAGGACGAGGGATGGTACGGAATCCGCCAAGTTGATTTAGGGACTGTCCCGGACTGTCCCCGGTTAACGGATGCCATTTAGCCATCTACTCCGCATCAAACCTTCATAGATACTGGTACAGATAAGGGGATCTCCATGGCTCCAACGGCTCTTTTGTGAAACCCCATTGGGCCAGCACCGGCTTCGTTGGCCCATTCGCTAAAGTTTTCCCGAATCCAATTGAGGCCAAGATGCTTTTCGGGTAGGAGCCCTAGGCGGATCGTTCATCTGCCTAGGGAGTAGACTACATCCAAGAAGCTGGAAGGCAAGGTTCTCTGAATGCTTTACAGGGAGGACATTCATGTTCTTTGCAAGTATAACAAAAATGACTGATTGCTTTGGTTTGTAATTACTTTCCCCATCAGGATCTACCGTCCTAGAACTTGTAGTGATGAATATTTTTTTAATAAGAAGGGATTTGGGAATTAAACAAGAATGTTTACATTACTATCATGACTTGTACGTACAAGTGTACAACAGGATGTGTGAATGCAAGGTCGGTGGGAGGTCAAAAAATGATTGAACGCAGTGTGCACAAGGACAGTGTTATACCCCTGTATCATCAACTGAAAGAGATCTTAAGGGAACAGATCGCCAATAGAACATACAAGCCTCACCAACAAATCCCGTCGGAACCCGAATTGCAAAAAATCTATGGGTTGAGTCGGGCTACCATTCGTAAAGCCATCGATGGATTGGTGCGGGAGGGTTTAATTTACCGCCTCCATGGCAAGGGTACTTTTGTGGCCGATCCATTAGATCGCCAGAGCATTACCTTAGATTCGTTCACAGAAAACATGCGGTCCTTTGGCTTTGTTCCAACCACCAAGGTCTTAGAAAACACGCTGCTCACTGAGGTGGAACCAGAACTTAGGCAAAAACTCGGACTTGAGCAGGGAGATCAGGTGATTATGCTGAAGCGCTTGCGCTATCTGGATGGAGAGCATATTCTCCTGGCCACATCGTATCTGCCGGCCTACCTGTTTCCGGGGTTGGAGACTGTCGAACTTACGGGATCGCTGTATAAGACACTGGCGGAGAAGTATCACGTGAGGACCAGTTGGGGTGAAGATTTTATTGAACCTGTGATCGTCACAGAAGAAAATGCTAGACTCCTCAATACAGTACCAGGAAGTCCAGCTTTGCTCGTGGAGAGGCATGCTTACACTGCGGAGAATGATCTTGTGGAAGTCTGCTATTCCTTAATTCGCGGCGATAAGGCCAAATTTTACTTGAAACACAATGGTTGAGGTGAAATTTGTCATGGGGAGGTACGTATATGCAAGACATTAATGCAGCCAACGAAACCAGTAGGCGGCGGGCAGCAATAAAGCGTACAGTAGTTGGTTATAGTTTTTTGACGCCGGCGTCTACCATCATGATTTTGTTTATTTTCGTACCAGTGTTCATGGCTTTTTATCTGAGTCTATTTGAATGGGATCTGATCAGTCCCAAGACATTCGTAGGATTACGCAACTACGCCAGGATCTTTCAGTCCACTGACTTCTTCATTGCGGTGCGCAATACGTTTTATTTTGTCTTGGTGCAGCTGCCATTGGACTTCGGCATATCTTTGGGAGTAGCCCTCTTGCTGAACCAAAAAATCCGGGGTTTGTCCTTTTATCGCACGGTGTTTTTTACCCCGGTCATTACATCTACTGTGGCAGTGAGTGCGGTTTGGCTGTGGCTTTATGACCCCTTTGACGGGCTTTTTAACTACCTGCTTGAGTTCATAGGCTTAGGACCTTATGGCTGGCTTAATGATCCAAAAATGGCCATGTTATCAGTAATCATCATGTCTGTCTGGAAAGGTCTCGGCTATAACGTTGTCCTTTTCTTAGCGGGGCTACAAAGCATCGATGCCAGCTTGTATGAAGCGGCTTCCATTGATGGTGCCAAACCCTTCCAACAGTTTAGATATATTACCCTGCCGCAACTATCGCCAACTATGTACTTTGTGTTGATTATGGGTGTGATTAACTCCTTCAAGGTGTTTACGCAAATAGACGTGATGACTCCCGGGGGAGGTCCCTTAAAGAGTACGATGGTCATTGTTTACCTCATCTATCAGCAGGCCTTTAACTCTTTCCGTTTTGGGGAAGCCAGTGCCCTCTCGGTACTTCTTTCGGCCTTCATCTTGGTTTTGACATTATTACAGCGCTTTTTCCTCGAAAAACGCGTCCACTACAATTAAGGGAGAAGGTTAGAACATGCGAAAATCGTACATCAAGCAGTTTGTCATCCACTTTGTTCTGATCGTCTTGGGCGCGGCCATGATCTTACCCTTTGCCTGGATGATTTCCACATCCCTCAAGGGCTATCATGAGATTTTCCGTTATCCGCCCAAATGGATTCCCGATTCGCCTCAATGGAGCAACTACTTGGAAGTCTGGAAATTGGCGCCCTTTGGCCGCTTCTATGTGAACAGCGTTTTTGTGGCCCTCGTGACAACTGTGGGCCAGGTGATCACTGGAGTCCTCGCTGCCTATGCCTTTTCCCGGATGGAGTTTTGGGGACGTGACAAAGTGTTTATGCTATTTTTAGCGACCTTAATGGTTCCAACCCAGGTTACGCTGATTCCCACATATATTGTCATGAGCCAAATGGGTTGGATTGATTCTTATCAGGCTTTGATCATCCCATTTGTCTCAACCGCGTTTTCTGTATTCTTGTTAAGGCAGTTTTTCTTGACCATTCCTAAAGAACTGGAGGAGGCCTCCATCATGGATGGATGCTCCAAATTGCGTTTCATTTGTTCGGTCTTGATGCCCCTGGCTAAACCAGCCATCGCCAGTGTTTCGCTCTTTGGCTTTCTCGGTTCTTGGAACTCGTATTTGTGGCCTTTAATTGTAATTAACTCCAATCAAATGCGGACTTTACCTATTGGCCTGCGCTACTTTGTTTCACAACAGGGGGGAGGGAGTGAATGGCATTACCTGATGGCAGCCTCATTGATTGTGATGCTGCCGGTGTTGATTGTCTTCTTCGCAGCCCAGAAGCAATTTATCGAGGGTATAGCAAGAAGCGGAATCAAGGGTTAGTAGTTTTCAATTTTAGGAGGGAACCAAAGTGAAAAAAGTGTTGATTTTCTCGTTAGTCTTGACGCTATTACTAGCTGGCGTGTCTACCGCTATGGCTAGCAAGGTCAATATCACTTTCTGGTATGCCATTGGCAGCAATGCCGGACGCGTCTTTAAAGAGATGGTTGATGAGTTTAACGCTAGCAATGATCACATCTTCGTAGATGCCATTTACACCGGAAACTATGGTGAAACGGCTCAGAAAGTAACAGCCAGTCTTGCGGCTGACACCTTGCCAAATGGTGGCTTGATCCCTGCGACTCCTTTGTTTACCGGAAGAGTAGGCAACTACTTAATCGATGAGTATTTGCACGGGCCTCAGGGCCTGGATATGGACGACTTCTATGATGAATTTTGGAACTACAACAAATACGATGGGCGCATTGCCTCGTTACCGTTTAACAACAGCACGCCCGTACTCTTCTATAACAAAGACATTTTACGTCAAGCCGGTCTTGAACCCAAGGCCCCTGATACATGGGATGAGCTCGTAGAAATGGCCATTCACCTCCGTGACTGGGCAACTCAAGAGGGAATCCGTAATTTCTCACCCATTAATATGCGGAATGAAGACTGGATGCTGAAGGGCTTTATTCTGCAAAATGGCGGCGAGATCATGAATGACCACTACTCTGCTGCGTTGATTAATGAACCTGAAGCCGTGGAAGCTATCGAATTTTGGGTTTCCCTAATTGACCAAGGTTTAATGCCTGCCGGTGTCCATAATAGGGCCAGGGATCAGTTCATTGCTGGCAACCAAGCATTTTTGTTTGACTCCACGGCAGGAATTGGTACCATTGCGGCAACCGTAGAATTTGATGTGGCCACCGCCATGTTACCTGGTAATAAGCGTAAAGCTGTCACTTTAGGTGGCGCTGGACTTACCATGTTCCCATCTACTCCAGAAAAACAAGATGCAACTTGGGAGTTTTTGAGCTGGCTTCTAACACCTGAGAATGTGGTGCGTTGGTCGGCAAGTACTGGGTATGTGCCTATTCGCAAGAGTGCCTTAGAGAGCGAAGAGATCCAGCAGCTCTTCGAGGAGCAGCCCTACTACAGAGCAGCTTTTGAGCAGCTAGAACATGTGGTATCTCTGGAACACTTCTGGGAATTAGGCGCACTAGATGATTACCTGCGTACTCTCATCTCTAATGTGGAATACAAGTCCATGACTCCACAACAAGCGGCAGACAAATTAGTTAAAGATTTAGCTGACGACTTTGAGCGGAACAAGTAAGCATTAAACGCTACACAGCTCCGTCAGATGATTTCTGGCGGAGCTTGTCTTCAGGGCGGAAGGGGGAATTTTCTATGAAACAAAAAATACTCGGTTCTTTGGTGGGGGTGGCTCTCGGTGATGCTCTGGGCATGCCCACAGAGTTCATGACCCAGCAGGCGATTTCCGAAAAGTATGGAGTCGTCCGTGAGCTTTGCGCCCCACACCAGGAGCATTATCATCATCACTACTTGACCCGGGCGCAGATTACCGACGATACTGAACAGACGTTGGCACTTTTGGATGCCTTCTTCCGTCATGGGAAGCTTAATGCTGATGTGGCAGCTGAAGCCTTGGTTACTTGGGCGAAAGAAAAGGATGTTTTTAACTCCACGTATCTTGGTCCTAGCTCCAAGAAGGCTTTGCAGCGCTTAATGTCCGGTGAGGATCCGCAGGAAACGGGCTTTTTCGGAACAACCATAGGTGGAGCCATGCGCATGCTGCCCGTGGCTTTAACTTGCCTTGGCGATCTGGAGCAGGCCATTGAAACCGCGGTAGAGGTTAGTATGCCCACCCATGGTACAAGTCTTGCCATCTCTGGGGCTACTTCTATGGCTGCAGCTCTTGTAGAGAGCTTTGCGGTTGTTGCAGACCAAGAGTCTGTGATTAGTGCAGCTTGCCACGGAGCCGAAAGGGGTCTTGCTTATGGATACCCTTACCCTGGACCATCCATCGCCAAGCGGATTCGCTGGGCGGTGAACTTGTCAGTCTCCGCACCAGATCTACAAAGCGCCTTAAGCGAGCTTTATGACTATGTGGGTGTGGATATGGTACCTCATGAAATCGTACCGGTAGTGATGGCCCTTTTTGCCCGTCCAGAGGAACCCATGGAACTTTTGATTGGTGCTGCTAATATTGGAGGAGACACCGACACTATTGCCTCTATGCTAGGTGCACTTCTTGGTGCTCACTATGGTGTGGATGTGTTTCCTGTAGCAATGTGGAAGGAAATTGAAACTGTGAACAAGATTGACTTAGAAAAGTATGCCGCCCAGGTGTGGCAAAGAATAGAAGACAGGAGGGCTTGCTCATGAGTGGGAAAGCAATTCGTTTGAAACGTATTTTCAGGGAAGATGGAAAAACAGTGATCAGTGCAATGGATTTTGGTGGATTTATGGGGCCTGTTCCAGGACTAGAAGTGCCCAAGGATATTGCCAAAAAAGTGGTGCAGGGTGGAGCAGATGCCATCATCGTTAATCCTGGTTTTGCCCAAGAAGCTCAGGAAATCTACGGAGGAAAAGCAGGCTTAATTATGCGGATCACAGGTGGTGCCAGTAGGTTTTCGCCTGATGGCAGCTACCATGTACCGATTAGTTCTGTCCAGGAGGCTGTACGTCAAGGCGCCGATGCGGTTTGCGTGATGGTGATCATTGGCGCAAAGCAAGAGCATGCCATGTTAGCTAATTTGGGCCGTGTGGTAGAAGAGGCAGGAAAGCTAGGAATTCCAGTTGTGGCAGAACTATTGCCTGAATTTGAACACAGCTTTGATCCTGAGTGGGTTGGTGTTTGTGCTAGACTCGGTTTTGAGCTTGGCGCTGATGTAATCAAGACCTATTATTGCGGTGAGAAATATGTTGATGTGGTAAAAAGCTGTCCTATTCCCCTTGTAATGGCTGGCGGACCAAAGAATACTGATATTTTCACGAATATTGAAAACGCACTACAAGCAGGAGCCGCGGGAGTGGCCATCGGAAGGAACATCTTCCAAGCGCCTGACCCCCATGAGTACACTCGTAAAATTGTTGAACTAGTGCATGGGAATTAGATTCGAGAGGGGTTTTGAGATGAAAGCAGCAATCTATCAGGGACCAAAACAAATGACCATCGAAGAAATCAAGCGGCCATCTATTGGTCCTGATCAAATATTAGTACAGGTAAAAGCTAGCGGCGTGTGTGGCACCGATGTTAAAACCTACATACGCGGCCACCGCTTTTTCGAACCTCCCTGCATCTTGGGTCATGAATTTGCCGGAGTGGTTGCTGAGGTTGGTTCTGAGGTGACGGACTACTCTCCAGGGGATCGGGTGGCAGTAGCGCCCTATGTACCCTGCGGCTTTTGTCACATGTGTCAAGCTGGCCACTTTGAGTTGTGCTATGACAAGAGCGGGGTAGAAAGTGGAGCCTTCACCGAGTATATTGCCATTCCCAAGGAAGTAATTGAGCGGGGGACAGTGCGCCTACCAACAGGTATGAGTTTTTCCGCAGGCGCCATGGCCGAGCCTTTAGCCTGTGTTCTTAACGGTATCGAAGACTGTAGGCTAGAACTTGGTGATACTTTGTTGATTATGGGAGCGGGGCCCATGGGTCTTTTATCGGCCCAGGCTGCATTGGCTCAAGGTGCGGGTAAGGTGATCATCAGTGAATTTAACCAAGAGCGGCTGGCGAAGGCAGCAGAAATCGGCGCCATCGCGGTTGATCCCCGGAAAGAAGATTTAAAAGAAGTCCTTAAGCGGGAGACAGGGGGCAAACTGGCTCAAGCAGTTATGGTTTGTGTGGGTTTTGCCGAAGCGGTAGAAGAAGCTCAGCAATATGTGGCCCCAGGCGGGGTAATTAATATGTTTGGCGGTTTGCCTAAAGATAGCAAAGTGACAATTGATCCAGGACTTATTCATTATCAACAGGTTTCTTTGGTGGGAAGCTTTGGCTTTACCCACATCCAGTACCGCCGTGCAGTGGAGCTAATGGCTAACAAGCGCATTGATGCGGAGAGGATTATTACCCACACCCTGCCTTTGGAAGAGGCCGAAAAGGGCATTAACCTATCTGTGGAGCAAAAGGCCTTGAAGGTTATGCTAGTAAATGAGGGATAGTCATGTATGTGGCCATCGATATTGGAACTAGCAGTTTGAAGGCTGCCTTAGTCCAGGGGGCATCGTTCTGGGTAGAACGGATGCCCCTGGCTTTGATCCAATCAGGTGTGTGTGCTGAGCAGGACCCAAGACAGTGGCTTAGCGGTCTGGCCACAGTGCTGCCTCGTCTTTTGGAGCGCTCTGGTGTTACAGCCAGTCAGATTCAAGCCCTGAGTGTGAGCAGTCACTCGCCCTCTCTTGTGCCAGTGGATGCTGCCGGCGAGGCGGTTTATCCCTGCCTGACTTGGCAAGATCGGAGGGCTTTACGCCAGGCAGAGCAGATTAGGCAGCTGACGGGCGAATTTTCTGACCCTTCCTTTTTTGAGCCGAAGATCCTGTGGATTAAGCAAGAAAAACCAGAGGTTTATGCCAAGACCAAAGCTTTTTTGCAGCCTAAGGACTTTGTAATTTTCCACCTGACCGGAGAGATGATTATTGATCGGGCTGCTGCCCTTTTTAGCAAAGCCCACCAGCTCAAGGAAATTGACGGAGCCAAGTTGCCGCGCCCTGTTAAAAACTGGGAAGTGGTTGATCAAACCACTTCAAAAGCAAAAAACCTGGGCTTGGTAGCGGGAATTCCTGTGGTAGCCGGGGGTATTGATGCCTACGTAGAGGCACTTGGGGCAGGGTTGATCGAAGATGGTCAATTTGGTGATGTGACCGGCACATCCACCTGTCTTTCTTATTGTCTAAACGAGAATAAAAAGGTGCCAGGAGCTGCGGCCCATGTGATCCCAGAATGCTCCTTATATATTTTACCCATGTCCTCAGGTGGCGGCACCTTAGCCTGGTATCTTCATACCTTAGGGGGAGGTTTAGGCTATGCTGATCTTGATGGCGTAGCCAGCCAAGCGCCCCCTGGTGCCAATGGTTTGCTCTTTTTACCCTATTTAGCTGGTGAGCGTAGCCCGATCTGGGATGAAGGAGCTAAGGGAGTGTTCTTTGGAATTACTAAGACCCATAACAAGGCTGACTTTCTGCGGGCTGTTTTAGAAGGGACCGCCTTTGCTGTACGGCATAGCATTGACTCCTTAGCTGAACAGGGCTTAATCCCCCGTGAGGTGAAATCTACCGGCGGCGGATCTAGGCTTAAGGTGTGGAATCAGATCAAGGCAGATGTGACCGGCCTTCCCTATGAGCAGCTGGAGATGGTGGATGGTGCGCTTTTGGGCGGAGTATTGCTTGGTGCCTTAGCCACCGAAAAACGTCCCATTGGTGATCTTGTCAAAGAATATGTGCGCAGCAAACACATCTTTACTCCCCACCACCCTTTAGTGGTCTATGATGAACTTTATGAGAAATATAAGAAGCTGTATGAGAGCACGAAGGAGTTAATGCATTGAGTAGGGATAAGAAGAATGTTGCACTCCTATTTTGGAACACCTCCCTCTTTTTTGCCGCTTATAACGGAATGCTGCCGGTCTTTCCCCCCTATATTGTTTTCAGGGGCGGAACTGAACAGGCGGTAGGTCTGTTAGTAGGTCTTTTTTCCTTAAGCGCAGTTATTTTACGAGTCTACTTTGCAAAACTAGCGGATCACAGAGGCCGCAAGTGGCTACTGGGGGTAGCCATCTTTACCTGCAGCACAGGTCCAATTTTGTACGTCTTTGACTTTGGCCTGTGGTACCTGGCCTTGGTGCGTATTTACCATGCAGCTAGCTTGGCGGCCTTTATGACAGCCAGCTATACACTGTTGGCAGATTTCTCCACTGAAGAAAATCGGGGACGCCTCTTTGGATTGTATGGTGTGGTGAGCGGGCTGGCCATGGCGATTGCCCCAGCTTTAGGGCAGTTTGTGGCAGTTAACTTTGGATACACCGCCTTTTTTGTGGCTACGGGCCTTTTAGGCCTTGTGATGATCCCGGGACAGATCTTTCTTAAGGAGCCTCCAGTCACAACTGAAACCGAGCCCATTGCCACAGTCCCTTTCTGGGATATTCTCCGCAATCGCTGGGTACTCATCTCTAGTTTAGGGCTCTTCTCGGTAACCATGGCCCTCGGTGCCTTATCGTCCTTTTTGCCCCTGCGTGCGTTGCAAATTGGGCTAACCGAAATGGGACTTTACTTTGCCGCCTTTTCCCTGATGTATATGGTCAGCGGTTATGTGGCTGGTACACTCTCCGACAAGTATGGGCGCAAGGCTGTGGCAGTTCCATCTGTGCTTTTTATTAGCCTGGGCCTCCTTGGCTTAACGCAGTTGGGGGGGTATCTTGTGCTGATCACCTGTGGTTTATTGATCGGTTTTGGGTTTGGGGCAGTGAACACAGCTCTAATGGCGCTGGTTATGGATAAGACCACTTTGGCCGAACGTTCCCAATCCGTTTCCTTTTTGAATAACAGCTTTGATTTAGGAATGTCCAGTGGAGCCATGCTCTTAGGAGGGGTAGCTGCCCTTTCCTTTAACCTTCTTTGGACACTTTTGTCCGTAATCACGTTAGTGGGCTTTGCACTGATCCTTTTTGCTTTACCAAAACAGAAGGAGGAAGTTTTATGTTAACAACCATCCAAATGGATTATGGGCAGTTAAAGAGTTTTGCCTCAGAGATTATGCAGGCTGTGGGTTGTGATCAAAAGAGGGCTGCTCTGGTTGCTGAAGTCTTGGTAGAAGCAGATGCCCGGGGCATTGCCTCCCATGGGGTGGCTAGGCTCAGGCGTTATGTGAATCATATTGCCCAAGGACTGATCGACCCTGCCGCTTTACCCCATGTTGTGCAGGAATCACCGCTTACGGTACTTTTAGATGGAAACGCTGGGGTGGGACAATACATAGCCGATGTGGCCATGCAAAAGGCCATCTCTAAGGCTGAAAGCACAGGAGTGGGCTTTGTCGCGGTGCGTAATTCTAACCATTTCGGCATTGCCGGTTATTTTGCAGAAAAGTGTGTGGATCAGAATATGCTGGGAATTGCCTTGACCAATACAGGGCCCTATGTGGTGCCCACCTTTGGCAAGCGACCTTTAATGGGTACCAATCCCTTAGCGTTGGCTTTTCCCACTGGGGATGGTTTCCCAGTTCTAGTTGATATGGCTACCAGTGTGGTTCCCCTTGGCAAGCTGGAGACATATGCCAGGCGCAAGCACAGCATTCCCCAGGGTTGGGCAGTTGATCGGCTAGGCCATTCAGCAACTGACCCGTCAGATGTGATTTATCAGCTCAAGGAAAATGCTCTAGGCGGAATTCTGGCCCTCGGGGGAGAGGGCGAGGAGTTTGGCGGGCATAAGGGCTTTGGTCTGGCCCTGCTTATTGAACTTTTAACGGCAGGTCTAGCCCAGGGTAGCTGGAGTGCGGAGACCTACCGGGAGGTGGGGGGCGTTTGCCACTTCTTCGGGGCTGTTAGGCTGGATCTATTTGGGGATCCTGTAGCTATCCGTCGCCATTTTACTTATATTATTGAAGCAATCCGCGCCAGTGACAAAGCTGAGGGAGCAGAGCGTATTTTCATTCACGGCGAGAAGGAGTATGAAGCCCGGCACAGATCGCTCAAAGAGGGCGTAAAGCTCGGTGAAGTTACCTATCAGGGGCTAGAAGAGCTGGCCCGGGAATTCGGCGTGGAGCTGGTAAGGAGGAATTGATGTGCAGAACTTTACATTTTCTAGTCCAACCCAAATTGTCTTTGGGCAGCAAACAGAACAAAAGGTGGGAGAAGCCACTAAGGGGCTTGGCAATAAGGTGCTGCTCCACTATGGGCAGGCCAGTATCGTGAAAAGTGGTCTTAAGGATCGCATTTGTCAATCTTTAGCAGAAGCTGGCGTAGAAGTTGTTGAATTAGGTGGGGTGCGGCCCAATCCCAGGTTGGATTTGGTACACAAGGGCATTGAGCTTGGTCGCCAGAAACAGGTGGACTGTATTTTGGCAGTAGGTGGCGGGAGTGTAATCGACTCAGCTAAAGCTATTGCCATGGGCGTGCCTTATACAGGTGAGGTGTGGGATTTTTATGAGGGCAAGGCCTTGGCCCAAAGTGCACTACCCTTGGGGGTTGTTTTAACCATTCCAGGTTCAGGAAGCGAAGCAGGGGGTGGCACTGTGCTTACCAAGGAAGAAGGCCAGCTCAAGCGGTTAGCCTGGAGTGAGCAGGTGATCCCAAAGTTTGCCATCATGAATCCTGAACTCAGCTTTAGTCTGCCGCCCTATCAAACCGCCTGTGGCGGTGGGGATATTATCTCCCATGTTTTGGAACGTTATTTTACCACCGTTCAGGATGTGGATTTAACAGACCGTTTATGCGAGGCTATCTTAAGTTCGATGATTCAAAATCTCCCTCTCGCCGTGGCTGAACCGAATAATTACGCGGCTAGGGCTGAGGTGATGTGGGCAGGGACACTTGCCCATAACGGTCTTTTGGATACGGGCCGGGTGGGAGATTGGGCCTGCCATGCTATTGAACATGAAATCAGCGGTCTTTATGATGTGCCCCACGGGGCCGGTATGGCAGTACTCTTACCTGCATGGATGCGCCATGTTTTAGAGCACGATTTAGATCGCTTTGTGCAGTTGGCCACCAGAGTGTGGCAGGTAGATGCTGCGGGCAAAAGCCCCCAAATTGCCACTGAAGGGATCGTACGCCTAGAGGAGTTCTTTGCAAAACTCGGTCTACCTACGCGCTTATGTCAATTGGGGATTGATGATGCTAGGTTTTCTGAAATTGCCACCAAGTGTACAGGGGGCGGGGAGTTTACAGTAGGTAATTTTGTGCAGCTTAAGGCCGCTGATATTGTCAAGATACTGCATCTGGCTAAGTAGTGAAGGGAGTGGGCGGGGAGAATGGAAATTGCGGTAGTCAAGAAAGGTATTTTAGAGGTAGTGCGCAACTTGTCTTTAGATTCAAAGGTACAGGAGGCATTGGCCTTCTTAAAGGGAGACCAAGACACCACCATGAAAGATCAGATGGATATCGCAGCTATTCCAGCTCCAACCTTTGACGAAGCAATGCGGGGCGCTTATTATAAATCTCGTTTGGAAGAGTTAGGTTTAGAAAACGTAGTCCGTGATGCTGCGGGAAATGTGTATGGAATTAGGCGTGGAACAGAAAGAGGCCCCACCCTCGTGGTCTTTGCCCACCTAGATACCGTTTTCCCTCTCGACACACATGTTCGTCCAGAAGTGCGCAATGGCAAGGTTTACGGACCCAGTATCGCCGATGACAGCAGGGGTTTAGCGTCGATTCTCACTATCTTGCGAGCTTTTGATCATTCCAAGCTAACAACCGTGGGAAATCTGATCATAGGAGCCACAGTTTGTGAAGAGGGCTTAGGCGATCTTCAGGGCGTGAAAGCTTTTTGTGCAGAACGCCGCGATGTAGATGGTTTTATCGCCTTAGAGCCAGGTCAAGCAGGCCAGGTGACTTATGAATGTACAGGGAGTAGACGCTATAAAGTGACCTATCAAGGACCAGGTGGCCATAGCTTCAATGACTTTGGTAAGCCCAGTTCGATTCATGCCCTGGGTCGAGCCATTGCAGCCATTGCCGATCTGCAAGTGCCCCCTCATCCCAAAACCACTTTTACAGTAGGTGTGGTGCAGGGGGGAAGCTCTGTGAATAGTCTGGCCGCAGAGGCGGAAATGCTAATTGATTTGCGCTCCACAGCAGCTGACAGCCTTTTGAAGATTGAGGAACAGGTGCTAGAACTAGTGCAGCACGGCTGTGCAGCTGAGAACGATAGGTGGAATTCTGAGATGATCGCAATTCAACTAGAACGTGTGGGAGATCGACCCGCAGGAAGTCAAGATTTTAGCGAGGCCATAGTGCAAACGGCGGTCAGTTCAGCTAGGGTACTGGAGCTTACTCCCACCACCCAAGGCCCCAAAGGTACTGATGCCAATGTTCCCTTAAGTTTAGGCATTCCTGCCATAACCTTGGGCTCTGGTGGTGACTTCGGTGGGGTACATTCTCTGGGAGAGTGGTTTGACCCTACAAACGCTTACCAAGGACCGCAGCAGATTTTACTCACAATTTTAGGCTTGGTTGGCTTAAAAGGTGTAAGTCAACCGCTGCTTCAGGAAAGGAAGTGCAACGAATGAAACTAGGTGTAAATACAGTAGATCTTTTTAGTGGTGATCATATTGCTCTCAACGTTCGACCTGATCTTGATGAAATGACCTTAGTTGGGGCAGTGCAGCACCTCCATGAAAAACTAGGGGTAGATGTGGTAGAATTGCCGGCCAATTTGATGGTGATCTGTCCGCGACTTTTCACAGAGCGTACCATAGTTGCGCTAGCCGATTACCAGGCAAGTTCGGGCGTTGGTTACACAGTACATCTGCCTTTTCGGGGATTGGATGTTTCTTCATTGTGCCAGCCCATTTGGGAAGCTAGTATAGAGAGTTATAAAAAGATCATCCGCCAGCTAGAAGAGGCGCTCAAAGTCGAGCACTATGTAATGCATCTAACCGAGATGATGCTAAAGCAAGTAGAGTCTAAACCCCACATGGCTTCTGAAATCAAGGAGAAGATTGTAGATGCCATGTACGTCAGGGCGAAAGCTGGGATTAAGGAGATTCTAAACGAAGCGCCAGAAGGCAAGCTCCTTGTGGAAAACATCAAGAGCGGATGGCAGAAACCCTTTGCCATAGCCAGAGAGCTGGGAACAGGCATTTGCTGTGATATTGGTCATCTTGTCTTAGAAGGTGCCGATCTCAAGCATGTGGTAGATGGGCACCGTGATTTGATCCGGGAATTTCACTTCCATGATGCTGTGGAGTGGACTCTAGAAGGCGGCAAGAAGATCCTGCAAGATCATGTGGCTCTAGGTACAGGCGTCTTAGATGTTACCAATACCTTGGATCTGATGCTTGCTCAAGGTTTTGATGGTGTTCTCATGATTGAGGTTGGGCGCTGGGAGGCTGCCGAGGAGAGTGTCAGGGTTGTAAGGGAGTATCTGACCAAGCGTAGCGGTTCAAATTAACCTGAATAGAAATATTATTGTGCCATCGGAGCTAATAAACATTTATCCCGATGGCATTTGTTCTGTCTCTTCTGGTAAGTCCTGATTCTCAATAGTCTCTAATATTGATAGATCTATGGAATAAGGTAAGTTTAGTTCTTCAAGCTCCGCCGTGATCTAGAATATCCTGACGATAATCTGAACCTTTCTTTAGTGGCATCATTGCCGGAAACCTTCCGTTGGGGAAGGAGGGGCGGTGCTCCAAAACCCAAGAAGGACTGGCCCTTCAGGATGTAGAAGCTCACTGAACAGCTTACATTGTTCTGGCCAAGGAGTTGAAATTGTGACGATTTTATTTGAGCATTTGTTTAGGGACCACATTCTGCAACGTGGCTACTCCTACTTCCAAGATGGTGCTGTCCACAACCTGAAGAGAGACAGGAATCAAATTTGGGCTACAGTACAGGGCTCTGAGGATTACACCGTCTATATTGAGCTGAAGGATGATGGTATCGAAGTCCTAGAGTGCAGTTGTCCGTATTTTCCAGATAGTCATAACTGTAAGCACTTAGCTGCGGTTTTATATGCCTTAGACGAAGAAGACGGGGAACTTGAGGTGCGCTCGGATCTAAGTCTGTCCCTGGAGATTCTAGAATCACTACCGCAAGAAGACATCATCGATTTCTTCGGGCGTGAACTTCAGATCAATGAAGCTCTGCGTACTAGGTTTCTTAGTATGTATCAAGAGCGGGGCATTTTAAGTGAATCACTTTATTTGCGGCAGATTGATTCTGTCTTTCGCTTTCACTTAGGTTCTTCGGGCTATATTGAGTACGATGAGGTAGACGCCTTTAGCTCGGATGTGAATGCGATTATCTCCTCCATTCAAGAACTGATAGACAAAGAGGAGTATACATCTGCCTGTACTTTGACGCAGCTATTGGCTAGGCCATAAGCTTAAAACACTGTGGGCTTTGGGCTATGAAGAGCGGGCTCAGCAGCTCCTTGGCATAAACCGTGACCTCCCTGAGCTTAGGTTATTCGTTGTGGAGCGCCATCTAAGCTTCGGAGAATACGAAAGAGCCATGGACCTTTTGAAGGACGGTAAGGAGCGTTTTAAAGACCACTGGGGGATGGCCGACAGGTACAGCCGCAAGCTGATGGAGGTTTACCATAGACTTAGTGATCATCATGCCCTTCGCCGGGAAGGACTCTTGAGGGTGCTGGACTATGCCCCTGGGCAACTAGATGCCTACCTGGAGTACAAAAGCATGGTATCCCCGCAGGAGTGGCCTAGTGAGAGGGATTATGTTCTCCACCGGCTCAGAGAAAAGGGTGTGGATCTGAAAAAAATCTATGCCAAGGAGAATCTCTCGCGGGAATTGGTGGCTGCTCTCCAAGAGGATTTCAACCATTGGGATCTTGATACCTATGAAGAGCTTTTGAAGGATAACTTCACAGACGAGATGCGGGACCTCTTAGTCCGCAGGGTTATAGAATGGGCAGAGCATGCCGGTGGTCGCAGGCACTATGTCAAGATCAAGGAGGAGCTTGGGAGGATAGCCAAGTACCCCGGTGGGCCTTCCATTGTGGAAGAACTCAAGGAAAAATGGGCAAGGAAGTATAAGAATAGATGGGCTATGGTGGAAGAGTTGGGGTTGGAGCGAGACTAGGCCAGGTGCGAGTAGTACCAATCATATTGTGCGCCTAGACTCATGGAGACTGTGTCAAAAACTCCTCATTGCATTGTATTTTTGCCACGTTTCGGCTATAATAGGGACGAACACAATATTAGCCGAAGGGGGTCAGGCGTGATATGAAGTACGTCAATCGAGCCATGGAGGATACGTTTCTTGAGCTCAACCGACAGTTTCCTGCCATTTTACTGACAGGGCCGCGCCAGGTTGGCAAGACGACTATGCTCAAGAAACTAATGGATGAAGAAAACATTGGCCGCGCTTATGTGACGCTCGATGATCTAACCGAGCGTAAGATGGCCAAAGAAGATCCAGCGATGTTCTTTCAGATCCACAGGCCACCGCTCTTCATTGACGAAGTCCAGTACGCACCGGAGCTTTTTCCGTATATCAAAATATGGGTTGATAAGAATCACAGAGCTGGAGACTTTTGGCTCACGGGCTCTCAGGTCTTTAAATTGATGGAAGGAGTTCAGGAATCGCTTGCGGGCCGAGTTGCTCTGCTCCAAATGCTTCCCCTTTCTCAGCAAGAGATTTTGGGCACCAAGACAATGCCTTTCGAAGTCAACTTGGATATGCTTTTGGAAAGGGAGAAAACTACTTCAAAGGCAGGTACTCCCGAGATTTATGAGCGCATATTTAATGGTGGTATGCCTGCGCTGATCAGCGGAAAATATACGAACCGAAGTATTTTTTACTCAAGCTATGTTAGCACCTATATTGACCGTGATGTAAAAGGGTTATCTGGCGCTATTGATTCGCTCAAGTTCATGAATTTCATGACTGCTGCCGCCGCTCTCTCTGGGCAAATGGTGAATTATCGGACAATAGCCGAGCATAGTGATATTGATCAGACAACGGCAAAAAGTTGGCTGCGAATTCTAGAAACGCTGGGTATAATCTTCTATTTGCATCCCTATTCGAATAATGTCCTGAAGCGTACTGTCAAGGCACCCAAACTCTATTTCTACGATACGGGGCTAGTCAGTTACCTCACAAAATGGAGTGATCCAGCCACTCTAATGAGTGGTGCGATGAATGGTGCAGTGCTTGAAAACTATGTAGTGTCCGAAATAATAAAAAGCCACTATAACTCTGGTAGAGAGCTATTTTTGTACTACTACAGAGACAAAGATTCCAAAGAGATAGATATTATTATTGAAATGGACGGGTACCTCTATCCTATAGAGGTCAAGAAAACGGCCACGCCTGATGCGCGGTTGATACGGGTCTTCGGAGTTCTGGAACGGTCGCCGCTACAACGTGGAACGGGCGCTGTTCTTTGCACAGCAGACACACTTAGTGCGTTCAACAAGGATAATTTAATCATACCAATATCGTTAATTTAGGAACTAACCAAACACCGATTGTTGCGACAGAAATGGTGGACAGGCCATGACTATCGTAAGAACACCAGGGTGGTGTTGCAGAAGATCCTAGGGGAGAACGCTGATGATTTTGTGATCGCGATGCCTCCAAGCGGGTTGAAGGATTCTTATTGGCGAATCATCCAGAAAGATGCAAGCCTCGTTACTATCGTATTGCGGGATCGAGCGGTAAACATCCTGAAGTGGCTTACCTTTTACGATGATTACTCTCAGCTTATGGAATCGCCGGTCAACGAGGAAAATGAGCACCGCTTCTTGCCGCGGGAAAAGGCAGGAGCGATGCTCGTTAGATTTGGAAAAAGATGCTCGTTAGATTTGGAAAAAGAGGATTCTATGTGTTTCTGAAGTAGTAGCTTTAGAGTACAAGAAGACGAAGGGGGATGTGGGAGATATGATCAGAAAGCCTAAGTGCCTTTTCTTGATGTTTTGTTTCATTTTGCTTGTCTTACCCGTAAGCGGTTGCGATCAGCGCGATGCTCTGCCTGAGACGAGCGTTATTTCGGGGAAGGTTGTTGTGGCCGAGGCAACGGAAGATAAGGCTCTGGGTTTGGCAGGTGTCAGCCTCTTAGTTGTGGATGAAACGAGTTCACATGTGGAGACAGATGCGGGCGGGTACTTTGAGACTACTGCTCTTAGTGAAGCGGTCATTATTCCCCGTAAAACCGGTTATAGGTTTCTCCCGGAAAAGCAGGTAGTAGGGGAAGACCAGGAGTTTGAATTTGTGGCTTATCCTTGGGCAGAACCTGATTTTGCCAATTGGGGAACACAATTTTCTTTCGATGGTCACCTAGATCTGGTTGTAGCAATTGCCTTTTCTGCAGATGATAGGTACATAGCCACCGGTAGTAATGATAGGACAATCAGGATTTGGAGAACAGACGATGGACAACTAGTGAGAACAATGACCGGCCACACAAGTGCTATTAAGGTTATTGCGTTTTCTCCTCAAGGCCACTACTTAGCCAGCGGGGCTAGAGATGGCAAAATTAAGATCTGGGATTGGCAGACAGGTCTAGAAGTCAAGACACTAAAAGGCCATACTAACTTACTTACAGATTTAGCATGGTCACCTGATGGAACCAAACTTGCTAGTTCTGGCTGGGATTGTGAGGTTAGGATTTGGGATTTTGCTACGGGAAATGAACTAAAGTCGTTCACTAACGAAAACTGGGTGAGGGCGGTTGCTTGGTCTCCAGACAGTAAGTTTTTGTTTAGTGGCGGCGATGATTTAAGCTTAAGAGTCTGGCAGGTTGATCAAGGGGAACTTAGTGCTGAGTTTGAGACGAGGGATAAGATTATGTCCCTATCTGCTGCGCCAAAGGGATCTTTAGTTGCCATGGCTTCTAAAAGCGGTGCTTTAGAGGTTCTTAACTTCGAAACAGGGGAGAGGACTTTCCTTGAGGAGTACCAAGGCGAAGCTGCTATCTTAAGTTGGTCTTTTGATGCCCATTATTTAGCCAGTGCTGGTACAGACAGAGTGATCCAGGTTTGGGATTGGGATAAGCAAGAGTTGGTGCAAAGCATCAATACGGAGAATTACATCTTTGCATTAGATTGGGGCAGAGAATCACACCTGTTAGCTAGTGGAGGTTATAAGGGCATCATTGATCTTTGGTCAGCAGAATCAGGGGAGAATGCATTGAAAATCGCGGGTCACACCAGTGCTATCAAGGCTTTAGCTTGGTCACCTCAGGGAGATTATCTGGCCTCTGGAGGGGAAGACAGGATAATCCGGATCTGGGATCTCGATGCACGAAAAGAAAAGTTTCAACTGCTTCCCGGCCATAGCGGGCCTATGGAAGATCTGGCTTGGTCACCAGATGGCACGTACCTAGCCAGCGGAGGTCATGACTTATTGGTGCGTGTTTGGAACGTTACGGAAGGCGAATACCTTGGTGCTTTCACTGAACGTATTAAAAAGCCATTTGTACATGAAAAGGGTTTTGAATTTGCCGTTGGGATGCACTCTGTTAGCCATGAAGACATCGTTCTTTCTTTAAGCTGGGCGCCTAATGGTAAAAGGCTTGCGAGTGCTAGTTGGGATAAAACTGTCGCAGTTTGGGATGTGCCCACGGGAACCCAATTACTGGGTATACAAAATCCCGAAGGATGGATTACTACCGTTGCTTGGTCGCCCCAAAGTGATCAAGTCGCTTTTGGGGGCTACGATCAGGCTATTCACATTTATAGCGGCGTAACAGGGAAGGAAATCAAAAAACTTAAAGGGCACACCGATTGGGTTCAAACTCTTGCCTGGTCTCCTGATGGCAAGTATTTAGCTAGCTCCAGTTATGATCGGACGATCCGTATTTGGGATCTAGAAACAGATCAGATTGCAAGGGCCTTGGTTGGCGATGAAAACTTAGTTACCGCCTTGGAGTGGTCCCCTTGTGGGCGTTATCTGGCAGGGGGCAGCCATAGTGGCACGATACACATTTGGGATATGAGTACGGGTGAAATTCTTTATACGTATCCTGGCCAGAGGTGGGGTTTAGAGACTCTAGCTTGGTCGCCTAAAGGCGATCAGCTAGCAATTACGGAGTACAATTCTATAATCATCCTAGGCGAACTTGATTGATTCAATAGGCTGGACATCGCCAAGTTTATCGAACTTCGGCGGTTTTACGAGCTTTGGGTGACAGGATCTGGTGGAGGTACTGAATGAATCAAAATGGATGTTGGGTAAAGATAAGGCCTATTCTCTTTGGGAGAATGGGCCTTAAGCATACGTGGCTGTCAGGTGCTACAGAAACCTCGTGGGCCCTTGATTTAAGCAGGGAACCGATATGGGTAGCTAGAATTGAAGGATATGCATGGAGGTAAAAGATAAGGTTGGCCTTAGTGATCCCGCCCGGGATCGACGGGATCGAATTACAGTCGAAGATAGACTCGCGATCCAGATAGGCTAAATGATGGAGGGGAAGAAAGTGAAGAACAAGGATAAAGTAGTTCACTTAAGGCAAAAGCAAGACGAGATTAGAGGTATGATTATTCCGGGTAGTATTGCTCTATTGCATGTCGATTATGAAATGAACGAAGATGATGAAGAAAGCGACTTTTTGGCAGCGATGCCTGAATGTACAATGGAAATAGCTATTTTAGGACATGATGAAGATGGTGACCTAGGATTAATCTGGGAGTTCCGCTTTGAACATCCTGGTTTTTTTACGATAGTTGCCTCTTACCAGGCCATGGTGGAGATTACAGGTCAAGGTAGCATAGATGTGGATCAGCTTGGGAAGGACACATCATTCCCGGTTATTTCAGAATTCTCTTTGTTGATTTCCCTGCTCTCCAGAGCGTCAACAGGTTTGCCTTATGTACTAGGTCCCGTAGAATTATTGGGTCTTCTTGGCGATGATGAAGTGTTTTAGCGCCAAAAGCAGAATTATTCTGCAAGCAAATTAACCAAGGCCGATTTTCCGATAAGAGGGAAGTGAGAAGATACAAATTGCTTTAACGAGAAAACTCGCGGATGAAGAGCGCTCTTGGGTCAAATTTGATAATTTCCCGTTCTTACTCGGCGCACAAAGCTCGTGTCCGTGCAGGAAAGCGGGCGTTTACAATAAATTAACTTGACAAATTATCCCTCCTATAGGTAAAATAGTCATGGGTACCTTATAAGCAAAATCCTAGGACAAGAACCGAGTAAAAGGCCTCTTTTGTAGGCCAGGTTTTTGGTACCCGTTTTTAAGGCTTCCCCTTTGTTGCGCTTCCTTATAATATGCGCAAATGGTCGGCCTGGCAAGTGGCGAAACTACATTACATAATAGGCAGACTCGACCCACTGATGGCAGCAAAGCTGGACTTTGTTGCTGAAAATCGCAGCTATAGCGGCGATTTGGGGGAACGACACAACTTCGGACAACAGAATATGCAAGCCGTAACTCTCTTCTGGATATTCATCATATCTAGAAGAGCTTTTCATTTTCTGGCATTAAAAAAACAGAAACAGAAAGGGCGATGGCATTGGCAAGTTACCGTGACAGTTGGGCAACAAAGCAAGTCTTTATTGAACTGCGAATTCAAGGAAAAGAGTTGGTCATGGAAAGAATCCGAGGTTCCCGAGGGAAAAAGAAGCACATCGTTTTACCGATCGAGCGGGTTCGATACTTAGTTGAGGCGATTTTGACCGCCTTGAAGCAGCAACCACAACGTCAACTCGATCATCAGTTGTTTGTAGGCATGGTAGACACTGTTGGCAAGGGAAGTTTGCTTATAGAGTGGGCACCTTACTTCTTCAATACTTGTAATGCCCTCATGATTCGTGGGAAGACTGGTCAATGTATTGCTGTTGAGCAACAGGATGTTCTGGGATTTGCGCTATGGCTAACTAGACAGTTGTTGGTTCTGCATGAACGTGGTGAGATTGATATAGCCAAATAGGTACTGTTTTTGTGGGGGAATGCGGTAGTATTCCCCCTCCTACGATCTCTTGAGCCAAGTCTTATTTAGAAGACTGGACTAATTAGGGAGGTGCGTTCCTATTAATTGGCGCTATTGGAAAGTAGTCTGCCGTTATGGTCATGTTGGCATTGGAAAAGAAGTGAGTGTTGCGCGTTACCTGGTTACTGAGAAAACTGCCAATTGCATCGGTGTGCTGGACATCGCGCAAGCCATGCCAGGGGTCAAGGCAAATGGTGTCGTGTCTGTTCTTCCCATCAGTCAGCAAGAATGGGAAGCTGGCAAACGCATGGAAGAGGAGAACTTTTATCTCATTCGTCTGTTCGGCTTGAAAGGCAAGCAAGAGGCCTCCTAATGGAAAACTGCAAAGGAGTAAACCAAACAAAGGAGTGGTCATCAGTGTTCACGATGCCGGAAGCCTTGTCTAGTTTCATCTCTACTCTAAACTTAGAGATTGCCGAAGCGGAGAAGAACGATATCATCTTGGAGTTTACGCCGTTGAAACGTGTCAATAGGAGTAAGCCTACAGTCTATTATGGGACGATTGACGAGGAGTTCAACCTGCCAGATGGAGTACTTGTTGGGATCGAGAAGGATGGAAAGAGTTACTCTGCCGAGATTGTTACATCGGAAGATTTCGGCGTCGTCATCGCTACGGAAATCGACCTGAACTTGAATCGGGTTTATCGGATCAAGTACAACATGGCTTGGATTTTACAGGCTCTTGTCGATTGGATGGAGCAGATGAATCCGCATTGCGATAGACCTATTGCTCGAGGAGTGCTTCAGCCAGATGAAT